>NZ_CP126307.1:4518099-5226199 GCF_030144325.1 Bosea vestrisii | reverse complement strand
GTCGACCGTCTCCGCCTTCTCGAACGCGATCGCCTTCGGGATCATGTCGAAGGCCGACCAGACTCTCAACGCAACATGTGCGGCGAGAGCCAGCAGCAAGGCCTTGCGGACACCGTCGTTGCCCCAACTCAGATAAAGCGCGACGAGCAGGACGAGTTCAAAGGCGGTATGGGCCGGAATCCAGAACCCGGCACGCCAGATCCCGCCCTTCCGGGGCTGGACGATCTCAGGCTTGCGGGGCCAGGCCCGGTCGACGACGCTATGCTCGAAAATGCCGCCGCCGAGCCCGATATTGGCAAGAAGCGCCGCCAAGGCGGTAGACATGATGGTCGCATCCATGAATTATCTCATTCACTAATTATCTTTGTAACAAAGATATGATCCAGACCCCCTCTCCAAGTCAAGACGAGGCGATCGCGCGCCTGACGACAGCGCTCCGCCGCATGGGCGCCGCCAGTGCTCTGCACAGCCAGGCGGTCGCAAAACGGGTCGGCCTCGCCCCGGTCGACCTCGAATGCCTCGACATGATCCTGCTGGCCGGTCCTGTGACCGCCGGGCAGATCATGGAGCATACCAAGCTGACCAGCGGCGCCGTGACCGGCCTGATCGATCGGCTCGCGAAGAAGGGCTATGTCGAGCGGGCCATCGACCCGCAGGATCGCCGCAAGGTCATCGTCCGGATCCTGCCGGAGGCGATTCAGCCGATCCAGGATCTCTTCGTTCCGATGGCCGAGCGTTCGGCGGCGATCATGGCGCAATACAGCGTCGAGGAGCTCGACCTGATCGCCGGCTTCGTCGAAAAGGGCACCAGGATCGCGCTGGAGCGCGCAAAGGAGCTCGACGAGGGCTGAGGATCGGCTCGCTTTCAGGCTGCATGGCGCGCAGAGCTTGACGAGACCTGCATCCGCGATGGTTCGGGCGCTTCGAGGCTGAAATAGGAGACCAGCGCGGCGAGCCTGTCGGCTTCCTGGGCCAGGGCCTGCGAGGCGGCGGTCGACTGCTCGGCCATGGCGGCATTCTGCTGCGTCGCCTGGTCCATCTCGTTGACCGCGGTGTTGACCTCCTGCAGCCCGGTCGCCTGCTCCTGGGCCGCCGAGGCGATCTCGGCGACCAGCGAGGTGGCGCGGGTGATCTCACCGGACATCCGCTCCAGCGCCGTTCCGGTCTGGCCGACCAGCGCGACACCCTTCTCGACCTCGATGCTCGAGGCGGTGATCAGCCCCTTGATCTCCTTGGCCGCATCCGCCGAGCGCTGGGCCAGCGCCCGCACTTCCGAGGCGACCACGGCGAAGCCCTTGCCGGCATCGCCGGCGCGCGCCGCCTCGACCGAGGCGTTGAGCGCGAGCAGATTGGTCTGGAAGGCGATCTCGTCGATGACGCCGACGATCTGCGAGATCTCGTCGGACGATTTCTCAATGCCGCTCATGGCGGCGACGGCCTCACGCACGATCTGGCCGGACTGCTCGGCCTCGCCCTTGACCTGGGTGGTGGCGAGGCTCGCCTGGCGCGCGCCCTCGGCGGTCTGGCGCACGGTCGCGGTCAGCTGGTCGAGCGCCGTCGCGGTCTCCTCGACCGAGGAGGCCTGCTGCTCGGTGCGGCTGGCGAGGTCGTCGGCCGCCTGGCTGATCTCGCCGGCGCCCGCCTTCATGCTCTCGGTGTTCGTCGCGATCTGCCGCATCGTGTCGCGCAGCTTTCCGATCGACGCGTTGAAGTCGTCCTTCAATTTGGCATAGGCGGCCGCGACCGGCTGGTCGATGCGATAGCCGAGATTGCCATTGGCCAGATGCTCCAGCCCGGTGCCCAGCGCCGAGACCACGACCGCCAACTGCCCGGTGGCTTCCTGGCGCTCGGCTTCGTTGCGCACCCTCTCGGCATCAGCGGCGTGGCGCTGGGCCTCGATCTCCCGCTCGGCATGGTGCTTTTCGGCGGCAATGGCCTCCTTTTCGACCGCAGCGCGCTTGAAGACGTCGACGGCCTGGGCCATCTCGCCGATCTCGTCACGGCGCGACAGCGAGGGAACGAGCACGTCGCGGTCGCCCTGCGCCAGCGCCGTCATCGTGCGGGTCATGCCGCGCACCGGGGCGGCGATCCAGCGGTTCAGCATCCAGGCGCAGACGATCGCCGAGATCAGGCTGACGAGCGCGACCAGGGCCGAGGCAGACAGCGCGGCGTCCATGATCGAGCTGAGCGCGGAAATGTCGGAGACGAGCGCATAGGCTCCGATCACGTCGCCCCTGTAGTCCCTGACGGGCGCGTAGACGATCGCGCTGTCGCGCCCGCCAATGGCGAGGCGTTGGACCTCGGTCGTTCCCCCAGACCAAGACGCAGGCTCTCCTGCGACAGCAGGCCGTCATCGGCAAGAGTCGAGGCGAAGCGCTTGAGCTCGCCATTGGCGAGGACGAAGAAAGCGATGTCGTTTCCGGACATTTTCTTGAACGCGTCGAAGAACGCCTGGCCAAAGCCAAGGCCGACCTCGACGGTCCCGACGGCCTTCCCCTCGAAGCGGACCGGCATCACGCCGCGCACGCCGAGGCCCTCGACGCCGTTCTCAAGGCCGAAGACCGGCTTGCCCGCCTTGTTGGCTTCGACGACCGTGAAGCGGAAGGAGGACAGGTCGTCGCCGAACTTCTCCGGGCGATGGGCGCGCAGGAACGAGGTGGCCGGCGCGACATGGAACTGCAGCTGGACGACGCCGTCATTCGCCTTCAGCGCGGCGAAGCCGGGAACGGTCGCCGCGGCCAGAGCCTCCCGGTCACCGGCGGCGAAGCGCGCCTGGATCTGGGCATTGCTCGCGATGACATGCGCCATGGAGACGGCGCGCTTGATCTCGCTGTCCAGGCTGGTGCGCAGGGTCTCCTGGGCACTCGTCATTTCTCGCGCGATCGTCTCGGTCAGGATCCGGTTGCCGAGGCGCTGGGTCGAAAAGGCGCCGGCCGCGGCGACGAGTGCGACGGCTGCCGTCAGGGCCATGCCGGTGACCGCGCCGACACCTGTCAGGCGAAAGCGCTGCCGCGGCGATTGCGGACGGCCCATGCTCAGTCTCCTCCGGTCTTCTCACCTCTTTCCATCAAGATATTCGGATATCTGATAATGATCGTTTAACGTTAACCATGACGCCTGCCGGGCCGCCAAAGCAGCCCGGCGCGCTTGCGCCAGGAGATAACTCTGAGGGTTTGCGCCCGCTCAGGCCGCTTCGCGGATGAAGCGGCTGAGGAAGAGCCTCGTGCGCGGATGGCTCGGATTGGCCAGCACCTCCTCCGGCCTCCCCTGCTCCACGACGAGGCCGCCATCCATGAAGACGACGCGGTCGGCCGCCTCGCGGGCAAAGCCGATCTCATGGGTGACGACGATCATGGTCAGGCCCTGACCGGCAAGATCGCGCATCGTCGACAGCACCTCGCCGACGAGCTCGGGATCGAGCGCCGAGGTCGGCTCGTCGAACAGCATCAGCTTCGGCCGGATCGCCAGCGCTCGGGCGATCGCGACGCGCTGCTGCTGGCCACCGGAGAGCTGGCGCGGATAGGCGTTGGCCTTCTCTGTCAGGCCGATGCGGCCGAGCAGTTCCATGGCATAGTCGGTCGCTTCCTTGCGACTACGGCCATGGACGCCGACCGGTGCCTCGATGATGTTCTCCAGCGCCGTCATGTGCGGGAAGAGGTTGAACTGCTGGAAGACCATGCCGATCTGGCGGCGCTGCGCCGCGATGGCGTGGGCTGAAAGCTTGATCAGGCGCTCGCCGTTCAGCCGGTAGCCGATCTGCTCGCCGGCGACCATGATCGAGCCACGATCGATCGCCTCGAGATGGTTGATGCAGCGCAGGAAGGTCGACTTGCCGGAGCCCGATGGGCCGAGGACGACGACGACCTCGCCCGGCATGACGTCGAGGTCGATGCCCTTCAGCACCTCGTTGCTGCCGAAGGATTTATGGACGTTGCGGGCGCTGACCAGCGGCGCGGCGTCGGTCGCGATCGCGTTCATGGCGTCGGCTCCGCAATGACGGGCATGCGCTCCGTCGCGCCGCGCTCGCCGCGGGCATAGTAGCGCTCGATGAAGCCCTGGCCGATGTTCAGGACGGTGGTGATGACGAGATACCAGATCACCGCGACCATCAGCATCGGGACGACCTCGAAGGTGCGGTTGTAGACCGCCTGCACCGAATAGAGCAGATCGGCCATGGCGATGACGCTGACCAGCGAGGTCGCCTTGATCATGCTGATCAACTGGTTGCCGGTCGGCGGCACGATCGAGCGCATCGCCTGGGGAATGATGACCCGCCACAGCGCCCGCGCCCGGGTCATGCCGAAGGCGTCGCTCGCCTCGGTCTGACCTTTGTCAACCGAGAGCAGGCCGCCGCGGATGATCTCGGCCATATAGGCAGCCTCGTTGAGCGAGAGGCCGGCGATCGCCGCCGTCATCGGCGTGATCAGGTCGTTGGTGTGCCAGCTGACGAGCGTCGGCCCGAACGGGATCGATATCGAGATCTCAGGGAAGAGCGTCGAGAGATTGTACCAGAAGATCAGCTGGACCAGCAGCGGCGTGCCGCGGAAGAACCAGATGAAGAGCCCGGCAAAACCGCTGAACAACCGGTCGTCGGAAAGCCGGGCGATCGCCAGCAACAGGCCGATGATGACGCCGATCACCATCGCGACGACAGTGAGCCCGAGTGTGACATAGAGCCCGCGCAGGATCGATTCCGCCGTGAACCATTGCGCCACGACAGGCCAGCCGAAATTCGGATTCCAGGCGACGATCCAGGCGAAATTGGCGCTGACCGCGAGCACGAAGGCCCAGAGCAGCCAGCGCCCCCATTCGACCGGACGGTGGGCGTTGGCAACGTCGCGCAGCGTCGCCTGCCGGTCATGCATCGGCTCAGCCGCGCTGCTCATGGCCCGCTCGCTCAGTTCTTCGAGAGGTTGATGCCGGGCTCGCCGATCATGTTGTTGTCGAGCCCCCATTTCTTGAAGATCGCCTCATAGGTGCCGTTCGCCTTGAGCACCTTGATCGAGGCCAGCAGGACTTCGCCCAGCGGCGACCCTTTCGGCACGACCGCGCCCTGGAACAGGTCCTGGAAGCCATTGGCCTTGCCGACCGCGGCGAGTTCGAGGTCGCCCTTGGCCTGCTGGACGAAATAGGTCAGCGGCGCCTGCGAGGAGAAGAAGCCGTCGGAGCGGCGCGAGCGGACCGAAAGGATCGAGGTCGGCTGATCGGTGAAGGACATCACCTCCAGCGCCGGCTTGCCCTCGGCCGCACATTTCTCGGCCTGCGCCTTGATCACCTTTTCGGCCGAGCCGGCCGACATCACCGCGATCTTCTTGCCGCAGGTGTCGTCGAGGCTGGCGATCGCCTTCGGATTGCCCTTCTGCACCGCGAAGATCACGAATTCGCGGACATAGTCGACGAAGTCGTTGGCCTCCTGGCGCGACTTGAAGTCGCCGATCGGGCCCATGGCGAACTGGAAACGGCCGGCGGCGATGCCGCTCAGCGCCGCGGCGAGCCCGCTCACCGTCGCATGCTCGATCTTGACGCCGAGCAGCTGGCCGATCGCGTCGGAGAGCTCGGCACTGGCGCCGGTCATGGTCTTGGCGTCGGTGACGATCTCGTAGGGCGGGAAGGAGCCGTTGTTGACCGAGATCATCTTGCCGGCAGTGCGGATAGCCTCCGGCAATTTGGCGCGCAGGGCCTCGTCGACCTTCTGCTCGGGGATCTTGATGCTGGCGTCCTGGGCGCAGGCCGGGCCTTGCAGGAGTACCGCAGCCAGCGCGGCGGCCCCGGCGAATTTCACGATCATGTTCATGGCGACGTTCCCCTTTTTTGTCGTTTGGTCGAATGGCGCGCTCGCCTAGGCGGCGAGCTCCGGGCCGGCGAAGCGGCGATTGGCGAGGACCGGCAGCGCCGCACGCGCGGCTACGATGCGGGCCGGATCGATCTCAGCATAGATCAGCGCTGGGGCTTCGCCGGCGCGGGCGACGGCGACGCCGAGCGGATCGACCACCATGCTGGCGCCGATATTGCGCGGGCCGCATTCGCCGGTGGCGATGACGTAGCAGGTGTTCTCCAGCGCGCGGGCGGTGACCAGCACATCCCAATGCGCCTCCTTGCCGAGACCGCGCACCCAGGCGGCCGGCAGCAGCAGGACATCGGCGCCGTCGAGCGCGAGGCGACGGGCGAGCTCGGGGAAGCGGACGTCGTAGCAGGTCATCAGCCCGCATTTCAGGCCGGCGATCTCGAGCAGCGGCGGCACCTCGGTGCCGGGCTCGACATTGGTCGATTCCAGCGCCGAGAAGGCGTCGTAGAGGTGGAGCTTGCGATAGGCGGCAACGATGGCCCCGTCACGAACCGCGACATGGATATTGAAGACGCGCCCCTTGCCGTTGGGGACATGGATACAGAACAGGGTGGTCAGCGCCGAGCCCTTGCTCGCCTCGAGCACGCCCTGCATGAACGGGCCGTCGAGCGGCTGCGCCGTCTTAAGCACGATGTCGGGGTCGGTGATGTCGCGCGCCAGGATGCCCTCCGGCAGCAGCAGGAGATCGGCGCCAGCGGCCTTCGCCTCGCCCATCAAGCGGACGGAGGTGGCGAGGTTCTCCTGCCATTCGCGGCTGACGGCGAATTGTCCGAGCGCGGCTTTCACCAGTTGGCTCCTTCCAGCGCGGGGGCGGCCGGGAACAGGGTCTCGGGCGTCAGGACGGTCTCGGCGAGGTTCTGGATGCGCAGCTGCTCGATGAACGCGGTGATCATCGTCCGGTTCGCGGCGAGCCCGCTCGCATTCCAGTTCTCGGGCAGATCATGCCCGCTGCGGACCAACTCGTCGATCAGCCAGGGCGTGGTGTCGGCGTAGCGGCGGCGCTTTTCGAGCCAGACGCGCTGGCTTTCGTCGAGAAGATCGCTCAGCGCCTGCGGCAGCCAGGGCTCGCGGGCGGCGAGCTCGGGCTTGATGCCGATGATGTGCATGCCGGGCACGAAGCCGACCTTGGCGAAGTAATCGCGCTCGGCGGCGCGGACATCCGGCAGCAACGCACGGAAGCGCGAACCCTTTGCGAAGAAGCCGTTAGGCATGAACGGCATCAGCACCGCTGCGATCTCGCCGGCGGCGAGCAGGTCGAGCAGCGGCGGCTGGCCAGGCAGCGCCTCGATCCGGCCAGGACGGGCATAGCGCCCGACACGGTCGGTAATCGGGTGATCGGCAGCGAGGCGGCTGACGGCCCAGAAGGCATCGTCGATGCCGAGCCCGGCAGCGGCCATGGCGGCGCGCGTCCAGGTGTTGCCGGAATCCTGCCAGCCGGCGATGCCGATGCGCTTGCCGCACAGCTCCTCGAAGGAGGTCAGCTTGCTGTCCGCCGCCGTGACGACACAGCGGTGGCGGAAGCCGCGCATGATGAAGTTCGGGATGCCGACGACGCCGGTCTCGCCGCGGGCGCGACCGGTGGTGTAGCGGCTGAACGATATCTCGCTGGCGTCGAAACGCGGATCGCTGGCGAAATCGTCGGGAAGCGCGGCGAGGCGCTCGATCTTCAGCTCGAAGCGATCGGAAGCGAGGTCGCCGAGCAGCAGCGGTGTGATGAAGTCCCAGTCGCGCAGGGCCAGCCGGATCACAGGTTTCAAGCCATCGCCTCGCTGAACAGAAAACCTTGGACGAGGGGCACGATAAATGTTCAATCTATCTGATCAATCGCTATTACGTTCCTGAACATTCATTTTTGAGTCGATGAACGACGAACCCGACGCCTCTTGGCTGGCAAACCGCCTGACGCAGCGTACCGCGCGGGGGCTCGCGCTCGATCTGAGCCAGATGATCCGCTCCGGCCTGCTGCCGGTCGGCATGCGACTGCCGACGGTGCGCGAACTCGCCTTCCAGCTCGGGGTCAGCCCCGGCACGGTCTCGGAAGCCTGGAGCGAGCTGAAGCGGCAGAAGATCGTCTCGGGGCGCGGGCGCGGCGGCGCCTGGGTCAGCGGCGACAATGCAACGCCGCGGCCGACGCGGATGGCGAGCGTCGCCGATTTCGGGCCGGACGCGCTCGACCTCTCGCTGGCGGTTCCGGACGCCGCGCTGCTGCCGCCTCTGCGCGAGGCGCTGGTGCAGGCTGCCAGCGCGGAAAACCTCAACAGCTACGAGCGCACGCCGATCCTGCCGGCGCTGCGCGAGGCGGTGACGCCGCATTGGCCCTACCGACCGGACGCCTTTCTCGCCACCAATGGCGGCTACAACGCTGTCTACTCGGTGCTGCACGCGACCGTGCTGCCCGGCTCCTGTGTCGCGATCGAGGACCCGACGGCGATGCGGCTGCTCGACATCATCGAGGACCTCGGCGCCGAAATCCTGCCTGTCGCCCGCGACGCCGAAGGCCCCCTGCCGGCCGAGCTTGCGGCTGCGCTGGAGCGGCGGCCATCGGCGTTCATCTTCCAGCCGCGCACCCATTCGGTCACCGGCCAGCATGTCAGCGCTTCTCGGCTCGCGGAGCTCAGCCACGTGCTTGCGGGCAGTGACACGCTGGTGATCGAGGATGATGGCGTCGGCGACGTCTCGATCCATCGGCCGATCAGCCTGGGCGCTACGATGCCGGAGCGGGTCGTGCATATCCGCTCGTTCTCGAAATCGCTCGGCCCGGACCTTCGCATCGCCGTGCTGTCGGCGCCGGCCATGGTGATACGGCAGATCCAGTCCTACCGCAGCTTCTCCTCGGGCTGGACCAGCCGGCTGCTGCAGGCCGCGACTGCCTGGCTGCTGACCGATGCCGAGACCGGCCAGCGGGTCGCGGAGGCTCGCGCAATCTATGCCGAGCGCAGACGGACGCTGGTCTCCTGCCTCGCCGAGCGAGGGCTCGCCATGCCCGAGAGCGACGGGCTGTGCATCTGGGTGCCCGCGGAGTCCGAGCAATTCGCGCTGGTGACGCTGGCGGCGCATGGCATCGCGGTGCTGCCCGGCAGCAAATGCGCGATCAGGCCGACCGAGCATGTCCGGGTCGCCACGGCGATCCTGGCCGAGGGCCATGAGCGCGTCGCCGACGCACTGATCAAGGCGGCGCAGCGAGGCGATCAGCGCTGACGCGGCGCCCTGGTATGGGCCGGCAATTCCTCGTCCTCGAACAGGTCCGGATGCTCGGCGGCGATGCGCGGCAGCGCGTTCAGGATCTCACGCAGATGGATGCGCATGGCGGTCGCGGCGGTGTCGGCATCGCCGGTCTCGATCGCGTCGACGATGGCGTTGTGCTGGGTGATCAGCAGCGGGATCGGCGAGGTGCCCGGCAGCGAGAGATAGCGCACCCTGTCGGTCTGGGCGCGGGCGCTCTCGACCACCTTGCCGGCATAGTCGCAATCGACGATCTCGGCGATGGCCTGGTGGAAGGCCTCGTCCAGCACGGTGAAGCCGGAATAATCGTTGCGGCCGGCGGCAGCGGCCTGCTCGGCGATGAGACGGCGCAGGCGGGCGACGCCAGCGGGATCGATCAGCCGGCTCGCCGCCCGCGCCAGGGCGCATTCGACCGCCTCGCGCACGAAGCGGGCATTGGCGACCTCACGCATCGAGATCTTCATGACATAGGTGCCGCGGCTGGGCAGGATCTGCACCAGCCCGGCCTCCGAGAGCTTGATGAAGGCCTCGCGCACCGGCTGCCGGCTGACGCCGAAACGGCCGGCAATCTCCTTCTCCGACAGTGCTTCTCCAGGGCGAAGTTCGCTGGCGATGATCGCCTGGCGCAGGGCCGCGACGAGCTGCGGCGCGATCGGATCGCGAAGCCGGAGCGAGATGTCCATGAGTGAAACTCCTCGGCCAGCCGTGCCGATATTATACCGGTATGGTGGCCTAACGGCAAACGCCGCTCAGCCCTCGCGCCGCCTCAGCAGATAGGTGTCCATGATCCAGCCATTCTTGGCGCGGGCCGCTTCGCGGGTGCGGACGATCTCGTCCGAGATTTCTGCGAGCGGGCCGGAAGCCAGGATCTCCTGCGGCGCGCCGAGATAGGCGCCCCACCAGATGTCCAGGCCGGCGGGATCGATACTGGCGAAAGACTGCTCGCCGTCGAGCATGACGACGGTACTGCCGGCGTCGTCGCAGAAGCCGCCCTCGGCGAGCTTGCGACCGGTGGTGATGGTGATGGGCTCGCCGATCCGGTTCAGTACCAGCCTGTGCGCCGCAGCCAAGGCCTGGACGCTGGTGATGCCGGGGATGACGTCGTAGTCGAACGCCAATCCGCGGGCGCGCACGGCCTCGATGATCCGCAGCGTGCTGTCATAGAGCGAAGGGTCGCCCCAGACGAGCAATGCGCCGGTCTGATCCTCGCCGAGCTCTTCAAGGAACAGCCGCTCATAGCTTTCGGCGAGCGCCGCATGCCAGTCGTCGACGCTTCCGCGATAATCGTCGCCCGCCGCAGCACGCTTCGGCACGGAAAGCGGCACGGTGCGCCAGTTATCATGCTCGATATAGCGTCGGCAGATCTCCTCGCGCAGCTCACGCAGGGCGCCCTTCTCGGCGCCCTTGTCAGGTACGAAGACGACATCGGCGGTGTTGAGGGCCTTGATCGCCTGGATCGTCATGTGCTCGGGATTGCCGGCGCCGATGCCGATGATCCTGATCCTGCGCATGGGCACCTCTGCTCCGTTCGAGGTGCCGCATAACATGATCTGGTCAGGACGCGTCATGCTCGGGCGAAGATTTCAAGGTCAGGCTGCCCACACTTCCCTTCTCCCCCTTGCGGGAGAAGGTGGCGCGAAGCGCCGGATGAGGGGTCGCGCAGGTCTTCGAGAGTTCCGGGAAACATGGTGCCGGCCCAGCGATCAGTGTCGCGAGACCCCTCACCCTAACCCTCTCCCGCAGGGGGAGAGGGGACAAGTCGCGCCCAAGAATGACGGTCTTCCGACTACCCCAGCAGATTGCGGATCGTGCGCATGAAGACGCGGGCGCCGGGCGCGATCAGCGCATCGGGGAAATCATAGTCGGGATTGTGCAACGGCGGTGTGTCCTCGCCGGAGCCGAGCAGGAACATCGCCGATTTCGACGAGCGGCCAAACAGGCCGAAATCCTCGGAGCCGCGCTGCGGCGGCGTCTCGCCATGGCCGATGCCCTCCTCCTCGCAGGCACGACGCAGATGCGCCACCGCCTCGGGATCATTCTCGCAGTGATGGAAGACGTCGTGGTAATCCATCGTCACGGAGAGCCCGCCGGCAGAAGCCGCCTCGCGGACCAAAGCCTCGGCCTCGGCGCAGAGCGAGCCCATCAGCGAATCGTTGAGCGTGCGCAACGTCGTCCAAAGCTCGGCGCGGCCGGGGGTGATGCCGAAGGCCGGCTCGCCCATGTTGGCATGGGTGACCGTGACAAGCCGATAATTGCCCTCGAGGGCGCCGCCCTGGCCGAGTGCGGTCAGCTCCGGCATCAGGCGAGCGAGCGCCTTCATCGGCGAGACTGCATGCTCCGGCGTCGCGGCATGCGAGGTGTGACCGGTCAGCACGATTTTCAGCCCACGCGAGGCGCAGTTGGCCGGGCCTTCCGAAATCCGGACTGAGCCCAATGGCAGGCCAGGCTTGTTGTGCAGCGAGAAGGAGAAGTCGGGCGCGATCTCAGGGAATTTCGGATCGGCGATCACGGCGGCAGCCCCAGCTCCGGTCTCTTCGGCCGGCTGGAACAGCAGGATGGCTCGCCCGCGCTTCGGCCGCTGCCGGCCGAGCCCGCGCGACAGCGCCGCGACGGTGGTCATATGGCCGTCATGGCCGCAGAGATGGCCCTTGCCCGGCACCTGCGAGGAATGCGGCACGCCGGAAAGGTCCTCGATCGGCAGGGCGTCGAGCTCGGAGCGGATCAGCACGGTCGGGCCGGGCTCGGCGCCTTCATAAATCGCGGCGACGCCATGGCCGCCGAGGTCCGTGACGATGCGGTCGGGCGCGCTCGGCGCGAGGAAGCCGACGATCGCTTTTGCCGTCTCGCGCTCCTCGCCGGAAATCTCCGGCGCGCGGTGGAGGGCATGACGGAGCTCGATCAGCTCGACCATGTCGGAATTGGTGAGAAACATGCCTGGCGCTTCCTCGGATGATTTGGTCCGAGCTTGGCCAGCGCGCCGGCCGGGTTCAACCCCCGGCGCCGCCCGGCGCCTGCAGGCGGCCATGCATCCCGCTCACGCCGCCAGCAATCCCAGCGCCCGCTCGATGCGCGAACAACCGCCGCGGCCGCGCGCCTTGCGATAGGCGCGGCTGAGGCGCCCGCTGGCATAGGCGTCGACGACGATGGCGTGGACATAGCTCTTGCGCACTACGGCAGGCGTGTTGACCAGCCGCTCGGCGATGGCGCGCATGATGTCGGCGAGCTGGCGCTTGCGGCCGCGCTCGCTGGCGGCGATCTCGGTCGAGAGCAGGAGCTCGGCTGCCGCGGCGTTGGCGGCGAGCATGCGCAGGTCCTTGCTCGATATCGGCAGGCCGGCGACCTCTTTCAGATAGGCATTGATGTCAGCCGCATTGATGGTGGTGACCGAGCCATCCTCGGCGCGATACTGGAACAGACGCTTGCCGGGCAAGGTCTTCAGCCGCGTCAAAGCGCGGGCGAGCGGGGCATCGTCGCGGCCGCAGACGATGTCCTTGCCACCCTTGCCGCGGAAGGCGAGCGCGACGTGTTTGCCGGTGACTGAGACATGGCGCTTCAGCAGGGTCGAAGCACCATGGCTGCCATTGGTGCGGGCATAGACCTCGTTGCCAACGCGGATATGCAAGCGGTCGATGATCGCGGCGGCGCAGGCGAGCGCCTTGCCGCGCGAGAGCGTGCGATCCTTCAGATCGGCGGCGATGCGCTCGCGCAGCTTCGGCAAGGTATCGATCAAACGGCCGAGGCGCTTGAGCTTGCGACGCTCGCGCACCTTCTCCCAATCGGGATGATAGCGGTGCTGGATGCGCCCGGCATCGTCGCGCCCGGCCGCCTGGAGATGGGCGCGCGGATCGGCGGCGATCAGCACATCCTCATAGGCCGGCGGGATCGCCAGCGAGCGGATGCGCGCCAGCGTATCCTCATCGCAGATCTTGCCGCCGTCGGCATCGCGATAGCCGAAATTGCGGCCGATACGGACGCGGCGGATGGTGAGATCGTCGATGGTGGTACGGCGCAGGCGGCCTTTGCTCGCCTCAGCCTGTCCCCCTGCCCTTCGTGGCCATTCAAACCCTCCGCAGCTCGACCGGCTGCGGAGGAATGCGGGACGTGGCCGGATGTTCCGGCCTAGCGCTTCGCCCGCGCCACGATCTGCGTCGGGTTGACGAAGCGCAGCGCGATGATGAGCCAGATCAGCGTCGTCACCATGTAGATCACCGCCATGGCGTCGATCGACTGCACGGCGCGCACGCCGGCGGCGAAGACCGCGTAATAGAGCGCGACCACCAGGGTCTGGCTGGTCGGGCCGGCGGTGAGGAAGGTCAGCTCGAACATCGCGATCGTGCGGACCAGCACCAGCAGCAGGGCTGCCAGAATGCCGGGCATGAGCAGCGGCAGCAGCACGTAGACGAAGAGCTTGAAGGTGTTGGCGCCGAAGACGCGAGCCGCCGCCTCGATCTTGGTATCGATCTGTTCGATGAACGGGATCATCACCAGGATGACGAAGGGCACGGTCGGCACGAGATTGGCGAGCACCACGCCCGACATCGAGCCGGCGAGCCCGGTGCGGTAGAGCACCGTCGCGAGCGGGATGCCGAAGGTGATCGGCGGCACCAAGAGTGGCAGCAGGAAGAGCAACATCACCAGCTTCTTGCCGGGGAAGTCACGCCGCGCCAGCGCGTAGGCCGCCGGCACACCGATCAGTCCCGACAGGAAGACGACGAGGAAGACGATCTGGAAGGTGACCGTCAGCACGTCGCCGAGCTGGAACTCGCTCCAGGCGGCGCCATACCAGCGCGTGGTCCAGCCATCCGGCAACCAGGAGCGCAGCCAGCGCGTCGAGAACGAGCTCGTCACCACCGCGGCGATCATGCCGAACAGGTTGACGATGAAGAAGCCGATCAGCGTCCAGTTGGCCGCGGCCCAGAGCTTGGTGGAAAGGCGGGTGTCCTTGACCATCGGATCAGCCCTTCCCGCCGCCGGCCGGGCCGCGATAGAGCATGCCGCGCAAGCCCAGAACCGCGACGACGATGGCGAGCTGGACCATGCCCATGATCATCGCGACGGCCGAGGCCATCGAGTAATCGTATTCCTCGAAGGCGGCCTGGTAGGCGGCGATCGAGATGACGCGCGTCGGCCCCGCCGGCGCCCCCAGCAGCACCGCCGAGGGGAAGACCGAGAAGGCCTGCACGAAGCTGAGACAGAAGGTGATGGCGAGGCCAGGCAGCAGCAGCGGGAAGAGGATGTGCTTGAAGCGATCCCAGGGCCCGGCTCCGAGGGTCGCGCCGGCCTGCTCCAGCGCCGGATCGACGCCGCTGAGATAGGACAGGGTCAAGAGGAAGGTGAAGGGAAAGCCGGTGATGACGAGCGAGATCATCACGCCCCAGTAATTGTGCAGGAGCTTCACCGGCGAGGAGATGATGCCGAACGTCATCAGCGTGCGGTTGAACCAGCCCTGCGGGCCGAGATAGTTCAGGAGCCCTTCCGCAACCAGCACGGTGCCGAGCGTGATCGGAATCACCAGGATGGTGGTGAGCAGGCGCTGGTTCTCCATCAGCCGGACGCGGAAGGCGATCGGGATCGCCAGCAGCAGCGTCAGGATCGTTACCGGCATGGCGAGCCAGAGCGTGGTCGCGATCGTGCCGTAGAGGAAGGAATCGGAGAAGAAGCGCTGGTAGTTGGCCAGCGCGCCACCGGCCTTCGGATTGAAGGACAGGAACAGCCCGTAGAAGAACGGGTAGATGAACAGCGCCAGCAGGAAGATCACCGCCGGCAGGACGAGCAGGGTCAACCCATCGAGCCCGCGCGCGGCGAGGCGCTGCTTGAGTGGAATCTCGTTGGCGCCGGATGCGGCTCCGGACAGCGTGCTCATGCGCCCTCTCCGAAGACCAGGACGCGATCAGGAGCGGCGGCGAGGCGGATCTCGGTGCCGGGCGCGATGCGGCTGTCGGCCAGGAAGGTCAGTGGCGTGTCGTCCGCCATCCGCGCAAAGCCGACGAATTCGCGGCCATGGAACTCGGTCGAGACGACCTTGGCCTTAAGCCCCGGCGCGCCATCGGCCACCGGATGCAGGTCCTCGGGGCGGATCGAGATATGAGCGCCCTGCCCGGCCGCGACCTGCGACCTCGTGCGTCCGGTGACGCCGACCTCGCCGCAGGTCACCGTCGCCTGCCCGTCAGCGACTGAGGTGACGCGGCCGGCGACCTTGTTGCGGAAGCCCATGAACTCGGCGACGTCGAGATGGTCGGGCCGCGAGAACAGGTCCTCAGGCCCGCCGACCTGGCGGATCTCGCCATCGCGCATCACCACGATGCGGTCGGCGAGCGAGAGCGCCTCCTCCTGGTCGTGGGTGACGTAGATGGTGGTGGCGCCGAGCGTGTTGTGGATGCGCCGGATCTCGGCGCGCATCTCGAGGCGCAGCTTGGCGTCGAGATTGGAGAGTGGCTCGTCCATCAGCACCAGCGGCGGCTGCACGGCGATGGCGCGGGCGATGGCGACGCGCTGCTGCTGGCCACCGGAGAGCTGGCCGGGCAGCTTCGTCTCCTGGCCCTGCAATCGGACGAGCGCGACCGCCTCCGCGACGCGCTGGTCGCTCTCGGCCTTGGCCATGCCGCGCATCTTGAGGCCGAAGCCGATATTCTTGCGCACGGTCATATGCGGGAAGAGCGCGTAGCTCTGGAAGACCATGCCGAAGCCGCGCTCCTCCGGGCGGAGCGGATCGATGCGCTTCTCGTCGAGCCAGATGCCGCCGCCGGTCGCGGGCAGCAGCCCGGCGATCAGGTTCAGCGTCGTCGACTTGCCGCAACCGGAGGGTCCGAGCAGCGCGATGAACTCGCCCTGCTTGATCGTCAGCGAGACGTCCTTGACGGCGTTATGCGTCCCGGAAGTCACGGCAGAGCCGATCGAGCCTGAGTTCGCGGAAATTCGCGGCATGTATCGACATGAGAGACCATCAAGTTCGAACGGATTGGCGGTCAGCTGCCCGCAGGCGACAGCAAGGCGGCAGGCCGGTCAAGAACCGGCCTGCTCGTTGATTTCAGCAGAGGCTATTTGCGCTTGGCGCCGCCGACCTGCTCGTCCCAGATGCGGAAGGCGACGACCATCTTGTCGGGGTCGAGCGGGGTTTCCATCGGGTTCTCGGCGATCAGCTTGTCGTATTCCGGACGGCCGTATTCCTCGATCGCCTTGCGGCTGGCCGCCGGCGCCATCGAAAGCGGCACGTCCTTCACCGCCGGGCCCGGATAGAAGTAGCCCTCGTCATAGGTGTAGGCCTGCTGCTCCGGCGTCAGCATGTGGCGGATCAGGTCGAGCAGCACGGCGAGCTTCTCGTCCGAGACGCCCTTGGGGATCATCATGTACTGGGCGTCGGTGACCCAATGGAAGCCCTTCAAGGTCTGGATCTTGGCTTCCTTCGGCACGACGCCGAGCACACGCGGATTGATGTCCCAGCCCGTGGTCGAGACGATGATGTCGCGCGAACCATCGCCGAGCTCCTTCATCGTCGCGCCGGTGCCGCCGGGGTAGTATTCGATGTTCTCGCCCAGCGCCTTGAGATAGGCCCAGGTCTTGTCCCAGCCCTTGGCCGGATCCTTGGGATCGCTATCGCCGAGAATGTAGGGCAGGCCCATGATGAAGGTGCGGCCCGGGCCGGAATTGGCCGGGCGGGCATAGAGGAAGCGGTTCTTGTTCTGCTTGCTCCAATCAAGCAGCTCCTGCGCCGTGGTCGGCGGGGTCTTGACCTTGTCGGGCATGTATTCGAGCAGCGGGCCGGACGGGTAATAGACCATCGCCATCCCCTGGCCGCGCCCGAGATTGTGCATGGCGAGCGCAGGCTTGAGGAACACCTCGTCGGGCTTGGGCAGATCGGAAGCGAAGCGCGGCAGCAATTCGACCCAGAGCTTCTGGTCGATGCCGGCCGAGAGCACATCCAGGCCACCGATGACGAAATCGATGTCGACGCGGCCGGCGTCCTGCTGCGCCTTCAACTTGGCCGGTAGCTCGGGAGCGGGAGCCTTGGTGAAGGTCATCCGCGAGACCACCTTGGGATTCCCCTTGGCGTAGTTCTCCAGCGGCGCCTGCACCAGAGCGAGCGCGCCGCCGACGTCGATGATGCTGAGTGCGACGGGCGAGGCCGGCAGCTTGAGACCTTGCGCGAAAGCGCCGGGTGCAGCGGCCAAACCGGCTACACCAGCGACGCCGCCGAGGAATGTACGGCGATGGATCGTATCCTGGACCATGATCTCCCCTCCCGGCGGCCTCGCCGCCTGCTGTTTCCCCAGCCCGTGAAAAGCGGGCTCTTGCGGCACTTTTAGCACCGGCTTCTATTGAATTCGCGGCTTTCGGAGTTGACGCCTCCGTTCGAGCCGGTATCCTAGTATACTAGTGAACAAGAGCTTGGCAATGGGCATCGCCGCGGCGAGACAGAGCACCGACCAGATCTACCGGGCGCTGCGCGGCGACGTGCTGAATGCGGTACTGCGTCCGGGGGAGGCGATCTCGGAAGCGCGCATGGCGCTGCAATTCGGGGTCAGCCGGACGCCGGTCAGGGAATCGTTCAAGCGGCTGGTCGAGGACGGCTTCCTCGTCGTTGTGCCGCAGGTCGGCACCTTCATCGCGCCGATAGACCTCGCCGCCGTCTATGACAGCCAGTTCGTGCGCGAAACGCTGGAATGCCGCACAGTCGTGCTGGCGGCGCAGAAGATCGACGAGGCCGGGAAGGCCAACCTCGCCGCGCTGATCCAGCAGCAGGAACAGGCGCTCGCGGAGGACGACCGGCCCAGCTTCTTCCGCGGCGACGAGGAATTCCATGCGGAGCTGGCGCGGCTTTCCGGCCACCCCTCGGTCTGGAACCTGATCGAGAGCGTCAAGGCCCAGCTCGACCGGGTGCGCTGCCTGTCGCTCGATACCGGCGGCTGGTCCGAGATGATCCTCGGCGAACACCGCCAGATCGCCGAAGCCGTCAGCGCCGGCGACGCGACCAAGGCCGAGCGGACCATGCGGGCGCATCTGCGTACCGTCTTCGACGCCATCGAGACGATCGCGCGCGACCATGTCGACGCCTTTGCCGCGACTGGCGGCCTCAACAAACCTGCCTGACAAGGCCGCAACCGACGGCCCGCCTACGAGGAAACGCGACGATGGAACAGACCTGGCGCTGGTTCGGCCCGGACGATGTGGTGACGCTCGCCCAGGCTCGGCAGGCGGGAGCCCGCGGCATCGTCAACGCGCTCCATCAGATCCCCTATGGCGTGGTCTGGAGTGTCGAGGAGATCGAGACGCGCAAGGCGATCATCGAGCAGGACAAGAGCCTCGGGCTGCGCTGGTCGGTGGTCGAGAGCCTGCCCATCCACGAGGACGTCAAGATCGGCGAAGGCGACCTCGAGACGATCTTCGCCAAGTACCGCCAGTCGCTGCGCAATCTCGCCGCCTGCGGCATCGAGGTGGTCTGCTACAACTTCATGCCGGTGCTGGACTGGACCCGCACCGACCTCGCCCAGCCCCTCCCCGGCGGCGGCACGGCGCTGCGCTTCAACCTGCACGAATACGTCGTCGTCGACCATTTCATGCTGCAGCGGCCGGGCGCCGACCAAGGCCATTCCGCCGAAGTCATGGACAAGGCCAAGGCCTGGTTCGAGCGTTCCTCGGAGGCCGACCGGGCCAAGCTGATGGCCAACATCATGGCCGGCCTGCCCGGCGCCTATGACCGCTACGACGTGGCGGGCCTGAAGCGCATCCTCGCGCGCTATGCCGACATGAGTCATGACCGCCTGCGCGCCAACCTCAAGCGCTTCCTCGAAGCGGTGATTCCGATTGCGGAAGAGGTCGGCATCCGCATGTGCATTCATCCGGACGACCCGCCGCGGTCACTGTTCGGCCTGCCGCGCATCTGCTCGAACGAGGACGACATCGCCTTCATCCTCGGCGCGGTCGACAGCCCTTCGAACGGGCTCACGCTCTGCTCCGGCTCGCTCGGCGCCAATCCAAAGAACGACGTGCCGGGAATCGCGCGACGCTTCGCCGACAAGATCTGGTTCGCGCATCTGCGCAACGTCGCCAAGGACCCGGACGGCTCGTTCATGGAGGCCGAGCACCTCGGCGGCGACACCGACATGGTCGCGCTCGTCGACGCGCTGATGGCCGAGCAGACCCGCCGCAAGGCCGCCGGCTGGCGGCATTGGCGCATCCCGATGCGCCCGGACCACGGCCATGAACTGCTCGACGACGCCAAGAAGGGCTCATTCCCGGGCTATCCGGCGGTCGGGCGCCTGCGTGGCCTCGCGGAGCTGCGCGGCGTGATGACGGCGCTGTCGAGCGTGAAAGGGTATGCGAGCTGAGGGGAGCCAGCGGATCGGCCGACGGGTCGGATTCAGGCAGCCACGACGGATGAGAGCCGGTCTTTCGGCGCGCCGCGGGAATCAGCCACGAAATCTATTCATTTCGTCTCGCTTGGAATCAGATCACAGTGAATCTGTAGGCTTTCGGTCGGATTACGATGAATTCGAAAGCCTGCGTCCTTCAATGCGGCCTGAACCAGCTCCACGGCGCCGGCGCTTTTCCGAACGCGGCGCTGCTGCCAAGCTTCCGGCGTGAACACGCTGAGTGGCAATAGTTCGACGCGGCGGCCATTCAGAGAAATAGAAACGTCGACATGGTTGCCGTCGACATCGTGTCCATTGCTGCCGAATATCTCCAGAAGTTCGTTTCTCCGCTGGGGATAGAACAACTTGAACAGCATGATCCCAGCTGCGCGAAGCTGCCGTCGTGCAAGCCCGAGATTCGAGCTCTTCGCCTCGTAGCCCCGAGTCAGGATCAAGCCGAGCCCCGCCGGTAGTTTCGATTGAACGGCTCGCAACTTCTCCAGAGCGAGCGCATCGATAAGCACCCGTTTCGCCGGCCAGCGTGGCTGAACTTCCAGGCCGTCACCCGCCCCTTCTTCTTCAGCGCGACCAACATCATTCGCCCTTCACGGCGTTCAATATTGCTCGATTCGGGTCGAAGGCTGCGCGCTCCATACCCACCTCTCTACCTCAGCACATACCCCGCCTCGCTCAGCGGCGCGTATTCGTAGCGGCAGTTCCACTCGTAGAGGCCGCCCTCACCGATGCTCAACCGGTTCATCAGCAGAGCCTCGCGCAGCGCCGCCCCGCCGGGGCGGCTGACGCGGATGACGTGAAACCAGAGGCGATGATAGTTGACCTCGACCAGCTCGCGGATGAAGCGGTTGTGGGAGCCGCGTCCGAGATCGCGCCCATAGGTGCGGATGCGCTGGTAGAGCGTCACCGGCGCCTTGCCGATGTATTTCGGATAGAAGGTTTCGCGCTGGATATAGCCGATCTCGTAGACGCCAGGGACCTGGAGATACGTCTCGTATTCCTTGTATTCGGACAGCTTCATCGAGTCGGACCAGCGCGCCATCGTCCTCTCCCCTTGCCCTCAGCCTCGATCCTAGTTCAGCCCAGAATGCGCTGATCCGCCAGATGCACCAGCCGGCCGCCGGCGATGGTCGCGACGACACGCGGCTGCGGTTCCGGCACGACGAGGACGAGGTCGGCGCGTTTGCCGGGCGCGATGACGCCACGATCGGAGAGTCCGAGCGCCTCTGCAGGCCCCTGCGAGACCAGCCGCCAGGCGGTGGCGAAATCCGCCGCGCCGTTGCGCGCCAGGATGAAGGGCGCGAGCGGCAGGGCGGGATAATAGTAGTCCGAGGCCAGGATGGTGCAGAGCCCTTCGCGCACCATCGCCTCGGCCGCCGGGCAATCGAGATGAGAGCCGCCGCGCACGACGTTCGGCGCGCCGAAGACGATCGCCTCGCCATGGGCGGCGGCCTCGCGTGTCGTCGCCTCGTTGATCGGGAATTCGGCGACGGCGACGCCGAGGCTGCGATACCAGCGCCGCATCTCAGGGGTCATGTCGTCATGCGACATCGCCGGGATACCGGCAGCGCGCGCCGCCGCGGCGAGCCGCTCGACCGAGCCCGGAACCTCGTCCTTGCGCGCCCAGACATTCTCCGCCAGCGCCATGAAGTGCTCATGCGTCAGCCCGGCGCGCTCGACCATCTTGGCGATCTTGCCCGGCCGGCTGCTCGATTTCAGGATGCCGCCGGTATGGTCGTTGAAGGCAAGCACGCCGACGCGCCCTGCGCCAAGCCAGTCGATGATCTCGGCCTCGGCCGCGAGATTGAAGGTCTCGTGGCGCAGGTGGAAGCGCGTGTCGGCGCCGAGCTCGGGCTTCAGCGTCGCAATCCGCTCGACCAGCCGACGGGCGTTGTCGGCGCCGCGCAAACCGGGCTCCCACGACCAGGTGACGCCGTGGAAGGCGGTGGTGATGCCGCTCGAAAGGATGGCGCGGTCGGCGTCGCGCAGAGCGAGGTCGATGTCGAAGGAGATGCCCGGCCGCGGCATGATATGGCGCTCGAAGGCGTCGCCATGGCAGTCGACGATGCCGGGCAGGACGTAGAGGCCGGTGGCATCGATTTGCAGCGCCTTGGCCGGAGGGGCGCCGTCCAGCGTGGCGATGCGTTCCCCATCCGTGACGAGGTCGGCGCGGATGAGCGCTTCGGTCAGCACCTCGCCGCCGGTGATGTGCAGACTCATGCCCCGCCTCCGCCACTGAAAGGACGGCGCGCTTGGCTGCTCCTTATGACATGGCGATGACGCCCGCCTCAGCCTGCGAGGAGCGCGACACCTGCCAGCACGAGCCCGCCGCCGGCGACGCGGGCGAGAAGTGGCGCACGGACAGCAAGAGCACCTGCCAACAGGATGCCGACGAGATGAAGCGCGGCCGTGGCGACGACGAAGCCCAGCGCATAGGCGAGGCCGCTGGCGTTCTCGGGCAGTTCGGCGCCATGGGCGAAGCCGTGGAAGATCGCGAGGATGCCGCAGGCGAGCGTGCCTGCAGCGAGCGGCGGCGAGGCCTTCAGCGCGACCGCGGCTCCAAGGATGATCACCGAGAGGGCGATGCCTGTCTCGACGCCCGGCAGCGCACCGCCCGACATGCCCCAGGCGCCGGCCAGCGCCATCGTGCCGACGAAGGCTGTGGGATAGGCAATGCGCGCCTTGCCGCCGACGAGCCCGGCCCAGAGGCCGACTGCGACCATGGCCAGAACATGGTCGAGCCCGGTCAGTGGATGCATCAGCCCGTGGAGGAAGCCATCGACCGGCCCGGCGCCGGTATGGGCGAAGGCCGGAGCCGAAACGAGGGTCAGCAGCATGGCAAGAGATCCGGTCGCGCGCATCGTCGGTGTCCTATCCTCAGCTCAGGGCCGGCACCTTCAACCCGCCGGCGGTCTCGATGAAATCGACGACCAGGTCAACGCCCTCCCCCGCCCGCGTATTGGTGAAGGCATAGGGGCGCTTGCCGCGCATGGTCTTCGAGTCCCGGTCCATCACAGCAAGATCCGCGCCGACATGCGGGGCGAGATCGGTCTTGTTGATGACGAGCAGGTCGGAGCGGGTGATGCCCGGCCCGCCCTTGCGCGGGATCTTCTCGCCGGCGGCGACGTCGATCACGTAGATCGTCAGGTCCGCCAGCTCGGGCGAGAAGGTCGCGGCAAGGTTGTCGCCGCCGGATTCGATCAGGATCAGGTCGAGCGAGGGGAACTTGCCGCGCATCTCCGCGACGGCGGCGAGGTTGATCGAGCAGTCCTCGCGAATCGCGGTGTGCGGGCAGCCACCGGTCTCGACGCCCATGATCCGTTCTTCCGGCAGGGCACCGGAGACGGTGAGGATGCGGGCATCCTCCTTGGTGTAGATGTCGTTGGTGATGGCGCAGATCTCGTAGCGGTCGCGCATGCGCTTGCACAGCGCCTCCATCAACGCGGTCTTGCCGGAGCCGACCGGGCCGCCGATGCCGACGCGCAAGGGGCCGTGGGGTGAGCGGGTCATCGATCAGGGTCCTTGCAGGAGCAGCACCGCATAGCCTGCTGCGATCAGCAGGCAGAGCGGCGAGTAATAACGGCGATCATAGCTGGCGAAAGGCTCGCGCGGGTGCAGCCGCCGCCAGGCCGGCAGGAAGCCGGCGACGCCGCGAAGCAAGAACACCGCCACGATCGCAAAGCCGCCGAGCAGGAGCAGAGGGCGCAAGGCGGCGGTGCTGGGCACCTGCACCAGAAGCAGTGGCCAGATTGCGGTCACAGCAATCGCCAGCGCGACGAGCAGGCACAGGCCGGGCGACGGCATGCGCTTCGCCCCGGCATTGCCGATGACGGTGGCGATCAGCTCGTCCTCACTCGCCGCAGGCCAGAGGCCGCCCCGTCCCCAATAGGCATGCAGGCCAGCGATCACGGCCAGGAACAGTGCCAATATGATGGCGATAGCGGCGGTCACGAGCGGAACAGCCGCGAATACTGCGTCTCGTGCCTCAACGAAGCGAGATCGGAGCGGAAGACGCAGCCGCCGAGATCGTCGAGCGCCATCGCCTCGGCCCGCACCGCCGCTTCGTGCAAGACCGGAGTCAGCCGGGCGATGACCCTCTGGCCGTCGGTCTGGCCGATGATACCGAGCCGGACGGCGGCGGAGACGAGGTTTGCGACGAAGGCGAGCGCGAAGGCCTCCAGCGACGACTGCAGCGGCAGGCCGTGGCCCTTGGCAGCAACCGCGACGGCGATCGGATAGGCGACATCGCCCGGCCAGGCAGCGCGCAACGCGTCGATGGACGCGCACGGCCAGGAGGCGGCGATCGCGGAGGCGAAGGCGTTGCCCTGGGTCACCGTCTCGAGCCGGCGCTCGGCCGAGTTCGCCAGAGCGAGCGCCAATTCCGCGACCTCCCGCAACGCTTTGGCGTCGCCCTCGCCGCTCGCCCGCCAGGAAGCGGCGAAGAGGATGAGGTCGTTGCGCAGCGCGCCGTGCTCGACCAGCGCATCGAGCCAGTCCGCGAGGCTATCGGCGTCGGTGAGATCGCCGACCTCGAAGGCCCATTCCAGCCCGTGCGAATAGGCGAAGCCGCCGACCGGGAAGGCCGGCGAGAGCCAGATCATCAGGGGCAGGAGCGCGCCCTGCATGGCTCAGTGATCGTGCTTGTGGCCCTTGTGGCCGTGCTCATGGCCGTGATGGCCATGGTCGTGCTTGTGGCCGTGGTCGTCATGGTGATCGTGGCCGCAGCCGCAGGCGGCGCCGTGGGCATGCTCGTGCGTATGATGGTGCTCATGGCCGTGGTCATGGCTATGGCCGGCATGGGAATGGCCATGGCCGTGATCATGGCCACAATCGGCGTGATCATGGTCGTAGGCGCCGCGCTCGGGCTGGAACGGCCGCTCGACATCGGCCATCGCGCAGCCCTGGCCGCGGATCATCTCTGCCAGGACATGGTCGTGCTCGATATAGATCGCGTTCGCGGTGATCTCCGCCGGAGTGTGGCGGTTGCCGATATGCCAGGCGACACGCGCCAGCCGCAGCGGGTTCTCGGCGGTGATCTCGATCAGCTTCTGCGCCGCCGCCTTGATCAGGACGAGCGAGCCGTCCTCGAGCTTGACCGCGTCGCCATCGTTCAGCGCTGTCGCCTTGTCGAGGTCGAGCAGGATATCGCGGCCGCCATCGCCCTTGAGCGCGACGCGTCGACGATTGCGGTCCTCATGATCGAGAGTGAGCGTCTCGACGACCCGGTCCTGCTTGACCGCGGCCTTGCGGACGACGGAAATGGCGCGCTGCATGACGAAACCCGTGGCGTGATGGATCAGAGGCGATCGACCGATCGCGGCTCCACCACTTCGATCACCGGAGCGACGCTGACGCAAGTCCCGGCAATGGCGAGAAAGGCCTTGAGGTGAGGCTGCTGCATGTGCCGGTCGACATCGGCGCGCTTCTCCCAGCTCTCGACGCTGACGAAATCGCCGGGATCAGTGAGGCTTTCACAGATGTCATAGCCGAGGCAGCCCTGCTCGCGACGCGTTGCCGCAATGCAATCGCGCGCCGCCGCTATGAAGCGTTCGCGCTCGGCGGGGAGAACCCTGGCGCGGGCGATGACGAGGACGGGATCGGACATGCCGGGACGGATCTCCACTGTTACGCACACGCGGGGTACGGCCAAGAAGAGCGCCTGGATGCACGCCCCAATCGATTAGCCGCATAAATACCTCTGGCTCGACTGACGCCCAGACTGTTAGATCGGCTGGCCAATAATCGAGGGGAACTCATGCTCAGACTTTCAGCACGCCATGCCCGCAATTTCGGCAGCGCCCTGGCGGGCCTCTGCCTCGCGGCGGCGCTTCCGCTGGCCGCCCAGGCCCAGACGACGCTGGAGCGGATCAAGCAGCGCGGCCAGTTGATCTGCGGAACCAGCCAAGGCGTCGCCGGATTCTCGCTTCCCGATGCGCAGGGGCAATGGCGCGGCTTCGACACCGATCTCTGCCGGGCGCTGGCTGCGGCGATCTTCAACGACCAGGAGAAGGCGAAGTACATCTCGCTGGCCTCCAAGGACCGGCTGACGGTGCTGCAGAGCGGCGAGATCGACGTGCTCTCGCGCACCACGACCTGGACGCTCGGCCGCGACGCCGGCTTCGGCCTCAACTTCACCGCGATCAACTATTTCGACGGCCAGGGCTTCCTCGTCCGCAAGAGCACGGGCGTGAAGGACATCAAGGCGCTTAACGGCGCCTCGATCTGCGTGGCGCAGGGCACCACGACCGAGCTCAACCTCGCCGACTATTTCCGCAATCACGGCATGAAATACGAAGTCATCGCCTATGCCGGGCTCGATGAGACGATCCAGGCCTATGAAGCGGGGCGCTGCGACGCCTATACCACCGACCTGTCGCAGTTGGCGGCAAACCGGATGAAGCTCAAGGCCCCGGCCGAGCACGACCTCCTGCCCGAGATGATCTCGAAGGAGCCGCTCGGCCCCTGGGTCCGCCAGGGCGACGACGCCTGGTTCGATATCGTGCGCTGGACCGTCTACGCCATGCTGAACGCCGAGGAGTTCGGCATCACCCAAGCCAATGTCGACGAGATGGTGAAGTCGAACAATCCCGAGATCAAGCGCCTGCTCGGCAGCGAGGGTAAGTTCGGCGAGAGCCTCGGCCTGAGCAATGACTGGGTCGTGCGTATCGTCAAGGCCGTCGGCAATTACGGCGAGAGCTTCGACCGGCATCTCGGCGCCAAATCGCCGCTCAACCTGCCGCGCGGCATGAACCGGCTGTGGACGCAGGGCGGCCTGCAATACGCGCCGCCGGTGCGGTGATTTCTGGCGTCTACGGCGTGCCGATTTGACTCGGAACTACGCCGTCATCCTGGACAAGCGGCGAAGCCGCGCAGCTCCGGGATCCATCGTAAGGCTCCGGAGCTCTACGATGGATCCCGGGCCGAGCTTCGCTCGCCCAGGATGACGAGGGTGGGGTCCGTGGAAAGTCAGCACGCTCTAAACGCCGCCGCCCTCAGCGCGGCAGCGCCTTCACCTCGTCGTCGAATTTCTTCAGCAGGCGCGAGCGCTCGGCCGGGCTGCCCCAGCGCGGTGTGTCGTAGTCGATCAGCTTGATCTCCTCGAACTTGGGCGCATCAGGCGAGAGCTTGGAATTCCTGTTCGACGGGATCGAGTTGATCTTGAGCTTGGCGTTGATGTCCTGCGCCTCCGGCGAGAGCGTGAAATCGACGAATCTCCGCGCGGCCTCGGGGTTCTTGCCGCCCTTGATCAGCGAGACCGAGCCGGTCTCGTAGCCGGTGCCCTCGCAGGGAGCGACGATGCCGATCGGCGCGCCCTGCAGCTTCTGCGTCAGCATGTCGTGCATGAAGGCGATGCCGACCGCCGTCTCGCCGAGTGCCGTCGCCTTGACCGGGGCGATGCCCGACTTGGTGTACTGGCTGATGTTCCTGTGCAGGCTCTTGAGGAACTCGAAGCCCTTGTCCTCGCCGAGGCGCTGGACCGTGGTGGCGAGGAAGACATAGGCCGTGCCGGACGAGCTGGGATCGGCGATCTGGACCTCGTCCTTGAACTTGGGATCGAGCAGATCGGCCCAGCATTTCGGCTCGGCCAGCTTCTTGCCCTTCAGGGTCTCGAGATTGTAGCCGATGCCGAGCACGCCGAGATAAATGCCGGAGGTGCGGAATTTCGACTGCTCGGCATGGCGCCTGGCCCAGTCATGCAGCTCCGTCAGCTTCGGCGATTTGTACTCATCCAGCAGACCCTCGTCGGCCGCCTGCAGATGCGGCTCGCCCGGCCCGCCCCACCAGACGTCACCGCGCGGATTGGTCGCTTCCGCCTTGACCTGCGCATAGACCTCGCCGGTGCTTTTGCGCACCATCTGGACCTTGATCCCGGTCGCCTTCTCAAAGATCGAGGCGCCCTCACGGCACTGCTCCTCGAGGATCGAGCAGTAGACGGTGACCTGTCCTTGGGCGGCGGCGGGCGTCGCAAAGGCAGCGAAAGCCGTGCCGGCAAGCACGGCAGCATGGGAAAGACGAAACAAGGCAACCTCCCTGGACGGCCAGTTTTCTTTAGCCGCCTACAAGAAGGAGAGCCCAGGCAGGTGTCAATCTTGAACGCGAAGCAACTTCCGGGCTCAGCGCCGGCGCGTCCTATCCGGCAGCTTGTCGATCGCCTCGTCGGCGCCCTGATCCTTGCCGAGAACGCCTTCGCGCAGGACCTTCGTCGCGGCGTCGTGTTTCTTTTCAGGGGATGTCACCAGCGGCTTCGTCGCCTCGGTAGCCTCGAGGCCGATCTCCTCCGGCTTCTTGCCGTCGTTGCGGGCGCTGGCGGCGAAGGTCGCGAGCGCTTCGGGCCGCTGGCCCTTCGGGTCTACTGTCTTGGCCATGGATCCCTCCCTGATCTGCGATGGGAGGAAACGTGGCAGTGGCGAGCGATGTTCCCGCTGCCTTCGTCGCTCAGAACAGGAAATAGCGCTGCGCCAGCGGCAGCTCCCTGGCAGGCTCGCAGACCAGCAGCTCGCCATCCGCCACCACCGCATAGGTCTCTGGATCGATCTGGATGTCCGGCGTCGCGTCGTTGTGGATCATGCTCTTCTTCGAGATGCCGCCGCGGGTGTTCTCGACCGCGACCATCTCCTTGTCGGTCCCAAGTCGGTCCTTCAACCCGTTCGCCATTGCCGCCTGCGAGACGAAGACCAGCGAGGTCGATGTCACCGCCTTGCCGAAGGCGCCGAACATCGGCCGGTAGTGCACCGGCTGCGGCGTCGGGATCGAGGCGTTGGGATCGCCCATCGGTGCGGCGGCGATCGAGCCGCCCTTGACGACGAGGTCTGGCTTGGCGCCGAAGAAGGCCGGCGACCAGACGACGAGATCGGCGAGCTTTCCGACTTCGATCGAGCCGATATGCCGGGATATGCCGTGCGAGATCGCGGGGTTGATCGTGTATTTGGCGACATAGCGCTTGACGCGAAAATTGTCGGCGCCGGTGCCG
Source organism: Bosea vestrisii (assembly GCF_030144325.1). NCBI lineage: Bacteria > Pseudomonadati > Pseudomonadota > Alphaproteobacteria > Hyphomicrobiales > Alloboseaceae > Allobosea > Allobosea vestrisii. The sequence continues at coordinate 5,197,797 of NZ_CP126307.1, read as the reverse complement.
GCATCCTCCGGCAACGGCCCGCGCTGAACCTTCATCTTGTGGGCTGTCTGCCAGGTGCGGGTGATCACCTCGCCGATGCGGCCCATCGCCTGACTGTCGGATGACATCATCGAGAGCGCGCCGAGATCGTGCAGGATGTCCTCGGCGGCGATCGTCTCCTTGCGGATGCGGCTCTCGGCGAAGGCGAGGTCCTCCGGGATCGACGGCGACAGATGATGGCAGACCATCAGCATGTCGAGATGCTCGTCGAGCGTGTTGACGGTGAACGGCCGCGTCGGATTGGTCGAGGACGGCAGCACGTTCGGCAGGCCCGCGACCTTCATGATATCCGGCGCGTGGCCACCGCCCGCTCCTTCGGTGTGGAAGGCGTGGATGGTGCGGCCCTTGATCGCCTTGATCGTGTCCTCGACGAAGCCGGACTCGTTCAGCGTGTCGGAGTGGATCATCACCTGGACGTCGTATTCGTCGGCGACCGAAAGGCAATTGTCGATCGCGGCCGGGGTTGTGCCCCAATCCTCATGCAGCTTGAGGGCGCAGGCGCCGGCCTCGACCATCTCGATGAGCGCGCCCGGCAGCGCGGCATTGCCCTTGCCGGCGAAGGCGAGGTTCATCGGGAAGGCTTCGGCCGCCCTGATCATCTGGCCGAGATGCCAGGGACCGGGCGTGCAGGTCGTCGCCAGCGTGCCATGGGCCGGGCCGGTGCCGCCGCCCAGCATGGTGGTCAACCCGCTCATCAGCGCATCCTCGATCTGCTGCGGACAGATGAAATGGATATGGCTGTCGAAGCCGCCGGCGGTGACGATCTTGCCCTCACCGGCGATGACCTCGGTGCCGGGACCGACGATGATCGTCTCGTCGGGTGCAAAATTGCCGAAGCCGGCCTGGATGTCGGGATTGCCGGCCTTGCCGATGGCGCAAATGCGCCCGGCCCTGATGCCGATATCGGCCTTCACGATACCCCAATGGTCGAGGATCAGCGCATTGGTGATGACGGTGTCGACCGCGCCATCGGCATTGGTGACCTGGCTCTGCCCCATGCCGTCGCGGATGACTTTGCCGCCGCCGAACTTCACCTCCTCGCCATAGGTGGTGAAATCCTTCTCCACCTTGATGACGAGCTCGGTGTCACCGAGGCGGATCGTGTCCCCGGTGGTCGGGCCGAACATCGCGGCATAGGCATTGCGCGGAAAGGCGAAGGGCATGGCGGGGCCTCAGCTCGGAACGGGCGAGAACAGACGCTCGATCGCAGCGGCGTCGCGATCGAAGGTCAACGTGGTCGAACAGCCGGATGCAAGATTCGCGACACCGATCAGGCAATCGCCAAAATCGGCATTGCCCGCTTCGAACTCGGCCACAGCTTCATCGACGAGCCCTGCTCGCTCGACCACGAACTCCGGCGCCTCGAGCACAACGCGCAACCACTGTACAATCTCCGTGCGCGGAAGCTTGTAGCGCCGCGCCAACGTCCATCCGAACTCGAGCATGACGAACACGCTGAGGAAAAATGGCGCTTGGCCGGAATGCCTGACGAGTTGCTCGACCTGACGTACTTGGTCAGCATTCGTGCGATCCACGATCCGCAGAAGAACATTCGTATCCAGGGCCTGCATTAGTTGCCGCGCCGGACCCGTTCTTCCTGCTCATTCATCGCTTCGGTGACCGCGTCATCGATATCGGCCTGCGTCAGCGGCCGCCCAAGCGTGAGCGGAGGCAGGTTCTCGCGCAGCTCGAAGATGCTCCTGCGCCGCCTCGGGACGACGCTGAGCTGCTTGTCGTCCGTCAGCTCGAAACGCAGCTCATCGCCCGGCCGCAGGTCGAGCGCCTGCCGGATTTCGACCGGCAGCGTGAACTGACCTTTGGACGTCATGATGCTGGCGATCTTGATGCTCATCGCGCGCCCTCCTTACATCCAGATAAAGTAAGGATACTTCTACCGTAAGGCAATGGCGCTGTTACGATGTCGGCCGCGCAGCTAGATCGTTGATGCTCTTGGCAGCCGCCGCCGCGGCCTGATCGAACAGCAGGTCGAGCGCGGCGTTGAGACCGCGGCAGCCGGCGGCGACATCGGTTGCGAACTGCAGCCAGTCGCGACGGCGCGCAACATCCCAGCCAGCCGGCGGGTCCTCGGCCAGCTCGCGCAGGCCGCTGATCTTGTCGGCCAGCCTTAGCAGGCGGGCCGCCTCGCTCTTCTCGCCGATCGTCTCGATCTGCATGCGATGCCGCTCCGTCTCCGGCAGGCTCTTGTCGTCGCTCACTTCGGCGATGAGCGATGCAACTCGCGGGCCGAAGACGTTCTCGATCTCGTCGCTGGTGATCTTGGTCTTCTCAACGACGTCATGCAGCCAGGCCGCCGCGATGAGCTCCGGATCAGGATTCTCCAGCGCCTTTGCGAGGAGATCGGCTACTTCCGCGAGATGCAGGATGAAGGGCGGGCCACTTTCACCCTTGCGCGTCTGCCCATTGTGGACGCGAGCGGCAAAACCAGCCGCATGCGTCACCAGCGCGATCTGGTCGCGCAGCAGGTTATCGTCTTCGCGCATCAGGGCACTCTCCCGGTCGCTAATCCGTTCACGGCTTCACCTCGCCGAGCCGCACCGCCTCCGAGGCGGCAAGAGACCAACGCCTCGACATGCGGACAGATCCATTAGCTGTCATTGGAGGGCTCGCCGTCCTCAGTTGGCCGCTCCGCCGGAACCGTCGCCACCTTCTTCTTCACCACCGGCTTCTTGCGCCGCTTCGGCTTGCGGCGGGGCAGTTGCGCCTCCTGCAGCATTTCGAGCTGAACCTGCTGAATCTCGGCGAGGCGCTGCCATTGCCGCGTGATCAGATGGTCAACCTTCTCGTGCAGGTGCCGGACCTCGAGCTCGGCCTTGAGGTTGACCTGGTAGTCGTTGAAGGAGCGCAGGCGATCCTTCGCCTCCTGCCGCTTCTGGCTCATCATGATGATCGGCGCCTGGATGGCCGCGATGCAGGACAGTACGAGGTTGAGCAGAATGAACGGATAAGGGTCGAAAGCACCCGTCCCGGCGACGACGTTGACCATCATCCAGACCGCCAGCACGATACCGAAGCTGATCAGGAAGGCCCATGAGCCGCCGAAGCTGGCGAGCCCGTCCGAGAGACGTTCGCCGAGGGTGCGGTGCTCCTCGAAATCGTCCTCGATGTTCTCGGCGATGGTCTCCTGCCGGGCGATGCTTTCGGCAACCTCGCGATCGAGATCGGTGTACTCGCCATGCTCCTCGCGCAGGATCTCCTCGACATAGCGGGTACGGTAGCGCGCCAGTTCCTTGAGGCTGATCAGGCTGTGATCGTCGAGATCGGGAAAGTCACGCCGGATATGCTCGACCAGCGAGGGCCGCAGCGTTCCGAGCGCAATCAGGTTCTTGCGGCTGACCTCGAGGCCGCTGATGGCGCAGACGCCACGCTTGGCCTTGCCGCTTTCGAGCATGGGGAGTTCAGCGTCTTCTTGCATGAAGATTTAGCCTGAGGATCGTTCGAGCATGGCATCGGCGTCCGGCCGACGGAAGCAGGGCGCCACCACCTTCGCAAGCTGAAGCGGAATCTCGTCGCAAATGCGGTCTCGGGCGCGGTCTCAGAGCTTGCCCATGACCTCCTGGCGGAAGCCGTAGACCTCGCGCTTGCCGGCGAGCGCGACGAGCCTGACCTCGCGGGTCTGCCCTGGCTCGAAGCGCACGGCCGTGCCGGCGGGGATGTCGAGCCGAAAGCCGCGGGCCCTGTCGCGCTCGAAGGCGAGCGCCGGATTGGCCTCGAAGAAATGATAATGCGAGCCGACCTGGATCGGCCGGTCGCCGGTGTTGGCGACGGTGAGCGTCAGGCTCTCGCGGCCCTCGTTGAGGATGAGGTCGCCTGGCAATGTCGTCACCTCGCCCGGCTTCAGCCGGCCGGCAGAGCCGCGGATCGGCTCATGGACGGTGACAAGCTTGGTACCATCGGGAAAGGTTGCCTCGACCTGGACGTCGTGGAGCATCTCGGCAATGCCGTCCATGACTTGGTCGGCCGAAAGGACATGGGCGCCAGCCTCCATCAATTCAGCTACGGACCTGCCGTCGCGCGCACCCTCGACCACGAAGTCGGTGATCAGCGCGACGGCTTCGGGATGGTTGAGCTTGACGCCGCGCTCGAGCCTTCGCCTCGCCACCATGGCAGCCATGGCGATGATGAGCTTGTCCTTCTCGCGCGGCGTCAGATTCATGCCTTGACCTTCTCGTCCTCGTTCTCGGCGACTTCGTCTTCGTCGTCTTCAGCGACCTCGGCGTCCTCGTCCTCTTCCTCGTCCGCCTCGTCGTCGGTCTCGTCCTCATCCTCGTCTTCATCGTCGAGGGTGGCGTATTCATAGGCGAAGACGATCTCGCCCGTCGCCGGATCGAAGCTGCTCGCGGTCGACTCGTCGAAGGCCTCGATCAGCATCTCGGCATCCTCGGGGCCGTCGACATCGAAGCGGCGCACGGCTCCCTCGCCCTCGCCCTTCAGCGCGAGCTCGATCGCCCAGCCGCGGGAGCCGGTATCATAGACGCATTTCAGTCCCTGGATTGCCAGCATCACGCTCTCCTCAGATTGACCAGGTGCGCGGCAGCGCACGGCCGATCAGATGCCCGAGCAGCATGACGAGGGCGCGACGCAGCGCCTGTGCGTCGGCGGAGAGGAGGCGGATCAGAAGGAAACCGTCGAGGATGCCGGCGCCGGCCTCGACCTCGGCGAAAGCGGGGTCGCCAGCGAGCAAGGCGCGGATATCGGAGAGCTTTTCGGACTGGCCCGGACCTGTGGCGAAGACTGTCGCGGCAGCCCGCGCGCCCTGCCCGACCGCCTTGCGACCCAAGGTCGCGTCAATGGCGCCGTCGAGGCGCAGGTCCTCGGCGAAGACCAGCCGGCCCTCGCGACGAATGCGCCAGCGATCACGCAGCTGGCCACACGACAGGCTCTCGCCCATGGCGGTGCGGCCGAAATAGAGCGTCTCGGCGGCGATAAAGCTCGCACCCACCGCCAGCTCGACATCGAGGCTGCGCGACAGGCGGGAACCGGAGAACAGGATTGTCTCCTGCGGCAGCCAGGCGAGTTCGGCGCCGGCTGCCACCTCGATCCGGGTCTCGACCCGCGTCTCGCTGCCCTGGCTGCGGTAGATCTTTTCCGCCGCCTGCGTCGTCACGGTCGCCTGCGCACCGGCATCGAGGGCGATCTGCGTCACGGCACGATCACCGCCCGCCATGCCGCCGGCGGTGTTGATCAGCACGGCCTCGCAACGCTCGTCATAGGCGGTCGGGAAGCGAGCGCGGTAGCCGCCGCTCTCGGCAACGTCCAGGCGCATAGTGCGCGCGCCGACCTTGCCGAAGCGCAGGCGCACGCCACCATCGGCGCGGACATACTCCGGCAACAGCGGCTCGGGTGATTGCGGCAGCGCGGGCGCGAACATGGGAAGCGTCGGTAGGCGGAAGGTAAGCGCAGTGTTCCGCGCTAGCCTTTGCCCGGCAAGTGGTCGCGATGCCGGCGCTGCTTAAATAAGCAGCAGATCGCGGCGCTACGGATGCGCGGCGAGGAAGCGCTCGACCTCCTCGCGCGTCGGCGTGCCGGCACGGCCGCCGAAGCGGGTGCATTTGATCGCCGCGACGGCCGAGGCAAAGCGCACCGCCTCGCGCTCGCCCTGTCCCTCGGCCAGCGCCAGCGCGAAGGCACCGTGCCAGACGTCGCCGGCGCCGAGCGTGTCGACTGCCTCGATCGGGAAAGCCGGCAGATGGCCGATGCCGCCATTCTCCATGAAGAGGACACCGCGCGGCCCCAGCGTCACCGCCAGCCAGTTCTGTGCGTCGCGCGCCAGTGCTTCCAGCGCCGCCCGCGGCTCCTGCCCGCCCGAGATCTCGCTCAGTGCCTTCTCGCTGAAGGCGACATGGCTGGCGGTGGTGACCATCTCCGGATGGGTCGGCTGGCGATCGCCGTCGATGACGCCAGGCACGCCAGCCTTGCGGGCAAGCTGCAGCGCCGCGAGCGAGCCCTCGCCCCAGCGCGTGTCGACCAGCACGCCATCGCAACCGGCCGGCAGCGTCTCGGGCAGCCAGTCGGTCGAGAGTGGCGTCTGCGGATCGGTGTAGGAGACGACCATGCGCTCGCCCTGGGCGTCGATCAGGATCGAGGAGACCGGCGAGCGCAAGCCGGGAAACCGCGGCGAGAGCGAAGTATCGACCCCATCCTGTTGCAACTGCCCGACGATGGTGTCGCCGACTGCGTCATCCCCTAGCCGTGTCGCCAGCCAGGCCTTGCCACCAAGCCGGCCGATCGCGGCCGAACCGCTGCCGGCGCAGCCACCGCCGGTGATGACGAGGTCGCGGGCCCTGTCCTTCTCGCCGGGATTGGGGACGCGCTCGACGCTGTAGACATAGTCGAGCGTCGCGATACCCAGACAAAAAACACCGGCCATGCCGCTTACGCTCCGAACCTGAATTCGCTGATCTGGCGATAGATCTCGCCGGGGCGCAGCACGGTCGAGGGGAAGTGCGGGAGATTGGGCGAGTCCGGCACATGCTGCGGCTCGAGCGCAATGCCGGCGCAGGAGCCATAGGGCACGCCATCCAGCCCTGCGACCGGCGTATCCAGCTTGAATCCGTCATAGACCTGCAAGGCCGGCTCGGTCGTCCAGACCTCCATGGCGAGGCCCGAGCGGCGTGAGCGCAAGGTCGCGGCATGAGCGAGTTCGAGGCCCGTCGCCGCCGCCGGCTCGCGGCGGTCCCGCCGGAGCAGATAGTTGTGGTCGTACCAGAAACGTGAACCGTCCGGGTTCGTGAAGCGGACTGGCCGGGCTTTGCGGAAATCGAAGGGTGTTCCCGCCACCGAGGCGACCGAGCCGTCCGGGATCAGGTCGGCATCGACCGGGGTGATCAGATTGGCGCGGACCTCGAATTCGTGGTCGAGAATGTCCGGGGCATCGTCGAGACGGAAATAGGAATGGTGCGCCAGATTGACGATCGTCGGTGCGTCGGTGCTGGCGGTGAGCTCGATCCGCAAGGTCGAGGTGCCCGTGAGGCTGTAGCGGCAAAAGACGTCGAGTGTGCCGGGATAGCCGGCATCGCCGTCGGCTGAGATCAGCGCCAGCGTCGCGCTTCCCTCGTCATGATGAACCAGCGTCCAGGGCCGCTTGCCGAAGCCTTGCCCGCCGCCATGCAGCGAGTTCCGGCCATGCTCGTTGAGTGGGGTCTGGTATTCGACACCATCGAGCACGAAGCGGCCGCCGCCGATGCGATTGGCATAGCGGCCGGCGATCGCGCCCATATGGGGGAATGCTTCGGGTAATCGGCGAAGCCGGGGAAGCCGATCACGACGCGCTGCCGCCCGCCACCCGGCAGCGGCACGACGAGATCGCGCAGTACCGCCCCCCATTCCATCACCCGTGCCTCGGCGCCATCAGCCGAGCGCAGCACGGCCTCGTGGATCGGGGTGCCGTCGTCGAGCGTGCCGAAGAGGGTCTTGGTCAAGGCTCACAAGCTCCGCTGGGAATGTCAGGCTCCGAAGCGGATGCCGTCGATATCGGTGTGGACGAAGTCGTTGCCCTTGTAGGCGAGCTTGAGGCCGGCGCTCTTGGCTGCCGCATAGGCGAAGCAATCGCCCATGTTGAGGCGCGCGGCATGCCCGGTGAGGTGATGATAGCGGGACGCGCAGAGATGGGCGTCGCGACCGACCGCAGCATCAATGGGAATGATCGAGACCTGAGAACCTTCGATGAAGGTCGAGACGACAGCATAGGCCTGCGCAACCGACATCGCCCTGACGATGGCAATCCTGGTGGATGCTTCGAATATGGCGAGCGGCGTCGTCACCAGACCGGCCTCCTCGGCCAGCGCCGCCCTGATCCGACCCGCCTCAGGCTCTTCGAGCAGATTAGCGACGATGACGGACGCATCGAGCATCATCACGCGTCGCCATATTCGCGATCGAAGAACTCCTTGTGGGTCATCCCATCATCGATCACGGGATGATCCGCAAGCATCGCCTGCGCCTTGCGGGTCGCCTCCTCAATCCGCTTCATGCGATCGGCACGGCGCGCCAGTTCACGCTCCACAGCCATGCCGATCGCGGCCTGGAGCGAGGTTCCGGTCTGCCGCGCTAGCTCCCGCACCTGCCGGTCGATCTTTTCGTCACGCACCAGAATGCCCATGCGAGCCTCCCTGATATCATCTGATGATATCAGGGAGTATATCAGCCTGCAATCAGGCGCGCTCTCACCACGCCCCGGTGTTCGGCATGCTCAGCCAAGGCTCGGCCGGCGCCTTCGGCTCACCCTTCTGCAGGATCTCGATCGAAATGTTGTCGGGGGAGCGGACGAAGGCCATGTTGCCGTCGCGCGGCGGCCGGTTGATGGTGACGCCAGCCTTCATCAGCTTGTCGCAGGTGGCATAAATGTCATCGACCTCGTAGGCGAGATGGCCGAAATTGCGCCCGCCGGTGTAGACCTCCGGATCCCAGTTATAGGTCAGCTCCAGCGTCGGGCGGCCGCGGCTGCCCTGCTCCTTCACCGCAGCGGCATCATCCGAGGCGGCGAGGAAGACGAGCGTGAAACGGCCCTTCTCGTTCTCGATCCGGCGGGTTTCGACCAGACCGAACTTGGTCACGTAGAAATCGAGCGCGGCATCGAGGTCGGTGACGCGGACCATGGTGTGAAGATAGCGCACTGTTTTTCTCCCGGGGTTGATCTGGCCGATGGATCGGGCCAAACCCGGCCTCGATCAAAGGGGGCTGGCGCGGAGCTGTCATGAGCGGAACGCAGGATCGCACGCCGAACCCGACGGGCACGGTGTCGCCCGCCGAGGTGGCGCGGGTCAAGCAGAAGGCGGCGACGCTCTCGGTCGTCGCCAGCCTCGTGCTGACGCTGGCCAAGTTCGCCGCGGCGATCGTCTCCGGGTCGCTCGCCTTGATGACCGACGCCCTGCAGGGGCTGATCGACATCGGCTCGACCATGTTCACCTGGTTCGCGGTGCGCGCCGCCGACAAGCCGGCCGATGACGAACACCATTACGGCCACGGCAAGTTCGAGGCGTTGGCGGCGCTGCTGGAAACCGCGATCCTGTTCGGGCTCTCCGGCGCGATCCTGTGGGAAGCGGCCAATCGCCTGTGGAGCGGCAGCGAACCCAGTGTCGCGGTGACGCCGCTGGTCATCGGCGTGCTGCTGTTCTCGCTGATGGTCGACGCGACGCGCTGGCGCACGCTGACCATGGTTGCCAAGGAGACGCGCAGCGAGGCGCTTTCGGCCGAGGCTCTGCACTTCGCCACCGATTTCGTCGGGACGGCGCTGGTCCTGCTCGGCCTGATCCTCACCCGGATGGGCGTACCGATGGCGGACAGCGCGACGGCGCTGGCGCTGGCCGTGTTCATGATCGCCACCGCCTTCAAGCTTGGGCGGCGCACGATCGACACGCTGATCGACGCGGCACCGAAGGGTGTAACCGAGCGCTTGCGCGAGGCGGCGCAGGGCGTAGCTGGCGTCGTCAATGTCGAATGGTTGCGGCTGAGGCCAGCCGGCGGCGTCATACAGGGCGAGATCGGCATCCAGGTCTCACGGACCTTGCCGCTCGACCGCGTCACTGCGATCAAGGACGATCTGCTGCGGGCGCTGGCGGTGGTCGAGCCGGATTCGGCGCTGACCGTCACCGCTAACCCGGTCCAGGTCGACGATGAGACGGCGCTGGAACGCGTGCTGCTGATCGCGCTGAAGATGAAGGTTCCGGTGCACCATGTCAGCGTCCACACGATCGGTGAGCGGCTCGCCGTCTCGCTCGACATGGAGGTGGACGCGGTGCTCCCGCTCGGCGAAGCGCACGACGTCGCCACCCGGCTGGAGGCCGCAATCCGAGCCGAATTCGGCGGCGAGACTGAGGTCGATACCCATATCGAGCCGATGGAAACCGGCCAGCCCTCCGGCCACAATGCGCCTTGGGAAACCGTCGAGGCCATCGGCAAGGCGATCGCTCAGGAGGCGGCCCGCGTCGCCGAAGCCGGCGGCCCTATCCGCGATATCCACAGCGTCCGGGTGCGCGAGACCCGCAACGGCCTCGTGGTCAACTATCACTGCCGCGCCGACGCAGCGCTCGACGTGGCGGCCGTGCATCACGCCGTCGACAGGATCGAGCGCAACGTCCGCGAGGCCCGGCCCGATGTCTGCCGCCTGGTCAGCCATGCCGAACCGGCGGTCGTGACCGAGAAGCCTTACGCCCTGCCCTGACGGCTTTCGCCGTCGTCTCCGGCCTCATAGATAAGAGCGACTGAAGGAAGCGAGCCTGCCATGCGCGCCGAAGACGCCCCGCTGATCCGCCTCGAAGATTATCGCCCCTCCGGATGGCTGATCGACACCGTCGATCTCGACATCGTCCTCGACCCGACGCGGACCAGGGTGCGCGCCTTGCTGCAGCTGCGGCCGAATCCGGCCGGTCATGCCGGTGCGCCGCTCGTCCTCGATGGCGACGAACTGACGCCGGATTCCATCCTGCTCGACGAGGTCCCGCTCGATCCTTCCCTGTACTCCCTCTCGCCGCAGGGGCTGACGATCCAGGCGCCGCCGGCGCGGGCCTTCTCGCTCAGGATCGAGACGACGCTCGACCCCAGCGCCAACACCAAGCTGATGGGGCTCTATCGCTCCAGCGGCGTCTACTGCACGCAATGCGAGGCCGACGGCTTCCGCCGCATCACCTATTTCCTCGACCGGCCCGACGTGATGAGCGTCTATACGGTCAGGCTGGAGGCGGAAAAGGCGCAGGCGCCGGTGCTGCTCTCCAACGGCAACCTCGTCGCCGCCGCCGAATTGCCGGGCGGCGAGCGGCATTTCGCCGTCTGGCACGATCCGCACCCGAAACCGGCCTATCTCTTCGCGCTGGTCGGCGGCAAGCTCGATCATGTCCGTCAGGACTACGTCACCGCCGATGGGCGCAAGGTCGAGCTCGCGGTCTATGTCGAGCCGGGCAAGGCCGGGCGGGCCGGTTGGGCGCTGGATAGTCTGGTGCGCTGCATGCGCTGGGACGAGCGCGTCTTCGGCCGCAACTACGATCTCGACGTGTTCAACGTCGTGGCGGTCTCGGACTTCAACATGGGCGCGATGGAGAACAAGGGCCTCAATATCTTCAACGACAAATACGTGCTGGCCGACCCGCTGACGGCGAGCGATGGCGACTATGCCTCGATCGAGGCGATCATCGCGCATGAGTACTTCCACAACTGGACCGGCAACCGCATCACCTGCCGCGACTGGTTCCAGCTCTGCCTGAAGGAAGGGCTCACCGTCTTCCGCGACCAGGAATTCTCCTCCGACGAGCGCTCGCGCCCGGTGAAGCGCATCGCCGATGTTCGCACGTTGCGTTCGACGCAGTTCTCCGAGGATGCCGGCCCCCTCGCCCATCCGGTCCGGCCGCGCGCCTACAAGGAAATCAACAACTTCTACACGCCGACGGTCTACGAGAAGGGCGCGGAGGTGATCCGCATGCTCAAGGTGCTGATCGGCGAGGACGCCTTCGCGCGCGGCATGGACCTCTATTTCGAGCGTTGCGACGGCACGGCCGCGACGATCGAGGAGTTCCTCGACTGTTTCGTCGAGTCCTCCAGCCAGGACCTCACCCATTTCGCCAGATGGTACGAGCAGGCCGGTACGCCGACCGTGGTCGCGTCCGGCAAATACGATGCGCAGGCGAAGAGCTATACGCTGCAGCTCGCCCAATCGACACCGGCGACGCCAGGCCAGTCGGACAAGCAGCCAGTCGTGATCCCCGTCGCCCTCGGCCTGGTCGGCAAGGGCGGAGATTTGCCGCTCACCAGCATCTCGCCGGCGCTCAAGGCCGGCGGCGTGGTCGTGCTCGACCAGCCTTCGCTGTCCCTGACCTTTACCGATGTGCAGGAAGCGCCGACGCCGTCTCTGCTGCGCGGCTTCTCGGCGCCGGTGCGGCTCGAGCTCGATCTCGGGGATGCCGAGCTCCTGACGCTGTTCAACGCCGACAGCGATTCCTTCAACCGCTGGCAGGCGCTACAGACCGTGGCGACGCGGACGCTGGTTCGGGCCGGCAAGGGCGACATGTCCACGCTGGATGCAACGGCGTCAGCGCTCGCCAAGGCGCTCTCCGGTTTCCTTGCCGGCTCCGCCCTCGATCCGGCCTTCGCCGCGCAGGTCTTGCGCCTGCCAGCCCCGGCCGACATTGCCCGCGAGATCGGCATCGATGTCGATCCTGATGTCGTGCACGGAGCCCATCGCCGGCTCTCGGCCACGATCGGCAGCGCGCTCGCCGGCCAGCTCGCTACCTTGCGCGACAGCCTCACCGAACGCGGCCCCTATTCGCCGGCCGCGGCGCCCGCCGGGCGGCGCGCGCTTCGCAATGAGGCGCTGGGGCTAATCGCGCTGGGGGCCCCGGCCGAGGGGGCGCGGCTGGCGCTGGCGCAGTTCGCCGAGGCCGACAACCTGACCGACCGCCTCGCGGCGCTGGCTGCCATGACGCTGATCCCGGGCGCCGAGCGCGAGGATCTGATCACGCGCTTCGGCGCACTCTATGCGCGCGAACCGCTAGTCCTCGACAAATGGCTGATGGCGCAGGCGCTGATCGCAGAGGATGGCACGCTTGCGCGGGTCAAGGGGCTGATGAACCACTCCGCCTTCTCGCTCGGCAATCCCAACCGGGTGCGCGGCCTGATCGGCGGCTTCGCTGCCAACCTCACCCAGTTCAACCGGGCCGATGGGGAGGGCTACGGTTTCATCGCCGACATCGTCATCGCACTCGACCGGACCAACCCGCAGGTCGCGTCCCGCCTGCTCGGTTCGTTCAAGAGCTGGCGCATGCTGGAAACTGGGCGCCGAGCCAAGGCGGAGGCGGCTTTGCGCATGGTCGGGGCGACGCCCAACCTGTCGCGTGACGTGGCTGACATCGCCACCCGCTCACTGGCTTGAAAGGGCCAGTGACAGCGGCGTTAAGGCCGCCTTGCCGCAAAGGTTAACGAAGTCCTGCGCGCGCAAGATTCAAGCGATTCGACACTACAACCACTGCGCGCAAAGTCGCGTAAACAACGAAGTTTCCGCTAGACAAAGCGACTCCCGCGGATTCAACTGACGGTGATTCGGGGATGCGGCACGTCTCCCGATCTTACTGACGGTACATCGCTTCCGAAGGGGGACGGGCATGACGCGTGCAGACGCGGCTTGCGCACACGTGCGCGCAAATTCGGTGCTGGGCGTAGCACGCTCCCTGACCAATCCGCTCTATCAGCGCTTCGAGCAGCTGGAGCCGACCTTCCGGAAAGTCATTCCGGCCCTGGTCGCGGGCTTCGTTCTGCTCCTGGCGCTCGGGGCTTACGTCCAAACCAGCGCATTGCGTGATGACGCGCTCGATGATGCAGCAATGGACCTCGACGCACTCGCTGCATTGCTTGTTCGCGAGATCGATCTAGCCTCCAAGGACGACAAGCGCCCCGAGAGCGCACTCACGGCTCTGACGACCAGGCACATCGCCGGCCGAGGCCGCGTCGTCTATGTCAGCGATGCCAGCGGCCGGGTCGTTGCCGGCGAGCCGACGGTTGGGACGAGCGAGCGCAATCTCGTCGACATGCTCGGCCCGGCTCAAGCGCTGACCGTCTTCGCCGACCGTGCCGGGGTGATGCCGATCACCCTTCCGGGCGGGATCGAGGCACTCGCCACCGTCCGCAACCTTGCCGCCCCGCTCGGCCAGATCGCCGTGCTCCACCCGGTCAAGCGCGCGCTGTCGACCTGGGACGAGCGCCGGCGTTCGATCCTGGTCCTGTTCGGCTCGGCGGCGATCGTGCTCGCCGGCATCACTGCCGCCTTCGTGCTGCAGTCGCGGCGGGCTCGCGCCGCCGACGAGGATTGCGACTGCGTGCGCGATCGGATCGACACGGCGCTCAGCCGCGGCCATTGCGGCCTGTGGGACTGGGATCTGGCCCGGGGCCGGATGTACTGGTCGGATTCGATGTATGCGATGCTCGGCTACGACCGTGCCGGCGAGTACATGTCCTTCGGCGAGGTCAACGCCTTCATCCACCCCGAGGACGCCGACCTCTATGGCCTGGCCGATGCGGTCAGCCGCGGCGAGACCAACCATCTCGATCAGGAGTTTCGGGTCCGCAACGCGTCGGGCGAATGGGTCTGGCTCAAGGCGCGGGCCGAGCTCGTCACGGATCGCCGCACCGGCTCGCAGCATCTCGTTGGCATCGTCGTCGACATCTCCGAGCAGCGCCGCATGGCCGCCCGCACCGCAACCGCCGACGCCCGCCTGCGTGACGCAGTCGAGGCGATCTCGGAAGCCTTCGTTCTCTGGGATGCCGAGCAGAAGCTTGTGCTCTGCAATGCCAAGTACCAGCAGTTGCACATGCTGTCGCCGGAGCTGATGCGCACCGGCACGAGCTATGAGCAGATCATGAGCCACAGCGCCCAGCCGAGCATCGACCGCGAACCGGTCCGCAGCTCGCGCCCCGCATCGGGCAGCCACTCCTACGAGGCGAAGCTCTCGGACGGGCGCTGGCTGCAGATCAACGGCCGCCGCACCAAGGATGGCGGCTCGGTCTCGGTCGGCACCGACATCACCATGCTCAAGCAGCAGGAGGAGCGTCTGACCCGCTCCGAGCACGAGCTGCTCAAGAACGTGACCGATCTCAAGTCCTCGCGCCAGAAGCTCGAAGCGCAGGCGCAGCAGCTCGCCGAGCTCGCCGAACTCTATCTCGAACAGAAGGCGTCCGCCGAAACCGCCAACCGCGCCAAATCGGAATTCCTCGCCAATATGAGCCATGAGCTGCGCACGCCGCTCAACGCCATCCTCGGCTTCTCGGAGATCATGGATGACGGCTTGTTCGGCCCCCTCGGCTCCGAGCGCTATGTCGAATATGTCCGCGACATCCGCTCCAGCGGCGGCTACCTGCTCGCGGTGATCAACGACATCCTGAACATGGCCCGGATCGAGGCCGGTAAGATCGAACTCGAGAAGACGGATGTCGCGCTCGACCTCGTGGTCGGCGAAGCGATCAACTGCCATCGCGAGGCGATCGCGCACAAGCGGCTCTCCCTCACCAGCGATATCGGCAGCGATCTGCGCCTTGAGGCAGATTCCCACGCCCTTTTCCAGATCGTCGGCAACCTCGTCGACAACGCTATCAAGTTCACGCCCGAGGGCGGCCAGATCGCGGTGCGCGTCAAGCCGGCGCCCGACGCACTCAACCTCTATGTCGAGGATTCCGGTATCGGCATTCCGCGCGAGAAGCTCGGCCGCATCGGCCGCCCGTTCGAGCAGGTCGAGGGCGAGCTGGCGCGCAGTCATGGCGGCTCCGGCCTCGGCCTTGCCATCGCCCGCTCTCTCGCCGAGCTGCATGGCGGCTCGCTTCGCATCCGCTCGATCATGGGCTCGGGCACGATCGTGATGGTCCATCTGCCGCTTCGGCACAGAGCCGACGAGGCGATCGCGGCGGCGGCCTGAGCCCACTCCACAGGGTGGCGGTGACCGCCCGATGCCGCGAAACCTCACGGCATTCTTAAGCGCCTCTTAACCCAGCAACTTGACGAAGCCTCAACCCAGCGGGGGCAAGCCTGCCTCGAGCAATCGCGCCGACCTACCAGCCGGTGCGTTTCCGGGGTTAGAGCAATGCAAACCCATCTCGCATCCGACGGCCCGCAGGTCGGCCGAAAGGCGGGCGGCGCGCTGAGGCGCTCGTCGATGGTGACAATCGCCTTTCTTGCCGGGATGATCGCACTGGTCATGGCTGGCTTCGTTTACATCAGCCATCAGCAGACATTGGTGGACGAGGTGCGCAAGAGCGCCAGGACCTTGCGCGTCGCACGCCAGGCGGTGATGGAAACCGGCGCCACCGTCGCCGATCTGATGATCAGGCATGACAGCGAGCCCAAGCTGTTCAGCTACGCCAAGGCGCTCAACTGGCTGAACACCTTCCCTGAAGACAGTTTCCCCAGGACCGCCTTGCGCAGGACGGAAGAGGTTCCGACGAGCGCCATCCTCACGGCGCTCAAAGCCAGCTGGGCCGACACGGTCTCGGCGGTCGTCGCAAAGCAGCCCGAGATCGCGCAATCGCTCTATGTCGCCCGCGAGATCCAGCCCAACACCGCGATCCTCACCGACGCGATCCTGGCCGATCTGACCAGGAAGGAGGCGATCGAGGCATCACTCAATCGCAGGATCGCCAGCGCGACGAGCATCGTGCTGGGTCTGCAGATCATGACGGGCGCCTTCTGCATCCTCGCTTTCCTCGGCGCATCGCGCGCCAGCACACGTGACGCCAGCGCGCGCGACCAGGCGGTCGGCTCCGCGAACGCCTCCCGCGAACAGGTTTCGCGTCTATTTGAGATGACCGAGATGCTGCAGAGCGCGCTGGACCATAGCGATGCCAATGCGGTGCTGCGCGCGACCGCCGGGGAACTCATTCCCGAATTTGGCGTCGCACTCTATGTCTTCAACAACTCGCGCGACCGCCTCACGCTGTCGACCAGCTGGGGGCGTCCGGACCGCGAAGCCTTGCCGGATGCGATCGGACTGCAGCAGTGCTGGGCGCTGAAGCGCGGCAAACCGCACATCAACCATCCCAGCTCGCACAAGCTCCGCTGCGAGCATTACAATGTCAGCGACTACGCGCTGGAAATCCCAATGATCGCGCGTGGCGAGATTCTCGGCCTTCTGCAGATCTATTGCGACGGCGATCAGGCCGAGGAGCGCCTCAAGGACGTGGCGAGCACCGGCACGGCACTTGCCGACGCGATGTCGCTCGCGCTGTCGAACATCGCCCTGCGCGACAAGCTGCGCAGCCAGGCACTGCGCGATCCACTGACCGGCCTCTATAACCGCCGCTACATGGAGGATGCGCTCGAGCGCGTCGTCCGCCTGGCCGAGCGCGAGAAGACCGAGGTCTCGGTGATCATGATCGATCTCGATCACTTCAAGCGCCTCAACGACCAGCACGGCCATGCCAAGGGCGATGCCGTGCTGCGCGATACGGCTGCCGCGATCACCAACCAGCTGCGCGAGACCGATATCGCCTGCCGCTATGGCGGTGAGGAGCTGATCGTGGTGCTGCCCAATTGCGGGTTGGAGATGGCAGCGGCAAAGGCCGAGGGTATCAGGGTCAGCATCGAAGCACTGTCGGAGCTGAATGGCGCCCAGGTCTCGGCCTCCCTCGGCGTCGCCTGCGCGCCACTCACCTCGAACTCGACGCGCGAACTGCTCGCCAATTCCGACGCCGCGCTCTATCGCGCGAAGCAGGAGGGCCGGAACCGCGTCGTGCGGGCGCCGGCCCAGACATCCAAGGGCTCGCGGCCGGAGCCGGTCGAGCCACAGGTCAAGCTGACCGCAGCGGAGTAAGGCCGGAACGGCAATCAGGCAGCGCGTACCCCGCCCAGCAGACGCTTGAAGATCGCGCGCACGGCGCTGCGCGTCTCGTCGAGCTCTGCCTTCAACATCTTGGCGTCGGGCAGGCCCACCGCCGTCGCTATCCGCCGCAGGACGCGCTCCGGCACGGCCTTGGGATCGAAGCCCTCCTCCACCGCAAAACGTTGCCAGAGCTGGACGTCCCCAATGAAGCGCGCCGCGCCCGCGAGCCGCTCGGCATCTTCAGCCGGGATGACATCGGTATCGCGCGCCGCGATGAAGACACCTGCCGTGGTGCGAGCGAGGAGCTGCGGGTGATCATGGCCATGGGCGAGCACCAGGAACTGCGCAAGGAAATCGAGATCGGTCAGGCCTCCAGCTGCGAGCTTGAGGTCCCAGGGATCGCTCTCGCCCTTCTCCTTGGCGATCAGCGCCCGCATCTCGGCGACGGCCGTGGCGACCTTGGCCGGATCGCGCTTGCGCAGCAGGATGTCCCGGATCGCGGCTTCGACCTTTGCCTTGAGACCTGCATCGCCCGCGACGACGCGGGCGCGGGTCAGCGCCATCTCCTCCCAGATCTCGGCCTCGCCCTGATGATAGGCCCTGAAGCCTTCGAACTGCGTTGCCGCCGGGCTCTTGTTGCCGGAGGGCCGCAAGCGCATGTCGATCTGGTAGAGCGTGCCACGCCGGGTCGGCACCGTCAGCGCTGCGACCAAGCGCTGGGTGAAACGGACATGCCAGGTGACGGGATCGAGCGGGCGTCCGCCATCGCTGGCCTCAGCGTCGTCCGGCCGCTCATAGAGCAGCATGACGTCGAGATCGGATGAGGGCGTGAGTTCACCGGCGCCAAGACGGCCCATGCCGAGCACCACGGCCTCGGCGCCCGCAACGAGGCCATGGTCGGCGGCGAAGGCGGCGCGGGTGTCGTCGAAGGCGGCGCGGATACAGGCCTCGGCGACCGCGGCATAGCCCTGCGCCGCCTGTTCGGCATTGACCACGCCGGAGAGCAGCCGGGCACCGACGAGGAAGTTCTCCTGCCGGGCGGCGTCGCGCATGCGGTCGAGCCCGTCCTCGACGCTGGGCGGCGGCGTTCCGACCATGGCGCGCACGCGCTGCGCCACCCGTTCGGCATCGTGGCGCGGAGCGCTGAAGGCGGGGTCGATCACCGCATCGAGCACATGCGGATAGAGCGCCGCGACCTTGGCGAGACGCGGCGCGCTGCCGAGGATCTCGGCGAAGAGCTGCAGCAAGGCCTCGTGCGAGCGCAGCAGGGTCAGCAATTCGACCGCCGCCGGCATGCGGACGAAGGCGTTGTCGAGATGGGCGAGCGCGCCATCCGGATCGGTGGTGCGGCCGAGAGCGACGAGCAGCGCCGGCGTCAGCTCGGTCAGCACCTCGCGAGCACGGGCGCTGGTGACGGCGGCGCGGCGGCCGAAATGCCAGCCGCGGACCGTCTCGGCCGCGACCGCCGGCTGGCGGAATCCGAGCTTGCTCAGCGTCGCCAGCGTCTCTGGATCGTTCTCGGTGCCGGTGAAGGAGAGCGATCCGGCCTCGCTGGCAAGGCTGGGAGCGTCCTCGAACAGAAGGGCATAATGGCCCTCGACGCGCCTTGCGTGCGCCTCAAGATCCTTCCCGAAGGCCTTGGCCGAGGGATAGCCGCAGAAGCGGGCGAAGGCATCGAGATCGGCGGCATCGGTCGGCAGGGTCTGCGTCTGCTCGTCATGGCGCATCTGCAGCCGGTGCTCGATGGTGCGCAGCCAGCAATAGGATTCCGTCAGTTCGTCGCGCGCCTGCGGGCTGATCCAGTTCTCCCTGGTGAGTTCGCCCAGCATCTCGAGCGTGCGCGGCCCGCGCAGCGCCGGGCGCCTTCCGCCGAAGACGAGCTGCTGGGTCTGGACGAAGAACTCGATCTCGCGGATGCCGCCGCGGCCGAGCTTGACGTTGTGGCCGGGCAGGCTGAGCGTCTCGAAGCCCTTCACCGACTGGATCTGCCGTTTCATCGCATGGATGTCGGCGATGGCGGCGAAGTCGAAATATTTGCGCCAGATGAAGGGAGCGAGATCGGCGATGAAGCGGCGCCCGAGATCGAGGTCGCCGGCGACGGGCCGCGCCTTGATCATCGCGGCGCGTTCCCA
Source organism: Bosea vestrisii (assembly GCF_030144325.1). Lineage (NCBI taxonomy): Bacteria > Pseudomonadati > Pseudomonadota > Alphaproteobacteria > Hyphomicrobiales > Alloboseaceae > Allobosea > Allobosea vestrisii. The sequence continues at coordinate 5,178,320 of NZ_CP126307.1, read as the reverse complement.
GTTCTGGCCGACCGTCTCGTAATAGGCATAGGCCGTCGGCAGTGCGACGGCGACATGGGTCGAGCCGGGATCGGGCCGCAGGCGCAGGTCGACGCGGAAGACATAGCCGTCCGGCGTGCGTTCCTGGATGATGCGGGCGATCTGCTGGGTGAGTTTGACGAAGAAGCTCGTCGGCTCGGCGACGCCGGCGGCCTCCGCCATCTCCGGATCGAAGAAGACGACGATGTCGATGTCGGAGGAGTAGTTCAGCTCGCCGGCGCCATGCTTGCCGAGCGCCAGCACGACGAGGCCGGAGCCCTTGCCGGGTTCGGTCGGGTCAGGAAGCTCGATCCGGCCAAGGCCGGCGGCCTGATGCAGCGCGTGCTCGCTGGCGAGCTTCACCGCCATGTCGGCGGTGGCGCTGAGCGCGGCGGTGACTGTCTCCACCGGCCAGACGCCGCCGATGTCGGCGAGTGCGAGCAGCAGCGCCATCGCCTGGCGGAAGCGGCGCAGTTCGCGCATCAGATCGGCGGTCGCCATCTCCGGCGTGGCGAAGGCGGCGATCCCAGCCAGCAGTGCGTCGCGACGCTCCTCCGGGGCTACGGTCAGCGAGGCGAACAGACCCTCCGGATCGCGTCGCATGATCTGCGTCAGGAAGGGCGAATGAGCGAGGATGCCGGCAACCAGCGCGGCGGAGGCTTCATTGCTCGCAAGATGGGCGGCGAGCCGCTCGCCGGCATCGGCGTCGAACAGGCGCTCGATCAGGTCCTCACGCCAGAGCGCCTCGACCTTGCCGCGCGCCGGCAGGATCGGGGCCGCCTTCAGGCGTTCGCATAACGGCTCGCCCACCCTGACCTCCGCAGCGACCAGCCTTGGATCAGGCCGACTGGAACCCTGCCCCGTTCGGCTGGGATGTCGAGCCCGCAGGCGCCTCCGGGAGAGGCCTGTCCACAGGAAGCGGCGCAACCGGCAGCAACATCACGACATCGAGCCCCGGCGCGTTGTCGGACAAGCGGATCATGCCGCCATGCAGATGTGCGACCGCTGAAGCGAGCGCGAGCCCGAGCCCGAAACCCGGCTTCGTACGGCTCTGGTCGAGCCGAACGAAACGCTCGAGCACACGGCCACGGTCTGCTTCGGGAATGCCGGGGCCGTGATCGGCAACGCCAAGCTCGATGCTCTCGCCGACGCGGCGCGCCGTCACCGCGACAGTCGCCGGCGCCTCGCTATCCGGCTTGCCATATTTCAGCGCGTTGTCGATCAGATTGGCCAGCGCCTGGCCGACCAGCTCGCGATTGCCGATGAGCGACAGGCCGGGCTCGACCGAGGCGGACAGAGTGAGCCCCGCCTCTTCGGCCAGTGGCTCATAGAGCTCGGAGAGCCCGTCGACGATCTCGGCGAGGTCGAGCGGCGCCATGCTGTCGGTGATCTGGCGGGTTTCCAGCCGCGCGATCATCAAGAGCGCGTTGAACACGCGGATCAGCCCATCCGCCTCCTCGATCGCGCCGTCGAGTGCGGTGCGGAGCTGCTCGGGCGACTGCGCTGTGCGCAGGGCCTCCTCGGCGCGGTTGCGCAGGCGGGTCAGCGGCGTCTTGAGGTCGTGGGCGATGTTGTCCGAGACCTGCTGCATCCCGCTCATCAGCTCGCCGATCCGGTCGAGCATGGCATTGAGGTTCTCGGCCAGCCGGTCGAGCTCATCGCCGGTGCCGGCGATGGCGAGCCGGCCCTTGAGGTCGCCAGCCATGATCGAGCGGGCGGTGTCGTTCATGCCGTCGATGCGCTTCAGCACCCGGCGCGCCACGAACCAACCAGCGAAGCAGCCGAGCACGACGACGAGCAGGAACGACCAGGCGGCCGCCCGCTTGATCACGACGCGCAGGCGCTCGCGCTCTTCGACGTCGCGGCCGACCAGCAGACGAAAGCCCGCCGGCAGCATGAAGACCCGGACGATGGCGTGGTTGGTCTGGTCGAGCGCCTCGGAGGAGCGGGCGTATTCGATCTCGCTCTCGCCCTGGCGGTCGAGCGTGCCCGGCGGCAGCGCCTCGATGTTGCCGGCGACGCGCTCGCCCAGCGGCGTCGTGACGAGATAGAGTGAGGCGCCCGGCCCGCGCGAGCGCCGTTCGATGACCTGGACGAGCCGCCTGATGCCACCGAGACGCTGTTGCTCGGCCAGGCCCTGGATCTCGGCGTCGATGGTCGAGCGGATCTGGTCGTCGAGCAGGTTCTTGGCGTTCCAGGCGACATAGCCCAGCACGAAGACGGCAAAGAGCGCGAAGACGACGAGATAGATCGCCGTCAGCTTGAAAGCCGTGGTGCGGACGAGATGCGGCAGGAAGCGCAGGCGGCCGGGTCGTACCGCTTCCGCTGCCCGATGGTCAGCGAGCTGTGTCACGGACCATGTATCCAGCGCCGCGAATGGTGTGGATCATCGGGTGCTCGAAACCCTTGTCGACCTTGGAGCGCAGCCGCGAGACATGCACGTCGATGACGTTGGTCTGCGGATCGAAGTGATAATCCCAGACGTTCTCAAGCAGCATGGTGCGGGTCACGACCTGCCCCGCATGCTTCATCAGATATTCGAGCAGGCGGAATTCGCGCGGTTGCAGCACGATCTCCTCGCCGGCGCGGGTGACGCGGTGCGCCAGCCGGTCGAGCAGGAGATCGCCGACGCGATAGGTCGTCGGCTCGGAAGCCGGCGCCCCGCGGCGGCGCGACAGCACCTCGACGCGGGCGAGCAGCTCGGAGAAGGCGTAGGGCTTGGGCAGGTAGTCGTCGCCGCCGGCACGCAGGCCCTTCACCCGATCGTCGACCTGGGCGAGCGCGGACAGGATCAGCGCGGGTACCGTCTCGCCCTGCTCGCGCAATGAGCGGATCACCGAGAGCCCGTCCATGCGCGGCAGCATGCGGTCGACGACGAGCACGTCGTAGCCGCCGCCCTGGGCCATGGCGTAGCCCTCGAGCCCGTCAGGAGCATGGTCGGCGACATGGCCGGCCTCGCGAAAGGCCTTGACCAGATAGGCTGCCGCCTCGGCGTCGTCTTCAACGATCAGGAGTCGCATGGCGGCAACCTAACCCAAGGAAACGAAAAGCGGCAGGCCGGAGGTGACGATCCGACCTGCCGCCGTGACGGCTGGCATTCCCGGCAGGGGGCGACGTGACAACCGGGAGAAACCATCCGCCCGGACCATGCTCTTGCAAGATAAACTGACGCTACGCGCAAGAGCATGCCCGATCTGCATAGGCCCGGGTCAGGCCGCCGGCTGGCGGCCAACCTCGAACGAGACCTCGCGCTCCTTGCCGTCGCGCCAGATCGTCAGGCTCGTCTTGGCGCCGGGCGCGAAGGTCGCGATCTTGCGCGAGAGCTCGCGGGCGTCGGCGATCTTCTCGCCATTGACCGCAAGGATGGTATCGCCGCGCTTGAGGCCAGCCTTGGCGGCAGGGCCGTTGGCCTGTGCCTCGGCGATCAGGGCGCCCTTGGCGTCCTTCAGGCCGATCGCATCGGCGACCTCGGCGGTGACAGGCTGGATCTGCACCCCGATGAAGCCGCGGGCGACCGAGCCATGCTCCTTGAGCTGCTCGACGACGCTCTGGACGGTGGCAGCAGGTATAGCGAAGGCGATGCCGACATTGCCGCCCGACGGCGAGTAGATCGCAGTGTTGACGCCGACGACCTCGCCCTTCTGGTTGAAGGTCGGACCACCGGAATTGCCGCGGTTCACCGCCGCGTCGATCTGCAGGAAGTCGTCATAGGGGCCGGAGCCGATATCGCGCCCCTGGGCCGAGACGATGCCCGCGGTCACGGTGCCGCCGAGGCCGAACGGATTGCCCACCGCCAGCACCCACTCGCCGATGCGCGGCTTGCCCGCAGCGAGCTGAACGAAGGGGTAGCTGCCGGACTCGTTGACCTTGAGCAGCGCGACATCCGTGCGCGGATCGGTGCCGATCACCTTGGCCGAGAGCGTCTTGCCGGTATCGGTGACGAGCTGGACCTCGGCCGCATTGGCGACGACATGGTTGTTGGTGACGACATAGCCGTCCTGGCTGACGAAGAAGCCCGAGCCCTGCGAGAGCTGAGCGCGCGGCTGCTGCTGCGGTCCGCGCGGACCCGAGCCCTCCTCGCCGAAGCGGCGGAGGAAGCGCTCGAGCGGATGGCCGGGGGGCAAGCCCTCGATACCAGCAGGACCACCCTCCTCGCCGGCGCTGGCGACAACCTTGGCCTTGACGCGGACTGAGACGACAGCGGGCTTAACCCGGTCGACCACGTCGGCGAAGGACGGCAGCTGCGTCTGCTGCAGGCCGGAAAGCTGCACCGGCTGCGCGTTGGCGGCACCGTGAGTGTTGAGGAAATTGTCGGCGAGGCCGGCCATCAGGCCGATGCTGAGCGTCGCCGCGCCGGCGACGAGGGCGCCGCGCTTCAGGATCGAGCGGGCGGTGGCCGGCGAGCGAGTGGGGGTGATGGGGGTGTTGTTCTGTTCTTGGGTGATCATGGTTCTGACCTCGATGCGGAAGGCAGGCCTTCCCTGCTTCGTGAGGAGAACCATGAGGGGCGGCGCCTTACGCGGATTTCGCCCGTTGATGACAGTTTCGTAAGGTTGGCCCCGCTTGGGGCAGGAGTCGGCTTGACGCTGGCTCGGTCACAATGCTCCCTACGGTCGATGCGCGCGATAAGAGCAGGCCGACATGAAACACGCGATTGGATATATCGCCCTCGCCGCGTTGGCACTCGCGGCGGAAAGTGCCCTGGCGCAAGACATGCCCGCCTATGAAACCGGGGTGCGCCTCGCGCAGCGCCGCGGCTACGACAACGCCGAATGCTATGGGCGGGTCTTCGCCAAGCATGCGGTGGTCGTCGAAAAACCCGGCGGGCGGAGAAGCTGGTTTGCTGCCTCGACACAGGCCTACAACGCCGAGCAGCAGCGCCGTTGCGGCATCGATCGACTGGGAGATCTGAGGCAAAGGCGCCAGCAGCCGGGTCCGGTCACGTCGCAATATCGCGGCGGAGCTTACCAGGCCGGTCTCAGGATCGCTGCCTCGCGAGGCTATTCCGGTGCGGTCGCTGCTTGCTTTGCGCGGGTTTTCGCCAATCAGGCCAGCGTTGGCCCGTCTCCGCTCCGCGCCGGCCGGATGACGTGGGGCGCCTATCTCACGCCGTCAATCACAGGCGAAATGCACCGACAATGCGGCATCTCGGTCTGAGCTTGCTCAGGAATCGCTGCGCTTCACCAACTCGTCCAGCCTCGCCTGCTCTTCGGCAGTCAGCGCGGCGCTGGCAGGAGCGGCGCTGCGATAACGCCGACGCCATAGGAAGACAGCCCCGAACAGCACGATGAGGAAAGGAGCGGCCCAGAGCGCGATCGTGCGCGTATTCATCGGCGGACGCAGCAGGACGAAGTCGCCATAACGGGCGACGACGAAATCGATCACCGCTCCGTCGCTGTCACCGGCCGTAAGCCGTTCGCGTACCAGGATGCGCAGATCCTTGGCGAGCGGCGCATCGGAATCGTCGATCGACTGGTTCTGGCAGACCAGGCAGCGCAGGCCGGAGGATATTCCCCGCGCGCGCTGCTCCAGCGCCGGGTTCTTCAGCACCTCGTCGGGCTGCACGGCGGCGGCCGGAGCCGAGAACGCCAGTATCCCGACCAAGACGAGCAGGACAGCACGCATCGGGTTCACTCGGCCGGTTGCGGCATCGCAGCCGGCGCCGCCACGCGTCGCGGCGCGGCCAACCGGAAGCGCCGGTCGGTCAGCGAGAGCCCGCCGCCCGCCGCCATCACCAGCGCGCCGATCCAGATCAGGAGGATCAGCGGCTTGTCGAGCAGCTTGACCGCTATAGCACCGTTGTCGTCGAGCTCGCCCAGGCTGATATAGGCCTGCCCGAGCCCCACAGTGCGGATGCCTGCCTCGGTAGTCGGCATGGCGCGCGCCGTGTAGATTCGCTTCATCGCCTCGACCGGCTCCAGCTCGCGGCCATAGGCGACGATGCGGAAGCGGGCAGCGTCCTCGCGGTAATTTGGACCGGTGCGCGGCGTCACGGCCTCCAGCGTCACGGTGTAGCGGCCACTGGTCAGGCTCTCCCCAACCTTGAGCATGCCGATCGACTCGGTACCCCAGGCTGTAGCGGCGATGCCGATCACGCTGATGCCGACGCCGGCATGGCCGAGCGCCGAACCCCAGGCCGAGCGCGGCAGGCCCTTCGCCCGCGACCAGATCGCCGAGGCGCCGCTGGCGCGCGCGACAATGCGCTCGCCAATCTCCCAGAACGCCCCAACGACAAGGAAGACGCCGAGACCGATGCCGAGTGGCGCCAGCACCGGCCCGCCACGGACGAAGGCGAAGATCGCCAGCGTCGTGATCACGCCGACGCCGAACGCGACCTGTGCGCGCTGGGCGGCGCCGAGCAGGTCGCCGCGCTTCCAGGCCAGAGTCTGGCCGATCGGCAGCAGCAGCAAGAGCGGCACCAGCAGCGGCACGAAAGTGGCGTTGAAGAAGGGTGGGCCGACCGAGATCTTGTCGCCGGTCACCATTTCCAGCACGAGCGGATAGAGCGTGCCGATGAAGACGGTTGCGCAGGCCGTCGCCAGGAAGAGGTTGTTGACGACGAGCGCGCTCTCCCGTGACACCGGCGCGAACAGGCCGCCCTGCTTCAGCAGTGGCGCGCGCCAGGCGAACAGCGCCAGCGAGCCGCCGATGAAGGCGATCAGGATGCCGAGGATGAACAGGCCGCGCTGCGGGTCGCTGGCGAAGGAGTGCACCGAGGTCAAAACGCCCGAGCGGACGATGAAGGTGCCGAGCAGCGAGAGCGAGAAGGTCAGGATGGCGAGCAGGATCGTCCAGACCTTGAGCGCGTCGCGCTTCTCCATCACCACGGTCGAGTGGATCAGCGCCGTACCGGCGAGCCAGGGCATCAGCGAAGCGTTCTCGACCGGGTCCCAGAACCACCAGCCGCCCCAGCCGAGCTCGTAATAGGCCCAGTAGGAGCCCATCGCGATACCAAGCGTCAGGAAGGTCCAGGCCAGCAAGGTCCAGGGCCGGACGGCGCGCGCCCAGACCGCATCGATCTTTCCTTCGATCAATGCCGCGACGGCGAAGGCATAGGTAATCGAGAAGCCGACATAGCCGACATAGAGCAGCGGCGGATGGATCGCGAGGCCGAGATCCTGCAGGATCGGGTTGAGGTCCTGCCCCTCGCCCGGCGCCGGGACGAGGCGCCGGAACGGGTTCGAGGTCAGCAGCGTGAAGGCGAGGAAGGCGACACTGACGCTGCCTTGGGCAGCGAGGGTGCCGGCCCGCAGCTTCACCGGCAGCGAGCGGCGCGACAATGCGACCAGCGCACCGAACAGCACGAGGATGAGAACCCAGAGCAGCATCGAGCCCTCATGGTTCCCCCAGACCGCGGTCAGCTTGTAGATCAGCGGCTGCGTCGAATGCGAATTGGCGGCGACGTTCTCGACCGAAAAGTCGGAAGCCACATAGGACGCCATCAGGCAGCCGAAGGAGAGCGCGACAAGGAGGAAGCAGGCGATCGCCGCCGCCGGGCCGACCGAGGCCAAAGCCGGATCGTTCCTGGTCACGCCCCAAAGCGGCACGATCGTCTGGACGACCGCGACGCCCAGCGCCAACGCCAACGCAAAATGACCGATCTCAACGAACAAAGGCGCAGCCCTATTTCGTGGCCGGCGCTGCGGGCGCGCCAGCCTTGGTTTCGCCGGGCTGCCAATGGCCCTGCTTTTTCAATGCATCGGCGACTTCGCGCGGCATATAGGTCTCGTCATGCTTGGCGAGGACGGAATCGGCGCGGAAGCGCCCGGGCGCTTCGAGCACACCTTCGGTGACCACACCCTGCCCCTCGCGGAAGAGATCCGGCAGCAAGCCGGTGTAGCTGACCATGGTCCTGGTCTTCCCGTCGGTGACGGCGAAGCTGACGCGCTGATTGGAGCCGCGCTCGACCGACCCTGTCTCGACCAGGCCCCCTAGGCGCAGGCGTGTGCCGGGGGTGAGACCCTTCTCGACGATCTCGGTCGGGCCGTAAAAGAAGACGATCGAATCCCGGAGCGCGTAGGCGACCAGCCCGGCTGCGAGGCCAAGCACGACACCGACCGAGGCGATAACCACGAGACGGCGCTGCTTGCGTGTCAAGCGCTTGCGCGGCGGCGTGGCGGGGATACCGACCTGGGCGGTCATCGCGCCAACTCCTGCAGGCCGAGCTCGCTGCGCAGGCCATCAAGGGCAGACGCTGCCGCCTGATCGGCCACAAGACGCTCGCGGGCAGTGGACAACGACTTCTGCGCGGCCTCGCGTTCGCCAAGGACGGCTTGCGAGCGGATCAGGCGTGACCAGTCGGCAAGACTGCCGCCGCCCTCGGCGAGTCGCGCGGCAAGGCCGTCGACCATGCCGCGGATCGCCGTCATACGCTCGGCCTCGGGCAGGCTGGCGAGCGCATCGGCCGGAGCAGAAGAACGTTCCAATTCCTCGAGGCGTGCACGCACCGTAGGCGTCCAGGGCGCGTCGGTCGGCGCATCGGCGAGCAGGGCCTTGAGCGCCGCGATCGCAGCCGGCATCTGCCCATCCTGCTCCTGCGCGATCGCCATGAAGAACCGGGCACGCGGATTGGCCGGATCGAGCTTCAGCGCCTCGGCAAGGCTTGCACGCGCCGCGGCCGTGACTACGCCGCCGGCAGCAAGCATATGCGCCTCGGCCTGGCCGCCCTGCCGCTCGCTTGTCGCGCCATCATAGCGGATCGCGTTGGCGAAGGCCTTTGCAGCGTCGTCAAAACGCCCCTGACGCAGATAGACCGGCGCGAGCACGCTCCAGCCTTTGCCATCAGTGGGGTTGGCGGCGAGATGGGACTCGATCCGTGCCAGCGCCAGCTCGAAATCCTGCCCCGGATTTGCCTTCATCCGTGCCGCGAGCGGCTGGTCCGGGACGGTCGGCGAGCCGTAGGCGCCGTAAATCAACAGCGCTAGCAAGGGCACACAGGAGAGCGCGATCGCGGACGCCGCGCGGCGTCGCCGCAGTGCCGGCTCACTCTCGCCGGCCGGCATCGATTCAGTTGCCGTCTCGCGCAGAAGCCGGCGCGCCGCCTCGGTCTTGGCCGCCTCGACCTCGGCAGCGCCGATCAGCTTTCGAGCGAGATCGCGATCAATCTCTGCGAGCTGGGCGCGGTAGAGCGCGGTCGCTCCGGCCGTATCGGCGGTGAGCGCCGGCGCTCGGCGGCCGAGCGGCCAGAGCACCGCCATGACCGCTGCGCCCGTCATGGCCGCGAAGATGATCCAGATCAGCATTCGCCGTTCATAACCGTTCGAAGGTGCCGGTTCATGTCCGAAGATGGCGACAAAGGGTCACGCGGGCAATGCGACGTCAGACAGCCGGCAGGACAAGGCGGGCCCTGAGGCCGCCAAGCGGCGAGCGCTCTAGCGAGAGGCCGCCGCCATAGAGCTTGGCGAGGTCGACGACGATCGACAGGCCGAGACCCGATCCCGGCGTCGTCTCGTCGAGCCTGCGGCCGCGCTTGAGGACTTCGGCCATCGCCTCATCGGGGAGCCCCGGCCCGTCATCGTCGATCAGCAGGACGAGCCGCCCTTCTGGCGCCTGGGCTTCAGGCGCCAGGCTGACCTGCACGTCGGTGCGAGCCCATTTGAAGGCGTTGTCGAGCAGGTTGCCGAGCATTTCCTCGAAATCCTGCTTCTCGCCGCGGAAACGGACGCCGACAGGAACGGTGTGGCTGCCCTCGATCGCCCTGCCCTGCGCGATCTTCTCGAAGGTCCGGATCAACGCGTCCAGCGAAGGCGCGATCTCGGAGACACCGCCGAGAGCGCCGGACAAAGCGGCAGCCCGAGCCCGATCGAGATAATACTGAACCTGGTCGCGCATGATCGCGGTCTGATGCCGAATGGTCTGGGATAAAGCGCCCTGCCCGGCCTCGGCCTCGTTCTGCATCACGCTGAGCGGCGTCTTGAGCGCATGGGCGAGATTGCCGACCTGGGTCCGGGCGCGCTCCAAGATTTCACGGTTGGCGTCGATCAATTGGTTGAGCTCGCCGGCGAGTGGGGCGAGATCGGGCGGATAGCGCCCGGCGATGCGCGTGCTCTCGCCGGTACGCACCGTTCCGACCGCCGCGCGCAAGCGCGCCCAGCGGGCGCAGGCCAAAGCGGACCTGGACGATGGTCGAGGCAACCAGAGCGAGGCCGAGGAACAGGAAGGTCAGCGTCAGGGCAAAGCGGAAATCGCGGATATCGCCCTCGATCTCGTCGGCCGGGGCCGCGACACCGACGGTGAAACGACCGTCCTCGCCGACATCGATCTCGCGCTCAAGCACGCGCAGACGCCGTTCATCCGGTCCGGAGACATAGCTCTCGCGCAAGCCACGAGCATTCGGCTGCAAATTCTGGTCGAGCAGCTTTGGCAATTGCCCGCCGACGAGGGAGCGCGAGGTCCGTATCGTCGGACGCTCGCCGTCGAGCCGGATGATCTGCCAGTACCAACCGGAGAGCGGCAGATCGAAGCGCGGCTCGCCGAGGTCGCCGATCGCCTGGCGCTCGGCCTCGGGCGGGGCCGCAAGATCGGCGACCAGCTCCTTGATATAGACGCTGAGACGTTCGTCGAAGCCGCGCTCGGCCGCGCGCCGGTAGAAGGTGGTGAGGCCGAAGCCGGCAAGAATCAGCACCAGCGCGCAGCAGATCGCAGCCGAGATGAAAAGCCGGGCGCCGAGCGAGAAGCGCTGCCGCGTGACCGGCATGACGCTGCTCAGGCTCTAGAGCAGGATGCGAAAAAGTGGGAACCGGTTCTTCGCATCGATCCTGCTCTAACTCTTTGATGAGAGACGGATTCAGGTTTCATCCGGCTCTCGCGGCGGCGATATAGCCGAGGCCGCGCACGGTCTCGATGACGTCGACGCCGAGCTTCTTGCGCAGGCGGCCGACGAAGACCTCGATCGTGTTGGAATCGCGGTCGAAATCCTGATCGTAGAGATGCTCGACCAGCTCGGTGCGCGAGACCACGCGGCCCTGATGGTGCATGAGATAGGCGAGCAGGCGATATTCGTGGGAGGTCAGCTTGACCGGGTTGCCGTCGACGACGACGCGGCTGGCGCGCGTGTCGAGGCGGACCGGGCCGCAGATCAGCTCGGCAGTGGCGTGGCCGGCGGCACGGCGCAGCAGGGCGCGGACGCGGGCGAGCAGCTCCTCGATATGGAAAGGCTTGACGACATAGTCGTCGGCGCCGGCGTCGAAGCCCGAGACCTTGTCGCTCCAGCGATCGCGTGCCGTCAGGATCAGCACCGGCATGGTCTTGCCGGCCCGGCGCCAGCCCTGCAGCACGGCGACGCCATCGACCTTGGGCAAGCCGAGATCGAGGATCACCGCATCATAGGGCTCGGTCTCGCCGAGATAGAGCCCCTCCTCTCCGTCGAACGCCTTGTCAACGGCATAGCCGGCGTTCTCCAGCGCATTGACGATCTGGCGGTTGAGGTCCTTGTCGTCCTCGACGACGAGCAATCGCACGGTGGCTTTTCTCCGATTGGCGGATCAGGAACGCGGCATAGCGGAACTAGCGGATATCCGCCACCTTGCCGGAGGCGCCGTCGAGCGTCACCCGGGCGACGCGGCCGTCGCGCTTCATCGTCGTCACCACATAGACGAACTCGTCGCCCTGGCGGCAGAGCCTGATCCGCAGGACCTCGCCGGGCGCGGCTTCGCGGGCATGGCGGGATGCCGTGACGGGCTGCATGACCTTGCCGTCCGATACGGCTTCGCGCGTTTCCTGCGCCGACAGACAAGTGATCGGCGGCGACGAATCGACCGTCTCCACCGGCGAAGCAGTGGCGATGACGAACGCGAAAATCGCGACGTTAGGGTCGAGCAGCATCATCGCCATGGGCTAGCCCGGTATGCGTGAATGCGCCATGAACATCAGCGTGAGGCTAGCTCAGCGCACCGTGACGAGTCCACGCCGGAGAAGACCCGGCCCCGCGACGACGCTGAGCTGCGCCAGCTCGATGTCGAGCGTAGCCTGAGGGCTGCCGAAATCGGTGAGTTCCTGCGCCGCTTCATAGACCATGGCCGGCGCATCGACCTCGACAGTCCTGACGGGTGCGCCGCTCTCGCGGATCGTCACCCGATAGCGCTCGATATCCTCGCCGAGCGGCACCTCGGCCGTTTCCCAGGAATCGCCACCAAAACGGCTGCGCCGGATCCAGTTCAAGGCAATGCCCGATGGCAGACGCCGAGCCCGGACCTGTACGGGCGCCAACGGCCGCAACGGAGCGGTCCCGGCCGTCGCGACGAGTTCACGCATCGAAGCGGCGGCGACATCGGCATTGGGCGGGCCGATCCGATAGCGGACATGCCTGCCGATATCGTCGAGGCTGGTCGTCAACGAGACCGCCGCGCCATCGAGCACGACTACGCGCGCGCCTGGGGCCAATGTTCGCGCCGCAGCGGCCTCCGAACCGCCAAGCCCACGCACCATCTGCGACAGTCTGAACGTCCGCGAGCCGATCAGCTCGACCCGCGCCGCTGTGGCGATCTCGACCTCCCCCGCAGCATTGACGAATGCCAGCGCATTGTCTCCAGCGAGCGCAGCTTCCGGAGCGACCGAAGCAAGACTACCTCCCCGTAGCCGAACCTCGACCGAGGCATGCCGATCGGTCCGCCAAAGCGGTCCGGGCACGAGCTCGGTCAAGGTCTCGCCCATGATCGACGGCGCTGCGACGACGCCCATCAATGCGAACGGCATGCCCTCGGCAGCGCGCCAGATCGCCAGTGCACCAGGCCAGGGATCGGCGAAGGCCGCGAGCGACTGCAGCGGCGGCGGCACCTCGCGCACGATTGGAAGGTCGAGGATCAGGGCGTCCGGCCGCCCTGCGATCCGCGGAGTGACTTTAGGAGGCCGCCCGCCCTCCGCCGCACCTGCTGCCGCACCGCGGTAGATGGCGGGCTCGACCGCGCGCGCACTGGCGCGCCGGGTCGGGCCGTCGCTGATCCGCGTCAGCCTGAACAGGCGAGGCCGGTCGGCAACATCGAGCGAGATCACATCGCCCGCTTCAAGATCGACACAGCGCGGCGACAGTTCCAGTTCAAGCGTCTCGCGTCCCGCCCAGATCTCCTGCAACCGCTGATCGGCGAGGCGCTGCCCCTCGGCACGGCGCGTGACCACTGGGAGCTCGACGGCGTTTTCCCGGCGCGCAGCCCCCGCAAGGCGCCGCGAGCGGGCGGTCACCTGACGATAATCATCGTTGCCGTCGATATGGACCAGGCGCAGTTCGCGTGGCAGTTCGCTCTCCTGCGCGCGGCGCAGCTCGAAGGGCTGGCCATCGCGATCGAGCACGAAGTCATCTGCCGACAAGGCGCGGGCGATGGTCGCGGCGCGGCCGCGGAAGGCGAGCTTGCCGGAGGACATGAGGGCATCGAAGCCGAAGGCCTGGGCGAGCGGTTCGAGCGCCTGTCGCGCGGAGATCGGCCGATCGAGGACATAGCCGTCGACGAAGCCATCGATGGCGAGCTCGTCCGGCGCCGACAGGCCGTAATCGGCCAGGATGGCGCGCACCAACCGGTCGAGCGTCACGCCTTCGAGCCGGCCGTTGACCCAGTGGCCGGTATCGTAGTTCGTCCCGTCCGCCCAGACCGAGGTCAGGTCGGGAAAAGCCGGGAATGGCCGGGCATCCCAGGTCCAGACGAAGGCGTTGGCCGGATCGACCATACGCAGGCCATATGAAGGTGCGACCGGGTTGCGCTGCGGCTCGAAACCGGGGAGTGCCGGGTCGAAGCCGGACAGGATCGCCTCCAGCCCACGCGCCTGGACGAGGTCGTCGCGCGCTCTCGTCGAGAAATGCGGGTAGCCGCCATCGATCGATTTCGGATCGGGAAAGATATTCGGCGAGTTGCCGCCCTTGTCCACGGCGGGCAGGCCGATCTCGGTCAGCCAGATCGGCTTGGAACCCGGCGACCAGCCGGTTGCACCGATCTGCGCGCCAGCGACGCGCTCGACATGGGAATTCAACCACCAGTTCGGCAGATCTTTCGGCCGGAAGACCCAGGGCTTGCCGAAGGCTCCGTCCGTAATCGGCAAGCGCGCCTGGGCATAGCGACCAGAGAGGTCGGCGTAATACCAATCGTAGCCCTCGCCGGAGGTCAGGCGCTTGCGCAGATAGTCGACATCGGCAGGGCCCCGCGCGATCCCGATATCGGCATGATCGGGCGTATCGCGCCAATCCGACAGCGGCGCATAGTAGTCGATGCCGATCGCGTCGATATGCGGGCTCGACCAGAGCGGGTCGAGCGGAAAGCGAACCTCCTGCCCGCCATCGCGAACATGGGCGCCGTATTCGGTCCAGTCGGCTGCGTAGGTCAATTTGGTTGATGGCGGCAGGATGGCGCGAACCTCGGCGGCGAGCGCGACCAACCCGTTGACCATCGGATAGTAGCCGGAAGCCCCCCGCACCCGCGTCAGACCGACCAGTTCGGAACCGATGATGAAGCCCTCGACCCCGCCGGCCGCCTTGGCGAGCATCGCCGCGTGCAGCACGGCGCGGCGGAAGCTCCACTCGCCGGGCCGTGCGCAGACGACCCTGTCGCCGTCCAGCGAGAAGTCGGCCGCGGTTGCGGAGCCGAGGAAGCTCGCGACCTGGCTTGAAGCCGTCGCCGTACCGTCGGGCGAACCTGGCCGGCCCGCAGCGGGCGAACAGGTGATACGGCCGCGCCACGGATAAGGCGGCTGGTAGGCGTTGCCGGTGTTCGGATCAGTCAGTGCGTTGCCGGCCGGCACGTCCATCATCACGAACGGATAAAGCACCACCTCGAGCCCATAGACGTAGCGCAGCCGCCGGATCAACGCGACCACGCTGTCGTCCGAGGGCGTGCCGCCATAGGCAGGCCTGCCATTCGATTGGCTAACGATCCGGGCAGTCAACCGGTTGAGGCCCGCCACCGACCATGGCGCGTCCGGTGTGTTCTTGTCGACGACCTCAACGCGCGGAGCGATGGTGCAGGAACCGGCGCGCAGGTCATCGCCGAACCAGCTGACGACGAGGGAGATGCGCCGCAGATAAGGACAGAGTGCCAGCAGATGCATGATCGCGCCGTCGATATCGGTGGCGCTGTGCAGCTGGTGCCGGTTCTCGGCGATGGTGACACCGGCTTCGGGCTCCTGGTTGACCAGGGTGGGCTGGTAGATGAACTCGCTCGCGCCGGGAATCAGCGTCACGGCGCGGATCATCTCGCCGAGACCCGGCACGGCGCGCACCACCTCGAACGAAAACTGCGGCACGCGGTTGCCGTAGCCGGCGAGCGGAAAGCGCTCGAACACGACATAGGCCGTGCCGCGGTAGGCCGGCGCCGCGCCCGCCTCCTTGGCGGCCACCAGCGGATCGGCCTCCTGATTCTCGAAGCCGCGATGGATACGCAGCGACACGGTGTTGAAGTCGATCTCGCGCCCGTCGGCCCAAATCCGGCGCACGAAGGCGATCGGCCCCTCGCAGATCGCAATCGCGAGATTGGCATAGTAGCTGTAGGTGGTCTCGTAGGTCTTCTGCGCCTTCTGGCCGCCCTTGCCGCCGCTCTTGGTCCGGGTGACCGTGGTCGTCACCTCCTCCTCGAAGCGCGTCGCCCAGACCAGTTGGCCGCCGAGCCTCGCCCGGCCGTAGACCCGCGGGATCGGCGCGCCCTCGGTCGAGGCGAGGCCGTCGATCTCCTTCAGACGCGGCCCCTCGACAATGCGTGTGCCACCGCCGCCGCCGAACAGGCCCTGGTCGAGGCTCGCACCGGCGATGGCGCCGAGCGAGCGGCCGATCATGGCACCGATCGGTCCACCGACGGCCGCTCCGAGCACCGAACCGGCGACCTGCAGGACGAGTGTGGCCATCAGCGATCGAGCTCCGGAAAGGCGAAGGCATGGCTGAGATGGCGGCGCCACCAGCCGGTGAAGGCAACCTCACTGACCGCCGCGCCGTCATGGGCGTGCAGGATGCGGGCGGGTTCGGTCAGGATGGCGCAATGCGCGGCAGGCAGATGCTGGCGCCAGCGGAAAAGCAGGACGTCGCCGGGCTGTGCAGCCTCGATATCGAGAGGCCGCAGATGACGCTCCGCCGCCAGGACCAGTGTCTCGCCCGTTCCCTGCTGCGCCCAGTACGGCGAATAGGGGGTGTCGGCTCGGGTTCGCCATCATAGAGCTCGCGCCAGATACCACGCACCAGACCGAGGCAGTCGCAGCCTATCGCGCGCAGCGACGCCTGATGGTGATAGGGCGTCCCGAGCCAGCCGCGCGCAGCCGCGACGATGCGCTCCCGTGTCGTATCGGCCCCCGTCATAGGAACAGACTCCCGCCGTCGAACGGACCCGCGCCGGGATCATCCGCACCGGCGCCGCCGATGATGAAGTCGTTCCCGGGCAGATGCGGAAAGCCGCGGAAGTTGACGCCGTTGCCGAATTTGTTGCGACAGGTGGTGAAGCGCTTGTCGCAGCCGGCCTGGGCCGTGAAGACGTCGCCGACGACGATCGGCTGCGGCGCAGCCTGCCAGAGTTGCAAGACGACCGCGCCGCCGTCGTCGCGGTGGCTGCGGATCTCGGTGGCAAAGCCGGTGTTGCTCCCCGCGCTAAAGACCAGCCGGCCCCCGCCGAAGTAGCCGTCGGCATAACCCGAAAGTGCCGGCGCAGTGAGCGAGAGCCGCCCATCCGTTGCAGCGACTGTTGCCGCTGACGAGCCCGGCATGACCCCGCAACGGACATCGCCAAGGTCGGCCGAGCAACTCGCGGTGTAGAGCCTGCCGCGCTCCTCGTCGAAGGCCTTGCCGAGACCCCGGACCTCGGCGGTGAAATTCATGTCGCTGCGCTTCACCTCGCCGACGAAGCCCGTCTCCAGCAAGGTGCGCTGGCTGGAATCGGCCCAGTTGACCAGCCAGAGCGCGACCCGGGCATCGTCGTAGAGCCCGCGCGACAAATCCTGTTCGTTGAGCCCGCTCGCCGCCAAGGCTCCGAGCACCTCGCCGCCGCTGGTCGCGAAGCCGAGTTCGGAGCCGGCTTCGGCCGCCTCCAGGCCCGCATTCGCGCGGAACAGGGTGCTGTCGAACGAAAGATCGCGGTCATGGTCGGTGAAGCCGAGCACCGCGCCGTCGCGTCGGGTCAGGCTCCAGCACCGGCAAAGCGTGGTCGCCTCGCCGGCGACATGCGCGGCGAGCGCCGGGGAAAGTGTCCGCATGGCAAGCCTCAGTCGGCGATCTCGACGATCGGGATCTTGGGAATGTCGCCGGCTTCGAAGGCCGAGAGGTCGACCTCGATCGCATCGGTGTCGAAGCGCACAGGAACGTCGAAGGCGAACCCTGCGCTGACGATGACGCCAGCCGGCGGAGCATGGCCGACAGCGAAAGTGACCACGCCGCTGGCGTGATCACAGGATACGACTATCGGCTGAGCCCGCACGACACCGTCGACTGCGATCAGCACCGTTCCTGCCACCGGCTTGACGATGCGGCGGACATAAGGCGCGTGCAGGCCGCCATAGAGCTTGCAGAGCTGGAAAACCCGCGTCGCCCCGTCGCCGACGCCGATCTGCTGATCACTCGCCGCAGGCGTCGCCGACGGGGCACAGCTCTTCCAGTCGAGTTGGTCGCGCCAGCGGAAGCCGTAGAGTCGGCCGCGGCGCTCTTCGAAGAAGGCGACGACCTCGGCGAGCGCATCGAGAGTGCGGATGCCGAAACCGGCATCGTAACGCCGCCGTGAATGCGCCCAGCGGCTGTTGCGGACCTCACGGCCCGAGGCCAGCGTCACCACCTGCGTCAGCCGTTCCGGCCCGCCGCGGGCACCGCGTGTGATCCCGGCCGGGAAGCGTACCTCATGAAATCCGCTCATGCCGGCACTCCCTTCGATCTCATGGGGCTGCGGCCTCTCATCAAAGCGCCCGGCTACCGCGCGCCACGGCGCGGGCAATCGCGGCCGAGACCTGGGCCTCGGAGCGGCGGAAACTGTCGGCGTCGGGCGTCGAGACCTGGACGGTGACGCTGAACGGACGCCGCTCGCCACCGCCGGCCCGCACGCCGAGCTTGCCGTCCGGACCACGCGACAGCGGCATGATCGCCTCCGCACCGCGTTCGCCCATCAGCCCGAGGCCGCGGCCCATGGCAAAATAGGAGGGCGCAGCAACGACGCCGCCATCGGCGAAGGGCGATACCGGAAGGCCACCGCCCCCGCCCTTGCCACCGGAGAGGAGGCCGGCCAGGCCGCTGATGCCGGAGCCGAGCCAGCTCGAGATGGCGCTCTGCAGCGGCTTCAATGCCGATTTCAGCAGGCTCTGGCTCAGCGAGGTGCCGATGCCGCGCAGCACGTCCTCGAAGCGCTTGCCCTCGACGATACCGCTGGCGAAGGCCGTAGTGATCGACTTGCCGAAAGCCTGCGACGCCTTGGTCAGGCTCTGGGTCAGCGTGTTCAGCGTGCGAAGACCGCCGAAATCGAAGGAAGGGGAAGACTCGTCGTCAGCCATCGATGCGGCCTTTCCAATCGTCATAATCACAGGAAACGAGATCCGGATGAGCCTGCATCAGCGCACCCAAAGTCGAACGCGAGGGTGCTTCGACTGTTTGAGACGGCCGATGGGCCTCGATCGCGGCGAAGATTTCGCGCGGGCTCGCAGCCCAGAAGGCGTCCGGCGGCCAGCACAGGCGCCCGAGCCCGAAGGCCATCACCTCGCGCCAGGGAAAAGGGACCGCCGCCGGCGCACCTAGGCCGCCGGCGGCATCGGAGGGCGAGCTTCCGAGGCCTCACCGGCCGGGGCGAAGGTCGCATCGAGCAAGGCGATCGCAGCAGCGATGGCACCGTTGAGCCCGCCGTCGAAAGGCAGCGCCGCAACCTCATCCGTGGCCAGCGCGCTGCCGGCGCCGCGTAGCCCGGCCGCCAGGATGCGTGCGATATCGCGGGCCGAAAGCCGGCCGGCGGCGAAGCGCTCGCCCAAGGCCGGTAGATTCTCGACCGAGAAGGCGTCCTCAAGCTCGGCGAGCGCACCGAGGGTGAGCCGCATCGGCAATGCCCGCCCCTCGACCATCAGGGCGATCTCGCCCCTGTAGCGATTGACCATGTGGCCTCCCTCAAGCGAGCGTGAAGGTGAGCTGGCCCGCCGATTCCAGCGAGAGCTCGAAAGTGACCTCGGCGGCATGGTCGCCGCGATATTCGAGCGTCGAGAGCTGGAACGGCCCGGTGATCGTGCCGAAATCGGGCACGATCACCTGCCAGTCGCGGATCGCGCCGTCGAAGAAGATCTGGCGGACCAGCGCGTCGGACGCCTCGTCCTTGAAGATGCCGGCGCCACTGATGCTGGCGCGGCGCATGCCGGCCCCAGCCAACAGCTCGCGCCAACGCCCGGCCGACTCGGCATGGGTGATGTCGACCGCCTCGGCATTGAAGGCGATCTGGCGGGCGCGCAGGCCGGCCACGGTGACGAAGCCGCCGCCGGCATCGGCGGCCTTGAGCAACAGGTCCTTGCC
Source organism: Bosea vestrisii (assembly GCF_030144325.1). NCBI lineage: Bacteria > Pseudomonadati > Pseudomonadota > Alphaproteobacteria > Hyphomicrobiales > Alloboseaceae > Allobosea > Allobosea vestrisii. The sequence goes on along the minus strand of NZ_CP126307.1, from coordinate 5,158,879 downwards.
TTTCTGGGCAGGCATGGGCGGTCCTTTCGTTCGGGTCAGAGCGCTTCGGTGACGGCCCGGAAGGTCAGCGTCACGGTTGGCAGATGGGTCTTTGGATCGCGGGCGAGTTTCGAGGACAGCCAGTTCAGATTGACCAGTCGGTGGCCTTCCGGTGCGAGCGCGGCGCCCTCCAGGCTGGCAACGATGCGGGCAGCCGCCTCGAGCGCCTTGCGTGACGAAGTGGTCTCACCCGCCCAGACGCCGAGCGTCAGCTTCTGCTCGCAGCCGCGGTCGCTGCCGGTCGACCAGTCCTCGGCCGTGACCTCGCCATGGACGACGTAGAGCCCGCTCAAGGCGCGCGGCGGCTCGTCATGGATGCGGCCCGTTCCGATCAGCGCTGTCAGGCCGGCATCAGCTGACAGGTGCGCGTGGATGGCGCGCCGGAGCGGCAGGATGGCGTCGCTCATCGGCTCACCTCCTCGACCAGGCAGACGAGGCGCCGGCGGCCACCATCGGGATCGCCGACCGTGCGGATATCGAAAATCTGATCGCCATCGCGCAAGCGCTGGCCTGCATCGACGCCGGCACGCCAACGTAAGGTGATCCGGTGACTAGCCGCCTGTTCAGGCCGCTCGCCGCGCCAGCGCTCATCGCCCGAGAGCCATTCGACCTGGGCCCATACCGCGGCGACCGTCTCGAAGCTGCGCAACTGGCCGCCGGCGCTGTCCGGCGTTTCAACGGGCGCCTCCAGCAGCAAGCGTCGCCGCAGCGCGCCGACGGGACGGCGGCCTTTCGCTGTCTCGCGAAGCATCAGAGCCTCACACGGCGAAACGGAGCGACGAGTGCGGCGATCTCGGCCGGCAACCGCAGCGCATCGCGGCTGACCACGTCGCCGCGATGCTCGAACCAGCGGCAGGCGAGCCTCAGCACGGCCTGCCGCAACGGCGCCGGCACCGTGTCACGCGTCGCGCCGAAGCCGGCGACGAGGTCGATCTCGATCGCGGAGCGGGCACGACCGGGCGCCGGGACCGGAGCTGAAACGCTGATCAGCGGCGGATCGGAGCCCTCGACCAGCGTCAGCGACGACGGCGCAACCGGTTCAGCCGCGCCCGCGGTGGATGGACGCGTGCAGCCGTGAGGCTGCGCACCGGCGAGAGTGGCAGGCGAATCTCGCTGCCTTGCGGCCAGGCGTCGAGCACGATTCGCCAACCCTGCTCGATCAGAAGGCGCCCGGACGCGGCCTCGATCATCAGGCGGGCCGCGGTGAGCAAGGTCCCGAGCAACTCGTCCTCGTCATCGGCGAGAATCCTCAGGAAATCCTTGGCTTCCGATAGCGAGACCGGCTCGATGGTGGGCGGCGTCAGGGCGAGCGGCGTCATGGTCTCTCATCTCCCGGGTTTGAACGTTGGCGCCGATGCGCTATCGAGCCCCGCTCGACAGCGGAGGCGGCTCGATGCACGGCAGAACAGCGATTGGACTGGCGGCCCTGGCAGCAGCTCTCGCTGCGCCCTGGTCCGCGTCAGCCATAGTTGGCGGGCGCGAGGGCGGCCCTATCGCCAGCTCGACCCTGATGGTTCTCAACGCGCGCGGCGGCGTCTGCACCGGCATCGTGCTGTCGCGCCGCGCCATCCTCACCGCCGCCCATTGCGCCGATGCTCGGGTCGACCTGCGCATTCACTGGCAGGACGGCGGCCAGCCGATGCTGGTCGAACCGGCAGCCATCGCTCTGCATCCGGAGTTCAACGCCAAGTCCGTCGCGAACCGGCAGCGCTCGATCGACCTCGCGCTGGTCAGGCTCGCAGCACCGCTGCCGGCGCGCTTCTCCCCTGCGACGCTGGTCGACGGCGCACTGCCACGCGCCGGATCGCCGGTTACGCTGGCGGGCTACGGCGTCTCGCGCGAAGGCGAGGCGAAGACCACCGGCACCTACCGCTCAGCCGCACTCGCCACCGTCGAGCCCTACGGGCCAGGCCGCGTCCTGATCTGGGCGTCCGATCCGGCGACCGGCGGCAAGCGGCCAGGCGGCGGCGCCTGCCAGGGCGATTCCGGCGGCCCTATCGTCGCAGGCTCGAATGGCGTCGTCGCCGTCGCCAGCTGGTCCACCGGTGGGGCCGGCAAGCAATGCGGCCTGCTCAGCCAGGGTGTGCTCATCGCACCTCAGCGCGGCTGGATCGACCGCACCTTGTCAGGGTGGGGCGAGAGCGCCGACTGGACCACCGCCCCCTGATGACCCCTCGGCGCGAACAGCACTGGACTGCGCCGCAGCAAACCATACATTGAAGCCATGACAGCGATGATCTCGACCGTGACCTATTCGAAGCGCGCCGCGATCGTCGCGATAGCTTTTGCAGTGGTCTGCAGATGACCGCGCCGGCACAGGCCGTGATCGGCGGCGTGACCTCGCGCACGGTCGATGGCGCACGCGCCTCGACCTTGCGGGTCGAGACCAGCCGCGGCGAACTCTGCTCCGGCGCCGCAATCTCCTCCGAACTGGTACTGACGGCGGCCCATTGCCTGATGACCGGCGGTTCGGTGCGCGTGATCAGCCTCGACAAGCGCTTCCGTAATCGGACGCATATCGTCGCAGCGGTCCTGCCGCACCCGACTTTCGTGCCCGGCACGACGCCACGTACGCAGCCTGGCGCCGATCTGGCCCTGCTGCGCCTCGCCACGCCACTGCCCGCCGATATCCAGCCTCTGACGCTCGGTAGCGGGTTGTGGCAGGGCGAGACCGTGACCATGGCGGGCTTTGGCCTCGCTTCCGAGACCAACAAGAAGACCGCGCGCACGCTGCGCGAGGTGACTTTGGTCAATGCCGGCAACTATACCACCGCCAACACGGTCAAGGTCGCGGTCGATACCGAGAATCGCGGCGAGATCCTCGGCGCCGGCGCCTGCCGCGGCGATTCCGGCGGGCCCGTGTTGCGTGGCCCGCCCGGTTCGCGTGATCTTGTCGGCATCGTCTCCTGGTCGAGCGGACCCTTGAGCTCGCGCGTCAAGCTGATCTGCGGCGGCTTCACCGCGATCACACCGGTCAGCGACCACCGCGCCTGGATCGCCGAAGCAAGCGAGCGCCTGCTCAACTATGGCGACGAGCCGCGCCAGGCGCGCGAGGATGCGCGCCCGAACGCAAGCTACAGCTGGTGGTTCGGCCGCTAACCAGGCATCAGGCCGAGAACTTCAGCCCCTTGATCGCGGCGAAGTCCTGCACGCCGCCGCCAACGCGCTTGGTCGTGTAGAACAGCACGTGCGGCTTGGCGGAGTAGGGATCGCGCAGGATGCGCACGCCCGCCCGGTCGACGACGAGATAACCGCGCCGGAAGTCGCCGAAGGCGATCGAGACCGAGTCCGTCGCGACATTCGGCATGTCCTCGGCCTCGACGACCGAGAAGCCGAGCAGCGTCGCCTGCGCGCCCGCTGCAGCCGGCGGCTGCCAGAGATACTGGCCGGTCGAGTCCTTGAACTTGCGCACCGCGGCCTGCGTCTTGCGGTTCATCACGAAGCTGGCGTTCTGGCGATAGCCGGCCTTCAGCGCATAGACGAGGTCGACCAGGATGTCCGACGGGCTGGAGGCGGCGAAAGCGCCGGCGACGCCGGTCTTCAGCGTGCCGATATTGCCCCAGCTCCAGCTCGCATCGGCCGCGGTCGGATAGGCGAGGAAGCCCTTGGGCTTGTCGACGCCATCACCACTGACGAAGGCGGCTCCCTCCTGCTCGGCGAAGGCGCTCTCGACCTCCTCGGCGATCCACTGGTCAATGTCGACGATGGCGTCGTCGAGCAGGGTCTGCGTCGCCGCGGGCATGGCGTAGAGTTCCATCGCCGGGAAGGAGAGCTCGGCCAGGGTCGGCGTGCCGCTCTGCGGACGGGCCGCCGTCTCGGCGACCCAGCCGGAAGCCGGACCGGTGGTCGAGAACGCCTTCTTGTAGGTGCCGGACGAGATGGTGCGCACCGTCGCGATCGAACGGATCGGCGAGACGCTGGCAAGGCGGCGCAGGATCTCGCCCTCGACCGTCGAAGGCGCGAGATAGCCGCCATCCGGGCCGGAGCCGGCCGAAAGCGCCTTCGCCTCGAGCCGCTTCAGGCCCGTCGCCTCGCCATGGCGGACATAGGACGCGAAGGCCGCCTTGTGCTCGGCCACGGCCGGGTCGCGCTCCTCGCTCGCACCCAGCGCCGGGCGGCTCCTGTCGAGGCTCAGCCGGTCGAGCCGGCGGCGGGTTTCGTCGAGCGCGTCGTCGAGACGGGTGAGCTTTTCGCCGGTCAGGACGTCACCGCCCATGCGGGTTTCAAGTTCGGCCAGGCGCTCGTCATTGGTGGCGCGATAGGCCTCGAGCGTGTAGCGCAGATCGTCATAGATGGCGGCGGCCTCGCCGGTCGCCTTGGTCTCGGGAGCCTGGTTCAAAGCAGTCATGGAATCTCCTGTGGTTTTGCGGTTTTGAGTGCAGTTTTCAGGCAAAGGCAGCGTGGCTGGGCGGGCGCAGCGCCTTGACGGCGCTGACCCTTGCCTGCGGCAGCATCGGGAAGGTGACGAGCGAAATCTCCCAGAGGTCGACCTTCTCCAGGCGGCGCAGGCCGGTGCGCGGCTCGCTGCGGGCGCGCTGCGAGCGGAAGCCGATCGACAGTCCGTCGACGGCGCCGTCACGCATCAGTGCATGCAGCTCGCGGGCTCGCGCCACGGCGAGCGAAAGGCGGCCGCGGACATACAGGCCACGCGAATCCTCGCGCAGTTCGAGCCAGCGGCCGATCGGCTCGGTCGGATCATGCTGCCAGAGCATCCTGATCCCGGTGGCGCCGCGGCGGGCGAGGCAGTCGCGGAAGGCCCCGGGCTCGACCACGTCCTTGCCGAGATCGGCGATGCGGAACAGGCTGGCATAGCCCTCGAAGGCGCCATCCGGCTCGACCCTGGCCAGCGGCTGCGCCAGGAACTTGGCCTCGCGCGCCATTGACGGATAACGGGGCATGGCGGCTCTCATCGTGCCCCTCCCCGCCCGCCGCGACCATTCGGGTCGAGCTGTCCGAGCGTCTCGAAGAAGCGGCCGAAGACGTCGCGCGGCGGGCGGCCGGGACGCGGCGCGGCCACACCCGATCGCACGGCGGCCGGGGCCGGCCTGGGCGGCGATTTGCCCCCGGTCTTGCTCATGAATCCCCTCCCTCGTAGCGGGCGTTGAAGCGGGCGAGTTCGCGCACGAACTCGTCGAAGCGCCGGTTGGCGGCGATCAGCTCGCGCAAGGAAAAGAGGGCGAGCCCCGAGGCGCAGAAGGCCCAGAGCAGCAGCGCGAGATGGCCGAGATCGCCGCGTGCAACGATGCCTGCGGCAGCTCCATCGAAGGGACTCATGACGACACCTCCCGGCGGCCATAGCCGACCGCCTCGCGCTTCTCGTCCTCGTTGAGGAAGGCGGCGGCAGAGACCCGCCGCCAGAGCGATTCTCGCTCGTCCGCCAACGCCTCGATCGCATCAAGGTCCGGCTCGAGGGAGAGCACATCGCCGAAGGCCGGGCCGAGCCATTGCGCCAGCGACTGGGCCGTGCGCCGGACCAGCGGGATCAGCGTCTGGCGCCAGAAGGCGCGATTGGCCTCGGCGAAATTGGCATGGGTATTATCTCCGGGCATGCCGAGCAGTAGCGGCGGCACCCCGAAGGCGAGTGCGATCTCGCGCGCGGCGACGCCCTTGGCAGCGACGAAATCGAGCTCGGCCGGCGACAATGACAGCGGCTTCCAATCGAGCCCGCCTTCGAGCAGCAGCGGCCGGCCGGCATTGCGCGCGCCCTGGAAACCCTCCTCCAGCTCCTGCTTCAGCCGCTCGAACTGCGCCTCGGTCAGCGTGCCGCCTTCCGGGCCGTTATAGACAAGCGCACCGGAAGGCCGGGCCGCATTGTCGAGCAGCGCCTTGTGCCAGGCGCCGGCGGCGTTGTGGACGTCGAGCGAGCAGGCAGCCGCCTCGATCGGCGAGAGGCCGTAATGGTCGTCAACGGGATGGAACAGCGACAGGTGCAGGATCGGCGGCAGCGCGCCTTCGTCCTGACGGAAGCGGATGGTCTGCGCACCGACCGTATAGTCATAGGCCTCGGGCCAGCCGTCGCGGCCGGGCACCACACGCATCCGATCGGGCCGGAGCGCATAAAGTTCGCGCGGCTCGCGGCCAATGCTCGCCGCCTCGACATAGGCGTTCCCAGCGACGAGCAGGTGCCCATAGAGCATCTCGCGAAAGGCGATGCCGCCCTGGCGCGGGTTGGGCCGCTCAATCAGTGCCAGGGCCGGGTGCTCCGGCATCTCGCGCTCGCCGACCTTGGCGATCAGCTGAGTCTGCGCCGCCGCCTCGGTAATCAGCCTGACGCAGCGATGCACCACCGGATTGCGCTGATAGCCCTCGCGCGCCAGGGCGCCATAGTCGCGCGGCGTCCAGACCGGGCGCCCCGCCTCGTGCAGGGCGATCAGCGGCCCGACGCGCGAGCGCTTCTGTTCCGGCGCGGCGGGGCCGCGCAGGCTGCGAAGGAAATTGAGCATGGATTTCTCGCTGTTGTTGCGATCGTCGGGCGCTAAAGCCCCCTCACCCGCGGCCTTCCCTTCGGCCCGAGCATCAGATGCGTCAGTGCCCAGACCAGCGCGTCGAGCCGGTCGGGCGAGCGACCGGAGCTCAGGCCGGTCGAGCCGAAGTCGCACATCTCGTCCTCCAGCGCCGGAAAGGCGCCTGCATGGCGCACCCGGCCCTGCGCATAGAGTGCTGCAACCGGCTCGGCCCGCAGGAATTTGCCGCGCGAGGCCCTGACCGGCGTGACCGGCACGCCAGGATCGACCTCGCGGATGACGCTCGTCGCCATCTCGCCGCCCTGGTTGACCTCGACGACCAGCGCATCAGCCTCCAGCCGGCGATAGAGTGCGACGGCTGCTTGAGCCCATTCATGCGGCTTGGCGCCGGCGAGTGTCGCATCCGCTAGTACATGGCCGACGCCGTCGCGATCGATGCCGGCCGCCACGAGCCCGCAGGAATCGGCCCGCTTCGACGAGGAAGCCGGCGGATCGATCGCCACGACGATCCGCGCCAGCGACGGCGCCTCGCGCTCGCGACATTCTTCGATCAACGCCCGGCTCCAGAGCGCATCGGCGCTCTCCTCAACGATCTCGCCTTCGAGCTCCTGCCGGCCGAGCCGCGTGCCGCCATAGGCCTGCCGCACGCTCTCAAGGAAGCTCGGCGCGAGATTGAAGCGATTGGCGCTGGTCGCCGCCCGGCTAACGGCGACTCTGGGATCGTCGAGCAGCCGCTTGATCAAAGGCAGCGGGCGCGGCGTCGTCGTCACCACCTGGCGCGGCCGTTCGCCGAGCCTCAAGCCGAGCTGCAGCATGTCCCAGGTCTCCTGAACGTTCGGCCATTTCGCCAGTTCGTCGGACCAGGCGGCGCCGAATTGTGGCCCGCGCAGGCCTTCCGGATCTTCGGCGGTGAACACCTGCGCGATCGCGCCATTGCCCCATTCGAGCCGGCGCCGCGACGGCGACCAGACCGGCTTCTCCCAGCGATGATGGATCGCGAGCAAACCGGAGACGCCCTCGATCATGACGTCACGGACTTGCGCTTGCGTCTCGCCGACCAGGGCGATGCGACCGATGGGAGAAGTGGCAATCGGCGCGAGCCCCAGCGCCATGCCCCTTACCCACTCGGCGCCGGTACGTGTTTTCCCCGCTCCGCGTCCGCCCAGGACCAGCCATGCTCCCCAAGGCGGCAGGCGGCGGGATTTCTGGTCGAGCCGCCCCCAGAACGTCCACTCCTGTTCGACGAGCCTAACCAGCTCCGGAGGCAGATCCGGAAGCAGCTTCCGGAACAGCCTCACCTGCGTTCTCAGCGATAAGACGTTCCATGCGTCGTGCCAGCTCGCTGCGAAGCTCATCGACTCGGCGTAGTCCTTCGGCGGGGCTGGGCTCATCCTCGGACCGTCCTCCCTCCCCCCACAGCAGCAGAATCCAGCGCGACCAGCTCGCGCACGGTGCGAGCCAAGGTCGCCAGTGTCTTGGCGTCTGTCTCGCTCGCGGCCGTGCCGGCCGGCAATTCGGCCAGATGCGCCTCATGCGCCTCGAGCTGAGTCTGCGCCGCCTTCCAGAGCTTGCCGATCACCGCCTTGCGACCGCGCGGCGCGGGTTTGCGCTTTGCCGCCGGCCGAGCCGGGGCGGTATCATCTGCTTTGGACATGCCGTTTACTTTCCCTACCAAGGAACCGACCGCACGCGGCGGCCGGCAATTGTCGACAGCACCCGTTATGGTGCCGCGGTCAGAGGTTCAGCGCAGGACGGTATAGGAAAGGAAGCCCTGCCCCGGCTTGAACAGCGCGTTCTGCCCACCGGTCGCAGCAGAAGACCGGGTGCGCAGACGGAACTGCATCACCGCATCGGTCAGCGCGACCGGCAACTGATAGGAAGCTGCTCGGGTCTCCGAGTAGTAATGCTCCGCCTGATCGACATTGTATCCATTGATCGGCAGCAGGATATGACTGGCTGCGATCGAGTTGACATTGTTGGGCACCCAGGAGCTCGTGAGCAGGACCTGGGTTGCAAATTCGACATTGTAGGTAGCGGTGTTTTCGGCCTCGATGTCGGCGAACACCTGGATGATATCGCCGGCCTGCAAGTTGCTCAGGTAGAGATAATAGGGATTCCCCCATACGGTTGTACTGCCGTTGGTGATCCCGACGAGAGTATCGGCCAGCACATCCGTGCGACCATGCGCGACAACGGTCATGGCTATCTCCATGCAAATCTCGGGGCGCTCATCTGTGGGCCGCACCGGCGCTGCGCGGACATGGATCCAGATCGCAATCCAATGGATCTGCGAATGGTCGTCTCGCACCGGGACACGAAAAAGCCGCCAGCTGGGCAGCGCGGCGGCTCCGTTAGTCTCAGGCGCAATTCGTGAGCGTTCCTGATCTCTACCCGATCAGTGTCACGATGTCAAGGATAAAATTCCTATCAGATAGAGGTCAAACCTCCGACTTCTCCACCCATTTGATCTGGGTCTGCGGCTTGTAGGCCTCCATCTTGTCGAGCAAGGCCGCCGGATCGGTCTCCATCATCGCCATGTCGCGATGGGCCTGCCACATGAAGCCGGCCTTGGTGGTGTTATCGAGGAAAGCGAAGAGCGGGTCGTAGAAGCCGGCGATGTTGAGGAAGCCGAGCGGCTTGCCGTGGATGCCGAGCTGACCCCAGGTCCAGATCTCGAAGATCTCCTCGAAGGTGCCGATGCCGCCGGACATGGCGATGAAGCCGTCGGAGAGCTCGGCCATGCGCGCCTTGCGGATATGCATGGTCTCGACCACTTCGAGCCGGGTCAGCTTGTTGTGGCCGACCTCCTTCTCGCGCAGCGCCCGTGGGATGACGCCGTGGACCTCGCCGCCGGCTTCGAGCGCGGCATTGGCGACGATGCCCATCAGGCCGACGGCGCCGCCGCCATAGACCAGCGACAGGCCACGCTGGGCGATAGCGGTGCCCATGGCGCGGGCACCCTCGGCGTGGATGGGGTCACGGCCCGGACTCGAGCCGCAGAAGACACAGACGGATTTCATGAGGCGAGTGCTTGCAAGATGCGGGCCCAGGAGCGCTGGCCCTTGTGGAAGGAGGACAGATCGTACTTCTCGTTCGGCGAATGGATGCGGTCATCGTCGAGGCCGAAGCCGACGAACAGCGTGTCAAGCCCGAGCGTGCGCTTGAAGTCGCCGCCCACCGGGATCGAGCCGCCGCTGCCGATGCTGACGACGCGGCCGCCCCATTCCTCGCCCAAGGCCTTGCGCGCCTTGTGCAGGACCGGGGAATCGACCGGCACGGCCAAGGCTGGCGAGCCGGAATGGCCGATGAACTCGGCCGTGACATCCTCTGGCAGTCGCTCGCGCACGAACTGGTGGAAGGCAGCGGCGATCTTCGCCGGATCCTGGTCCCCAACCAGACGGAAGGAGACCTTGGCCGAGGCCTTGGCGGGAATGACGGTCTTCGAGCCTTCGCCGGTATAGCCGCCCCAGATGCCGTTGACGTCGCAGGTCGGGCGCGACTGGATCTGCTCGATCAGCATGCGGCCGCGCTCGCCGATCGAGTGCTTCAGCCCGACCTGGCCGAGGAATTCCTTCTCGGTCAGGTTGAGGTCGGCCCATTCGGCCTTTTGCGCATTGGTCGGCTCGTGCACGCCGTCATAGAAGCCGGGAATGGTGATCCGGCCGGTCTCGTCATGGATCTCAGCGACGATCTTGGTCAGCACATGGATCGGGTTCGCAGCCGCGCCGCCGAACATGCCCGAATGCAGGTCACGGTCGGCGGCGGTCAGCCGGACCTCCTGATAGACCATGCCGCGCAGGGTCGAGGTGATCAGCGGCGTGACGCGGTCCCACATGCCGGTGTCGCAGACCAGCGCGAAATCGGCCTTCAGCTCGGCGGCGTTGGCCTTGATGAAGCCCGGCAGGTTGACTGAACCCGATTCCTCCTCGCCTTCGACCAGGATGGTGAGGCCGATGGGCAGGTCGCCGGTCTCGGCGAGCGTGGCGCGGATCGCCTCGATGAAGGTCATGACCTGACCCTTGTCGTCGCAGGCACCGCGCGCGAAGATCGCCTTTCGCCCCGGCTCGATCTCCTTGACGACCGGCTTGAACGGGTCATTCGCCCATAGATCCAGCGGATCGACCGGCTGGACGTCGTAATGGCCGTAGAACAGCGCGTGCGGCGCGCCGGCTTTAGGCCGATGCGCCAGCACGACCGGATGGCCGCCGGTCTCGCGCAACTCAGCCTTGAAGCCGAGCCCTTCGAGATCGGCACGGAGCCATTCGGCCGCCTGCCGCGTCTGCGTATCGAAGGCCGGATCGGTCCCGATCGACGGAATCTCGAGCCAGGACGAGAGACGGGCCAGCGACGTGTCGAGATCGGCGTCGAGGCGGGAGAGGATGGCGGGAAGCTGGGACATGGGCGCTCACTGGAGGCTGATTCCGGTGGCGCCATCATGCCTAGTCGCGCGGACGATACCAGCCGTCCGCGCGCATGGCGGGAAACGGATTACCGCCGCCCGCCCGTCAGCGAGCCAAGCACGCCGCGCAAGATCGCGGTGCCGACCTGCCGGCCGATCGAGGTCGCGGCCGAGCGCGCCGCCGAGGTGATGATCTTCTCCGTCATGCTCTGCGGTAGGGGACCACCGCGCGAGCCCGGGCCGGTCTTCGGGCGCTCCTTCGGGCCGCCGAGCCAGCCGCCGATGGTGTCGAGGATGCCGCCGCCACCTTCGGTCGACGCCTCGACCGGCGAGCCGTCGGGCTTCATTCCCTTGCGCTGCATCAGCGCCTCATAAGCCGACTCGCGGTCGACCATCGTGTCGTATTTGCCGGTGAAGCCGGAGGCGCGCATGCATTGCGTCCGCTCCTGCGGCGTGATCGGCCCGACCTGCGCCATGGGCGGGGCGACCAGGCAGCGCTCGACCATGGTCGGTGAGCCCTTGCCTTCAAGCGTCGAGATCAGGGCCTCGCCGACGGCGAGCTGGGTGATCGCCTGCTCGGTGTTGATCTTCGGGTTCTGCCGGAAGGTCTCGGCCGCAGCCCTGACTGCCTTCTGGTCGCGCGGCGTGAAGGCGCGCAGAGCGTGCTGGACGCGGTTGCCGAGCTGGGCCAGCACCGTATCGGGGATGTCGAGCGGGTTCTGCGTAACGAAATAGACGCCGACACCCTTGGAACGGATCAGCCGCACGACCTGCTCGACCGCCGTCAGCAGCGCTTTGGGCGCGCCGTTGAAGAGCAGATGCGCCTCGTCGAAGAAGAAGACCAGCTTGGGCTTGTCGAGATCTCCTACCTCCGGAAGCTGCTCGAACAGCTCGGAGAGCAGCCAGAGCAGGAAGGTGGCGTAGAGCCGCGGATTGGCCATCAGCTTGTCGGCGGCCATGATGTTGATGATGCCGCGGCCGTCGCGATCGGTCTTCATCAGGTCGTTGATGTCGAGCGCCGGCTCACCGAAGAACAGGTCGCCCTTCTGATTCTCCAGCACGAGCAGAGCGCGTTGGATCGTGCCGACAGAGGCGGAGGTGACGTTGCCGTATTTGGTCGTCAGCTCCTGCGCATTCTCGGCGATGAAGGCGAGGATCGCGCGCAGGTCCTTGAGGTCGAGCAGCAGCAGCTTCTGCTCGTCGGCGATGCGGAAGGCGATGTTGAGCACACCCTCCTGGGTGTCGTTGAGATCGAGCAGGCGCGCCAGCAGCAGCGGTCCCATCTCCGAGATCGTGGCGCGGACCGGGTGGCCCTGCTCGCCGAACACGTCCCAGAACACGGTGGTGAACTGGTCGGGTTCGTATTTCAGCCCAAGTTCCTCGGCGCGCTTGACGAAGGGCGGCTTGGAGTTGCCCGGCGCTGCGATACCGGATAGGTCGCCCTTGATGTCGGCGGCGAAGACCGGCACGCCATGCTTGGCGAAGCCCTCCGCCAGCACCTGCAGCGTCACCGTCTTGCCGGTGCCGGTCGCGCCGGTGACCAGGCCGTGGCGATTGGCGAGCTTGAGCAGCAGCACCTCCGGCTTCTCGCTCTTGCCGATCAGGATCGTGCCGTCATCCGCCATGGTCGCGCCTGTTCCGTTGCCATAAGGTCGTGGAACGGGTGTAGCGAAACGGGAACTGGGGCGGAAGCATGAAGATCGCTTCCATCCGAGATAGTTTATGTGTAAACTATCTGGTAGAGCGTTTGCAGGCTCGACATCAGAGGACCGGACGATGGATGAACTGATCTCCCGCATCATGGCTGCTTCCGGCCTCGACGAGTCGCTGGCGCGCAAGGCGATCGGCATCATCCTCGCCTTCCTGCAGAAGGAAGGTCCGGCGGCCGAGATCGGCCAGCTGATGGCGGCGCTGCCGGGCGCGCAGGAGCTCGCCGAAGCCGAAGGCGGCGCCAAGGGCGGGCTGCTCGGCACGATCGGCGGCATGATGGGCGGTGGCGGCGGCGTGATGGCGCTCGGCGGCCAGCTGATGGGCGCCGGCCTTTCCATGGGCCAGATCCAGAGTGTCTCGAAGGAGATGTTCGCGGTCGGCCGCGAGAAGGCGGGCGAGGACACGATGGGCGCGATTGTGGGCGCGATCCCAGGCCTCGGCCAGTTCGTCTGAGCCGAAGCACAATTCCGAAATACGGCAACGCCGCCCCCATCGGGCGGCGTTTTCGTTTGCAGGCATAGGAGTTTCCTTGGCCGGGATAGGCATTTCGGCACGGCTTTCCGACCAACGAGGCATTTGCGTTCGCGCCGAGCCATGGCAATCAGGACTTCGCGGTTGCACAATGGACCGCCAATTGGCGTGTGTTCCATCGCCTGACGGGAATGGCGGAGGAAAGCGTGCAAGGAGTTCGTTGCTGATGACCTCGACAGTCCTCGCCGACCTGTCCTTCATGGACGCCTTCCCCACGCCGGGCGAAGCGCAGTGGCGTGCCGCTGTCGACAAGGTGCTGAAGGGCGCCGATTTCGAGAAGAGGCTGGTCGGGCGGACGGCGGACGGTGTTCGCATCGAGCCGCTCTACGAAGCCGCGGCCGAGCCGAGCTCCCGCCCCTTGCGCGCCCAGGCCGGGCGTTGGCGCGTTGCGGCACGCGTCGATCACCCTGATGCCGCCGAAGCGGCAAGGCTGGCCCTCGCCGAGCTGGAAGGCGGCGCCGATTCCCTCAGCCTGAGTTTCGCCGGCGCGCCCGCAGCGCGCGGCTTCGGCCTCAACGCGACCTCTGTAGATGCTCTCGACGCGGCGCTCGACGGCGTCATGCTCGATCTCGTTCGCCTGCGCCTCGACCCTGCTCCGCGAGGCCGCAAGCATGCGCTGCTGCTGGCCGATCTCGTCGCGCAACGCGGTTATGCGCCCTCTTCCCTCCAGATCGATTTCGGCATGGAGCCGATCGGTGTGCTCGCGAGTTCGGGGGCGCTGGCAGTGCAATTGCCCGAGCTCGGCAAGCGCATTGCCAAGACGATCGCCACACTGAAGTCCCGCGGCTTTATCGGCCCATTCCTCGCCGCCGATGGCCGGGTCTGGCATGAGGCCGGCGCGACCGAAGCGCAGGAACTCGGCGCCGTGCTGGCGACGGCCGTAACCTATCTGCGCCTGCTGGAAGCTGAGGGGGTCCCGCTCGCCGAGGCGCGCGACGCGATCTCCTTCACCCTCGTCGCCGATGCCGACGAGTTCGTCACCGTCGCCAAGCTGCGGGCGGCGCGCCTGCTCTGGGACCGGGTGCAGCGCGCCTGCGGGCTCGATCCCAAGCCCGTCTTCATTCATGCGGAGACGGCCTGGCGCTCGCTGACCCGGCGCGATCCCTGGGTGAACCTGCTGCGCGGCACGATCGCCGCCTTCTCGGCCGGCGTTGGCGGGGCGGATTCGATCGGTGTGCAGCCCTTCACCGCTGCGCTCGGCCTGCCCGACGGTTTCGCCCGCCGCATCGCCCGCAATACCCAGCTGATCCTTCTGGAAGAAGCCAACCTCTGGCGCGTCGCCGATCCGGCCGCCGGGGCTGGCGGCTTCGAGGCGCTGACGCAAGCGCTATGCGAGCAGGGCTGGCGCAAGTTCCAGGACCTCGAGGCCGAGAGCGCCGATGGCCTCGCCGGCATCGTCGCCGCCCTCGCCAACGGCCATATTCAGAAGGGTCTTTCGCGCGAGCGCGACGCCCGGGCCAAGGCGATCGCGACCCGGCGCGAGCCGATCACCGGCACGAGCGAATTCCCGAACCTGTCGGAGTCCTCTGTGTCGGTGCTGGCGACACCGCCAATCGCGCCCCCCGAGCGCACTGTCGGCCACGCGATCACAATCGAAGCCCTGCCGAGCATCCGTTTGGCCGAGCCATTCGAGGCGCTGCGCGCCAGTGCTGACATTGCCGAAGCCGCCGGCGAGCGGCCCAAGGCCTTCCTCGCCACGCTAGGGCCGATTGCCGGCTTCACTGCCCGCTCCGGTTTCGCCCGCAACCTGTTCGAGGCCGGCGGCATTGCCGCTCCCTCAGGCGACGGCTTCGCCCAGGCGGGCGCGACCGATCTCGACGCACTCGTCGCAGCCTTCCGAACCTCAGGCGCGAAGCTCGCATGCCTCTGCGGCTCCGATGAAGCCTATTCGAGCGAGGCGATCCGGGCTGCAACAGCACTGACCGCAGCCGGCGCCACGATCTGGCTTGCTGGCCGCCCAGGCGAGCAGGAGGCGGCGCTGCGCGAGGCCGGCGTGACGAATTTTGTCTTCGCCGGCTGTGACGCCATCGCCGTGCTGCAGGAAGCGCTGGCGATCGCCATATCCCCGGTCAGCACCAGCAAGGGATGATCATGCCGACCGCGCTCACCATCGCCGGCTCCGACTCCAGCGGCGGCGCCGGCATCCAGGCCGACCTCAAGACCTTCGCCGCACATCAGGTCTATGGCGCCAGCGTCATCGTGGCGCTGACCGCGCAGAACACCACCGCCGTCACCGCGATCCATCCGGTGCCGGCCGATTTCGTCGCCGCGCAGCTCGATGCCGTCTTCGATGATCTCCAGGTCGATGCGGTCAAGATCGGCATGCTCGCCACCGCCGAGCTGATCGAGACCGTTGCCGATGGCCTCGAACGTCATGGCGCGAAGAATATCGTGCTCGATCCGGTGATGATCGCGGCCTCCGGCGGGCGCCTCCTGCAGGAGGACGCTATCGAAGCGCTGAAGCGCCGCCTGCTGCCGCTCTGCACGATCGTCACGCCGAACCTGCCCGAGGCAGCCGCCCTGCTTAGAACCGCGATGGCGGAGACCGAAGATGCGGCCGCCGAACAGGCGGAGGCGCTGCTCGCGCTTGGGCCCGCCAATGTGCTGGTCAAGGGCGGCCACGGCACCGGCGAAGACAGCGTCGATATCCTGATCGGCAAGGACGGTCGGCGGGAACGCCTGGTCGCGCCCCGCATCGCCACGCAGAACACCCACGGCACCGGCTGCACTTTGTCCTCGGCGATCGCCTCGGGCCTCGCCCACGGCATCGCGCTGAACGAGGCGGTGGTGCTGGCCAAGCGCTACATCTCGGCCGCGATCGTCGCCTCGGACGCGGTCAAGGTTGGCCACGGCCACGGACCGGTGCATCATTTCCACCATTGGTGGGACAGACCAGACGGGAGCAAGCCATGACCGCGATCCCGGATTTCACGAAGCTCGCCTTCGCCGACACGGCAGCCCGCGCGAGCGCCCCTCAGGCCACAGGCGACCTCTGGCAGACCCCGGAGGACATTCCGGTCAAGCCGCTCTACACGGCCGCGGATCGTGACGGCCTGCCCTTCGTCGGCACGCTTCCAGGCATCGCGCCCTATCTGCGCGGCCCCTACCCGACCATGTACGTCAACCAGCCCTGGACGATCCGGCAATATGCCGGCTTCTCCACGGCGGAGGACTCCAACGCCTTCTACCGGCGCAATCTCGCCGCCGGCCAGAAGGGGCTTTCGGTCGCCTTCGATCTTGCCACTCATCGCGGCTATGACAGCGACCATCCGCGCGTCGGCGGCGATGTCGGCATGGCCGGCGTCGCGATCGATTCGATCTACGACATGCGCACCCTGTTCTCCGGCATCCCGCTCGACCAGATGAGCGTGTCGATGACGATGAACGGCGCCGTCCTGCCGGTGCTGGCGCTCTACATTGTCGCGGCGGAAGAACAGGGCGTGCCGGCGGCCAAGCTCTCGGGGACCATCCAGAACGACATCCTCAAGGAGTTCATGGTCCGCAACACCTATATCTACCCGCCCTCGCCCTCGATGCGGATCATCGGCGACATCTTCGCCTACACCTCGGCCAACATGCCGAAGTTCAATTCGATCTCGATCTCCGGCTACCACATGCAGGAGGCCGGAGCGACGCAGGACCTCGAGCTCGGCTACACGCTCGCCGATGGCGTCGAGTACATCCGCGCCGGCCAGCAGGCGGGCCTCGGCGTCGACGTCTTCGCGCCGCGGCTTTCCTTCTTCTGGGCCATCGGCATGAACTTCTTCATGGAGGTGGCGAAGCTCAGGGCAGCGCGGCTGATCTGGGCCAAGCTGGTCAAGGATTTCGGGGCGCAGAACGAGAAGTCGCTCCCTTTACGCACCCATTGCCAGACCTCGGGCTGGTCGCTGACGGCGCAAGACGTATTCAACAACGTGCCACGCACCATGATCGAGGCGATGGCGGCGACGCAGGGGCATACCCAGTCGCTGCACACCAATGCGCTCGACGAGGCGCTGGCGCTGCCGACCGATTTCTCCGCCCGCATCGCCCGCAACACCCAGATCGTCCTGCAGCAGGAGAGCGGCACGACCCGGATCATCGACCCCTGGGGCGGCTCCTATTATGTCGAGCGCCTCACCGCCGAGCTCGCCGCCAAGGCCTGGGGCCATATCCAGGAGGTCGAGAAACTCGGCGGCATGGCCAAGGCGATCGAGGCCGGCATCCCCAAGCTCCGGATCGAGGAGGCCGCGGCCAAGACGCAAGCGCGTATCGATGGACGCCAGCAAGCGATCATCGGCGTCAATATCTTCAAGCCCGAGAACGAAGCGGCGATCGACGTGCTCAAGGTCGACAACGCCTCGGTCCGCACCCAGCAGCTCGACAAGCTCCGGCGGCTCAAGGCCGAGCGCAACGAGGCCGAGACGCAAGCGGCCCTCACCGCGCTGACCAACGGTGCACAAGGCGACGGCAATCTGCTCGATCTTGCGGTCAAGGCGGCGCGGGCGAAGGCAACCGTCGGCGAGATCTCGCTGGCGATGGAGCAGGTCTTCGGGCGCCACCGGGCCGAGATCAAGTCGATCTCGGGCGTCTACAAGCGGGAGGTCGGCGAGATGAACCCTGCGGTGACGCGCGTGCAATTGATGTGCGAGGCCTTCGAGGAGGCGGACGGGCGCCGCCCGCGCATCCTCGTCGCCAAGATGGGCCAGGACGGCCATGACCGCGGCCAGAAGGTGATCGCCTCTGCCTTCGCCGATCTCGGCTTCGACGTCGATATCGGCCCGCTCTTCGCCACGCCCGACGAAGCGGCGCGCCAGGGCGTCGAGAACGACGTCCACATCATCGGCGTTTCCTCGCTGGCGGCCGGCCATCTGACGCTGGTGCCGGAGCTCAAGGCGGCACTCGCCAAGGCCGGCCGGCCCGACATCATGATCGTCGTCGGCGGCGTGATCCCGCCACAGGATTTCGACGCCCTGATCGAGGCTGGCGCCAGCGCGATCTTCCCGCCCGGCACCGTCATCGCCGACGCCGCCGAGAAGCTGCTGGAAGAGCTCAACCAGCGCCTGGGCTACGCGCAGAAAAGCGCGGCGGAGTGATCCGCCGCGCTCCGTTGGCTTTCATCACTCACCAACCGCCACGCCAGCGCTGGTAGTACCGCGGCGGCGGAGGCGGCCCGTAGAAGCGCGGGCGATCATAGTGGCGGCGCCAGCGCGGAACGCCCCAGTAGCCATAGGCGGGCGGCGCGCGCCAGCCATAGCCGGGACCGTCATAATAGGCCTGCTGGATCAGGACGCCTGCCTCGGCCTTGCTGGGCGATGCCGCGCTGATCCCGAGCGCGGCGGCAGCGATAAGGCCGGCGGAGGCGAGGGTGCGGAACATCTTGATGTCTCCTCTTGCCGGAGCAGGAAGGCCTCCCGCTCTGGCACGCACCATCGCGCAATCAGGCTGAACCGGGTTTGAGCAGGATGTTCAGCAGGCGTTTAGGTCAGCGCCCCGCCAGCGCGTCCCGCTTCATCAGCAAGGAAGCGCCGATCACCGCCACCGCCACCGCTGCGATCATGATCGTGCAGGCGGCGTTGATCTCGGGCGTGACGCCGAGGCGGATCGCCGAGTAGAGCCGCATCGGCAACGTCGTCGCGCCCGGCCCGGTGGTGAAGCTCGCGATGACGAGATCGTCGAGCGAGAGCGTGAAGGCCAGCATCCAGGCGGCGGCGACGGCCGGCCAGATCAGCGGCAATGTCACAGTTCGGAACGTTTCCATCGGCGTCGCACCGAGATCGCGGGCGGCTTCCTCCAGTGAGCGGTCGAAGCCAGTGAGCCGCGCCTGCACGACGATGCAGGCGAAGCCGAGGCTGAAGGTCGCGTGGGCGATGACGACGGTCCAGTAGCCGCGCTCGACATCGCCGGCGACGAACAGCAGCAGCAGCGACAGGCCGGTGATCACCTCCGGCATCACCAAGGGCGCCATCACCATGCCGGAGAACAACATCCGACCGGTGAAGACGCGATAGCGCGCCAATGCCAATGCCGCGAGCGTTCCGAGCATCGTCGCAAGCGTGGCAGAGACCAGCGCGACGCGGATCGTCAGCCAGGCGGCGTCGAGCAGCGGCTGGTTGCTGAAGAGCGTTCCATACCAATGCGTCGAGAAGCCGCCCCAAACTGTGACCAGTCGCGAGGCGTTGAAGGAATAGGCGACCAGCGCGACGATCGGCAGGTAAAGGAAGGCGAAGCCGGCAACGAGCGCGGCGAGGTGGAAGGCTCCAAAGCGCTTCATCGAGTCGCTCCCCTCGCCCGCTGCAGCAGCATCAACGGCAGGACGAGGACGACGAGCAGCACGATCGCCACCGCCGAGGCCAGCGGCCAGTCGCGATTGGAGAAGAACTCGTTCCAGAGCACCTTGCCGACCATCAGTGTGTCGGAACCGCCCAGCAAATCGGGGATGACGAACTCGCCGATCGCCGGGATGAAGACCAGGGCCGAGCCGGCGAGGATGCCGGGAATCGACAGCGGCAAGGTCACTGTCAGGAAGGTGGTGAGCGGCGTCGCGCCGAGATCGGAAGCCGCTTCCAGCAAGGTGCCGTCCAGCTTCTGCAAGGTCGAGAACAGCGGCAGCACCATGAAGGGCAGGTACGAATAGACCATGCCGATCAGCACAGCGGCATCAGTGTTGAGCAGGCGCAAGGGCTCAGCTGTCAGCCCGATCCCCATCAGCGCCATATCGAGCAGGCCGTCCGGCCGCAGGATGCCGATCCAGGCGTAGACGCGGATCAGGAACGAAGTCCAGAACGGCAGGATGACGAGGACGAGCAGGATGCCCTGCCAGCGCTTCGGAGCCAGCGCCATCGCATAGGCGAGCGGGTAGCCGATCGCGAGCGCGATCAGCATGGTCAGCGCGGCGATGCGCAGCGAGGAGAGATAACTCTGCCAGTAGAGCGAATCGTCCCCGAGCAGGCGGAAGTTCTCGAGATCGAGCTGGCCCAGGAATTCGCCGAGCTGGCTGATGCCGGAGAAATGCGGCGCGTAGGGCGGCTGGTCGGTCGCGGCATCCGACAGCGCGATCCTGAGCACGATGACGAAGGGCACGAGGAAGAAGGCGAGCAGCCAGAGGTAGGGAATGGCGGCGACCAGCAGGCCGCGACCGGTCCCGCTGCTTCGGGGAACCGGCGTGCTCACGACGCCAGCACCATGCCGGCTTCGACGTCCCAGGAGAGCCAGACCTTGTCTTCCCAGGCGAAGGGCTGCTCGATCCGCCTGGTGCGGTTGGTCAGCGAGATCTTGAAGAGCTTGCCCTCGTCGCCGCCGACCATGACCTGGACCATGGTCATGTCGCCGAGATAGCCGATGTCCCAGATCTCGCCGGCGACCTTGTTGACGCCCTGCCCCGGCTCGTCATGGCTGAGCGTGATCTTCTCGGGACGCAGACCGATGGTGAGTGCGTCGCCTGGACGGCAGCTCGGCGCATCCTCGTCGAGCTCGATCACGCCGAGGGTTTGGCTCTCCAGCGTGACGAGATCGCCAGCGACGGCCGTGACCCTGCCCTCGATCAGGTTGATGTCGCCAACGAACTCGGCGACGAAGCGGCTGGATGGCGCCTCGTAGATCAGATCCGGCGGCGCGATCTGCAACAGCCTGCCATGGTCCATCACCGCCATGCGGTCGGCCATGGTCATGGCCTCGTCCTGGTCGTGCGTGACGACCATGAAGGTCAGGCCGAGATCGGCCTGGAGGTCCATCAGCTCGTATTGCGTCTCCTCACGCAGCTTCTTGTCGAGCGCCCCCAACGGCTCGTCGAGCAGCAGGAGCTTGGGCTGCTTGACCAGAGCACGCGCGAGCGCGACGCGCTGGCGCTGGCCGCCGGAGAGCTGGTCCGGCCGGCGCTTCTCCATGCCCTTGAGGCGGACGCGCCCGAGCATGGCGTCGACACGTTCGGCGATCTCAGCTTTGGGCAGGCCCTCACGCTTCAGTCCATAGGCGATGTTGTCGCTGACGCTCAGATGCGGGAACAGCGCATAGGACTGGAACATCATGTTGACCGGCCGCCGATGCGGCGGCACGGCCGTGATGTCGACGCCGTCGAGCAGGATCTCGCCCTCGTCGGGCTGCTCGAAGCCGGCGAGCATGCGCATCAGGGTGGTCTTGCCGCAGCCGGACGGTCCGAGCAGCGCGAAGAACTCGCGCTGATGGATCGCAAGCGAGAGCCGATCGACAGCGACCACCGCACCAAAGCGCTTGGTGACATTGCGAAACTCGACCAGCGGCTTGGCCGCAGGGTCGTTCCAGGGCTGGAAGTCGCGCCGGACGCTGCCCGGCGAGGCGCGCCTTCCACCCGCCTCCGGCCGGTTCACCTGCCGCTCTTGACGCGGGTCCACAGCCGGTTGACCACCCGCTGCGTCTTCTGGTCGTAGGGCGTGATCGTGTAGAGCCGGCCCATCACCGCATCCGGCGGATAGATGCCGGGATTGTCGCGGACCTCGGCCGAGAGCAGCGGCTTCGAGGCGATGTTGCCGTTGGCATACTGGATGAAGTCCGAATTCTTCGCAGCCATGTCGGGACGGTTGACGAAGTCGATGAACTTCAGCGCCGCCTCCTGATTGCCGGCATCCTTCGGGATGACGAAGGAATCGAACCACATCAGCGCGCCTTCCTTCGGGATGGAGTAGGCGATCTCGACCTTGTTCTTGGCTTCGCTCGCGCGTTTCCTGGCCTGCAGCACGTCGCCGGAATAGCCGACCGCCAGACAGATATCGCCGTTGGCGAGCGCGTTGATGTACTCGGACGAGTGGAATTTCTGGATGTGCGGGCGGATCTTGCGCAGCAGCTCACCGGCCTTGTTGAGATCGGCCTCGTTCTTTGAATCGGGATCGAGCCCGAGATAGCGCAGCGCCGCCGGGAACATCTCCTCGACCGCATCGAGCACGTGCACGCCGCAATTGGAGAGCTTCTTCAGCTTCTCCGGATCGAAGACGACGTTCCAGCTGTCGATCACGGCGTCGTTGCCGAGCCGCTCCTTCACCTTGGCGACGTTGTAGCCGATCCCGGTGGTGCCCCACATGTAGTTCACGGCGAACTTGTTGCCGGGATCGTATTTCGACAGGCGTTTCTGGATCTCGGGCCAGGCATTCTTGAGGTTCGGCACCTTGGCGGTGTCGACCGGCGTATAGAGGCCGAGCGGGATGTGCCTGGGCAGGAAGGACGCTGTGACGACAACGAGGTCGTAGCCGGTCTTGCCGGCGAGCAGCTTGGTCTCGACCGTCTCCATCTGGTCGAAGGTGTCGTAGACGACGGTGATGCCGGTCTCTTTCTTGAAGGCGTCGAGCACCTCAGGATTGACGTAATCCGACCAGTTGAAGATGCGCAGTTCCTTGTTGTCCTGCGCTCCTGCCGGGCCGGCCGCGAGAGCGAGCCCGAGAGCCGCCGCAGCGGCCAACCTATGCATAACCGACGCCAAAGTGCGCAATCTGCCCCTCCTTTAGATTTCGCGGGCGCACGCTAGCAGCTTGTGGCCAAGCCTCAACCTCGATTTCGTGATCGGCGACGCTCCGTCGCGCCTTGTGGCGCCGGGGTCGCGCCACCTATTTCCTGAGGAGACATGATCCGACGCTTTCTCCTTCTCTTCACGGTGGTCTTCCTCCTGCCGCTCGGCACGCATGCCGCCTGGTGGCAGTTGCAACCGCTCGCTTCCGACTGGGCGCGCGCCGACTGGTCGAGCGCTGCGCTCCTGCCTGCGCCGGCCATCGAGCCCGAAGCGACCATCCACATCTTCGCCGCCCGCGTCGGCCGCTGGCGCGGCGTCTTCGCCCATCACTCCTGGGTGGTGGTGAAGGAGAAGAACGCCTCCGCCTACACCCGCTTCGACGTCGTCGGCTGGGGTAATCCGGTGCGCGTGAATGTTCGTGTCGCCGACGGGCGCTGGTATGGCAACGTGCCGGAAGCGGTGGCGGAGCTGAAAGGCCCCGCAGCCGAGGCCCTGATCCCGCGCATCCGCGACGCCGTGAAGAGCTATGGCTACAGCGATTATGGCTCCTATGCCGCCTGGCCGGGGCCGAACTCGAACAGCTTCGTCCAGCACATCCTCGCCGAAGTGCCGGAGCTCGGCCGGGCACTGCCGCCAACCGCGATCGGCAAGGACTGGCGTGCCGACGGCCTCTACGCCGGCTTCACGCCGAGCCGCACCGGCCTGCAGGCCTCGCTCTACGGGCTAGCGGGCGTCACCTTCGGCTGGGTCGAGGGCGTCGAGATCAACCTGCTCGGCCTGGTCGCCGGCTTCGACCTACAGAGGCCGGCCCTGAAGCTGCCGGGCTGGGGACGGGTGGGATTGTAGCGTCATGCTCGGGCTTGCCCCGAGCATCTCAGGCCGAAAGAGGCTCCGACCAGCGCTTTCTTGTCATGAGATTCTCGGGTCTGTGCTTCGCTTCGCCCGAGAATGACGCACCCGTCAATTCCGCAGTACCAGGCACGCACCTCCCGCCTGCCGCAGGCGATTGCAGGCCAATGTCGCCTCGCGCAGGCTCTGTGCCGGCAGCCTGACGCGGTAGAATCGGCCCCTACCCCGCCCCGGCACGGCTGATCCCAGGATCATGGTCGGCTTGCCTGATAGCAGCGAAGCGAAACGCGCGGCGATACGCTGATAGGAGGCGATGGCGCGCGCCTTCGAGGCATTGCCGGCGAGCTGTACCCCGAACGGCCCATAGGCGCCCTCGACCAGCACGGCCGGCGCGGTGATGCGGATCGACGCGACCGTGGCCAGGCAATCGGTTTCCTCCCGCGTCGCCGGCGGCGGAAGCTCGCCTGCTCCCAAGCGCCATTCCTCAACACCGCGGCCGGTGATGAAGCGGACATAGGCCTGCGTCTCGTAAGGCAGCATGCCGCCGCGCTCGACCCAGCGGGCGACGCGGTTCGGCCCGCCATTATAGGCGGCCGCAGCGAGGCCGAGATTGCCGAACTGGTTCTTCAAGGCTGCAAGGAAGGCGGCCGAATGCGGGATCGCCGCCTCGGGATCGAACGGGTCGGCGAGGCCGCGCTCATTCGCCGTGCCCGGCATGAACTGGGCGATGCCCTGCGCGCCAGCGGGGCTGACGACGTGCGGGCGGAAGCTGCTCTCGCGCCAGATCAGCCGGGTGAGGAAGGCGACCGGCAGATCGTGGGTCTTCGCTGCGCCCTCGATCAATCGGCAGATGGTCTGCGCCACACTCTCGGTCTGCGGCTCGGCCAAGGCCGGGCCACCCAGGAGCGTGGCGGCGAGCGCCGCAGCGAGGATGCGGCGACGCCCTGCCCTCACGCGGCTTCGAGCGCCTGGGCGAGATCCGAGATCAGGTCCTCGATGTTCTCGATGCCGACCGAGATGCGGATCAGCGCATCGGTGAGGCCGATCTCCTCGCGCAACTCGCGGGCAACGCCGGAATGGGTCATCGCGGCGGGGTGCGAGACCAGCGTCTCGGTGCCGCCGAGGCTGACCGCGAGCTTCATGATCTGGAGATTGTCCAGTACGGCGAAGGCTTCCTTCTCGCCACCCTTGACGTCGAAGGCGAAGGTCGAGCCCGGCGCGCTGCATTGGCGGTCGAACACGGCTTTGCGCGGATCGCCATCCTGGAGATTGCCGAGATAGTGCACCTTGGCGACCTTTGGATGCGCTGCAAGATAGTCCGCGACCTTGCGGCCGTTCTCGTTCGAGCGGCTCATGCGAATGTCCAGCGTCTCAAGCGAGCGCATCAGCATCCAGCAGGAATTGGGATCGAGCTGCGTGCCGAGCGAGCCACGCCAGGCCTTGACCTGTCGCACCAGCTTTTCGGAGCCGCTGATCGAGCCGCCGACGAGATCGCTGTGGCCGCCGACATATTTGGTCAGCGACAGCAGGCTGAGATCGGCGCCGTGCTTCAGCGGCTTCTGGAACATCGGCCCGAGCATGGTGTTGTCGACGACCACCGGCGGGCGATGGCCCTGCGACTTTTCCAGTTCGTCGGCGATCGCGGCGCAGGCCGCAAGATCGACCAGCCCGTTGGTCGGGTTGGCCGGCGTCTCGACCAGGATCATCGCGACCCGGCCCTTGGCGGCGGCGGCCTCAGCGACCGCCCGCATCTGCGCGACGTCGATGCCGTCGGTGAAGCCGAAGGGCGTGACGCCGAAGGCGCCCATCTGGTTCTTCAGCAGGGTCTCGGTGCCGCCATAGAGCGGGCGGCTGTGGATGATGGTGTCACCGGGGCGCAGGAATGCGAAGCAGGTCGTCGCGATCGCCGCCATGCCGCTGGCGAAGACGGCGCATTTCTCGGCCTCGTCCCAGATCGCCAGGCGATCCTCGAGGATCTCCATGTTCGGATGGTTGAAGCGCGAATAGACCAGCCCCGACTTCTCGCCGGGCTTGAGCTGGCGGCGGCCGGCCGTCAGATCGAAGAAATCCTTGCCCTGCTGAGCGTTCTCGAAAACGAAGGTCGAGGTCAGGAAGACCGGCGGCTTGAGCGACCCTTCCGACATGGCCGGGGAATAGCCGAAGCCCATCATCAGGGTCTCGGGGTGGAGCCGGCGATTGGCAATCCGGTCCTTATGGTAGTTGTCGTCGCTCATGACTGCCTCCTAGAGCCGGATGATTTCAGATGGAATCGCAAGGCGCTTCCATCTGAAATCTGAATCCGTCTCTCATCAAAGAGTTAGAGCAGGATTCATGCGAAAAACCGGTTCCCACTTTTTCGCATCCTGCTCTTGCCGGCCAGCGCGGCCCCGCGACGCGAGCCTAGGACGATCCTAAGGCCATTGCATGAATGATCACTGGTGCTCTAGAGCAAGTTTTTGCAGCTTCCTGCTCGATAACAAGCCCAGAGGAGCAGATCATGCTCGATACGATCGACCGCCGCATGCTGACCTTGCTGCAGGAGGATGGCCGGATCACCAATCAGGACCTGTCCGAGAAGGTCGGCCTGTCGCCAACGCCATGCCTGCGCCGGTTGAAGCGGCTGGAGGAGACCGGCGTCATCAGGGGCTATTCGGCGATCGTCGACCCCAAGGCCTATGGCCTGCCCTTCAGCGTCTTCGTCTCGGTCCGGCTCAGCCAGCAGAACACGGAGCACATCGCCGAATTCGAGAAGGCGATCGAAAACTGGCCGGAAGTGGCGGAATGCTACCTGATGACCGGCAGCCAGGACTATCTGCTGCGCGTCCTGACCGACGGCATCGACGGCTATGAGCGCTTCCTGAAGCAGAAGATGACGCGGCTGAAATGCGTCCAGTCGGTCGAATCCAATTTCGCGCTGGCGACAATCAAGAAGCGGGTCGGCCTGCCGCCGCTGTAGTTCGGGCACGCGCAAGGAACGCTCCACAGCACATGCCGGCGCGGCAAGGCTGCCATGTGGCTGCTAGCAGTGCCCGGCGACCAGCCTGCTCCTAAGCTCCCCCGGCAAGGCACGTCGCCAAAGACGGGCCGCACGGAGGAACACCATGAGCAGAGCACTTCGCGCCGGCGGCGCAGCGTCGCTGTTTGCCATCGCCACCGTCATGATCGCCGCATCCCTGCCCGCACGGGCCGAGCTTTCGAGCGCGGTCAAGCGTTCGGAGCAGGCCGTCGCCGGATTGCAGGGGCCGGCGGAGCTCATCCTCGATCAATGGGGCGTGGCGCACATCTACGCAGCCTCCACCCGCGACGCCCTGTTCCTGCAGGGCTACAACGCGGCGCGCGACCGGCTCTGGCAGATCGATCTCTGGCGCAAGCGCGGGCTCGGGCTGCTGGCCAAGGATTTCGGCCCGTCCTATGTCGCGCAGGACCGGGCCGCCCGGCTCTTCCTCTATCGCGGCGAGATGGACAAGGAATGGGCCGCCTATGGCCCCGACGCCAAGGCCTATACCGACGCTTTCGTCGCCGGCATCAATGCGCGCGTCGATGAGGTGCGGGCCGGCAAGCAGCCGCTGCCGCTCGATTTCCGCGTCTCGGGCACCCTGCCTGATCGCTGGAACGCCGAGGACGTGGTGCGTATCCGCAGCCATGGCCTGACCCGCAATGTGATGTCCGAGGTGGTGCGCGCCCGCGTCGCCTGCGCCGCCGGCATCGAGGCTGACCGCTTCCGGCGCGTACTTGAGCCGAGCGTAACGACCAAGGTGCCCGATGGGCTCGATCCCTGCGCGATCAAGCCGGATATCCTCGACGACTACAATCTCGCGACGCGCGACGTCACCTTCGCCGCCCCCGGCGAGAAACGCGCCGCGCTCGACCGCGACGCCATCTTCGCCGCGGCCGGCGACAGCATCTCCACCATCGGCTCGAACAACTGGACGATCGCGGCGAGCCGCACGGCGACCGGCCGGCCGATCCTCGCCAACGACCCGCACCGCGCTCATGGCGTGCCGTCGCTGCGCTATGTCGTGCACCTCAACGCGCCGGGCCTCTCGGTGATCGGCGCCGGCGAGCCCGCTCTGCCCGGCATCTCGATCGGCCATAATGGCGAGATCGCCTTCGGCCTGACGATCTTCGCGATCGATCAGGAAGACCTCTACGTCTACGAGACCAACCCGGCCAATCCGAACCAATATCGCTATGGCAGTGGCTGGGAGGAGATGCGGAGCGTCAACGACACCATCGAGGTCAAAGGCGAGGCACCGCGCCAGATCGAGCTCAAATTCACCCGCCATGGCCCGATCATGAAGGCCGAGCCTGACGAGAAACGCGCCTTCGCCATTCGCACGGTCTGGTTCGAGCCGGGCACGTCGGCCTATTTCAACTCGGCCGAATACATGACGGCGAAGGACTGGGCCGGCTTCAAGAAGGCGATGGCGGAATGGGGCGCGCCGTCCGAAAACCAAGTCTATGCCGACAACAAGGGCAATATCGGCTGGATCGTCGGCGGGCGCGCGCCGCAGCGGCCGAACCATGACGGCCTGATGCCGGTGCCCGGCGATGGCCGCTATGAATGGACCGGCTTCCTCAAGGCCGGCGAATTGCCCGAGGTCTACAACCCGACCGACGGCTTTTTCGCCACCGCCAACGAGATGAACATCCCGAAGGACCATCCGCTGCTGGCCAAGCGCATCGGCTTCGAATGGTCCGATCCCTCGCGCATCAACCGGATCAAGGCCGTGCTCGGCACGAAGAGCAAGGTGACGCTGTCCGACGCGATGGCGCTGCAGAACGACGACAGCTCCGACAATGCCCGCAAGCTCGCCGTCCTGCTCGCGCCGCTGTCATCCGACGACCCGGTCACCGCCGAAGGTTTGAAGCTGATCAAGAGCTGGAACCACGAGACCTCCGTCGACAGCGCCGCCGCCGCACTGTCGGAGGTCTGGATGAGCAAGCATCTCGGCCGCGCGCTGACGGCGAAGGCCGTGCCTGAAAAAGGCGCGCAGCGTGATCGGACCGCTCGATGTGGCTGCGGTCGTTGCCTATCTCGAAACGCCCGACAGCGCGCTCGGCGCCAATCCGAAGGCCGCGCGCGATGCCCTGCTGCTGGAGACGCTGAAAGCGGCGATGGAGGAGCTGCGCCAGTCGCTCGGTCCGGATACGGCGAGCTGGAACTGGGGCAAGATCCACCACGCCCAGTTCGACCATGCACTCTCGCCCCTCGCCGGCGGCCCAGACCGGGCGCAGCTCAATGTCGGCCGGCTCGCCATGGGCGGCTCGGCCTTCAGCCCGCGCGCGGCGTCCTACCGGATCTCCGACTTCAAGGTGATCGCGGGGGCTTCCTTCCGCATGGTGCTGGACGTCGGCAAGTGGGACGAGAGCCGCTTCATCAACACGCCCGGGCAGTCCGGCGATGCCTACAGCCCGCATTATCGCGATCTCGCACCGCTCTGGGCGGCCGGCGACTATGCGCCGCTGCTCTATTCGCGGGAGGCGATCGAGAAGGCGGCGCGTTCGGTCATCGCGCTCAAGCCGGCGGGCTGAACCCAGATAAGCTGCCCCGGAGGCTCCGGCCTCCGGGTCAGAACTGCGACCGGTCGATCGCGCGGCGCACGACCTGCGTCACTTCGCTGTTCGACAGGAAAAGGTCGTGGCGCAGCAGGCTCCAGCCGCGGCCGGCGGTATCGGCGACGCGCACGCCGAGCTGCTCCAATCGCTCGCGGTCGGCGGTACCGGCGCGGGCGACGCCGCCGGCGATACGTGAGGAGACGGCGAGCGCCTTGTCGCCGGGATCGATGATCACGGTCATGCGCCGGGCGATCGAGCCGAGCCTCGGCACGGTCTGCTCGAAGGCGTCGATGTCGACATCGGGCGAGGCCAGGACGACCGCACCGATCCTGTCGGAAAGGCCCTCGAAATCGCGCAGCTCGCGCAGACCTTCCAGCGTCAGGAAGCTGCCCATGGAATGCGCGACGATGTTGATCCGCCCGATCGTCGGGTTGGCGACAAGCGCCTTCAAGGTCTGGACGAAGCCATCACGCGACCAGAGCGCGCTCTCCCGATCATAGGCATAGGCGAGCAGCCCACTGCCCGACGGCCAGGTGAAGAGCGCCGTGCGCCCCTCGAAGGCGAGCGCATGCGAGAGCTGTCCAGCGCTGCGCGCGGCCGTTTCGAAGGTCTCATTGAAGCCGTGGACATAGAGCAACACGTCGCGGCCGGTCGCGGCATCGGCCAAGCTCCGGGCGGCGTCGGCCGCGCTCCGCCGGGTCACGCCGAGCACGGCCCAGTCGCCACTGACGACGGAGCTCACCTGCGCAGCGACGCCGCGTCCCGGCGCCGACAGCCTGACCTCGGCAAAGGTCAGCCCGCTGCCGCGCTCGGAGCTGAAATAGGGTGCCCGATCGCCCATCGGTTTTCGCGTCGTCGCGACCAGCAGCTGCGGCTCCTTGCCGAAGCTGGATGAATCCGCCGGCCCGACGAAGGGCGAGATCGACGCCTCGCTCTGGCCGCAGCCAGCCAGCCCCAGCCCGAGCAAGGCGACGAAGGAGCGGCGTGAGACGGCATGTCGCGAAGGCGAGGTCACTGGCTAGGTCCAAGAATGGGGGTGCGGACCTTCTGCCCGCGCGCCCCTTAAGGCCAGACCAACGCGGCCAGAATGCGGCGGCTAAAGCAATTCCAGCAAAAGTGCGCAGCGATTTTGCGCCCGGAACTGCGTCAAAATAAACAAGTAAAGAATGTTCGCGACTCGCAGAGAAGCGAACATTCTCTACCGATCACGCGCGACAAAAGAGGGCGAAGCCTTCGGGTCGAGGCCGAGCATGCCGCCGCCGGTCCGGCCATCCAGGCCATCGGCGCCGAGCCGCTTTCCGATCATCTCGACGATGCGCGGCGTGGTCGCGAACTTGCCGTGGTTATAGTCGTCGCCGCTGCGATCCCCGGATAGATCGATGATCGTCGCCCCGGCCTTGCGCAGATCGGCGACGACCTCGGTATCCTTGTCGGAGATTGCACCAAGCCTGGTTTTGTCGCCGGCGAACTGGCGCGAAAAATCGAGCGCGCGATCATCCGATGAGACGAAGACGGTCACCGGCCGCTTGATCGCAGCAAGCTGGGTCTTGAACACGTCGAGGTCGATGTCGGGCGCCGCCAGCATGACGTTGCGCAGCTTGCCACCGAAGCTGCCGTCGCCCCGGATCGCGGCCTGGCGCAGCGTCTCGACGGTGAGCAGGGTCCCCATCGAGTGCGCCAGGATATCGAAGCGGTTGGCGCCGAGATCGCGGGCGATCACACGCAAGCCGGTTTCGAGCGCATCGCGCGAAAAGTCGGCGCTATCGCGGTCGTAAGGGTATGCGAGGATCTGGGCGCGAGACGGCCATGTGAACAGCACCGGCACGCCCTTGAAGCCGGAATCGGTGACGATCTGGGCGAAGCGGAAGGCTGCGTCGGCAAAATTGGTGTTGAAGCCGTGGACAAAGACGAGCACCTCGCGCTCGGCTGGCGGACGCTGCGCGACCGCAGCCTTCACCTCCTTCAGCATCTCCGGCTCGGAGAGGAGTTTAACGTCGCCGACGGTGAAATGGCTGGCGGGATCGCCCGCGCTCGTGACGCTGCCCGGGAGTTCGAGCTGGCCGACCTGGTGATTGCGCGGCACGTTGATGTCGAGCCGCGCAAAGGCGACTGCCGGACTGCGCTCGCCGCTGAAATATTCCGGCTGCTTGGTCGAGGCGCGTGAGGTCGCGACGAAGATGCTGACCGTGCCGGAGGTGTCATTTGGTTTGGCCGCCGAGACGACCAGCACACGCGGCGGGCCACCGCAGGCGGCGAGCACAAGCGACAAGAGCGAGACGAGGACGAAAGACCGCAAGCCGGACACGAGACACGCTCTCCCAACCGGCGAGACTCGTCTCACCGTCCCCGTCGCTTGGCAAGAGCCGGGATGACACTGCTGTCCCCAAAAAGCCCCGCTTCCGCTGCAAGCACTCTCTTGCTACCAGCGGAGCATGGTCGATCTTGCAGCGCTCGGCGATGCGATTCTGGCGGGCGAGCGCGCGGCGCTGGCGCGGGCGATCACGCTCGCGGAAAGCCGGCGCGCCGACCACCGCGAACAGGCGCAGGCACTTCTATCCCGCCTCCTGCCGCATACCGGCAAGGCGATCAGGGTCGGCATCACCGGCGTGCCCGGCGTCGGCAAGTCGACCACGATCGACGCGCTCGGCAGCTATCTCACCGGCCAGGGCCACAAGGTGGCCGTGCTCGCGGTCGACCCCTCCTCGACCCGCAGCGGCGGCTCGATCCTCGGCGACAAGACGCGCATGGCACAGCTCGCCGTCGACCCGAATGCCTATATCCGGCCCTCGCCCTCCTCCGGCACGCTCGGCGGCGTCGCGGCCAAGACTCGCGAGACCATGCTGCTCTGCGAGGCGGCCGGTTTCGACGTCATCCTGGTCGAGACCGTCGGCGTCGGCCAATCGGAGACGGCGGTCGCCGATCTCACCGATTTCTTCCTGGTGCTGATGCTGCCCAATGCCGGCGACGAATTGCAGGGCATCAAGAAGGGCATCATCGAGCTCGCCGACATGCTCGCCGTCAACAAGGCCGACGGTGACGGCGCGACGGCTGCGCGCACCGCGGCAGCCCAGTACAAGGCCGCGCTGCACATCCTCGCGCCCGCATCGACGCTGTGGTCGACGCCGGTGGTGACGATCTCCGGCCTGACCGGCGCCGGCCTCGACGCGCTCTGGGCCAAGATCGAAGAGCACCGCGCCCGCTTCGAGGCGAAGGGCCTGATCGCCGAGAAGCGCCGGCGGCAGGACGTCAAATGGATGTGGGCGATGGTACAGGACCGGCTTCAGGCGAAGCTCCGGCACGATCCGGCCCTGAAGGCACGTACGCCCAAGCTGGAAGCGGCCGTCGCTGCAGGCGAAATGGCGCCGACAGCGGCCGCAGACGAGATCGCGAGGGCGCTCGGCCTGTAACCGAGCCGCGGGCCCGGTCGACGGCACGCCTCTTGAAGCCGCGCCGTCATGATGGAGGCTCTAATGACGCTTTCGCGCCGCGATTGGCTGCGGACGGCCCTTTTCGGCACGGTTGCGGCCTCAGTCGGTCCCGCGCTGGCACAGGCGCCGCGCCCGAGCACGCCGGTTCCGCTCGGCATATTTGGACTCGAAGCGACGCAGTTCGGGTTGCGCCCCGGCTCCGCCGATGACCAGTCGCGCATTCTTCAGAATGCCCTGGTCGAAGCCGTAAAACGCGATACGCCGCTCATCGTCGCGCCCGGCCGCTACCGCGTCGCCAATGTCGTCCTGCCCGAGAATGCACGGCTGATCGGCGTACCCGGCGCGACGCAATTCGTCGCCGCGCAGGCCGGCCCAATGCTGGTGGCACGGCGGATCAAACGCACTGCGATCTCCGGAATTGTGCTCGATGGGCTCGACATCAAGCTCGGCCAGCGCGGCGGCCTGCTCAATATCGAGGAGGTGCTCGACCTCGCCCTATCCGATTGCGAGTTCGCCAATGCCGGCTCGGTCGGGCTGACGCTCAGCCGGACTGCCGGTCGCATCGAGCGCAACCGCTTCCGCTCGATGCGGGATTCGGCGCTGTTCTCGCTTGATTCGCGCGGGCTTTCGATCGAGGCCAACACGATTGAGGATTGCGGCAACAACGGCATCCAGCTCTGGCGCAGCCAGGCGGGCGACGAGCAGAGCCTCATCCGCGGCAACCGCCTCAATCGCATCCGCAGCGATGCTGGCGGCGACGGCCAGAACGGCAATGGCATCAGCCTGTTCCGCGCCGGCGGTGTGGTCATCGAAGGCAATACGCTGCGCGATTGCGCGCTGACCTTC
The DNA here is from genome assembly GCF_030144325.1 of Bosea vestrisii. Classification (NCBI taxonomy): domain Bacteria; kingdom Pseudomonadati; phylum Pseudomonadota; class Alphaproteobacteria; order Hyphomicrobiales; family Alloboseaceae; genus Allobosea; species Allobosea vestrisii. The sequence goes on along the minus strand of NZ_CP126307.1, from coordinate 5,125,600 downwards.
ATCCGCAACAACTCCGGCTCGGGCGTGCAGATCCTCGGCAATCAGGGCCGGCGCTGCGGCGAGACCGGGCTCTATTCGGAGTTCGCCTTCGAAGGCGCGGTCATCGCCAACAATCTCGTCGAGGATTGCGCGCAGGGCGCCAACATCACCAATCTCGACCATGGCGGGCGGCTCTCGGTCGTTGCCAACAACATCATCCGCAATGCGCAAAAGGGGCTGGCGCCGAAGGGCAAGGAGCTCGTCGGCGGGCTCGGCGTGCATGTCGAGGCGGAAGCGGCGGTGACCGGCAACGTCATCGAGAACGCCAGCGAGGTCGGCATCTCGCTCGGCTGGTCCTGGGCGATGCGCAATATCGTCGCGACCGGCAACATGGTGCGGCGCAGCGGGATCGGCATCTCCGTTTCACTCGTCGCAAAGGAGCGCAACGCCCTGATCGCCAATAATGTGATCAGCGAGGCGAAGCTCGGCGCGGTGGTCGGCACCGAATTCGGCAAGGCGGTGACCGGCGACCTGACCAAGGGCGAAGACAAGCGCGCCGCCGGCATTCGCGTCGAAGGTAACGCCGTCGGCTGAAGGTCGCGGCGGTCACCGGCCTAGCGCCCTCACCGCCTCCTCGACGCTATGGAAGACACGCTCAGCCCCGATCTCGGCGATCACGCCGAAATCCGCCAGCGCCCGGAGTGCCCGCGTGGATTCGGCCCGGGCGATGGCGAAGGCTCCACCCCGCTCTCGGCAAGCAGCCGCAACGGCGAGCAGGGCCTGCGCCGCCGTATAGTCGATGGCAGGGACGCCGCCGGCATCGAGCACGAGCAGGCTCGGCTTCCGCTCCGCAAGCAGCCCGAGCACGCCGAGGCGGAAAATCTCGGCATTGGCGAACAGAAGCGGCGCCGGAAAGGCGATCACAAGCACGCCCTCGACCTGCTCGCCATGGCGGCCGGGCTCGGGCGGCCACCAGATCGTCGTGCCGGGAATGCGCAACTGCTCCAGCGGCTCGCTGCGCGTCGTCATCCAGACACCATGCAGCAGCGACAGGCCGATTCCGACGCCGACGCCCGTCTCGACCGGGAGCCAGACGATGGCGATGGCCGTAAGCAGCACGAGCGCGAATTCGGTTCGCGACTGGCCGGCGATCCGTCGGATGACCTCGACCCGGACGATGCGCTGCGCCACGAAGAGCAGCACGCCGGCCAGCGCCGCCACGGGCACCTGCGCCAGCAGCGAGCCGCCGGCGACCGCAAGCGCGAGCACGATCAGCGCCGCCGTTGTCGCCGCGAGCTGAGATCGTCCGCCACTCTCGGCGACGACAGCCGTCCTTGGCGGGCTGGCGTTGACGGGAAAGGTGCTGGCGAGCCCGGCCAGGAGGTTCGCCGCGCCGAGCCCTATGAAGTCGCGATCGACCTTCGGCTCGCCGCCATCCGGGTCGCGAAAGGAGCGGCTGACCATGGCGGTCTGCATCATCACCACCAGCGCGATGACCAGCGCGAGCGGCACGAGGCTGCGGATATCGGCCCAGTCGAGCACGGGCGGCGCCAAGCTCGGCCAGCCCGAGGGCAAGGCGCCGAGCACCGCGACTCCGCGCGCCTCCAGCTGAAAGAGCACCACCGCGGCCGTCGCTGCCACGAGCGCCAGCAGCGCCCCCGGCACGCGCGGGGCGAAGCGCTCGCAGAGGGTCACTGTCGCGAGCGTCGTAAGGCCGATCGCGACCGAGATGAGATTGACGCCGTGAAGCCCGTGCCAGAGCGCCGCGAGCTGGCCGGCGATATGATGGCCGCCGCCGGGAATGCCGAGCAGGCCGGGCAGCTGCGACACGGCGATATGCACGGCGATGCCGGCGAGGAAGCCGGTCAGCACCGGCACCGACAGGAGATCAGCGATCCAGCCAAGTCGGAGCAGGCCGGCGAGGATGAGTGCAAGCCCGACCAGGAGCGCGAGCAAAGTCGCCGAGCCCGCCGGGATCGCACCACCTACAGCCAGTGCAGCAAGGCCGCTGACGAAGATCGGCGTGATCGTCGAATCGGCACCAGCCGTCAGCACGCGGCTCGCGCCGAACAGGACGAAACCGAGCGTCGCCGCGATGAAGGCGTAGAAACCGATCTGCGGTTCGAAGCCGCCGAGCCGAGCCGTCGCCATCTGCTCAGGGATCGTGATCGCCGCGAGCGTCAGCCCGGCGAGCAGGTCACGCCCGAGCGCGCCGGCGCGGCCAATCACGATGGGTTTTTCGGGCGATGCAGAAGCATGCGACATGAGGCGGGACTCGAAAGCGAGCGATGAACCTCGCGCTGCCCCTCCTTCGCCGTCAAGCGCGCTGCCGCAACGCCTCCGCCGCGCGGACGCGGCCGACCTCGATGCCGTTCCAGTTCTTCATGACAGTCTCGCGGAAGGGCGCAAAGGCCTCCTCGTCACCGCCCTGACGCGGCAGGAAGCGCTCGACCAGCGTGGCCATGGTAATCTCGGTGGCGCGGCCGGCACCGTCATCGCATTTCAGCGCGATGCCGTAGCCCAGTTCCGGCAGCGTGCCGCAATAAACGCCCTCAGCGCCGGTCTTGATGAAGGCGCGCGCGCCGAAGACCTCCATGAAGCGCGTGTCGAAGCGGCCGGTGCCGGCGACCATGAAGGGGTTGGCCGCGACCGCCTCGCGGATACGCCGCGCCGCCTCGGCGCGCTTGGGGCCAAGGCCATTGCCGGTGCCGAAGCGGGCGAAACCGAGCGCCAGCGCTTTCAACGGCACGGCATAGGTCGGGATCGAGCAGCCGTCGGTGCCAGAGAGCTCGGCCTTGTGCGATGCACCCGTCACCTCCTCCAGCGCGGCACGGACCGCCTGCTGTACCGGGTGGGTGCCCTTCACATAGCCGGCCGGGTCCTCGTCGATGCCGCAGGACAGGCAGACGAAGCCGGCATGCTTGCCCGAGCAGTTGTTGTTGAGCGCGCTCGGCTCGCGGCCGGCCCTGGCGAGCGCACGCGTCGCTGCCTCGCCCATCGGCCAATGCGCGCCGCATTCGAGGCAGGAGGCGTCGCGGCCGGCCTTCTTCAGCATGGCGAGCGAGGTTTCGGCGTGGCGCTCCTCGCCGGAATGCGAGGCGACGGCGAGCGCGATCTCCGTGGGCGTCAGACGAAAGCGGTCGGCGGCGCCGCTTTCGAGCAGCGGCAGGGCCTGCAGCGCCTTCACCGCCGAGCGCGGGAAGACCGGGCGTTCGACATCGCCGAGCGAGAGCACCACGGCTCCGTCGGCATCGACAACGATCACCGAGCCGCGATGGCGCGATTCGACCGTATTGCCACGGGTGACTTCGGCGAGAACGGGGTTGTCCATGGGCGGCTCCGGCGCGATCGAGGCTGCCGTCTTGTCGCGTTTGCGGTGGCCACTGTCAAAAGACCTCGACCGGCCGGGTGCGCATGGCGCAAACTGCTCCCGAACCGAGCCGGCGGCGACAGCCGAGGCGCAGCAAGATCAGGATCCGATGTCCGTCGACTACGAGACCGAATACAACAACCGCGCCCGCGTGCCAGAGCATCCGGGCATCATCGCCGGCTGGGCCCGCGATGCGGCCGCCTATCGCGAGGTCGCCGTCAGCGAGCTCGGCGTCCGTTATGGCGAGGGCCCGCGCCAGACCTATGATTTGTTCAAGCCGGAGGACGTGAAGAGCAAGGCGATCGTGCTCTTCATCCATGGCGGCTACTGGCAGGCGCTCGATCCGAGCTACTTCTCGCACATGGCGCGCGGGCTCAACCAGCTCGGCGTCCCCGTCGCAGTCGTTGGCTACGACCTCTGCCCACAGGTCGAGGTTGGCCACATCGTCTGGGAGCTGCAGCAGGCTGCCGCGACGATCTGGCTGCGTTACAATCTGCCGGTGGTCGCAGCCGGGCATTCGGCCGGTGGCCAGCTCTCCGCCTGCCTGCTGGCGACGGGCTGGAAGAATGTCGATCCGGAACTGCCCGACCAGATCGTGCCGGCAGCCTACGGCATCTCCGGCCTCTACAATCTGAAGCCCCTGACCGAGACCAGCCTCAACAAAGCGCTTGGCCTGACGCTGGAAGGGGCGGAGCGCGAGAGTCCGCTGTTCTGGCCGGCTCCCTCAGGTCTCGTCATGGACGCGGTCGTCGGCGGGGCCGAGAGCGCCGAATATCTCAGGCAGAGCCGCCAGCTCACCGACGTCTGGGGCCTGGAAGGCGTTCGCACGCGCTATCAGGAGATCGACGGCGCCAACCACTTCACCGTGCTCGACACGCTTCCCGATCCCGAAAGCAGCATCACACGCCGCATCGCCGAACTCGCCGGCGCTTGATCTTCCCGCGCCAGCGGCTATCGAAGGGCGTGAGGATTCCGGAGCGCGCGATGCAGACCTTCTTCGTCGAGATCAAATGCAGGCTCGGCAAGACCTATGAGGTCGCCAGCGAACTCGCCGACCGCGAGATCGCTTCGGAAATCTATTCGACCGCCGGCAATTACGACATCCTGGCCAAGTTCCACGTCGCGGCCGATGTCGACATCGGCCATTTCGTCGCCCAGAAGGTTCAGTCGATCCCCGAGATCGCCGACACCCACACGATCATCACCTTCAAGGCGTTCTGAGCCTTCGCGGTCGCGTCCCTTCTGGACAACCGTAAACTGTAGAAGAAAATTCTCCGCCGCCCGCTGGCGGAGGGCCCCCCGCTTGCCCTAAATAGCGCCAGAACTCGGGAGGTTCCTCAGATGACGACGATCACCAAATCCATCGCCGCCGCCAAAGCGGCCGCGCTGGCCGCGCCGCTTGTCCTGCTCGCCGGCGCCACCGGTGCCCAGGAGCTCAAGATCGGCCTGTCGGCGGAGCTCAGCTCGCTCGACCCGCACTATCACAACCTCACCCCCAACAACATGCTGGCGCGGCACATCTACGAGCCGCTGGTCGGGCAGGACGAGAAGCAGGCGCTGAAGCCGCTGCTCGCCGAGAGCTGGAAGGCGATCGACGACACGACCTGGGAATTCAAGCTGCGCAAGAACGTCAAGTTCCATGACGGCACGCCGTTCACGGCGGACGACGTGATCGCCACCATGCAGCGCGCGCCGAACGTGCCGAAAAGCCCGTCGAGCTTCTCGGCCTATGTCCGCGGCAAGGAATTCACCAAGGTCGATGACTTCACCGTCCGCGTGAAGACCGCGACTCCAGCGCCGCTGGTGCCGACCGATCTCTCGACCTTCGGCATCATCCCGGCCAAGTGCAAGGATACCACCACCGAGGACTTCAACCTCGGCAAGTGCACCACCGGTGGTACCGGTGCCTACAAGCAGGCCGAATACGTCGCCGGCGACCGCGTCGTGCTGACCCCGAACGAGAGCTATTGGGGCGGCAAGGAGCCCTGGTCGAAGGTCACCTTCCGGATGATCACCTCGGCCCCGACTCGCGTCGCGGCGCTGCTCGCCGGCGATCTCGACGTGATCGAGAACGTGCCGACCTCGGACGTCGCCCGCCTCAAGGGCGATGCCAAGCTCAGCGTCGCGAGCACGGTCTCGAACCGGGTGATCTATTTCCACATGGATCACTTCCGCGAGGTCTCGCCCTTCATCAAGGGCAAGGACGGCTCGGAGATCAAGAACCCGCTGCGCAACCTCAAGGTCCGCCAGGCGCTGTCGATGGCGATCAATCGTCCGGGTATCGTCGATCGCATCATGGAGAAGGAGGCGATCCCCGCCGGCCAGCTCCTGCCCGACGGCTTCTTCGGCACCTCCAAGAAACTGAAGCCGGTCGCCTTCGACCTCAACGGCGCCAAGAAGCTGCTCGCCGAGGCCGGCTACCCGAACGGCTTCAAGATGAAGCTGCACGGGCCGATCAACCGCTACCTCAACGACACCAAGATCATCGAGGCCGTCGCGCAGATGTTCTCGCGACTCGGCATCGAGACCGAGGTCGAGACGCTGCCGGCGGCGAACTTCTTCACCCGCGCCTCGCAGGGCGGCCAGGGCAATGTGCCCGAGTTCTCCTTCATCCTGGTCGGTTGGGGCGCCGGCACCGGCGAATCCTCGGATTCGCTGAAGGCGCTGCTCGCCACCTTCGATCCCGCCAAGGGCATGGGCGCGACCAATCGCGGCCGCTACTCCAACCCGACCTTCGACGCCAAGGTCGATGAGGCGCTGCGCACCGTCGACGACGCCAAGCGCGATGCCGCTCTGGCCGAGGCGATGGACATCAGCATGAACGATGTCGGCCTGATCCCGACGCACTACCAGCTGAACACCTGGGCCTCGCGCAAGGGCGTCAAGGTACAGGCCCGCACCGACGAGTACACGCTGGCGACCGGCATCCGGAAGGACTGAACCGGACCGGCTGAACACACCGCCGATGGCGGGCTGGGCCCGAGCCCGGCCCGCCTTAGCGGACATATCCTCTGAGCCGTTCCATGTGCGCCCGCCTCCCGGCATCACGCCGGTATCGGCCGCGCGGAACGGCTCTATCTTTAACTTGCTCCAGCTTTAAGCTGGAGCCGGATTGAACGATCCGGAAGGCCCCGGACCATGCTGGCATTCATCCTGCGCCGCCTGGCGCAAGCCCTCTTCGTCATCGCCGCCATGCTCGTGATCGTCTTCTTCGGCGTGAACGTCGTCGGCGACCCGATCTACATGCTGATCTCGCCCGAGATGGACCAGCAGCAGATCGCCGAGACGGCGCGCCAGCTCGGGCTCGACCGGCCGATCTGGGAGCAATTCCTGGTCTTCCTGAAGAACGCCGTGCAGGGCGATCTCGGCCGCTCCTTTGTCCATGGCGAATCCGCCATCAAGCTGATCCTCAGCCGCATGCCGGCGACGCTGGAGCTCGCCTTCGTCGCGCTCTTCATGGCGATCGTGATCGGCCTGCCGCTCGGCCTCTATGCCGGCTTGAAGCCGGAAAGCCGGCTGTCGCGCTTCATCATGGCGGTCTCGATCCTCGGCTTCTCGCTGCCGACCTTCTGGGTTGGCCTGATGCTGATCCTGACCTTCGCGGTCGGCCTCGGCTGGCTGCCGGCGACCGGACGTGGACCGACAGTCTCGATCTTCGGCTTGGAAACGTCGCTGCTGACGCTGAAGGGCTGGCAGCATGTCGCCCTGCCGGCGCTCAACCTGGCGCTGCTCAAGATCTCGCTGGTGATCCGCCTGGCGCGGGCCGGCGCCCGCGAGGCGGCGCTGATGGATTACGTCAAGTTCGCCCGGGCCAAGGGCCTGTCGCAGAGCCGGATCATCGGCGTCCACATCCTGAAGAACATCATGATCCCGATCGTCACCGTGCTCGGACTGGAATTCGGCTCGCTCGTCGCCTTCTCGGTCGTGACCGAGACGATCTTCGCCTGGCCGGGCATGGGGCGCCTGCTTCTGGAGGCGATCACCCGGCTCGATCGGCCGGTGATCGTCGCCTACGTCATGGTCGTCGTCGTGCTGTTCGTCGCCATCAACCTATTGGTCGACATGGTCTATTCGGCGCTCGACCCACGCGTACGCCTGACGGAGGCGACATCATGAGCGAAGCCGCCCTGCCCGCCGCCGCACCGCCTGTCGAGGCCAAGGAGGAGACGCCGTTCCGGCGCTTCGTCCGCTCCTTCATCGAGGACCGGCTGGCGCTGTTCGGCCTCGTCCTCTTCATCCTGATCGTATTGCTCGCCCTGGCGGCGCCGCTGATCGCGCCGCAGAACCCCTATGATCTCGCCAGCGTCGACGTGATGGATTCGCGCCAGCCGCCGGGTTCGGCCTCCGGCGAGGGCTTCACCATGTGGCTCGGCTCGGACGGCGTCGGCCGCGACCTGCTCTCGGGCATCCTCTACGGCCTGCGCATCTCGCTGATGGTCGGCGCCTTCTCGGGCATCCTCGCCGCGACGATCGGCTCGGCGGTCGGCCTGATCGCCGCCTATGCCGGCGGGCGTACCGAGAACGCGATCATGCGTCTCGTCGACCTGCAGCTCTCGCTGCCGTCCGTGCTGGTCGCGCTGATCCTGGTCGCGGGCCTCGGCAAGGGCGTCGACAAGATCATCATCGCGCTGGTGATGGTGCAATGGGCCTATTACGCTCGCACCGTGCGCGGCTCGGCGCTGGTCGAGCGGCGCAAGGAATATGTCGAGGCGGCGCAGTCGCTGGGGCTCTCCCATGCCCGCACCGTCTTCCGCCACATCCTGCCGAATTGCCTCGCGCCGGTGATCGTCATCGTCACCGTGCAGACGGCCCATGCGATCTCGCTGGAGGCGACGCTTTCCTTCCTCGGCGTCGGCCTGCCGCAGACCGAGCCTTCGCTCGGCGTGCTGATCGCCAACGGCTTCCAGTACATGCTCTCCGGCAGCTACTGGATCTCGGTCTTCCCCGGCTTTGCGCTGCTGATGACGATCGTCTCGATCAACCTGGTCGGCGACCGCCTGCGCGACGTGCTCAACCCGCGGCTGGAGAAGTGAGCATGGCGCCCGTTCTCGAAGTCAGCGGCCTCAAGACCCACTTCTTCACCCGCGCCGGCACGGTGAAGTCGGTCGACGGCGTCTCCTTCCATGTCGAGCGCGGCGAGGTACTCGGGCTCGTCGGCGAGTCGGGATCCGGCAAGTCTGTCACCGGCTTCTCGGTGATGGGTCTGATCGACCCGCCGGGCAGAATCGTCGAGGGCTCGATCAAGCTCAATGGCAAGGAGCTCGTCGGGCTCGACGAGGAGGGCTTCCGCAAGGTCCGTGGCCGCGAGGTCGCGATGATCTTCCAGGACCCGATGATGACGCTGAATCCGGTCCTGCGTGTCGACACGCAGATGATCGAGGCCGTCACCGCCCATGACAGGGTCTCGCACAAGGCGGCCCGCGAGCGCTCCCGCGATGCGCTCGCCAAGGTCGGCATCCCCTCGCCCGAGGAACGCCTCAACGCCTATCCGCATCAGTTCTCCGGCGGCATGCGCCAGCGCGTCGCCATCGCGATCGCCCTGCTGCACCGCCCGCCCTTGATCATCTGCGACGAGCCGACGACGGCGCTCGACGTTACCATCCAGAGCCAGATCCTGGCGGAGATGCAGGGGCTCTGCGCCGATACCGGCACGGCGCTGGTCTGGATCACGCATGATCTCGGCGTCGTCGCCGGCCTCGCCGACCGTATCGCGGTGATGTATGCCGGCCGCATCGTCGAGACCGGCGCGGTCGATCCGGTGCTCGACACCCCGCTCCATCCCTATACCAGCGGACTGCTCGGTTCGCTGCCGGCCGAAGGCGAGCCCGGTGCGCCCTTGCGCCAGATCAGAGGCTCGACGCCCTCGCTGGCGCGACTGCCGCAGGGCTGCGCCTTCGCGGCGCGCTGCGATTACGCGCAGGCCGATTGCCTCGCGCTCGCCCCCGACGTCACCCCCTTCCCGGGAGCACGCGGCGTGCGCTGCCACCACCCGCTGAACCTCGCCGGAGTCGCGGCATGACGACGCCGATCCTCACCTTAGAGGCCGTCTCGAAGCGCTTCACCAAACCGCTCGACGCCGCCTCCAAATTCGCCAACCTGCTCGGCGCGAAATACAGCGAGCAGGTCGTTCACGCCGTCGACAGCGTCGACCTTTCGATCCGCCAGGGCGAAGTCGTCGGGCTCGTGGGCGAGTCCGGCTGCGGCAAGTCGACCCTCGGACGCGTCGTCGCCGGCATCCACCATGCCAGCTCCGGCCGCGTCTCCTGGCGCGGGCGCTACACGAACGAGATGTCGTCGGAGGAGCGGAAAGCGGCGACGCTCGCCATCCAGATGATCTTCCAGGACCCGATGTCCTCGCTCAATCCGCGCCTGCGCGTCACCGACATCGTCGGCGAGGCGCCGGTCGTGCATGGGCTCGTGCCGAAGGTGCAGCAGGACGCCTATGTCGCCGAGATGCTCGACCGCGTCGGTCTCGATTCGACTTATCGCCGCCGCTATCCGCACCAGTTCTCCGGCGGTCAGCGCGCCCGCATTGGCATCGCTCGGGCGCTCGCGGTCAAGCCGCAATTTCTGGTGTGCGACGAGAGTGTGGCCGCACTTGATGTATCGATTCAGGCCCAAGTCCTGAATCTTTTCATGAAGCTGCGTGACGAACTTAACCTGACTTATCTCTTCATCAGCCATGATCTCTCGGTGGTCCGCCACCTCTCCGACCGGGTCGTGATCATGTATCTCGGCCGCGTCGTCGAGGCGGCGCCGGCAGCCGAATTGTTCAAGGGCCCGCAGCATCCTTACGCTCAGGCGCTGCTCGCCAACGTGCCGTCGATCGCTGCGCGCAAGAAGCGCTTCGCGCCGCTGAAGGGCGAGATCCCCTCGCCGCTGCATCCGCCGTCCGGCTGCCATTTCCACCCCCGCTGTCCGCAAGCCGGGCCGCGCTGCAGGGTCGAGCGCCCGGCGCTGAAGGAGATCGCCACGGGCCACGTCGCCGCCTGCCATCTGCACGATGGCGGCGTCGGTGCGCTGGCGGCCTGAGCTGCGGCCCAGGCCAGGGTCTCAGATCGCCGACAGCTTCCAGGCGTACTGATAACGGCCGTACTGGGTGCTGGTGACACCGTTGCGCTCGGTGCCGGGAAACTCCTCCGGCGGCGTCACCACCGTCACCCTGAAGACGGCGGTCTTGCCCGGCTTGAGCAGCCCCATATGCACGGCCGCGGCGCCGATCGACGAGTCGCCGCTGTAGATGTCCGTGCCCCAGAGCTGGCCCTCCACGGTACCCGTGACGCGAAAATAGTAGACGGCTCCGACCTTCTCGCAGAGCCCATGCATGTTCGTCGGTGCTTCCGACGCGATCGAGTTCTGCTCGAGCAGCGTCTTGAGTTGCCGGCGCGAGAGTTTTCCGCGGTTGTCGAAATAGGCGACGAGATCCTGCACGACTTTCATGATGCGCCTCCCGCTTGCATGACGACGACCCGGCCATAGGACGGCTGGAACGAAGCTGAAGCTTTCGGCAGCGCCCACAGCACCGCATAGGGGACGGCTTCGCTCGGATAGGAGATGTCGCCATCGGTGATGACGATGGCAGAGGTCACGCGCGGATCGTCCGCCAGGGCAGCGAGCGCTGGCGTCAGGTCGCTGCCGCCATAGCCGCTGATCTGGTAGTCGGCGAGCGCTGACGGAGAGAGCACCTCGTCCGAGGTGACGACGGTGTCGCACTGGACGACGCGGATCTCGTCGACCCCGGCCGCATCGCAGAAATCGGCGATGGCGCCGAGCGCTTTCGGGATGTCGTCACCCATCGAGGCGCTGGTGTCGAGGATGACGTTGAGCATCCAGGAATAGCGCTTGCGGCCGGGCATCACGACATCGCTGTGGTCATTGCCGCGGCGCGAGGCGCGGGTGTAGGTGCGCTCGCCCGGCGCGACGCCGTCGAGCCAGGGCTGGAGCGCGACATGCCAGGGCGTGTGAAAGAAACCGCGCTGGGCCCGCACGCTCTGCTGCTGCCCGCCTGGACTATCGCCCTTGCCGCGCATCACGCCCATGGCCTTCGCCAATACCATGCCGCGCCCTGCGAGATCGCGGACCGCCCGCGCTCGCTCGGCCTGGTCGGCGCTGTTCTCCGGAAAGAGCTCGCGCTCGCGCCGCGCGTCGAGCGCATCGCCCATCGAGCCCGCCGGCGCCTGCCGCGCCGCGCCGAGCACCTGCTCGACGGTCACGACCTGCCCCTCCCAGACTTGAGTCCGCGAGGGCATGTAATTGCCGGTGCGGCGCATCTCCAGCACGATGTCCTCGGCCGAGCGCTCGCGGGCACCCGGCATATCGAGCCCGCCGGCCGGGATCGTCGTGGTGCCGAGCGCATGCCGCAGCATGTCGTTGATGATGTAGTCGTGGGCGTAGTTGAACTCGAGCGTAGCGCTGCCGCGAGCCCGGTCATGGGTCCGCAGTGCCAGATGCAGCAGCTCATGGGCGAGCACGAAGACGAGATCGTCGCCGGAGAGCCTCGCCGTGAAGGCAGGATTCGCCAGCAGCCGGCCGGAGGCAAAGACGCCCATCGTCGGCACGCGCGCATCGATTTCGACACGCACCGCGGCGGCAAGCCCGGCCAGATGCGGGAACGGCGCGGTGACCAGCCGCAGGCCCTTCATGATCCGCGCATGGGTGGCGCGGTCGGCGGCTGAGAGATCGGACGCGGTGCTCATGCCGCGACCTTGCGCAGGAGGTCGTACATGGCGCGGTCCGCCCCAAGCTCCCCCATGTCTCGACCATGTCGTTGAGGGTGAGAAGCTGGTGCTCATGCGACAGGCTGCGCAGGAAACGGTTGATCACCGCCGGCTTGATGCCAGCGGCGCGGCCATCCCTGACGAATTGGCGGATGCAGTCGAGGATGAACCAGCGGGCGGAATCGCCCTTCGGCAGCAGCTCCGGCTTGCGCAGATAGTCCTCGAGCGGGCGAACCGCTCCAATCGAATCCTCAGCCAGCGCGCAGAACACCACCGCGTCCTCCGGCGAGAGCCGGCCAAAGGCGAGCGCACGCCGGAGTTCGCTGCTGAGAAAGCCCGCCTTCTCGGCCATGTCGAGCGCCCGCGACAGCATTGCCCAAGCCCGCGGCGTCGAGAACGGCACGGGCTCCGCCGGCACCGGGCGCATCAGCGCGTCCGGAATCGTCGCGATGAAATTGCGGATCTCGCTCCGTACGCCGGCGCGCTGGGCCCAGGCCAGCCAATCGTCGGTATCGACGCGCAATTGCAGTATGGTGACGCGGTTGACCAGCGCCGAGCTCATCGCCCGCACCAGAGCGCGATCCTGCAGGCGATTGCCGGCGGCGACCACCCAGGTGCCCTTCGGCAAGGCATGTTCGCCCAGCCGGCGTTCCAGCAGCAGGGAATAGAACGCCTTCTGGACATCGGGCGAGCACGCCGGCAATTCGTCGAGAAAGAGGCAGAACGGCTCGGGCTTCTCCGGCAAGAGGACGCGCGGCGGGCAGAAGACCGAGCGCTCGCCAACGATGCGCGGGATGCCGCTGACATCCTCCGGCGCGATCTGGGTGCCGAGCAGCGAGCGGCAGGGCAGCCCCGCCTCGCGCGCCGCCTCGTAGACCAGCTCGGACTTGCCGAGCCCTGGAGGCGAGAGCAGCAGAAAGCTCTGCTCATGCGCCATGCACTGAATCAGCTGCTTGGCCTGACGTAACGAGACGACTTCTTCGAAGGCGGATCGCGTCGCTTCCATCAACCCCTCCCAAGAACGGCCGCCGGAGCCAAATCGGCGGATGTGCGTGAGAGGCAGTCTGCAACGCCAGAGGCCTTTGAAATCATTATTTCTTTGTAATGTTTAGTTTTGTTTCACGGCTGTTTCACGAGCCTCCACTTGTTTGGGTTTTGACCCATCCCGGAATGCCTGCCCGCGAAATTCGGTCCCGTTCGTCCTGCGGCACAGGTCTTTCGCCGCCCGGCCCCGCTTGACGCCCACCCCCTTTCTGCGCGACCTCGTCTGCAAGCAACGGCGGCGCAGAGGAAGCGTGGGGATGGCTAAAAGCACCTTGTCGGCGGACCTTCGTTCGGGGGCGCTCGTCTATCACCGCCTTCCCAAGCCCGGTAAGCTCGAGATCCAGGCGACCAAGCCGCTCGGCAACCAGCGCGACCTGGCGCTCGCCTACTCGCCTGGCGTCGCCGCTGCCTGCGAGGCGATCGTCGACGACCCCAGCGAGGCGGCGGAACTGACCTCGCGCCAGAACCTCGTCGCCGTCATCACCAATGGCACCGCCGTGCTCGGCCTCGGCGATATCGGCCCGCTCGCCTCCAAGCCGGTGATGGAGGGCAAGGCCGTCCTGTTCAAGAAGTTCGCCGGGATCGACTGCTTCGACATCGAGGTCGAGCAGAAGAATGTCGAGAAATTCGTCGAGGTCGTGGCGGCCCTGGAGCCGACCTTCGGCGGCATCAATCTCGAGGACATCAAGGGACCCGAGTGCTTCGAGATCGAGGAGCAGCTCAAGGCCCGGATGAACATCCCAGTCTTCCATGACGACCAGCACGGCACGGCGATCATCGTCAGCGCTGCCGTCCTGAACGGGCTCGACCTCGCGGGCAAGAAGATCGGCGAGGTCAAGATCGTTGTCTCCGGCGCCGGTGCAGCGGCGCTCGCCTGCCTCAACCTCCTCGTGTCGCTCGGCGCCCGCACGCAGAACATCTGGGTCACCGATCTCGACGGCGTGGTCTACAAGGGCCGCAACACGCTGATGGACCGCTGGAAGGAGATCTACGCCCAGGAAACCGAGGCCCGCACGCTCGCCGAGGTGATCGGCGGCGCCGACATCTTCCTCGGCCTCTCGGCCGCGGGCGTGCTGAAGCCCGAAATGGCCAAGCAGATGGCGCCGAAGCCCCTGATCCTGGCGCTCGCCAACCCCAACCCCGAGATCACACCTGAGGATGCCCTCGCCGTCCGCCCGGACGCGATGATTTGCACCGGCCGCTCGGACTATCCGAATCAGGTCAACAACGTCCTGTGCTTCCCCTACATCTTCCGCGGCGCGCTCGACGTGCAGGCGACGACGATCAACGAGGCGATGAAGCTCGCCGCCGTCCGCGCCATCGCCGCCCTCGCCCGCGAGGCGACCTCCGACATCGCTGCCCGCGCCTATGGCGGCGAGTCCCAGACCTTCGGCGCGACGTCGCTGATTCCCAATCCGTTCGATCCGCGCCTGATCCTGCGCATCGCACCGGCGGTGGCGGAGGCGGCGATGACAACCGGCGTCGCCAAGAAGCCGCTGATCGACCTCGAGGCCTATCGCGAGGACCTGTCGCGCTTCGTCTTCCGTTCCGGCTTCCTGATGAAGCCGCTCTTCGCCAAGGCGAAGGCCGATCCGAAGCGGGTGATCTACGCCGAAGGCGAGGACGAGCGCGTGCTACGTGCCGCCCAGATCGCGATCGAGGAAGGCATGGCGATCCCGATCCTGATCGGCCGCCCCTCGGTGATCGAGACCCGCGTCAAGCGCTTCGGCCTGACGATCCGGCCCGGCATCGATTGCGAACTGATCAACCCGGAGGACGATCCGCGCTATCGCGATTACGTCCAGACCTATCTCGACATTGCCGGCCGGCGCGGCATCACACCCGAGGCGGCACGCTCGCTGGTGCGCACCAACAACACCGTGATCGCGGCGCTCGCCGTCGTGCGCGGCGAGGCGGATGCGATGATCACCGGACTGGAAGGCCGGTTCCTCTCGCGGCTACGCCATATCCGCGATATCATCGGGCTGGAGCCTGGCGTCTGCGACCTCGCCGCAATGACGCTGATCATCACCAGCAAGGGCGGCTTCTTCCTCGCCGACACCCATGTGAAGCATGACCCGACGGCGGAAGAGATCGCCGACATGGCGGTGCTGGCCGCAAGCCATGTCACGCGTTTCGGCATCGAGCCGAAGATCGCCCTGCTCTCGCATTCGGATTTTGGCGCCGCCGACACGCCGAGCTCGATCAAGATGCGCAAGGCGGTCAAGCTGATCCAGGAGCGCGCGCCGGAGTTGGAATGCGATGGCGAGATGGAGGCGGATACCGCGCTCGTCGCCGCCATCCGCGAGCGGGTTTTGCCGTCCTCGCGCCTGAAGGGCATCGCCAACGTCCTGATCTTCCCCAATCTCGACGCCGCGAATATCGCCTATCAGTTCGCCAAGGTGCTGGCCGACGCGCTCCCGGTCGGGCCGATCCTGATCGGCGCCGCCAAACCGGTGCACATCCTCACCGGCTCGGTGACGGCGCGCGGCGTGGTCAACATGACCGCGGTCGCGGTCGCGGAGGCGCAAGGGCGGGCAGCCGCCGGCTGACCTTGGGAAAGGCCTTGTTGAAGTCGTTTCTGAGCCAGCTTTCAGAAGCAGGACAGTGGCTTAGCATGAGTGGTTGATACCGGCTTTTCGCTCTTGGCGGGCGCGCCGCGATAGGCCCATACTTCCCGCCACGAGCGGGAAGGGGCCCGTCCGAAGAGTTCGGAGAGCGCTCATGCGTGAGATCCACCGTCAGTCCGGAATCCGGCGTGCCATCCGGCCGCTCGCGCTGGCGAGCGGCCTTTTTCTTGCGATCGCCAGCGCCGCCATGGCCCAGGTCGTGTTCCATCGTGGCAATGACGGCGATCCCGAGACGCTCGATTCGCACAAGACCTCGACGGTGAGCGAGGCGCATCTGCTCCGCGACCTGTCCGAAGGCCTGGTGATCCACCACATCAACGGCGAAGTCGTGCCCGGCGTCGCCGAGAGCTGGACGATGGCCCAGGACGGCAAGAGCTACGCCTTCAAGCTGCGCGCCAACGCCAAATGGTCGAATGGCGACCCGGTCACGGCGGGCGATTTCGTCTTTTCGTTCCGGCGCATGGTCAATCCGGAAACCGGGGCGAAATACGCCAACATCCTCTACCCGATCCGCAATGCCGAGAAGATCAACAAGGCCGGCGAAGGCGCCAAGCTGGAAGACCTCGGCGTCAAGGCGATCGACGACCGCACACTCGAGATCGCGCTTGAGCGGCCGACCCCCTATTTCCTGGAATTGCTGACCCACCAGACCGGGCTGCCGGTCCATCCGGCCTCGATCCAGAAGTTCGGCAAGGACTTCGTCAAGCCGGAGAACTGGGTATCGAACGGCGCCTACACGCTGAAGGAGTTCGTGCCGAACTCGCATATCCGGCTGGAGAAGAACAAGGCCTTCCACGACGCCGCGAACGTCAAGATCGATACGGTCATCTACTATCCGACGCCCGACTTCTCCGCCGCCGCCCGCCGTTTCCAGGCCGGCGAGCTGCAGATGACATCGGACATCCCGGCCGATCAGATCCAGCAATTGCGCGAGAAGCTCGGCAAGGAGCAGGTCAGGGTCTCGCCCTATCTCGGCACCTATTTCCTGATCATCAACACCGCGAAGAAGCCTTTCGACGACATCAGGGTGCGCCGCGCGCTATCGCTGGTGATCGACCGGGAGTTCATCGCCGAGGAGATCTGGGGCGGCACCATGCTGCCGGCCTATGGCGTGATCCCGCCGAATATCGGCAATTACGGCGAGCGCGCCGAGGCCGACTTCAAGGGCACCTCCCCGCTCGACCGCGAGGACGAAGCCAAGAAGCTGCTCGCCGCCGCGGGCTTCGGGCCCGGCGTGCCGCTCAAGGTCCAGCTGCGCTACAACACCACCGACAATAATCGCCGCACCGTGATCGCGATCGCCGAGCAATGGAAGGCGATCGGCGTTGAGACCAGCTTCATCAACACTGACGGCAAGACGCACTTCGCCCTGCTTCGCGACGGCGGCGATTTCGACATCGCCCGCTATGGCTGGATCGGCGACTATTCCGACCCGCAGAACTTCCTGTTCCTGTTCCAGAGCGACAACACCGGCTTCAACTCGGGCAAGTACAACAACCCGCAGTTCGACACGCTGATGAAGCAGGGTGCCGAAGAGATCGACATCGCCAAGCGCGCCGCGATCCTGCGCGAGGCGGACGCGATCCTCGCCGCCGACGTGCCCTGGATCCCCGTGCTCTACTATTCCTCAAAGAATCTGGTCTCGCCGAAAGTGCAGGGCTTCCAGCAGAATCTGCGCGGCGCGCTGCCGACGCGATTCATGAGCCTGAAGCCGTGAGGTGAGAGCGCGCGTCATGGTCGGGCTTGACCGGCTGGAAAAGCGCGACCTACCCCCTCTCCCCTTGCGGGAGAGGGTTGGGGTGAGGGGTCTCGCGACACTGATTATGAGCCTAAGGGTGCACCTCCCGCAGCTCCCAAGACCTGCGCGACCCCTCATCCGGCCCTTCGGGCCACCTTCTCCCGCAGGGGGAGAAGGGAAGAATGGCGCGCATCCCGGCAAAACCTGATGCTCACCTACATCCTGCGCCGCCTCGCCACCGCGATCCCGACCCTGTTCGTGATCGTGACGATCTCGTTCTTCCTGATGCGCGTCGCACCGGGCGGGCCGTTCGATCTCGAGCAGGCGCTCGAAGCCAAGGTGATGGAGAACCTGCGGCGCATCTACAAGCTCGACCAGCCGCTGTTCCAGCAATACCTGACCTATCTCGC
Source organism: Bosea vestrisii (assembly GCF_030144325.1). Classification (NCBI taxonomy): domain Bacteria; kingdom Pseudomonadati; phylum Pseudomonadota; class Alphaproteobacteria; order Hyphomicrobiales; family Alloboseaceae; genus Allobosea; species Allobosea vestrisii. The sequence goes on along the minus strand of NZ_CP126307.1, from coordinate 5,107,712 downwards.
AGCCCTGCTGCGCGGCGATTTTGGCCCGTCCTTCTATTTCCGCGACTTCTCGATCGGCGAACTGTTCGCGCAGGGCCTGCCGGTCTCGATCCGGCTGGGCGCCTCGGCGCTGCTGCTGGCGCTCGCGATCGGCGGCCCGCTCGGCATGCTCGCCGCCTTCCGCCAGAACCGCGCTGCCGACCATGCCGTGATCGGCTTCGCCACCGCCGGCATCACCATTCCGAACTTCGTCGTCGCGCCGGTGCTGCAGATCGTCTTCGGGCTGACATTGGCCTGGCTGCCGGTCGGTGGCTGGAACGGCGGCGCCTTCCGCAATACCGTGCTGCCGATCGTGACGCTCGCTTTGCCCCAGATCGCCGTGATCGCGCGAATGACGCGCGCGGCAATGATCGAGACCTTGCGCGCCAACCATATCCGCACCTTGCGGGCCCAGGGCCTCTCGACCTCGACCATCGCGCTGCATGCCGCGCGAGGCGCGGCCCTGCCGGTCGTCTCCTATCTCGGGCCGGCGGCGGCGAGCCTGCTCACCGGCTCGGTCGTGGTCGAGACGATCTTCGGCATTCCCGGGATAGGCCGCTATTTCGTCGAGGGCGCGCTCAACCGCGACTACACACTGGTGATGGGAACGGTCGTCGTCGTCGCGATCTTCGTGCTGCTCTTCAACCTCGTGGTCGACGTGCTCTATGCGCTACTCGACCCGCGCGTCAGGTTGGAGTGAGCGATGAGCGACACGACCGCCTGTCCCATCCCGCCCATCGGCCGCTCGCTCTGGCAGGACGCCCGCATCCGCCTGCTGCGCAATCGCGCCGCGGTGGCGAGCCTTGTCGTGCTGGCGCTGATGATGCTGGCCTGCGTCGTCGGCCCGCTGATGACCGGTCATGCTTACGACCGGGTCTATCAGGACTATGTCCGCGTCCCCGCCAGCTTGTCCGCCTACCCCAAGGCAGAGGGACTGCCGGCTGCCTTACAACGCATCGCATCACGGATCAGGGCGACGCCGAGCGAGATTGTGGCGCAGAACGACCGCGTCCGGCTGGTGCTGACCTCGCCGCGGCCGATCGACCAGCGCCTGCTCGTCTATTTCGACCGTTCCGACCAGTTCGGCACGCCGGTCATTACCGCCAATGAGCAGGAGGGACGCCGGCTCAGCCTCGACGTCCCGATCAAGCACCAATACTTCCTGTTCGGCACCGACTCGAACGGGCGCGACCTGCTCACCCGCACGCTGATCGCCGGCCGGGTCTCGCTCGCCATCGGCCTGCTCGCCACCGGCGTCGCGCTGGTGATCGGCGTCGTTTATGGCGCGACTGCCGGCTATCTCGGCGGGCGCATCGACATGGTGATGATGCGCATCGTCGACGTGCTCTATTCCCTGCCCTTCATCTTCTTCGTCATCCTGCTCGTCGTCTTCTTCGGCCGGAACTTCATCCTGATGTTCCTCGCCGTCGGCGCGATCGAGTGGCTCGACATGGCGCGCATCGTCCGTGGCCAGGCGCTTTCGATCAGGCGGCAGGACTATGTGCTGGCGGCCGAGGCCCTCGGCGTCTCGACCGGCGGCATCCTGAAGCGCCATGTCATCCCGAACACGCTCGGGCCGGTCGTCGTCTATGTCACCCTGCTGGTGCCGAAGGTGATCCTGCTCGAAAGCTTCCTCTCCTTCCTTGGACTCGGCATTCAGGAGCCGATGACGAGCTGGGGCGTCCTGATCTCGGACGGCGCCCGCGCCATCCAGGCGACGCCATGGATGCTCACCTTTCCTGCCACCTTCCTGGTGACGACGCTGTTCGCACTCAATTTCCTCGGCGACGGCCTGCGCGATGCGCTCGACCCCAGGGATCGCTGAGATGGCAAAGGGCACGGGAGCCGCGACAGGTCCTCTCCCCCTTGTGGGGGAGAGTTAGAGAGGGGGGTAGTCAGCCGTGAGGCTGCGGGAGTCGGGTGCTCTCGATACCGGGCGGGCGCAAGCTTCAAAGCCCCCACCCTCGATACCCCCCTCCCCAACCCTCCCCCACAAGGGGGAGGGAGTTCGCACCATGACCGCCGAACCGATCCTCGCCATCCGCGATCTCAAGGTCCGCTTCCGCACCAATGACGGCCCGTGCGAGGCAGTGCGCGGTATCGATCTCGATGTCGGCCCCGGCGAATTCGTCGCGGTCGTCGGTGAATCCGGCTCCGGCAAGAGCCAGAGCGTGATGGCGGCGATGGGGCTCCTCGCCAGCAATGGCGAGGCCACCGGCGCGATCCGCTATCGCGAGGTCGACCTGCTCAAGCTGCCGCCGGCGGTCCTCAACAGCTATCGTGGCAGGAAGCTCGCGATGATCTTCCAGGAGCCGATGACCTCGCTCGATCCGCTGTTCCGGATCGGCACGCAGATGGCGGCCCCCTTGCGCAAGCATCAGGGCCTGTCGCGCAAAGCAGCACGGGCACGGGCGCTGGAGCTGCTGAAGCTGGTGCGCATCCCGCATCCGGAGCGCCGGCTCGATTCCTATCCGCACGAGCTCTCCGGCGGGCAGCGCCAGCGCGTGATGATCGCGATGGCACTCGCCAACGATCCCGACATCCTGATCGCCGACGAGCCGACCACGGCGCTCGACGTCACCATCGAGGCCGAGATCCTCGCGCTGATCGCCGAACTCCGGCAGCGGCTCGGCATGGCGGTGATCCTGATCAGCCACGATCTTGGCCTCGTCAGGAAATATGCTGAGCGCGTCTATGTGATGAAGGCCGGCGAAGTGGTCGAGAGCGGCCCGGTGCAGGCGATCTTCGAGGCGCCGCAGCACCCCTACACCAAGGTGCTGCTCGCGGCCGAGCCGCATGGCCACAAGGAACCTCCGCCGCCGGATGCTCCCATCCTGCTTGAAGCCCGCGACCTGCGCGTCTCCTTCGACCTGTCGCGCGGCTTCCTCAAGCGCGAGAAGGTGACACTGCACGCCGTCGACGGCGTCGACCTGACGCTGAAACGTGGCCAGACCATCGGCATCGTCGGCGAATCCGGTTCGGGCAAATCGACCCTCGGGCGGGCGCTGCTCAAGCTCCTGCCCTCCTCCGGGCTCGTGCGCTTCGAGGACCGGGCGCTCACCCCACTCGACCGCGCCGCGATGCGCCCCTTGCGCAAGAGCCTGCAGGTCGTCTTCCAGGACCCATTCGGCTCGCTCTCGCCGCGCCTCACCGTCGGCGAGATCATCACCGAAGGGCTGCTGATGCACGAGCCCGTCTTGTCACGTGTGGAACGCGAGCGACGGGCAGCTGCAGCGCTTATCGAGGTCTGTCTCGATCCAGCGCTCCGCAATCGCTATCCGCACGAGTTCTCCGGCGGCCAGCGCCAGCGCATCGCCATCGCCCGCGCCATGATCCTGCATCCGGCGCTGGTCGTGCTGGACGAGCCGACCTCGGCGCTCGACCGCACCGTGCAGCAGAGCATCGTCGCCCTGCTGAAGGACCTGCAGGCGAGGCACGACCTCTCCTATCTCTTCATCAGCCACGATCTGGCCGTCGTCCGCGCCATGGCCGACGAGATCATGGTGATGAAGGACGGCAGGGTCGTCGAGCGCGGGCCGACCGAGGCGATCTTCGAGGCCCCGCAGCAGGACTATACCCAGCGCCTGATAGCGGCGGCGCTGAAGTGCTGACACGAAAACGCCGCCTCGCCTTGAGCGAAGCGGCGCCCTATCGGTGTCCGGCCAGGGGAGGCCACCGACACCGGCTAGCTGAAGCTATCAGTTCTCAACATAGCTGATCTTGCCGTCCGCACCCTTCTTCCAGGTGTAGACGGTGTAGTCGAGGTTGGTGCGGTCGCCCTTCTTGTCATAGGACATGTCGCCGAGCACGGTCGTGAAGGTCATGCCCGAATGCATCGCGGCGGCGATCTTCTTCGAATCGAGCGATTTCGCCTGCTCAGCCGCCTGCTTCATGATCTGGACCGCGGCATAGGAATAGAGCGTGTAGGCCTCGGGATTGATGCCCTTGGCCTCGAAGCGCTTCACGACCTCGGCCGCAGCGGGGCGCTTGCGCGGATCGGGCGGGAAGGTCATCAGCGTGCCTTCTGTGCCCGGGCCGCCGATCACGGCGTACTCGTCGGAGGTGATGCCGTCGGCGCCCATCGCCACCGTCGTCAGGCCCTGGTCGCGCATCTGGCGGACGATCAGGCCGAGCTCGGTGTGCAGCCCGCCCCAATAGAGCAGGTCGGCCTTGGCCGATTTGATCTTCGAGACCAGCGCCGAGAAATCCTTCTCGCCGGTGTTGACGCCTTCGTAGAGCGCTTCCTTGATGCCGGCGGCATGCAGACCCTTGCGGGTTTCCTCGGCGAGCCCTTGACCATAGGTCGTCTTGTCGTGAACGACGACGATCACCTTGCCCTTGAAGGTCTTGGCGATATGGCCGGAGGCGACGACGCCCTGCTGATCGTCGCGGCCGCAGGTGCGGAACACGTTCCACAGGCCGCGCTCGGTGATCTTCGGATTGGTCGCCGACGGGCTGATCATCAGCATGCCGTTCTCGGCATAGACCTCGGACGCCGGCATAGTTACGCCGGAGTTGAAGTGGCCGACGACGAGCTTGACGCCGTCGCCGACGAACTTGTTGGCGACCGAGACGCCCTGCTTGGGATCGCCTACATCGTCTCCGCTCGAGAGCGCGATCGTCTGGCCGAGAATGCCGCCGGCGGCATTGATGTCGGCGACCGCCTGCTCGGCACCGTTCTTCAATTGCGCCCCGAAGGCAGCGCTCGCGCCCGTCATCGGGCCGGCGACACCGAGCTTGATCTGCGCCAGCGCCGCGCCTTGCGACATTGCGAGCACGCCGGCGGCGAGCATCGCGGCCCAATTCGTTCTCATGTCCGTTCTCCTCCACGGTTCAAGCCGTGGCCGGACGCTAAGCTGCTTGATTTAACCTGTAAATCAGAGATAGCTGGTTACATGATAGCCGATCATACAGGCGGCTCGAGCCGCGCCGGTTCATTGCCGCTCGTCGCCAGCGAGCTCGCCTTCGACTTCACCAACACCGCTTCGGGGCGCGGCGGGCCGAACGAGCTCGAGCATCTGCGCGAGGGGCGCGACGTCGTGATCTGGGCGCGGCACGCCAAGGCGATCAGCGACAGCGACCGGGACGCCGCCTTGGCCGCGCTCGCAGCCGATGCAGGGCTGGCGACGCGCCTGCTCGCCGAGGCACTCGATCTGCGCGACACGATCTACCGGATCGGCCTCAGCCTTTCCCGCCGCCAGCAACCGGACGAACAGGATCGGTCGCAGCTCGCCGCCATCCACGCGCACTGCCTGGCCTGCGCCAAGCTGTCCCCCTTCGGCGATGGCTTCGTCTGGCGCTGGGACGCCGGCCAGACGCTCAGCGAAGCGATCCGCGGGCCGATCGCGCTTTCGGCCCTCACCGTGCTGACCCAGCAGAACCTCGCCCGCATCAAGCAATGCGAAGGCGATCATTGCGGCTGGCTGTTCTTCGACACCACCAAGAACCGGCTACGGCGCTGGTGCGAGATGTCGGTCTGCGGCAATCGCGCCAAGGTCCGTGCCTTCCGCCAGCGCCATTTCGAGGCGAAGGCGACAGGTTAGCGCCGTCCTGCATCTGACGCCGGCCAGCAAGCCGGCATGATATCTCGCCTCATGCGCCCGCCTCGGCTAGGAAGGTCCGTCCTTTCCGCATGAGACCATCCCCATGAGCCGCACCGTCTATGTCAATGGCGCCTACCTCCCCGAGGAAGAGGCGACGATCTCGATCTTCGATCGCGGCTTCATCTTCGGCGACGGCATCTACGAAGTCTCGGCCGTGCTCGGCGGCAAGCTGGTCGACTGCGAGGCGCATTTGGCGCGGCTTGAGCGCTCGGCCGGCGAGATCGGCCTCGAGCTCCCCTGTTCGCGCGCTGAGCTCGTCGCGATCCATCAGGAGCTGATCGCCCGCAACAACCTGGATGAAGGCAGCATCTATCTGCAGGTCTCGCGCGGCGCCGCCGATCGCGACTTTCCATTCCCCAAGGGGGTGAAGTCGTCTTTGGTGCTGTTCACACAGGCGCGCCAGTTCGCCAATACGCCACTGGCCAAGACCGGCATCAAGGTCGTCAGCACGCCGGATCTGCGCTGGGCCCGCCGCGACATCAAGAGCGTCAATTTGCTCGCCCCGGTGCTGGCCAAGCAGTTTGCCGCCGAGAACGGCGCGCAGGAGGCCTGGATGATCGAGGACGGCGTCGTCACCGAGGGCGCCTCTTCAACCGCCTGGATCGTCAAGGGCAAGACGCTGATCTCGCGCCCGCTCTCGCACAAGGTGCTGCCCGGCATCACCCGCACGGCCGTGCTCGCCTTCCTGGCCGAGAGTGGCTTCTCGTTCGAGGAGCGCGAGTTCACGCTGGAAGAGGCCCTCGACGCTGAGGAGGCCTTCATCACCTCCGCGACCAGCCTGGTGATGCCGGTGACGACGATCGACGGCCACAGCATCCACAACGGCGCACCGGGCCCGGCGACGATCCGGCTGCGCGAAATCTATCTCGACCACGCCCGCAAGGGCGGCGTGCTGGGCTGATTGCGCGTCATGCTCGGGCTTGATCCGAGCATCTCAGGACGAGAAGGCGCCCTACTCCGCGAGAGATTCTCGGGTCCCCGCTACGCGGCCCCCGAGAATGACGGCAGACCCGCTCGCTCCCCCGCGACATAGGTCGCGACGACATTGCGCTCATCGCCGAGCGTGACCAGCACGAAGAGTTCTTCCGCCAAGTCTCGCACCGTCTCCAGCCGGTGCGCCATCATCCGCGTCGCGGCCGGATCGAGCACGACGATGTCAGCCTCGCGCCCCGGCTCGAACGAGCCGATCAAGTGATCGAGTCCGAGCGCCGCCGCGTTGCCGAGCGTGATCGCGTGCAGCGCCTCGAAGGCTGACAGCGACTGCCCCTGGAGCTGCAGGATCTTGTAGGCCTCGGCCATGGTCCGCAGCATCGAATAGGAGGTGCCGCCGCCGATATCCGTGGCGACCGCGACCTTGACGCCCTCGCGGCGGGCGCGATCCCAGTCGAACAGGCCTGAGCCGAGGAAGAGGTTCGAGGTCGGGCAGAATACGGCGATGGCGCCATGCTCAGCGAAGGCGCGCCATTCGCGCTTGGTCATGTGGATGCAATGGCCGAGCAGGCTCTTCTTCCCGAGCAGCCCATAATCCTCGTAGATGCCGGCATAGTCGGCTGCGTCGGGATAGAGCTCTCGAGCGAAGGCGATCTCGGCCCGGTTCTCGTTGATATGGGTCTGGACGAAGCAGTCGGGATGCTCCTCGACCAGCCGCTGTGACGCCGCCATCTGCTCCGGCGTCGAAGTCACGGCGAAGCGCGGCGTGATCGCATAAAGCTGGCGGCCCTTGCCATGCCAGCGGCCGATCAGCTCCTTGCTGTCGGCATAGCCGCTTTCGGCGGTGTCGGTTAGCGCCGGCGGCGCGTTGCGATCCATCATGACCTTGCCGGCGATCATGCGGGTGTTGCGTCGGTGCGATTCGGCGAAGAAGGCCTCGGCCGACTGCTTGTGCACCGAGCAGTAGACCGCGGCCGTCGTCGTGCCGCTCGCCAGCAACTCGTCGAGCAGGAAGGCTGAGAGCTTTTCGGCATGGCCCTGCTGCGCCAGCTTCTGCTCCTCGACGAAGGTGTATTTGTTCAGCCACTCCATCAGTTGCGCGCCATAGGAGGCGACAACTTGAGTCTGCGGCATGTGGATATGGGCGTCGATGAAGCCCGGCATGATCAGATGCGGGCGGTGGTCGGTGATCGCGGCACCGGCCGGCAGCGTCGGCAGCAGTTCCCTCGCCTCGCCGGCGGCTCGGACCAGGCCGTCCTCGATGACGAGCAGCCCGTCCTCGACATAGCGATGCGCGGGTTCGCCCGTCTCGTGCGGATCACCGACGAACCAGAGAAGCCGGCCGCGCAGGGCCGAGATCGCACCGTCTTTGCTCAAGGCTCGCCGCTCCGGCTCAAATCGCGATCATATCTGCACCAAATCAAAGCTTCCGGCCAAGCCGCGAACGTGCCTAATCTTGGGGCATGAATCCGATCTGCGAGCGGCAAGACCGCCATGCACCAACCCGCCATGCGTGAGAGCGTGCGTTTCCTGTTCGGCGATGAGCTGATCGAGATCGCGTCCTGCGATCCGAGCCGTACCGTGCTCGACTGGCTCAGGCTCGACCGCCGCCGCACCGGCACCAAGGAAGGCTGCGCCGAGGGCGATTGCGGCGCCTGTACCATCGTGGTCGGCCGGCTCGATGGCGGGCAACTGCGCTATGAGGCGATCAACGCCTGCATCCGCTTCCTGCCGACGCTGGACGGCTGCCATGTCCTGACCGTCGAGCACCTCAGGGGCGCGGACGGCGCGCTCCACCCGGTGCAGCAGGCGATGGTCGACTGCCATGGCTCGCAATGCGGCTTCTGTACGCCCGGTTTCGTGATGTCGCTGTTCGCGCTCTGGCTGAACGAGCGGGCACCATCCGTACAGCGCATTGAGGACGCGCTTGCCGGCAACCTCTGCCGCTGCACGGGCTACGAGCCGATCATTGCGGCGGCGCAGCGCATGGACGCCGCCGAGCGCGAGGAAGACCGGTTCATCGCAGGGATACCTGCGGTCATCGCCCGGCTGAAGGCGCTCGCGGACGGCAAGACACTCTCGATCGGCAATGGAGAGCGCCATTTTTACGCCCCCGCCACCGTCGAGGCGCTGGCCGGGCTCATCGGCGTCCACCCGCAGGCGACTCTGGTCGCCGGCGCCACCGATGTCGGCCTGTGGGTCACCAAGGGCATGCGCCGGCTCGATCCGGTGATCTATCTCGGCCGGATCGACGATTTGCGAGCGATCTCGGACAAAGGCGACCATCTGCGCTTCGGTGCGATGGCAAACCAGATTGCGGTGCGCGAGGCGCTGGCCGGCATCTCCCCGCAGCTCGACGAGATGCTACGCCGCTTCGGTGGCGAGCAGGTGCGCAATGCCGGCACGATCGGCGGTAACATCGCCAATGGCTCGCCGATCGGCGATCTGCCGCCGGCCTTGATCGCGCTCGGGGCGACGCTGGTGCTGCGCAAGGGCGGGAGCCGCCGTACCATCCCGCTCGAAGCCTTCTTCCTCGACTACCGCAAGCAGGACCGGCAGCCGGGTGAGTTCGTCGAAGCCGTGCTGGTGCCGAAGCTGCCGACGGACGCGCTCTTCCACGTCTCGAAGATCTCGAAGCGCTTCGACGAGGATATTTCGGCCGTCTGCGGCGCCTTCTATCTGGAACTCGATGGCGCCGGCCGGGTCAGCGAAGCACGGCTCGCCTATGGCGGCATGGCCGGCATCCCGAAGCGGGCCAAAGCGGCAGAAGGCGCATTGCTCGGCCGCTCCTGGGACGACGCCGCGGTCGCCGCCGCAATCGCGGCGCTGGCGCAGGATTTCACACCGCTTTCTGATATGCGGGCCTCGGCCGCCTATCGCCTCAAGGTTGCCGGCAACCTGCTGCGGCGCTTCCTGATCGAGACGACCCATCCTGAAACCGCGACCCGCGTTGCCGGCCTGCTGGCGGAGGCCGCCCATGGCTGACGCGCGCAAACGACTCGACCTTGGCGAGACGCGGCCGATCGTCGGTTCGCCACTGAAGCACGATTCAGCCGAGAAGCACGTCGCCGGCGAAGCCCTCTATATCGACGATATCGCCGAGCCAGCCGGCCTCGCCCATGCTTATCTCGGGCTCGCGACCATCGCGCATGGCCGGCTGCTGTCGCTCGACCTGTCGGCTGTCGAAGCTGCACCGGGCGTGCTCGCGATCCTCACCACAGCCGACATTCCCGGCGCGAACGACATCTCCTCGACGCACAAGCATGACGAACCGGTCTTTGCGACGAAGGACATCCTGCATCACGGCCAGCCGCTCTTCGCCGTGGTTGCCGAGACGCGCGAACAGGCTCGCCACGCCGCGATACTGGCCAAGGCTGCTTACGACGAGGCACCTCCCCAGCTCGACGTCGCCGCAGCGCGCGCCGCCGGCTCCGATCTCGTGACCGAACCGCTGAAGCTTGAGCGTGGTGACGTCACCGAGGCGCTCGCCGCCAGCTCGCGCCGGCTGAAAGGCTCGATGGCGATCGGCGGGCAGGATCACTTCTACCTGGAAAGCCAGATCGCGCTCGCCATTCCGGGCGAGGACGGCGACATGCTGGTGCACTCCTCGACCCAGCATCCGAGCGAGGTCCAGCACATGGTCTCAGCCGTACTCGGCGTCGGCGCGCATGCGGTCACCATCGAGGTCCGGCGCATGGGCGGCGGCTTCGGCGGCAAGGAGACGCAGGCCAACCTCTTCGCCTGCGTCGCGGCGTTGGCCGCGCGCAAGCTGAAGCGGCCGGTGAAGCTCCGGCCCGACCGCGACGACGACATGGTCATCACCGGCAAGCGCCACGACTTCGTCGTCGATTACGAGATCGGCTTCGACGATGACGGCCGCATCCACGCGGTCGACGCGGTCTATGCCGCACGCTGCGGCTGGAATGCCGATCTCTCCGGCCCGGTCACCGACCGCGCGCTGTTCCACATGGACAATTGCTATTTCTACCCGGCGGTGCGGGCCCGCTCGGAGCCCTTGCGCACCCATACGGTCTCGAACACCGCCTTCCGCGGCTTTGGCGGGCCGCAAGGCATGGTCGGGGCCGAGCGCTTCATCGAGGAGGTCGCCTACGCCACAGGGCTCGACCCGCTGGAAGTGAGGAAGCGTAACCTCTACGGCGGAGAGGGCCGTGAGATCACGCCCTATCACCAGCCGGTCGAGGACATGATCGCCGCCGAGGTCATCGACGACCTCGAGCATTCCTGCGACTACCGCGTCCGCCAGCAGGCGATCCGCGCCTTCAACCGGGAGAGCCCGGTGATCAAGCGTGGTATCGCGCTGACGCCGGTCAAGTTCGGGATATCCTTCACCGCGACCTGGTACAATCAGGCCGGCGCGCTGGTGCATGTCTATACCGACGGCACGGTGTCGCTGAACCATGGCGGCACCGAGATGGGCCAGGGGCTCTACCAGAAGGTGGCGCAGGTGGTGGCCCAGGCCTTCGGCATCGGGCTTGGGGAGATCAAGATCACCGCGACGACGACCGGCAAGGTGCCGAACACCTCGGCGACGGCTGCCTCTTCCGGCTCCGACCTCAACGGCATGGCGGCGCTCGACGCCTGTGAGACGATCAAGCAGCGGCTCATCACCTTCGCCTGTAAGCACTGGCAGGAAAAGCCGGAGGCGATCGCCTTCCTGCCTGGCAGGGTGCAGGTCGGCGCACGCGAGATCGGCTTCGTCGAGCTGGTCAAGGCGGCCTATATGGCCCGCGTCCAGCTCTCGGCGACAGGCTTCTACGCAACGCCAAAAATCCATTGGGACCGCAAGGCCGGGCGCGGCCACCCGTTCTACTACTTCGCCTATGGCGCCGCCGCGGCGGAGGTCGCGATCGACACCCTGACCGGCGAGTACAAGACCCTGCGCGTCGACATCCTGCACGACTGCGGCAACTCGCTGAACCCGGCGATCGACAAGGGCCAGATCGAGGGCGGCTTCGTCCAGGGCATGGGCTGGCTGACCACCGAGGAGCTGGTCTGGGACGAAAAGGGGCGCCTCAAGACGCACGCGCCCTCGACCTACAAGATCCCGGTCGCCTCCGACCGGCCGCGCATCTTCAACGTCGCGTTGCTGGAGAAGGCTCCCAATCGCGAGCACACCATCCACCGCTCCAAGGCGGTCGGCGAGCCGCCCTTGATGCTGGCAATCAGCGTGCTGCATGCGCTCTCCGATGCGGTCGCCAGCGTCGGCGACCACCGCTTCTGCCCGCAGCTCGACGCACCGGCGACGCCGGAGCGGATGCTCGACGCGGTCGACCGAGTGCGGGCCTTGGCGGAGGGCAAGCTATGAGACTGCGGAACCGCGGCAGGCTCTCTCTCCCGGAACGGGGGAGAGGTGGAGAGGGGGCCGGCACCCCATTCAACCAGTGTCGGCACTGCCCCCTCCCAACCCTCCCCCGTTCCGGGAGAGGGCTCCCGCGCCTTTATCGGAAGCCGTCGCCATGACCGCCGCCGACTTTCTCGCTGCCAACCTCGCCGACGGCGCCGTCATCGTCCGCATCGCGGAAGCGCAGGGCTCCACCCCCCGCGAGGCCGGCGCGACGATGATCGTCAGCGCCCGTGGCAGCGCCGGCACGATCGGCGGCGGCCAGCTCGAACTCCATTGCATCGATCTCGCCCGCGCCCTGCTCGACAGCAACGGCCCACGGCTGATCGATATCCCGCTCGGCCCGCAAATGGGTCAGTGCTGCGGCGGGCGCGTCCGGGTGGCGATGGAGCCGGCGACCCCAGCGCATCTCGAAGCGCTGAGGCAGGACGAGGCGAAAGCCGCGGCCGAGCGCCCGCAAGTGCTGATCTTCGGCGCCGGCCATACCGGCAAGGCGCTGGCGCGCAGCCTCGCCTTGCTTCCCCTCGCTGTGACGCTCATCGACGACCGGCCCAGCCAGTTCGACGATGTGCCAGCGGCTGTCGTCTGCCTTCGTCTCGACGATCCCGAAACTGCGCTTGCCGCAGCCCGGCTCGGCTCGGCCTTTGTCGTGCTGACCCATAGCCATGCGCTCGATTATCGCCTGGCAGAGGCGGCGCTGCTGCGCGGCGATGCGGCCTATGTCGGCATGATCGGCTCGAGCACGAAGCGCGCCCGCTTCGAGGCAAGCTTCCGCCGCCGCCACCCCGGTAGCAGGGCATTGACGCAGCTCACCTGCCCGATCGGCGGATCGGATGTGCATGACAAGCGTCCGGAGGTGATCGCCGCCTTGACGAGTGCCGAGCTGGTGCGTTGCTTGCTTGGCGAGAAAGCCACGAGACGCGCGAGGGCACGGAACCGCCATGACGCAGCCGCCTGACCAGACGGCACCTTCGCGCCTGGCGCTCGCCCATGTTTCGAAAAAGCTTTCCGGGCGTGAAAGCCAACCAGGACATCAGCCTCTCCGTCCGCCCCGGCGAGATCCATGCCCTGCTCGGCGAAAACGGCGCCGGCAAGTCGACCCTGGTCAAGATCATCTACGGCGTGCAGCGCGCCGACGAAGGGCAGATCAGCTTCGACGGCCGCCCGGTCGAGATCGCCTCGCCCAAGGCGGCCCGCAGGCTCGGCATCGGCATGGTCTTCCAGCATTTCTCGCTGTTCGACGGCATGACCGTGCTCGAGAATATCGCGCTCGGCCTCGACGAGACCGTCGCAGCCGAGGAGTTGAAGGCGCGGATCAAGGCGATCCTCGACAGCTATTCGCTGCCGCTCGACCCGGACCGCGAGGTGCATACACTCTCGGTCGGCGAGCGCCAGCGCATCGAGATCGTGCGCTGCCTGCTGCAGAAGCCGAACCTGCTGATCATGGACGAGCCAACCTCGGTGCTGACGCCGCAGGAGGTCGAGCGCCTGTTCGAGACGCTGCGCCAGATCGCTCGGGCAGGCTGCTCGATCCTCTACATCAGCCACAAGCTGCACGAGATCAAAGCGCTGTGCGAGGCGGCGACCATCCTGCGCGGCGGCAAGGTCGTCGCGACCTGCGATCCGCGCATCGAGACGACCCGGCGCATGGCCGAGCTGATGATTGGCGCCGAGCTGAAGAACATTCAGCGACCAGCCGGCGACGGCAAGGCGGGCGCAGCGCGGCTCAGCGTCGACAAGCTCGACATGCCGGGCGAGCCGCCCTTCGGCACCAGCCTGAAAGGCATCTCCTTCGCGGCCCATGCTGGCGAGATCCTCGGCATCGCCGGGGTCGCCGGCAACGGCCAGGCCGAATTGCTGATGGCGCTCTCGGGCGAGCATCTTGCCGGCAGGGCCGACGCGATCAAGCTCGATGGCCGGCCGATCGGTCTTTCAGGCGCCGGCGCGCGCCGCGCCGCCGGCCTCGCCTGCGTGCCCGAAGAGCGCAATGGCCATGCCGCCGTGCCCGACTTCACCCTCGCCGAAAATGTCGTGCTCACCGCCCGCCATCGGTTGCCGCTGGCGCCGGCGGGCGTGATCCGGCAAGGCCCGGTCGAGGCCTATGCGAAGGATGTCATCGCCCGTTTCGACGTCCGCACCACCGGCGCCGCGGCTCTGGCCGGTTCGCTGTCCGGCGGCAACCTGCAGAAATTCATCATGGGCCGCGAGATCGGGCAGAAGCCCGACGTGCTGGTGGTGGCGCAGCCGACCTGGGGGTCGATGCGGGCGCTGCCGCCGCAATCCGGCAGGCGCTCGTCGACCTCGCCGCTCAGGGCTCGGCCATCGTGGTGATCTCGCAGGATCTCGACGAACTGCTCGAGCTCTCCGACCGGCTCTGCGTGATCAATCAGGGCCGGCTATCGCAGGCACGGCCGGTCCCAGGACTGCAGCTGGAAGAGATCGGCCTGCTGATGGGCGGCGTCCACGGCGAAAGCCCTGCCGCGGAGCCCGCGCATGCTTGAGTGGCGGCGCCGGCGCGAGCCCAGCAAGGCGATGCTCTATCTGAGCCCGCTGATCGCGATCGGGCTCACCATGCTGACCGGCATGCTCGTCTTCGGCGCGATCGGCTATGACGGCCTGCGCGCGGTGACCGCGATCTTCATTACGCCACTGATCGAACCGCAGCGCTGGGCCGATCTCGGCGTCAAGGCAGCGCCGCTGATCATGGTCGCGCTCGGTCTCGCCATCGGTTTCCGTGCCAATGTCTGGAATATCGGCGCCGAGGGGCAATACGTCATGGGCGCGATTGCCGGCACCGGCGTCGCGCTGCTGACCCATGACATGACCGGCTGGTGGATCCTGCCGGCGATGGCGCTCGGCGGCATTCTCGGCGGCGCGGCCTTCGCAGCGCTGCCGGCTCTGCTGAAGGTTCGCCTGCAGGTCAGCGAGATCCTGACCAGCCTGATGCTGACCTATGTCGCGGTGCAGTTCCTGTACTATCTCGTGCGCGGTCCCTGGAAGGATCCGGACGGCTTCAACTTCCCGCAGACCAAGATGTTCAGCGCCAGCCAGACGCTGCCGGCGGTCGCGGAAGGCTCGCTCGTCCACGTCGGCGTGCCGCTCGCCATCCTGCTCGCGCTGATCGCCTGGTTCGTCATGAGCAAGACCGTCGCCGGCTACGCCGTCCGCGTCGTCGGCCGCGCACCCGCCGCCGCCCGCCATGGTGGCTTCGACGCGAACCGCGTCACCTGGGCGGTGCTGCTTGCCGGTGGCGGCCTTGCCGGACTCGCCGGTCTGCTCGAGGCGGCTGGCCCTTTCGGCCAGCTCACCCCGCAATTTCCGGTCGGCTACGGCTTTACCGCGATCATCGTCGCCTTCCTCGGCCGGCTCTCGCCTGTCGGCATCGTCTTCGGCGCGCTGGTGCTGGCAGTGACCTATGTCGGCGGCGAGATCGCCCAGAGCACGGTCCGCCTGCCCTCGGCCGCAACCGGCATGTTCCAGGCGCTGCTGCTGTTCTTCCTGCTCGCGACCGATGTGCTGGTGCGTTGGCGGCTGGCATGGAAAACGCGCCCGGCGAAGGTCGCGCCATGACCGCCGCCATTCTCGTCTCGATCTTCATGACGCTTGCCGCGGCAGCGACGCCGATCCTGCTCGCCAGCCTCGGCGAGCTCGTCACCGAGAAGGCCGGCGTCCTCAATCTCGGCGTCGAGGGCATGATGCTGTGCGGGGCCGTCGCGGGCTTCGCGGTCGCCTATTCGACCGGCAGCATCGCGCTCGGGCTCATCGCCGCCACGCTGGCCGGCGTCGCGGCAGCGATGATCTTTGCGCTGCTGACACTCGGCCTCGGCTCCAACCAGGTCGCTACGGGCCTGGCCCTGACGATCTTCGGTATCGGCGCCTCCTCGCTGATCGGCGCCGGCTTCGTCGGCCGCACGATCACGCGGCTCGGCCCGCTCTTTCCGGCCGATTACGCTGCGCATCCCTGGCTGCGCCTCGTCTTCGGCCATGACGCGATCGTCTATCTCTCGCTCGCGCTCGTCCTCGCCGTCGGCCTGTTCCTGCGCCGGACGAAGGCCGGGCTGATCCTGCGCGCCGTCGGCGAGAATGCCGATTCCGCCCATGCCATCGGCTATCGCGTGCTGGCGATCCGCACGGCTGCGACCGCCTTCGGCGGCGCGCTGGCTGGGCTCGGCGGCGCCTATTTTTCGCTGGCGCTGACGCCGATGTGGGCCGACCGGCTGACCGCCGGCCGTGGCTGGATCGCGCTCGCGCTCGTCGTCTTCGCAGCGTGGAAGCCGGGGCGGCTCCTGATCGGCGCCTATCTCTTCGGCGCGGTCGCGACCTTCGAGCTGCAGGCCAAGGCGGCCGGCTGGAGCTTCATCGCGCCCGAGGTGCTGGCGATGACCCCCTACCTTGCGACGATTGTGGTTCTGACCATGATGTCGCTAGGACGGAGGATCGGCGGACGCGACGCGCCCGCCTGCCTCGGCAAGCCTTTCCCGGCGTCGTGACGACGCCGCAACCGACAACGGGGAGCACCATCATGTCGACCATCATCACCCGCCGCACTCTTCTTGCCGGCGCTGCCGCCAGCTCGGCCCTGCCGCTGGTCGGCGCGCGCGCCCAGGCGCCGTTCGGCGTCGGCTTCGTCTATGTCGGCCCGATCGGCGACCATGGCTACACCTGGACCCATGATCAGGGCCGGCTGGCGCTGGAGAAGGAGTACGGCGCCAAGATCAAGACCAGCTTCATCGAGAACGTCGCCGAAGGTCCCGATGCCGCGCGCGCCATCCGCCAGCTCGCCCAGGCCGGCAACCAGCTGATCTTCACCACGTCGTTCGGCTTCATGAACCCGACGATCCAGGTTGCCAAGCAGTTCCCGAAGATCTTCTTCGAGCACGCGACCGGCTATCAGCGCGCCGAGAATGTCGCCACCTACAATGCCCGCTTCTACGAGGGCCGGGCTGCGATCGGCACCATCGCCGGCCACATGTCGAAGACCGGCCAGGCGGGCTATGTCGCCTCCTTCCCTATTCCCGAGGTGGTGATGGGCATCAACGCCTTCCATCTCGCGGCGAAGAAGGTGAACCCCAACTTCAAGACCAAGGTGATCTGGTGCTCGACCTGGTACGACCCGGCCAAGGAGGCCGATGCGGCCAAGGCGCTGATCGATCAGGGCGCCGACATGATCACCCAGCACACCGATTCCGCCGCCCCGCTGCAGGCGGCCGAGCAGCGCGGCGTCTTCGCCTTCGGTCAGGCCTCGGACATGAAGGCCTTCGCGCCGAAGGCGCATCTCTCGGCGATCGTCGACGACTGGTCGGGCTACTACATCAAGCGCGTCAAGGAAGCGATGGGCGGCACCTGGAAGACTGGCGACGTCTGGCACGGCCTCAAGGAAGGCATGGTCAAGCTCGCGCCCTATAACGACGCGATCACGCCGGCGGCACGCGCCGCCGCGGACGACGTGCAGAAGGGCATCATCGCCGGCACGCTCCACCCCTTCACCGGCGAGCTCAAGGACCAGAAGGGCACGCTGCGCCTCAAGGCCGGCGAAACCGCGAGCGACGAGATGCTCTCGAAGATGGACTGGTACGTCGACGGCGTGCAGGCGTAAGGCCGGCTAAGCGAAGGACGCGTCATGCTCGGGCTCGTCCCGAGCATCTCTGGCAGGAAGAGGCTCCAATCTGCGCCTCCTCATCCTGAGATTCTCGGGTCTGCGCTTCGCTTTGCCCGAGAATGACGCTCTCCGCCCACGCACAAAAATTACCGATCAGAACCCCTTGCAGATATTTTAAGCTTGAAACAATATGGCCGTGGCGCTGCGTGAAACGGGGATGGGGATCCCTTCGGCGGCGGCTTTCGCAGGTCCCGGGAGGACATCCGACATGACACTGAAATTCGCTTTGTCGCTCAGTGCCGGCGCGCTCGCGCTCGGGCTTGCCAGCGCGCAGGCGCAGGAGCCCTTGAAGATTGGCGTGGTCAGCGTGCTGACCGGGCCGGCGGCGGCGCTCGGCCAGCAGGTCCGCGACGGCTTCCAGCTCGCCGTCGATCAGAACGGCGGCAAGCTCGGCGGCGTGCCGGTGCAGATCACCGTGATCGACGATGAGCTCAAGCCCGACGTCGCGGTCGGCAAGGTCCGCAGCTACGTTGAGGGCGGCAAGGTCGACTTCGTCGTCGGCCCGGTGTTCTCGAACATCCTCGGCGCGATCGCCAAGCCGGTGCTCGATTCCGGCGCCATCCTGATCAGCCCGAACGCCGGTCCGTCGACCATGGCCGGCAAGGCCTGCCACCAGAACTTCTTCGTGACCTCGTACCAGAACGACCAGGTCCACGAGGTGCTGGGCAAGTACGCGCAGGACCAGAACTACAAGAAGGCCTACATCATCGCGCCGAACTACCAGGCGGGTAAGGACTCGCTCGCCGGCTTCAAGCGCTACTTCAAGGGCGAGATCCTCGACGAGGTCTATGTCCCGCTGACCTCGCTCGACTTCGCGGCCGAGCTCGCCAAGATCGCCTCGGCCAAGCCCGACGTGGTCTTTGCCTTCCTGCCCGGCGGCCTCGGCGTCAACTTCGTCAAGCAGTGGTCGCAGGCAGGCCTCACCGGCAAGGTGCCTTTCCTCTCCGCCTTCACGGTCGACGAATCGACGCTGCCGGCGCAGCAGGACGCAGCGGTCGGGATGTTCGGCGGCATGACCTGGGCACCCAACATGGACAATCCGCAGACGAAGAAGTTCGTCTCGGCCTATGAAGCCGCCTACAAGATCGTGCCCGGCTCCTATGCCCAGCAGGCTTATGACGCGGCGCAGCTGATCGACTCGGCGGTCAAGGCCGCCGGCGGCACCGCCGACAAGGACAAGCTCCGCGCCGCGATCAAGAAGGCCGACTTCACCTCGCTGCGCGGTAAGTTCAAGTTCAACACCAATGGCTACCCGATCCAGGACTTCTACCTGGTCAAGGTCGCCAAGCGGGCCGACGGCAAGTTCCAGACCGAGATCGCCCAGAAGGTGTTCGAGGACTACGCCGATCCGCATGCGAAGGATTGCGCGCTCAAATAGGGCGGCTGAACCTCAATAACCCCTCTCCTGGAAGGAGAGGGGCAGGGGTGAGGTGTTCGTAGCGAAATCATTGGCCTGAACCTGACCACACGGTCAGCGCTCGCGGCGCTGGTCCGATGGCCTACACCTCACCCTGCCCTCTCCTTACAGGAGAGGGTTCCCCGCGCTTTTTCCGGACAGCCGATAGCGAACCAGCAATGACCACCGGCCTCCTCATCGTCCAGATCCTGAACGGGCTGCAGTTCGGCATCCTGCTGTTCCTGGTGGCGGCAGGGCTGACGCTGGTCTTCGGCGTGATGGACTTCATCAACCTGGCGCACGGCGTGCAGTACATGCTCGGCGCCTATCTGGCGGTGACCTTCGTCGCGCTGACCGGCTCCTTCGTGCTCGGGCTCGTGCTGGCATTGGCGGCGGCACTGGTCTTCGGCCTCGCGCTCGAATTCCTGGTCTTCCGCCATCTCTACGAGCGCGACCACCTCGACCAGGTGCTGGCGACCTTCGGGCTGATCCTGCTGCTCAACCAGGGCGTCAAGATGGTCTGGGGGCCGCTCCCCTCTCCGTGCCGCTGCCGGCGTTCCTGACCGGCAATGTCGCGCTGATGGACGGCATCCTGTACCCCACCTATCGCTTCGCCCTGATCGGCGCGGGGCTTGGCGTCGGCGCCCTGCTCTGGTTCATCGTCGAGAAGACGCGGACCGGCATGCTGCTGCGCGCCGGCGCCTCCAATGCGCCGATGGTCTCGGCGCTCGGCGTCGACATCCGCAAGCTGTTCATGATCGTCTTCGCCTTCGGCACGATGCTGGCGGGCTTCGCCGGGGCGATGGCGGCGCCGATCCTCTCGGTCGAGCCCGGCATGGGCGACACCGTCCTGATCCTCGCCTTCGTCGTCATCGTCATCGGCGGCATCGGCTCGATCCGCGGCGCCTTCGTCGCGGCGCTGATCGTCGGCCTGGTCGACACGCTCGGCCGTTCCTTCATGAACGACCTGCTCAGGCTGTTGATGAGCGCCCCCTCGGCGCGGGCGACCGGTGCGGCACTGTCCTCGATGCTGATCTATCTCCTGATGGCTGTGGTGCTGTTCGTGCGGCCGGAAGGGTTGCTGCCGGCGCGAGGCCGGACATGAGCGCTGCGCCCGCCATGGCCGAGGTCAGCAACGTCGCACCGCCACGCGAGCGCGCCAAAGTGCTGCTGCCAGCCATCCTGTTCCTGCTGCTGGCACTGATACCGCTCGCCGTCTCGCTCGGCATGCCGGCCGGCTGGCTTGCTTTGCTGACGCGGGCGCTGATCTTCGCCATCGCTGCGCTCTCGCTCGACCTGATCCTCGGCGTCGGCGGCCTGGTCTCCTTCGGCCACGCCGCCTTCCTCGGCATCGGTGCCTATGTCACCGGCATCATGATCACAGAGGGCAAGAGCGAGGCGCTCGTGATCCTGCCGGTGATCCTCGTCGTCTGCGCATTCTTCGGCGCGATCACCGGCGCGATCTGCCTGCGCACGCGCGGCGTCGCCTTCATCATGATCACCCTCGCCTTCGGCCAGATGGTCTATTTCCTGGCGCAGGCGCTCTCGGCCTATGGCGGCGATGACGGGCTGACGCTCTACGAGAAGAGCACGCTGCTCGGCTTCAACCCGTTCGCGAACCGGACCTCGTTCTATTACACGGTGCTCATCGCGCTCGGCGGTGCCTATCTCCTGGTGCGCGGGCTCGTCGCCTCGCGCTTCGGCCGAGTGCTCAGGGCAGCGCGCGAGAACCCGGTCCGCGTCAGCGTCACCGGCTTCGACGTCACCCGCGTGCGCCTCATCGCCTATGTGATCAGCGGCATGCTGGCCGGGCTCTCCGGCTTCTTCCTCGCCAATCACACCGAATTCGTCAGCCCGGCTTTCATGTCCTGGCAGCGCTCGGGCGAACTGATCTTCATGGCGGTGCTCGGCGGTGTCGGCTCGCTGCACGGCGCGATCATCGGCGCTGTCGCCTATCTGATCGCCGAGGATGCACTTTCGCACCTGACCGAGCACTGGCGCGTCATCTTCGGGCCCATGATCATCCTGTTCGTGCTGTTCACCCGCGGCGGCATCGTCGGGATGCTGCGCAAGCTGGGCTCGCGTCATGGCTGAGCCGGTCCTCGTCCTCGATGGTGTGCGCAAATCCTTCGGCGCGCTGAAGGTGACCGATGGCGTCAGTCTCGCCGTAGCGCCGGGCGAATTGCACGCGCTGATCGGCCCGAACGGCGCCGGCAAGACCACGCTGGTCCATCAGATCTCCGGCATGCTGACGCCCGATGCCGGCACCATCCGTTTCCGCGGCGAGGACGTGACGGCGTTCAATGCCGAGAAGCGCGCCCGCCACGGCCTGGCGCGGACCTTCCAGATCACCTCGACCATCGCCTCGCTCTCGGCGCTGGAGAATGTCGCGCTCGGCGTGCAGGCGAAGGCGACGCATCCGCTCTCCTTCTTTCGCAATGCCGCCAGCGACGAGCGCCTCAACCGCCCTGCCCGCGCCGCGCTAGATGCTGTCGGCCTTGGCGAACGCGCCCATGTTCCCGCCGGCAGCCTGTCGCATGGCGAGAAGCGGGCGCTGGAGATCGCCATGGCACTGGCGCTGGAGCCGGCGGCGATCCTGCTCGACGAGCCGCTCGCCGGCGTCGGCAAGGAGGAAGGCGAGCGGCTGATCGGCCTGCTCAGGAGCCTGAAGGGGCGCTACGCCATGCTGCTGGTCGAGCACGACATGGAAGCCGTGTTCGCGCTGGCCGACACGGTCACCGTCCTCGTCTATGGCCGCGTCATTGCGTCCGGCGATCCGACCGCCGTCCGCGCCGACGCTGCCGTGCGCGAAGCCTATCTCGGCGAGGAGGGGTAATGACCGACGAACGTCACCCCTTGTCATTCCGGGGCTTCGCGCTGCGAAGAACCCGGAACCCACGACCGGGTGAGACCATGACAACCATGAACGATCGCGCTCGCCCGATCATGGGTTCCGGGTTCGCTGCGCGCCCCGGAATGACAGAGAACGAGCACGCACCATGCTGACTGTCGAGGCTCTCCAAGCCGGTTATGGCGAGGCGCAGATCCTGTTTGGCGTCGATCTTGCGGTCGGCGCCGGCGAGGTCGTGACCCTGCTCGGCCGCAACGGCATGGGCAAAACCACGACGGTGCGCGCCATCATGGGGTTGATCCGGCCCCGCTCCGGCCGTGTCAGCTTCGGGGGCGTCGACCTCACCGGCAGCGCACCGTTCCGGCTGGCACAGGCCGGGATCGGCCTCGTCCCAGAGGGACGGCAGGTCTTCCCGACGCTCTCGGTCGAGGAGAACCTGATCGCCACCGCCGCCAGCCGCTTCGGGACACCGCGCTGGACGCTGGAGCGCGTCTACGCCTTTCTGCCGCGGCTGAAAGAACGCAAGGCCAATCGCGGCAACCAGCTTTCCGGCGGCGAGCAGCAGATGCTGGCGATCGGCCGGGCGCTGATGACCAATCCCAAGCTCGTCATCCTCGACGAGGCGACCGAGGGCCTTGCGCCGATCATCCGGCAGGAGATCTGGTCCTGCCTGTCGGCGCTGAAGGCCGAGGGCGAGTCGATCCTGGTGATCGACAAGAACGTCGACGCATTGGCAAAGATCGCCGACCGGCATGTCGTGCTGGAGAAGGGCCGCGTCGCCTGGCGCGGGACCAGCGACGATCTGCGCAGCGACAGCGCGGTCAAGGACCGCTTCCTGCATCTTTGAGAAGGAGACGACGATGAAACCGCTCACTGCTGGCGTGACCAAGGCCAATGAGGGGATCGACGCGATCTCCTGGAACATCCTCGGCCAGACCTATGTGCCGAAGATGCTGAGCGAGGACAGCTTCTCCTGGCACGCCACCTTCCCGCCCGGCACCTTCGTGCCGCCGCACATCCATCCGGCCCAGGACGAGTTCATCTACATGCTCGAGGGCCGGCTCGACCTCGTGCTCGACGGCCAGGAGTCGCATGCCCTGCCCGGCGACCTGATCAAGCTGCCGCGCAACATCCCGCACGGGCTGTTCAATAAGAGCGATTCAGCCGTGAAGTGCCTGTTCTGGGTCGCGCCGACCGGCCGGCTCTACGACCTGTTCTGGGCGATCCATTCGATGAAGGAGCAGAACCCGGCCGAGGTCGTCGCCCTCGCGGCACGCTACGAGATCGATTTCCTGCCGCCGCCGCCCGAAGGGGCCTGAGCGTGTCGCGGCGCAGTTAAGGTTAAGCAAAGCTTACTGCTGCAACCAAGAGCATTTCCGGGCATTGTTTCAACCTGAGCTAGAACAAGGCCAGGGCCATGCCCACTGCGACCATTCTCTCCGAACGCCGCCGCTCCGCACGCAACCGGACGCTAATCGGCGGCAAGGTCATCTTCAACCAGCGGCAATCGACGCTGGACTGCACGGTCAGAAACCTGTCGGAAGACGGAGCGCTGCTGGTTTTCCCGGCAAGCGTCGCCGTGCCCGATCTGTTCGAGCTCTATCTCCCGCTCAAGCGCGAGAGCCGGATGGTGCACACCCGCTGGCGTGACAGCGAGCGCATCGGCGTTGCCTTCGCCGCTGCCGCAAAACAGGACGAAGCGCCTGTTCCGCTCGACCTGGTGCGGCGCCTGCGCCGGCTCGAACAGGAAAACGCGGCGCTCAAAGCGCGCATCGTCGAGCTGACCGAAGGCGCCTGATTTCCGGCTGAATTTCGCCGGCTTGCGCCGCCGAGATCGCGCCCCGTTTCGAGGGGATAGCGATGAAACGATTCTGGCTCGCAGCCGGCGCTGTGGCCGCGGCTTTAGGCCTCACTGCCTTCGTGCAAAACACCTCGCTCCTGGCCTCGGCCTCAACGGAGCGCCCGGTCCTGCTGGCGCATCGCGGGCTGGCACAGACCTACCCCTCGAGCGGCGTCATTGACACGACCTGCACGGCGAGCCGCATCAATCCGCCCGAACACCCCTATCTCGAGAACACCCTCGCCTCGATGGAGGCGGCCTTCGCCGCGAGCGCCGACATCGTCGAGTTCGATATCCATCCGACCATCGATGGCCAGTTCGCCGTGATCCACGACTGGACGCTGGACTGCCGGACGAACGGGACGGGCGTCACCCGCGAGAAGACGCTCACTGAGCTCAAAACGCTCGACATCGGCCATGGCTATACGGCGGATGGTGGCAAGACCTATCCCTTCCGCGGCAAGGGGATCGGCCTTATGCCCTCGCTGGACGAGGTGCTGGCGCGATTTCCCGACCAGCGTCTGCTTATCAACATCAAGAGCAACGATCCGCGCGAGGGCGAACTGCTCGCCGAACGCCTCCTGAAGCTCCCTCCGGCGCAGCTCACCTTGCTGATGGCCTATGGCGGGGACCGGCCGATCGCGGCGCTGCGTCAACGCATTCCGACCCTGCGCACCATGTCCAAAGCGGCAGAAAAAAGCTGCCTGATCCACCACCTCGCGCTGGGCTGGGCGGGGCTGACCCCGCAATCCTGCGAGCGGCAGTTGCTGCTGATCCCGTCCAACTACACACGCTGGATCTGGGGCTGGCCGGCGCGGTTCACGGCCCGCTTGCGCGACGCCGGCAGCGAGGTCATCGTCGCCGGCCCGCTGCTCGGCGGTGACGGTTCAGCCGGGGTCGACCGGGCCGAGGATTTGGCTGCCCTCGACCGGCCGATTCCCGGGATCTGGACCAACCGGATCGACCGGATCGCACCGCTGATGCGGGCCGAACAGCGCTGAGTTCCGCCTCAGCGCTTCGCCAACTGCGCCGCCGAGAAACCCGCCTTGCCGGCATAGGCGTTCACGATCTGCTCGCGCTTGCCATAGGGCAGGACCCGCTCGACATCGTCGAAGCCGTTGGGCGCCAGCGCCTCGACGGCATCGATGACGCGCTCGGGTCCGCCGGCCCGGTTCATCGCGACGATCTCGGCCGTCGCCGGCAGACGCTGCGCCTCATAGGCCGCGAGTGCATGACGCGGATGCTCGGCCTTGACCATGAGATCGGCCAGGCAGCGCGCATCCAAGATCGCCTGCGAGGCGCCGTTGGAGCCGACCGGATACATCGGGTGGGCAGCGTCGCCGAGCAGCGTCACCCGGCCGTGCGTCCAGCGCGGCAGCGGATCGCGGTCGCACATCGGATATTCCCAGAAGGTGCCGCTCGCCTGGATCAAAGCGAGGATATCGACGCCTGGCACGGTGAAGCGCCGGGCGAAGGGCAGCACATCTTCCAACCGGCCGGCCTTCGACCAGGCTTCCTTCGGCGGCGGCTTCAAGGGATCGCCGGTGCGGACGTTGACGACCCAGTTGGTCAGGCGCGTCCCGGGCTTTTTGCCCTCGGCGATCGGGTAGAGCACCAGCTTGCCGGCCATGCCGCCGGCGATGATCATGCTCTCGCCGTCGAGGAAGGCCGGCCAGTCGCAAGCGCCCCGCCACATCTGGACACCGTTCCAGCGTGGCGCGCCCTGGTCCGAGAAATAATGGGCTCGCACCGTCGAATGGATGCCGTCGGCGCCGATCAGGATATCGGCGCGCGCCGTCTCGCCAACCTCGCCCAATTTGGCGTCGACGAAATGCGCGGTCACGCCGCCCTCGTCCTGCAGGAAGCCTTGCAAACGCCGGCCGGTACGGATCGCATCCGGGCCGAGGCGCTCGATCACGGCGTCGCGAATCACACCCTGCAGCCGGCCGCGATGGATCGAGAATTGCGGAACTGGTGCGCCGGCGTGCAGGCCGCGCAACTCGCGCCAGACGGTCTGGCCGAAGCGGTTCATGTAGATCAGTTCGCGTGTGCGGATCGCCACCGCATCGAGCGCGGGCAGCAGGCCCAGCTCGGCCAATTCGCGAATGGCATGCGGCAACGTATTGATACCGACGCCGACCTCGCGGATCTCGCTCGCCTGCTCGTAGACGGTCGCGGCGATGCCGCGCGCATGCAGCATCAGGGCCAGTGACAGCCCCCCATGCCGCCGCCGATGATGATGGCCTTCATGCCGTGTTCTGCCCCCCTGAATTATTTCAAGCTTCAAATAATTCGAGGGAACTTGTCAATCGCTCCACAAAGCTGGTGAAAACCGCCCCAATTTCGCGGCTTTTGACAGGAACGAAGCCAATTACTGTGCGTATGTACGGTCGCTGCCGTCGTGTTCCGGCGGCAAGCGTGTCAAATGGCGGGCTCGTGCGCGATTGCGTCGATTCGCCGCGACGTGTCGGAACCCTCCGGGGCTCGGCACGGCGTCAATTTAAACATGATTGGTCTCAGGAGGTTTTTATGACCAAGAACGAACTGATCGCCGCGATTGCGGATGAGACGGGCAAGACCAAGACCGATGTCTCGGCCATTCTCGGCTCGCTCGCCGGCGTTGTCGCCAAGACCCTGAAGTCCGGCGGCGACGTCACGCTCGGCGGCATCGGCAAGCTCGCCGCCTCTAAGCGCGAAGCCCGCGAGGCCCGCAACCCGTCGACCGGCGCGACGATCAAGGTCCCGGCCAAGACGGTTGTGAAGTTCAAGGTCACCAAGGATCTGGCCGACGCCGTCGCCTGAGCCTTGATGGACCGGAGCCGGATCCGATCAGATCGAATTTAATCTGATCGGATCCGGCTCTTACTTTTGATGGACGACTTGGCCGCTCGGCTTGCATCGCATGCCGACCGGAACGGGCTTCAGGCCGCCGCAGCTTGACCCCGAGGCGCCACTGGCCACAGTAGCGCGATGTTCCTTCGCCTCTTCACCGATCTGCGCGCTGCCAAGGTCCCGGTCACCTTGCGCGAGTATCTTGCGCTGCTCGAAGGCGTCGAAGCTGATCTCGCTGAATATCGGGTCGACGAATTCTACTATCTCGCCCGCACCTGCCTGGTGAAGGATGAGCGTCATCTCGACCGTTTCGACCGGGTCTTCGCCGAAGTCTTCAAGGGCATGGAGACACTGGGCGAGGCGTTCGAGCAGGCCGGCATTCCCGAAGAGTGGCTGCGCAAGCTCGCCGAGAAATTCCTCACCGACGAGGAGAAGTCCCAGATCGAGGCGCTCGGCTGGGACAAGCTGCTCGAGACACTCAAGCAGCGCCTCGCCGAGCAGAAGGGCCGCCATCAGGGCGGCTCGAAATGGATCGGCACCGCCGGCACCTCGCCCTATGGCGCCTATGGCTACAATCCCGAAGGCGTACGCATCGGTCAGGACAAGAACCGCAATTTTCGGGCGGTGAAGGTCTGGGACAAGCGCGAGTTCAAGGATTTCGACGACACGCGCGAGCTCGGCGTGCGCAATCTGCGCATCGCGCTGCGCCGCCTGCGCAAATTCGCCCGCACCGGCGCTGCCGAAGAACTCGACCTCGACCAGACCATCACCGAGACCGCCAAGCACGGCTATCTCGACGTCAAGCTACGGCCGGAGCGGCACAACGCGGTGAAGGTGCTGCTCTTCCTCGACGTCGGCGGCTCGATGGATTGGCATATCGAGCTGGCCGAGGAGCTGTTCTCGGCGGCACGGGCCGAGTTCAAGCATTTCGAGCATTTCTACTTCCACAACTGCCCCTATGAACGGGTCTGGAAGGAGAACCGGCGCCGCCACGACCAGGTCATTTCGACCTTCGACGTGCTGCGCACCTATCCGGCCGATTACCGGCTCGTCTTCGTTGGCGACGCCTCGATGAGCTCCTATGAGATCGCGATGCCGGGCGGCTCGGTCGAGCACTGGAACGAGGAACCTGGCGAGGTCTGGATGCGGCGCCTGACCGGGCGCTTCCCGAAATCGGTCTGGCTCAATCCCGTGCAACAGCATCTCTGGGGCTATACCCAGTCGATCCGCCAGATCGGTGGGCTGATGGAGGGGCGGATGTTCCCGCTGACGCTCGACGGCCTCGACGGTGCGATGAAGGCGCTGACGCGGTAGGCACGCGCTTCTCATAGGTGGCGCCTCCTACCACCCTCACCTCTTGGGCAGCCCGGCACGCCCCGCGATGGCAGCAACGAGTGTCTGACTGCCTTCGACCAGATGCTGCCGCAGGATATGAACCGCCCTGCCCTCGTCGCGCTGTCGGCAGGCCGCGAGCAGGTCCCGGTGCTCAGCCTGCGACCGGCTGCGATAGTCCAGGTTCGACAGCAAGATGCGGACATAGCGGTCAGCGGCATTGTGATGCGCCTCGATCAGGCCAAGTAGCCGGCCGTTTCCGCAGGCGCTGTACAGGATGAGGTGGAAGGTCCGGTTCAAGGCTCCCCATCGGCCGACATTCGGCTCGGCATCGATTTGCCTCAGCACATGGTCGGCCTCGTCGAGCTTCTCATCCGCGATGGCGAGAACCGAAAGTCGCAGTGCCTCGCATTCGAGGATTTCGCGTAACGCATATATTTCCGCAATCTCAAGGCCATCCATCGCGGCGACATGAGCGCCTTTGGTCGGATGGACAGAGACGATCCCCTCGGCCTCCAGCTGGCGAAGTGCGTCGCGCACAGGCATCCGGCTGAAGCCGAACTGCTCCGCCAGATCATCCTGACGCAGCACAGTGCCCGCCACCAGGCTTCCGTCCGCGATGGCTTCACGCAGAACGCTCGCGACCTGCTCGGCCACGGTTTGCGGCTTTTGCTTCAGGCCGGCCAATTCCAGCAAGCGACCCCCCGATTCACTCGACAGCTCTAGCAGAGGTAGGCTTTCTGGGATATAGGTATCCTCGTATACGAGGATACTTGTATACGAAAACAAACGGAGTCAGCGCCATGCCACATGTCACGCGACCGATGGACGCCGTGGTCATCGGCGGCGGGATTGCGGGTTGCACCCTCGCCTACGAACTCGCGAGGCGGAGTGTGAAGACGGTCGTGATCGAACAGAGCATGATCGCAGCCGAGTCCTCCGGGCGGAATACAGGAACCCTTCTCAGCGGACCGGAGAGACAAGTGGTCGAACTGCTCGACGCCTGCGCCGGGATCTATGCGGAACTCGCCGACGGGCCGGTGCCGTTCGAGTTCGGCCGTGTGGGGCATCTGCTCATCTCCGAGGACGAGGCCAGCTTCGAGCAGGCTGCGTCGATCGCCGAGCGCTATCGCGAGGCCGGCGTGGAGATGGAGAAGCTGTCGGGAGCGGAGCTGGCGCGAGACTATCCGCGGATCGGGTTCAAGGTGGCTGGGGCCTACTCGGTCGACCGCGCCTGGACGCTGGAGCCGATGGGCGCGACGCACGCCTTCGCGCACGCTGCTCGCGAGGCGGGGGCCACCATCCGGACCGGCCTGCGCATCGCCCAAATCCATTCCCGGGGCGGGAAAGTGCAGGGCGTCCTTAGTGACCAAGGGATCATCCCCGCCGATCTCGTTTTCATCGCCAACGGCCTATGGATGTCGGATCTGCTCCGGCGGACCGTGGGTGATGGGCCACTTCCCGGCCTACCTTTCATCGCCGGTCGCGGCTGGCTGATCCAACTCGGCAAGCTCGACTTCGAACTGCCATGGATCGTCGAGGAACTGACCTGGCCGGGCCAGGAGGAACTCGGCAGAAGGATGGATCTCTCCGGTCTCGCCGATGTCGCAGATCAACGTGACGACCGGCCGATGGTGGAAGCCATCTGCCTGAATCCGATGCGAGGCGGCGATGCACGCCTCGGAGCCTCGCTCCAACCCGCCTTCCGCGATCTTCTACGCAATACCGACATGCCGAGCAGGATCGCCAAGCGGACACTACGCATGTTGCCCGGCCTTGGAACCCCGCCGGTCAAGAACGTCTATCCCGGCAACCGGCCGATGCTCCCCGATGGCCTGCCGGTCGCGGGCCGGACGGCGGTCGAGGGGCTTTTCGTCCATGGTGGGCTCGGTTCCATCGGCATGCACGCGGCACCGGCGACCGCGCGCTGGCTGGTCGAGGCAGTGCTGTCCGGCCACGGCGATCCCGAACAGGATTGGTTGCGCCCCGACCGCTTTCCCGGCTGGAAAATATAGCACGCCGCTCGGACGCGCCGAATCGGTGCGGCAGCTAGCCGAACCGGGGCGGACCCGCTAAGCCTCGCGGCCATGCATGCCGATGACGCACCCCTCCCCTCATGGCGCCAGCGCCCGAAACCGATCGGCTTCGAAATCGCCTATCGGCTGAAAGGCGACGTGTTGGAGATCGATTCGACCCGCAAGGTCGATCAGGTCAGGCTGTCCGCGGTCGAGCAGGTGCGCTTCATCTATGCGCCCAGCAACGTCTCGTCGAAGGGCTTTCGAACCCGGCTGCGGCTGAGTGACGGCAAGACGATCACCTTCGGCAATCTGTCCTGGCGTTCACTGACCGACATCGACCGCGACGATGCGCGCTACCACGCTTTCGTCACGGCCCTGTCTGCCGCAATCGTGCGTGCCAATCCAAAAGCGCGCTTCCTCGCCGGCAAGCCCTATCTGCTCTGGCTGGCGCTGGCGCTCGCCGGCGGCGGCGCGATGATCATGCTGACCTTTTTCAGCCTGCGCGCTTTCGAGCAGGGCGCTACCGCTGCTGCGGGTCTCGGAGTTGTGCTCGCGGCCGCCTCGTTCTGGCAGGTCTGGCCGATGATCAGGCTCAACCGGCCGCGGGACCTTGCGAGCGGCGAGGTTCCTGACGACCTCGTCCCCGGCCGCCCGCCGCAAAGTTGATCGTGCGGGCGGCCAGGATGCTGGTTCAGGCGCCAGCCGCGCCGAGCCGGCCTTCCGGCGTATAACGGTCGACAGCCTCGGGAACCCGTTGCGACAGACGCGACAGCAGTTCCTCCTTCGAGAGCCCTGTCTGCCGAACCAAGGCATCGATGACGTCGGGACCGATGGCAGTTTCGAATTCCTGCGGCGCGACCTCCTGATTTGGTCCCTGCCGCACCCAGGAATCAGCCTTGTCAGCTTGGCCGGCCTGTTTGAAACGATCGAGGAGCTCACCCAGCCCACCATTCAGCAGGCCGCCGATCCCGCCGGCTCCGAGCGCGCCGCCCAGGATGCCGCCCGCTTCCGGAGGCATGTCGGACGATGGCGCAGTCGGGCGCCCCGGCTCTTTGGCGCTCCCCAACCATTCTGCGATCTTGTCCCTGTTCTGATAGCCGGCGACAGCCAGCAAACCGAGAAGGGCCGTCATGGACGGCAGGCGGCTCTCGCTCATATGTGTCTCCTGCGGTTGAAAATGGGCTGACTAGCAGGCCTGGAGCCGGATCGGCTCAAACTGAAACAACCTGATCGGAACGGCCTCTAGACGGCGTTTCCGCGCTTCGAGAGAAACGCCCACACCACCAGGACAATGACCGCCCCGACGATGGCCCCGATGATTCCTGCCCCCTCTCCGGGCGCGTACCAACCTAGCGCCTGCCCGAGATAGGACGCCACGAAGGCTCCGACGATTCCCAGGATCGTCGTCAGCACAAACCCCGCGGGCTCATTCGATCCGGGCATCAGGAACTTGGCAACGACACCCGCTACGAAGCCGACGATAATGGTCCAAAGAATGCTCACGATGTCCTCCCGAGTTGCAGCGCAAGACTTCAACGGCTGCAACGCCGGCAGGTTCCAACGTTCAGAAGCGCTTTCGGCCCAACAGGCGCGGTTTGCTGTTTCGAGCGGGCTCGATACATGAGCGCAGGGAGTTCCGGTTGCCCCGGTCGAGCGGAAAGCCCGCTACCTGACCACCAGCACCGAGCATTTCGCCCGCCGCACGATGGTCGAGGCGTTCGAACCGATCACATAGGCCAGTATGCCGGGCTCGTGCGAGCCGATGACGATCAGGTCGGCGCCGCTGGCATCGGCCTCGGCCAGCACCTCACCATGGACAGAGCCGACCAGGACCTTGGCCGAGACGCGCTCTGCCGGCAGGTTCACCTTGGCGGCGATTTCGGCGAGCTTCGCCTCGGATTCAGACTGTTGACCCGCGTCGAAGTCGGCCGGCACGAATTCCATATAGGTGATCGGCACAAGTGAACGCACGAAGACCAGCCTGATCGTGCCATCGGATGCGGTGGCAAATGACTCCGCCGCAGCAATGGCAGGGGCTGCCAATTCGGCTTCGGCAAGATCGACGGGCACCAGAATCGATTTGTACATCGCATCCTCCTCCGGCGTGGCCCGCCCGGCCAGGCATGGTCGAACGATCGGCACCGACGCCTTCACACTATGTCGGAGCACAATCCCCGAAGGGAAGAGCGTCGCGTCGTCGCGAGAGGCTCCAACAACGCGATTCTCGCGCGATGGCGGGCCGCCGTCCTTGCGATCGATCAATCAGGCCAGCGCATGCTCGCCAGAAGCCGGCGGCATTTGACGGCGGCGCCCGGGAACCCGACAGTCCGCCGCCGTGCCTGCGCCGTGCACTCTTTTTCGGGTGGACCGATGACCGAAGCCGCCTCTCCGCCGTCACGCACGGGCCTGCTCGCCTCTCCGGCCGCCTTCCTGATGGTGCTCGCCTTCCTCAACTGG
Organism: Bosea vestrisii; assembly: GCF_030144325.1. NCBI lineage: Bacteria > Pseudomonadati > Pseudomonadota > Alphaproteobacteria > Hyphomicrobiales > Alloboseaceae > Allobosea > Allobosea vestrisii. The sequence goes on along the minus strand of NZ_CP126307.1, from coordinate 5,075,414 downwards.
CTCGGCTACGCCAGCTGGAGCGCGCTGCTCAACAACTTCGCCAAGGAAGCGGCGGGCTTCACCGGGCAGGACATCGGCATCCTGCAATCGGTTCGCGAGATTCCCGGCTTCCTGGCCTTCACCGCCATCATCCTGTTCTGGATCATGCGCGAGCAGGTGCTGGCCTATCTCAGCCTGCTGACGCTCGGCCTCGGCGTGGCACTGACCGGCTACTTCCCCAGCCTCGGCGGGCTCCTGCTGACGACAATGATCATGTCGCTCGGCTTCCATTATTACGAGACGGCGCAGCAGTCGCTGCAATTACAGCTGCTGCCGAAGTCGGAGGCACCGCGGCTGCTCGGCAAGATTGCCGGCGCCTCGGCAGTGGCACAGCTCATCGCCTTCGGCTCGATCGCGTTGATCTGGCGCCTGTGGCAGCCGAGCTATGCCCATGTCTTCCTCGGCGCCGGCCTCGTCACCATGGCGCTGACGGCCGCCGCCATGCTGCTCTTCCCGCGTTTCCAGGGCGTGGTCCCGCAGAACAAGGGCTTCGTGCTGCGCAAGCGCTACTGGCTCTATTACGCGCTGACCTTCATGTCGGGCGCGCGCCGGCAGATCTTCATGGCCTTTGGCGGCTTCCTGCTGGTCGAACGCTTCGGCTACGACGTCGCCGCGACCGCGACGCTGCTGCTGGTGACCTATGGCATCAACATGTTCGCCGGCCCGCTGCTCGGCAACCTCGTCGGCAAGGTCGGCGAGCGCGCGACGATCCAGCTCGAGAACATCTCGCTGATCGCCGTCTTCATCGGCTATGCGCTGGCCAGCCACGGCCAATTCGGCACAGCGGGCGCGCTCGTCGCCGGCGGGCTCTTCGTCATCGACGGCGTCTTCTTCACGCTCGTCCTGGCGCAGCGTACCTATTTCCAGAAGATCGCCGACCCCGCCGACATCGCGCCGACCTCGGCGGTGGCCTTCACCATCAACCACATCGCCGCAGTGTTCCTGCCGATCACCTTCGGCCTGATCTGGCTGCGAGATCCGGCGATCGTCTTCTATATCGGGGCAGCGGTGGCGACGGTCTCGCTCAGCCTGTCGCTGCTGGTGCCGCGCCATCCGGCCGCCGGCCATGAGACGACGCTGGTCGCTCGGGCTACGGCGCCAGCCGAGTAGAAGACAAGCTGTCGGGAGTTCAGCCCTGACGAGCCGGCGTGCGAACGATCAAGCCATCGAGTTCGTCACGCACCCTGATCTGGCAGGACAGGCGCGAGTTCGGGCGGACATCGAAGGCGAAGTCCAGCATGTCCTCTTCCATCGGCTCGGCATGGCCGGCCTTTTCGGCCCAGGCCTCGTCGACATAGACATGGCAGGTCGCGCAGGCGCAGGCTCCGCCGCATTCCGCCTCGATGCCCGGCACGCCGTTGCGCACCGCGACCTCCATCACGGTCGAACCCGTCTCGCCCTCGACCGTGCGGCTGGTGCCCTGGGCGTCGATGTAAGTGATCTTCGGCATCGTGGACTCCGGCGCGCCTTGCGGCGGCTGCGCGGCTGGCGCGGTCGGGAGGAACCGGCCGGGCTTCCTTGGCGGCGCACGGGCAGGTTCGGAGGAACGTCGCCCGCAAGCGAAAGCCTGCAGGCAGTTCGTCTCTAGAGGATTTCGAAGGCGGACGAAACGCCGATATCGACTGCCCGCAGCCTTCCGTGCTGCGGCGTCAGGCCGCGCAGTCGAGCCGCGAAATCACCGCGCGCGCCTCGGCCGCTGCAAGCGTCAGCGCGTCCAGCGCGTCCTCGCGCGGCGCCGTGCCGGCCTGGCCGAGCTGCTGCTCGATCCGGTCGGCGGCTTCCGCGACCTGCCAGGCGCCGATGGCGCGGGCAGCCCCTTTCAGGGTGTGGGCGGCGTCGCGGCGGACATTGGCGTCGCCGCCATGGATGGCGCGTAAGTGGCGGGCGCATTGCTGCGCGAACAGCGTCAGCAGTTCGCGCTCCAGCTCGGCATCGCCACCGGTCTGGCGGGCGAGGTGCACGAGGTCGATGGCAGTCTGGGGCATGGGGAACTCGGTTTTGGCTCTAAGCTGCGGAACTCGCGCAGCCTTCTGACCTCTGATGAAGCGCCTTTATGGTGAATGAGGCGTTAACGACGTTTGTGAATCAGACGGTCAAACGGGTTTCAATCCCTGCTTGCCTCAACTACCCTTCGAGACAGTAAACGATGGGCGTCGTGTCGCTTGACGGATTCGGCTGGAGGCTGCCGGTTCCCGATCTGCGGCGGACATCACCGCCCGTCGCAAGTAGCGTAGCGAGGCGGCATTCATGACCCGGCAGAACAAGCTCCAGGATCCGACCGAAGCAGCGATGTCGGCGATCGAGGAGGCGCTGAGGCTCGACCCGTCGAAGACCGAGGGGCCGGCTTCTACCGAACCGAGGCTGCCAGCGACGGGCGAGAACGAACTCAAGATCGATCTGCCGCGCGTCGAAAGCGCGCCCGTGACGCCAGTTGCTGCCGAAGTCGCGGCGGAAGCGCCTGCCACCCCGCCCCGCCCCACGATCGCCCCGGACACCAGCCGCGTCGCCAATGACGACCGCAGGGATTCCTCTTCGCTCGTCCACGCCTTCGCCGTCCGCCCCTCCGGTAGGCCCTATTGGCTCGCAGTCCTGGCTGCTTTCATCTGGCTCGGCGGCGTCGGTTTCACGCTCGTCAGCCGCTATGGCTCGTTCACCGAGGGCCTGCCGGCCGGCATGGCCGCCTGGGGGCCCGGACAATGGGCCCTTCTCGCCTTCGGCGCCGGCACGCCCGTGGTCTTCTTCTTTGTACTGGCGGCGCTCTATCGTCGGACCCAGGAGATGCGGCTGGTTTCGCGCGCGATGACCGAAGTCGCACTGCGCCTGGCCGAGCCCGAGGTCGTTGCGACGGATTCCGTCCTGTCGCTCAGCCAGACCATCCGCCGCGAGGTCGCCGCCATGGGCGACGGCATCGAGCGTGCGGTGGCGCGTGCCGGCGAGCTCGAGACCATCGTGCGCGGCGAGATCGCCACGCTCGAGCGCGCCTATGCCGACAACGAGATCCGTTTGCGCTCGCTCATCGACGAATTGGTGAACCAGCGTGAATCCGTTGTCGGCAATGCCGAGCGCGTGAAATTCGCGATCAGTGGCGCCCATGAGAGCATCTCCAAGGATCTCGAAACTGCCAGCCGTTCGATCGCCGACGCCGTCGCCGAGGCGGGCGAGCGCGTCACCTCGCGCCTAACCGACAAGGGCGACCAGATCACGCTCGCTCTCGGCCATGCCGGCGAGCGCATGGTCGACGAGATCAGCGGCCGCGGCAGCGATCTGGTCGAGCGCCTGCAATCGACCTCGCATGATGTCAGCGAGCGCATGACGAATGCGAGCCAGTCGGTGACCGCCTTGCTCGACAACCGCGCCCAGGAAATCGCGGGCTCGCTCGAGCGCACCGGTGCGGTGCTCACCGAGGGCCTGACCGCCGGCGCCCGCGACGTCACCCGCGCCATCAGCGAGACCGGCGCGCAGGTCGTCGAGTCGCTGGCGAGCCGCGCCGAAACCGTCAACGACACGCTGCGCGTCACCGGCGACACGCTCGCCCAGGAGATTTCGCAGCGCGGCGCCACCGTCGCCGAGCGCTTCGAGCAGAGCGGGCGCACCCTCGTCGAGCTGTTCGACGAGCAGAGCGGCAGCCTGAGCCGCCGCCTCACCGAGACTGGCGACACACTACGCAACACGATCAGCAGCGAGGGCGAGAGCGTCACCACCCGTCTCGCCGAAGTCGGCCGCGGCGTGCACATGCTGCTCGGCAAGCAGAACGAGCTCGTCGTCAGCCGCATCCAGGAAGCAGGCGACACCGTTCATGGCCTCATTGCCAGCCAGGGCGAGACACTGGTCGAGAAGCTCTCCGGCACGGTCCAGACCGTCGACGCCCTGCTGAGTGAAAAGACCGATTCGATCGTCCTGCGCTTCGACGAGGCCAGCAAGGGCCTGCACAGCCTGATCGGCGAGCGCGGCGAGGAGCTGACCGCGCGGATTTCCGCCGTCGGCGCGACCGTGCACAGCCTGTTCTCCGAGGAGGCGAGCAGCCTCGTCACCCGCCTCTCCGACGTCGGCCACGAGGTGCGCAGCACGATCGGCGAGCAGGGCGACCACCTGGTTGGCCGTCTCTCCGAGACCGGGCAGCGCCTGCAGGAGGCGATCAGCGAGCGCGGCGACGGGCTCGTGCTGCGCATGGCCGAGATCGGCCAGGGTGTCGAGCACGCGATCGGCGAGCGCGCCGACAGCATCGTTGCGCGCGTGTCGGATGCCGGTCGCAGCGTCGAGACTGTGATCAGCGAGCGCGGCGACAGCCTCGTCGCCAGGTTGTCCGACAGCACCGAGGAGATCCACCGGACGCTCGGCGATCGCGCCGAGGGCATCGTCTCCCGCGTGGCCCATGCCGGCCGCGATGTCGAGGCTGCGATCGGCGAGCGCGGCGACGGGCTCATCGCCCGGCTGTCCGAGGTGGCACGCGAGGTCCACGCCACGATCGGCGAGCGCGGCGACAGCCTCGTGGCGCGCCTGTCCGATGTCGGCACCGAGGTCCACACCGCGATCGGCGAGCGCGGCGACAGCCTGGTCGCTCGCCTGTCGGATGTCGGCACCGAGGTCCACACCGCGATCGGCAGCCAGCGCGAGACGCTGGTGACGCAGCTCACCGATGCCGGCGCCAGCGTGCGCAACCTTCTCATCACCGAGGGCGAAGCCCTCAGCGGTCGCGTCATCGCGACCGGCCAGGACATGCAGGAACTGCTTTCCGGCCAGAGCCAGGCGCTGGTCACCCGCGTCGCCGATGTCGGCCGCTCGGTCCATGGCCTGCTGGCCGAGCGCGGCAATGCGCTGATCGACCGCCTGGCTGAGGCGAGCGGGACCGCGCATCAGCGGCTCGACGAAACCGGCGAGGCGCTCGCCGCCAAGATCCTGGCCGCGAGCGAGACGGCGAAATCCGTCATCGACAACCAGCATACCGGCTTCATCGCCCGCCTCGGGCAGGCGGGAGACGAGGTCGGCGCCCTGCTCGGCACCCAGCGCGACGCGATCGTCGCCGGCCTCACCGCGACCGGTCGCGAGGTCCACGGGCTCATCGGCGAGCAGAGCCAGACGCTGGCCAGCCGCCTCGACGAGGCCACCAAGGCCCTGTCTGACGCGATCAATGTCGACGGCCGCGAGATCGCCGACCGCGTTACCGAGGCCGCGACCGCGCTGCGCGGCACCTTCACGACCGAGGCCGAGCGCGCCAGCAGCCTGCTCGCCGCCACCGGCAAGGACGTGGTGATAGCGCTGACCCAGCAGGGCGGCCGCGTCAACCAGGCGCTCGCCGCCAACGCCGAGTCGCTGCTGCGCTCGGTCGATGCGCGTTCGCAGGCGCTCAACGAGTCGCTCGCCAGCAAGCACGACTCGCTGAACCGGCTCTTCGACGTCCAGGGCCGCGAGATCGAAGCCACGATCGGCGCCCGCCTCGGCGCCTTCGAGGAGATCATCGTCACCCGCGGCGGCACGCTGGCCGCCAAGCTCGGCAACGACGCCCGCTCCTTCACCGATTCGGTGACGCTGCGCCTCGGCCAGGTCGAGAAGCTGCTCGGCGAGGAAGGCCAGGCGCTGGCCGAGCGGATCGGCGAACGCTCGCAGCACGCCGCCGAGACCATGATGGCGCGCACGCAGGAAGCGGCCGCCACCATGGAGACCCAGATCAAGATCTTCGAGGACCGCTCCAGCGCCAAGAGCTCCGAGATCGCGACCTCGCTCGACGGGCTCATCGCCCGCATCGACGGCAATCTCGGCGCACGCGCCAGCGCCCTCAACGAGGCGCTGGTCGAGCGCACGGTCGATATCGCCCGCGTCATGGCCGAGGGCGGGCGCGAAGTCACCCGCGCGCTGACCGCCAAGGCCGACGAGATCGGCGAGATCGTCACCACGAAGAGCGAGGCGTTGACGCGCACGCTCGCCGACAAAGCCGACAACATCAATGCGACGCTCGGCGGGCGCGCCCTGCAGATCGCCGACACGCTCGACCAGAGCGTGGCGCGGTTCGAGGAACGCGTCGTCAACCGGCTCGACACGGTCTCCGGCACGCTCGACTCACGTGGTACCCAGATCGCACAGACGCTGCAGGGTACCGCAGATTCGATCGCCGGCTCGCTCGGCGACCGTACCGAGGAACTGCGTGCTCTGTTCGAGGGCAAGGGCGCCAGCCTGGTCACCCTGCTCGACGAGCGCGGCAACCAGATCGTCCAGACGCTACAGGGAACTTCGGAATCGATCGCCGGTTCGCTCAGCGCCCGGACGGAAGAGCTGCGGGCCCTGTTCGAGGACAAGGGTTCCGGCCTGGTCACCCTGCTCGACCAGCAGGGCAACCAGATCGTCCGGACGCTACAGGAGAAGTCGGACGGCATCGCCGCTGCGCTTTCCGAGCGGTCCGATGAGCTGCGCGCAGTGTTCGACGAGCGCGGCGGCGGCATCCTCAACGCGCTCGGCCACCGCGGCAGCCAGATCGCCCAGATCCTGCAGGAGCGGTCGGACGGCATCGCCACCGCCCTCTCCGGGCGGACGGAGGAGTTGCGTGCCCTGTTCGACGAGCGTGGCGGCGACATCCTGAATGTCCTGGACCAGCAGAGCCGGCATCTGGCCCGGACGCTGACGGAACAGTCGGAAGGGATGAACTCCTCGCTGACCGCACGGACCGAGGAAATCCGTGCGCTGTTCGACGAACGCGGCAACGGCGTGATCGACGCGCTCGGCCAGAAGGGCGCCGCCCTCGCCGGCCAGTTCGCCAGCATCGGTGAGGCCCTGGTCAACAATATCGAAAACCGCGGCGGCTCCGTGGTCGCCAGCCTGCGCGAGCGCAGCACCGAGATGAGCCAGGCGCTCGACCTCGCCTCGGGCGCGTTGCGCGAGACGATCGAGAGCGGCACCAACCAGTCGGTCGAGGCACTGCTCAAGACCAACGAGCAGTTGCGCAGCGAGCTCGGCAGCATGCTTGGCCGCCTCGGCGAGGCCAACAAGCTGATGCAGCAGATCGTTACCGGCGCGAACAAGAACCTCGCGGCAGTCGAAGGCAGCCTGTCGGGCCGCGTCGAGGAGCTGCAGAACGTGCTCTCGACGGTGGTGCAGGAAACCAACCGCACCTCGGAGCAGGTCGCGAGCCAGATCGCGACGCTGAAGGGCTACTCGGAAGGCACGCTGCGCGACACCGTCGCGCTGATCTCCCGCATCGACGAGCAGGGCTCGACGATGACCGAGACCTCGCAGGCCAATGCCGCGGCGCTCAACGCCGTCGCGCAACGGCTGGAGCAGGTCGAGGCCCGCGTCGGCAATGTCCTGGCCGACCGCAAGGAGGCGCTGGAACACCTGCACGGGCTGATCTCGACGCGCACCGACGACATCGAGCAGATCACCCGCTCCTTCTCGTCGGCGCTCGACGACTCGCTCAGCAACGCCGAGACGCGCACCCGCCAGCTCAGCACCGTGCTCGGCGATGCGGCCGAGTCGACCAACAGCGCCATCGCCCAGCAATTCGACTCGATCCGCGCCGCCAGCGGTCGCGAGCGCGAGGCGACGGCACTGGCGCTGCGGGCGGCCTACGAAGAGGTGGTGAACGAGGTCTCCGGCGAGTTCGCCAAGGTCACGGAGCGCTTCCAGAGCGCCGCCGAGGACATGCGGTCGATGTCGGCGGAGATCCATCGCGAGCTCGAGACGACCCGCACCGAGCTCAAGAAGGGCGTGCTCGAGCTGCCGCGCGAGACGCAGGAATCGACCGCCGCCATGCGCCGCGTCGTCGCCGACCAGATCAAGGCGCTCAACGAGCTGACCGAGATCGTCTCGCGCTCCGGCCGCAGCAGCGACGTCGCACGCCCGCAAGGCGAGCGGCGGGCAGTCGCCTATCAGCAGCCTATGCCCGCAGCCAGCGCTTCGGTCGCCGTGCAGAGTGCCCCGGTGCTGATGGAGCCGCTGCGCGCCTCGATCGACCCGACGCCGGAACCGGCAAGGGCCGAGCCACAGCCGCAGGTCCAGGTGCGCCCTGCCCCCGAGCCCGCGCGGCCCGAGGTCCAGCGCGCCGATCCGGCTCGCCGGCCTGCAGCCGAGCCTGCTCCGGCAAAGGCTGGCTGGCTCTCGGACCTGCTGAGCCGCGCCTCGCGCGACGACAAGGCGTCCGGAAGCCTCCAAGCCGACGGCGCACAGCATCGAGAAGCTCGATTCGCTCTCGGTCGACATCGCCCGGATGATCGACCACGATGCCGCGGTCGAGCTCTGGGAGCGCTACAAGCGCGGCGAGCGCAACGTCTTCACCCGCCGGCTCTACACGCTGCAGGGCCAGCAGACCTTCGACGAGATCCGTCGCAAGTACCGCCGCGACGCCGAGTTCAAGGAGACGGTCGACCGCTATATCGAGGAGTTCGAGCGTCTGCTCGGCGAAGCGGCCAAGGACGACCGCGACTCGATGGTGGCGAAGACCTACCTGACCTCGGAGACCGGCAAGGTCTACACCATGCTGGCCCATGCCAGCGGGCGGTTCGAGTAGAACCGGCCAGGCCGGATACGAAAAGGCCGCCCCCGGGCGGCCTTTTCTTTGGCGACCGCTGAAGGGCATGAGCGGCAAGAGATTCGCTTATCGCGGGGCGATATAGAGCGTCCCGTCGAGGCATGAGAGAAAAAGGGATTCCCTACAAGGGGTTAGCTGGAGAACAGGCTAAGCTGCGGGATTCACTTGTGTTTTTCTTGTAGATACCCCATCTTACGGGAGGTGGGACGCCGGATCGCGAGTCGCGGACTTCTTATCCCCGCGGCGCTTGGTTGGACGCTCGACACGACTGACGTTGGGCTAATCGGCAATCAGGAAAACGCCTCCGGGTCCCACCACTGCCTCGGATAGCCGTAGAACTTGAATATGTCGCTCTGCTCCGGGCCCAATTGAGCTCCCTTGAGGCTTGGCATCAATTTCACGCCGTATCCGGAAGTCAGCCATCCCGTCTCGCTTGGCTGGCGAGCCATTCGTGGAGCCAAAAGCTTGGCAAAGGTGGAATCGCAAGCACCCGTATCGTGTTTATCGCAGGCTTTGAAAAACGCGCTTGCGGCGATATCAGCTAATTGCAGACCGGCGCGTTCATGGTGCGGATATACCTTGAATAGTTGATGATCGAGAACGTCCCACTCAATCCTCCCCCATGGTAGGAAGGGGTTGTGACGCTTGAGCTTCATCCATTCATAATAGGCCTTCATCTGAGAATACTTTAATCCACCCCTAGCGCTATATTCCAATTTTATCTTTCTACTCTCCCCGTATTCAGCATCTGATTTATATTTTACGAAATGCGTAACTCTTTCGAGCAGAAGTCGTGACATCCAGCAATAGAACCAGTTACTCGACGGTATCTTTCCAGCGAAAGGATTCCGGTAGCCCTGCATGTTTTTCTTGTTGGAAGCGATGACAAACAGCCTCACGTCCAGCCCTGCAATGACCGAGCAAGCGGCTGACTTCTGGAACGGCGCTAATTTGGCAAAGTGAATTTCGTTTGTTTGGCGCCTGCCTAGGCTTGCCCTGATCTCACCAATCCAGCTCTCTAGTTTCGATTCATTCTCTGCGCGGATTACAACGGCCGACAAGATGAGCCATTCGCTGGACCCAGGGACAGTCAATGGCTTCACTGCGCGAAGCCCATCATCCCCGGCTTCATCAATGAAAGCGACGTAGTGGTATGCTGGGGGCTGATCAGAAGACACGATGAAGACTAAACCAAATGCAGATGCCACCCGTCAACAGGATCGCTTTAAAAGCGAATGCGCGTTTAACACTCCGATATTTAAGCGCCTTAGACCGAACAGAGGAGCCCGTTTTGGTATTTGGTATCGAAGCGGTCAAACCGGACGTCGGGGATGAACTTCGTGGTGGTGAGGCTCATGTCTGTAATCTTGCCAACTTCGAACGTCCGAGGGACATCCCGCGCAAGAGGCTCATTGGCGTTCGACAATTGGTACCCGCTCAGATTCACTTTTTCGGCGGATGACCGGTAGACAGCATGGGGCGCGATACGACGCGCCCCGAATTCGCCATCGTATTTCAGTTCGACGACTACGCGCTTTGCGATTGCGTCGCAAAGCGACTGCTCAAAATGAAGTTTACGGGGCGCTGGCTGTTCCTGCAGGCCCTTTTGCTTGGGCGACCAACCACTAGACGAAGCCGGCTTTCGAACCATTCGAGCCTCCTTCGTGTCTCTGCCGCTACGTCACCGTACTTGATTCGCGCACGATGCGCGAAGTATATGGTCTCGCTGCTTATGATGTAGGCTTCGAACGATTGCTCCCGACGCCTCACCGCCCGGGCTTGTCAGCGCGCCCAGCGGGCGATCTGGATCAGCACCTGGGACAGTGCCTGATCGAGCGCTCGCGCCGCCCCTGCCCCGTCAGCGCCAGCGGGCACGCGCGCCGAGAACAGTTTGGCGCGCTGGACCTTGCCGCTGCGATCGCCGACCAGCTTTGCGGTGATCTCGACCACGGCGGCACCGCTCGCAGCGTCGATGTTGAAGCTGCGTATATCGGTGTTGAGCTGGAGATCGGGGACGATGCGTTCGCCCGGCCGGCCGACGGCGGCGATGCGGCTGCCGTTCTCGAACGTCTGGATCAGGCGCGTCTGCACCAGTTTCGGCACCCGGTCGGCCCATTGCGCGCCGCCGAGGAAAGAGAGGGCGCCGGCCGAGTCCTTGACGATCAGGCGGTCGGAATCCAGCGCCTGAACGGTGGAAGGTTCGGCGACGATCAGCACGCCTCCTGATCCGCCGATGCGGCCGAAGTCGCGCGGTGCCGAGAGATCGTAGGTGGTCGGCGCCGCGCCGCCGCCGCAACCGGCCAACGACAATGCGCCTGCGGCTGCCAAGGACAGGGCGCGCAGACGACCGTAAAGCAGCGAAGGCGAGGTCAGCATGGTCATATCGAGCTAGCGCGATCCGCCATATTGGGGAAGCGGCGGGCGACCGCCGAAGATGAACTGTTGGGGATTACGCTCGAGATTGCGTAAAGTTCGATTGAGGTCGGTCAACGTGCGCTTGCCGTCGGAGGCGAGCGATTCGATATCGCGCAATCCAGGACCGGTGAAGCGATTGATGCCGGTTGTGATCTCGGCGGTGCGCTTGTCGAGATTGTCGGCCAGAACGCGGATCGACTTCGCTGCGCTGGCGACCTCGGCGAAAGCGCCCTGCCCGTCCTGCGTGTTCAGGAAGGCCTGCGCCGCCTTGAGCACGCCCTCGACCTGATCGGCGGCGCGGTTGAGCTTGTCGGTGATCGAGGCGACGTCGCTGACCGCCTTCGACACGTCGCTGCTGGAGCCGCCCAGCGCCGCGGTGAACTTGTCGATATTGTCGACGATGCCGGTGATTTTCTTCTGGTCGATCGAACGGACCACGGAGGTCAGCTCTTCGCTCAGCGTGCCCAGCTTCTGCGACAGCGGCGCGATCGTGTCGGCGATCTGGCCGAAGCTGGACATCAGCTTGTCGATGCTGTCGGAATTGTCACCGAGAGCCTTGGAGAACTTCTCGACATTGCGCACGGTGTTGCTGATCGAGCCGGAATTCTCCTTGATCAGCCCGTCGACACTGCCGAGCACCTCATCGGCCTTCTTGGCGACATTGCGAACCGTCTCGATGATGTCCTGCAGTTCGGAACGCTCGGCGGTGATGGTCGGCAGCTGCTCGCCGGGCTTTGCCAGCAGCACTGCGGCATCGGGCTCGCCGCCGATCAGCTGCAGGGCGACGACGCCGGCGAGCCCCTGCGCCTCGATGCGGGCACGGGTATCGACACGCAGCGGCGTCGTGTTCTCGACCTCGATCACACCGAAGATGCGGCGCGGATCGTCGGGCTGCAGTCCGATCTGCTTGACCTCGCCGACGCGCAAACCGTTGAAGAGCACGCTCGATCCGCGCCCAAGACCGGTGACGGTCCCCGTGAAGATGACGCGGACATCCTGCTTGCGCCCGCCGCCGCCGCTGCCGAACCAGTAGACGAAGCCGAACATCGCCGCGATCACCGCGAGGGTGAAGAGGCCGACCAGAGCATAGTTCGCACGGGATTCCATCGCTGGCGGTCAGGTCCTCGTTTGATCCTCGGGCAGCCGGGCGCGTGCCCGCTCCCCGCCGAAATACGCTTTGAGCCAAGGATGATCGGACGCCAGCATGGTGGCGAGCGGACCGACCGCGATGACACGCTTGTCCGCCAAGGCAGCAATCCTGTCGCAGGCTACATATAGGCTATCGAGGTCATGGGTTACCATGAACACCGTCAGGCCCAAAGTTTGCTTGAGCGTCATGATCAGTTCGTCGAATTCGGCGGCACCGATCGGGTCGAGGCCCGAGGTCGGCTCGTCGAGGAAGACGATCTCGGGATCGAGCGCCAGCGCGCGGGCAAGCGCGGCGCGCTTGATCATGCCGCCCGACAATTCCGAGGGCGTCTTGTCGGCCGCATCTGGCTTCAGCCCGACCATCTCGATCTTGAGCATGGCGAGCTCTTCGAGCAAACGGGGCGAAAGCTCGAGGTATTCCCGCATCGGCACCTGGATGTTCTGCTTGACGGTGAGCGCCGAAAACAACGCGCCTTGCTGGAACATCACGCCGAAACGGCGTTCGAGCCGGCGCCGGCCACGCAAATCGAGCTTGTCGACGTTTTCGCCGAAGACTTCGATCGTACCGCGCTGCTTGCGCACGAGGCCAAGGATCGTGCGGGTCAACACGGATTTGCCCTGGCCGGAACCGCCGACGAAGCCGAGAATCTCGCCGCGCATCACGTCGAGATCGAGCCCGTCCATAATCACCTTGTCGCCGAAGGCGACCTTGAGATCACGAACGCGAATCACCGCCTCGGGTTCCTGCTCGGCCGGATCCTGCGGCCCGCGCGAGCCGGTTTGAGAGGGCGTGTCGAGCACCAGCACTCCCCTCACATCTGAATCGAGGCGAAGAACATGGCGAACAGCCCGTCCACCACAATGACCATGAAGATCGCCTTGACCACCGAAGCCGTCACCTGATGGCCGAGTGATTCGGCCGAGCCCTTGACCGCCAATCCCTCGATCGAGGCGATCAGGCCGATCACGAAGGCCATGAAAGGGGCCTTGATGAGGCCGACCGCGAAATGCTGCCAGGTGATCACGGATTTCAGGCGTTCCAGATACGTATCGAGGCCGATGCCGCCATAGAGCCAGCTCACAAGGCCGGCGCCGACAAGGCCGGCCATGGCCGCGATGAAGGTCAGGATCGGCAGCGCGATGATCAGCGCCAGGATGCGCGGCACGATCAGAACCTCGATCGGATCGAGCCCCATCACCCTGAGCGCATCGATCTCCTCGCGCATCTTCATCGAGCCGATCTCGGCGGTGAAGGCGGACCCCGAGCGGCCTGCAACCATGATCGAGGTCAGGAGCACCGAGAGCTCACGCAAGACGAGGATACCGGTCAGGTTGACGACGAAGGCGGTCGCGCCGAAGCGCTGGAGCTGGAAGATGCCCTGCTGCGCGACGATACAGCCGACCAGGAACGAGATCAGGGTGATGATCGGCGCGCCATTGAAGGCGATCAGCTCGATCTGATTGACCAGCGATGGCCCGCGGAAGCGCCGCGGCCCAAACAGGGCGCCGGCGCAGCCTGCCATCACCTCGCCGAGAAAGATCGCGCCGCCAGCGATATCGCGGCCAAAGCGGGTGACGCCCTGGCCGATGTCGATGAGCACGGTGACGAGCCCGATCGGGTGAACCGGCGGCTGGTAATCGGTGGCGTTGCGCTCGACTTCTGCAAGCAGCACCGCATGCTCCGGGCGGCGGCTGGTCAGCTCGACGGAAGTACCCTTCGCCTCGCCCGCCTGCTTGACCTGGTCGAGCAGATAAGCGCCGAGCGTGTCGAGACGCTCGACCGCCGACAGATCGACCCGTGCGCTGTTCACGCTGGCGATGCGCTCGGTCAATTCGCTGGTCAGGGCCTCGAGACGCGGCGCCCGTCCTGCGCTCCAGCGCCCGGCCAACGACACGACGAGGACGCCGCCATCGTCGCGATAGACCGCCTGCGGCTCAGCGTCGTCGACGACAGCCATGACGGTTCGCGCACTCCCGCATTCAGATTCGGCCCCCATAGCCTGTATCGCCGCGGGCCCGGAGGATGGCAAGCGCCGCCAGAGCCAGGCCGGACAGCGCGACCGGCACCATGGCGAGGAACACGCCTGGCCCGAACAGGCGGTAGAGATAGCCTGAGAGAATGGTCATCAGCCCCATCGCCAGCGCACCGGCCGCAACCAGACGCCCCTGTGCCGCCGCGCGGCGCGCCTCCGGGGCGAGCGCCGACAACGCCGCCAGCGAGCCGAGATGGGCGCAGCCGAAAGTGGCGCCGTGCAGGATCTGCAGCAGGAAAGTGATCGCCAGGCCAGGATCGGCGCTCATCACCCCGAAGCGGAGCGCCGCGGCCGCCGCCCCGATTGCGATCCAGCGCAAGCCGACGAGGCCTCGCGCCGCAATGCTGCCTGCGACGAGGAAAACCGCGATCTCGGCCAGCACCGAGACAGCCCAGAGCCAGCCGATCACCTGGTCGCTGAAGCCGACGCTGCGCCAGTGCAGCGAGCCGAAGGCATAGAGCGCCGCATGGGTGGCGTTGACGCAGGCGGCGGCTGCGACTGCGAGCCAGAACGGAAGCCTGAAGCCGGCCGGAGATGCGCCCTGCCGCGCGACGGACGAAATTCGGCCCGGCGGCGACGGCGCCTGCAAGGCGGCGAGAGCCGCGAGCGAACTGCTGCCGGCGAGGACGAACGGAATCAGCCAGGCGCCGTACAATGCGATCAGATAGCCGCCGGCGAGGTTCGAGAGCACGAAAGTCACCGAGCCCCACAGCCTGACGCGGCCATAATCCTTCAGCGCCCCGGCTTTCACCTGCTCGGTGGTCAGGACATCGGCGAGCGGCACCACGCCCGACAGCGCGATGGCGCTTAGCGCGGTGAGGACCGCGATCGGGACCAGTTGGGCCTGCTGCGCCAGGGCAAAGTAGATGACCGCGGCCAGCGCGTTGAGCAGTGCCAGCAGGATATTCGGGTGCAGCCGATCCCCGAGGCCGGTCACCGACGACGCGACGAAGACACGCACCAGGATCGGGATCGCCAGCACATAGCCGATATCGACATCGCTCAAGCCCTTCGAGCCGAGCCAGACCGGGAAGAATGGCAGATAGAAGCCGACGCCGAGGAAGTTCAGCGCGTGCATGAGCGACAGGCGCGCGGCCAGCAGACGCGAAGGTTCGGACCGGAGCGGCGGTGACATGCCAGTGGCAGCGATTTCTTAAAGAATCATCAGCAAGTTTGCCGATGGGCATCTTCGGTCGGCGACAAGCGATTCGGCCAGCCCATGGAGAGCAGTCTGGCCATGAGCGACGCGCGTTCGCCATCTCCGCTGAGCGCAGCCGACTACGACACGATCGCCGCTGCCGTGGTGGAAACGTCGCGCGGCCGCTGGTTCCTGAACGAGTACGCTCGTCGAAACCGGCAGGCCGATACCGAGATGGTGCTGTCGGCCATCGCCCGGCTCGAGCGGCTCTGCTCCGTTCCCGCGGCGGAGCTTGGCCCGGACCTTTCGGAAACGGCACGCACGATCGCAGAGCTTCGCGGCGATCTCGATCGTGCCGGCGTCAGCGGCACCTCCGCGCGCCTGTCGACCCGCATCCAGGAGACGGCGTCGGGCATCCTCGAGGCGGCGGAAGCGATCCAGGAGATCGCCTGGGTCTTGCGCGAGTCAGGATCGGCATCCGAGCTTTGCAACCGGCTCGACCAACGTGCGACCCAAATCTTTGGCGCGACCACGGTGATCGAGGCCGGGGCCAACCAGATCGAAAAGGTCGCCGACACCATCGCCATGCTGGATGCGAATCTGCGCGCAACCGCAGGCGACAACGATTTCGCTATGCTTGGCCCCCCACAGCCTTCGATCGCATCGGCCGATATGCCCCGGCCGCCCTCTCCGAAGAGAACGACGGACCCCGGCGACATCGACGTCGTCGAGGCCGGCACGCAGGAACGCGCGCCATTGCGCGAGACCGGATTGCGTTCGCAGGCGCAGCCCTACCGCCGGCGCGGCAGCATCCAGGCCGCCGAAGACGATATCGCCTTTGCCGAGGTCGGCGCAGCCGGCCAGGCCATCGCCGATCCGCCAATGACAAGTTCCGCGCAAGTCGAGCTCAGCTACTCAGAGGCCGATCTGCGAGCGATCGGCACATTGCCCGTCGAGGATCGGCTGCGCTTCTTCGGCTAAAGCCCGTACCGATCTGCCGCGATCAGTTCTCGCGCTTCAGAGCGCTCTCATGCCAGCGCCGCAGCAGCACATGCGAGATCCAGCTCGTCGCGAGGAAGATCGCGATGCCCGAGAGCGAGATCATCAGCAGCGCCGCGAAGACGCGCGGGATCTTGAGCTGGTAGCCGGCCTCGAGGATACGATAGGCCAGCCCCGATTCCGAGCCGCCGGTACCGGCGACGAATTCGGCAACGACGGCGCCGATCAGCGCCAGGCCGCCCGATATCTTGAGGCCCGCCAGGAAATAGGGCAGCGCGGCCGGCAGCTTGAGATGGCGCAGCGTCTGCCAGCGCGTCGCGCCGTGGAGTTGGAAGAAATTGATGAGGTTGTGGTCGGCTGAGTTCAGCCCGAGGATCGTGTTCGACAGGATCGGGAAGAAGGCGACGATCCAGGCGCAGATCAGCAGCGACAGGTTGATGTCGCCGGCCCAGATGATGATCAGCGGCGCGATCGCGACGATCGGCGTCACCTGCAGGATCACTGCATAGGGCAGAAGCGCCATCTCCAGCCATTTCGACTGGGTGAACAGCACGGCGAGCGCAACGCCGACGACCACCGCCGCCGCCAGCGCCATGAAGGTGATGCGCAAGGTGACCCAGAGCGAGGTCGACAGCGTGCCCCAGTCGGCGATCAGCGTCTGGCCGACCAGGATCGGCCCCGGCAGCACATAGGATGGAACCTCGTTCCAGCGCACGGCGAACTCCCAGAGCCCGAGCACCAGGATGCCGACGGCGATCGGCGCGAGGATGCGCGGCCAGAAGCTGACCGGCAGGCCGAGAAACGAAGGCTCGGCGACAGCGAGCGGGCGGGCTTCGGCATCGGTGCCGTCATGCGGCACGGAGGTCGCGGAGGAAGAGGAACTCATGCGCCGATCGCCTCCTTGAGCTTGCCGGAGGCGAGCCGGCAGAGATGGGCGTATTCAGGCGACGTCCGGAACAATTCGTCGCGCGGATAGGGCGCGGATACGTCGAGATCGGCCATGACGCGGCCGGGCCGCGCCGCCATCACCACGATGCGCTGCGAGAGATAGACCGACTCGAACACCGAATGGGTGACGAAGACGGCGGTGAAGCGCTCGCGCCACCACAGGTTCAGGAGGTCGTCGTTGAGGCGGTGGCGGGTGATCTCATCGAGCGCAGCGAAAGGCTCGTCCATCAGCAGAATCTTCGGCCGCATCACCAGAGCGCGCGCGATCGAGACCCGCATCTTCATGCCGCCTGACAGCTCACGCGGATAGGATGTCTCGAAGCCCTTCAAGCCGACCAGCGCCAGCATCTCTGCAGCGCGCTGCTGTGCCTCCCGCTTGGGCACATGCTTCAACACCAGCGGCAGCATGACATTGGACAGTGCGTTGGCCCAAGGCATCAGCGTCGGGTCCTGGAAGACGAAGCCGAGATCGCGCTCCGTCCTACCCTCTGCATTCTCGCCACTGGCAGGCCAGTCGATCGTGCCGGTGGACGGGCTGCCCAGCCCGGCGATCATGCGCAACAGGGTCGACTTGCCGCAGCCCGAAGGGCCGAGCAGACTGACGAACTCGCCGCTATCGAGGCTGAGATTGACGTCGCGAACAGCCAGCGTGCCGTTGGCGAATTGTTTGGAGACATTGCGGACGCAGACGAGCGGCTCGGCGCCAGTCTGACGTACTGCATGGGGTGTGCTCAGATAGGCTGTGTCCAAAGCCTGATGATCCGCTGTGTGAAAGGCCGTTACTCCCGGACGAAACGCCGATCCGAGAATCTCCGGCAAGAAATGCCCGGGACGAGCCCGGGCATGACGCGCATTACGGCTTGCCGACGCCCTTGTTGATGAATTCAAGGCTGTAGGCCTTCTTCACGTCGACGCCGGCTGGGATGACGCCGGCTTCGGTCATCGTCTTGGCGAAGCTCGCCCAGCGCGCATCGGTCATGGCGCCGATGCCGAGCGAGAGCGCGTCGCCCGAGGCGACGATGCCGTTCTCGTTCATCACCTTGAGGGCGTAGTCGATCTTCTCCTGATCCATGTCGGGATTGTCCTTCAGGATCCGGGCATTGGCAGCGGCGATGTTCGGGCCGCCCTTCATGTACTGCGCCCAGCCCTCGGCTGTCGCGTCGACGAAGCGCTGCACGACCTCCTTCTTCTCCTGCGCCATCTTCCGGGAGATCGTGATCGTGGTGTTGTAGTTCTCAAAGCCCGCATCGGCGAGCAGATGGACGACCGGCTCGACACCGGCCTTGCGGATCACGAAGGGCTCGGAGGACAAAAAGCCCTGCTGCGTCAGCTTCTTGTCAGCCAGGAACGGCGCCATGTTGAAGGTGTAGGGCCGGATCTGCTCGTCGCGGTACCCGAATTTCAGCTTGAGGAACGGCCAGAAGCCGACGCGGGCCTGCGCCGCGATCAGGATCGGCTTGTCCTTGAGGGCGGCGAGCGTGTCATTGCCTTGGCCCGGATGCGAGATCAGGACCTGCGGGTCCTTCTGGAAGATCGAGGCGATGCAGAGGAAGGGCAGGTTCTCCTGCGCGAAGCTCAGCGCCTCCAGGGAATTGCCCATGATCATGTCGACGCGGCCGCCGAGCAGAAGCTGGGTCGGGTTCTGCTGCGGACCGCCGGGACGGATCTCGACGTCGAGGCCGTACTTCTTGTAGATGCCGTTGGCGGCGGCGAGGTAGAAGCCGCCATGCTCGGTCTGGGCGCGCCAATTGGTCTGGTAGCTGACCTTGTCGAGCGTCTGCGCATTGACGCGCGCGCCCGGCACCGGGATCAGCACCGAAGCGGCCGAGCCACCGAGCAGGCCGAGCGCAGCGCGCCGGTCGAGGCGATATTTCATCGTCATGGCCGAACCCCCTCCATCATGTCGCGAACCTGTCGCAGGACCGCGCAACCCTTGTATCCAGCAGGCAGCTTGTATGCCACGGCCTGTGCGCCGCTGGAAATGCGTCGTGGCCGGCTTTCGCACAGACAGGCTTTGCCAGCGAGGCTCCGGCCCGCATGGCACGCGCGTGCCATCAGCCCTTCCCTCGTCATCTCCCGCCACTATGCTGGGCAGTCCTGTCGCCGTGAGGCAGCAGGCGCGAATCGCGGGACGGGCCCGCAACTTGACCGACGAGACCTCAAGACCATGACCGCACGCTTCTGGGGCGACCTGAAGACCACCGACTTCGCCGGCCTCTCGCCCGAGGCGACCATCGCCGTGCTCCCGCTGGCCGCGATCGAGCAGCACGGACCGCATCTGCCGGTCTCGGTCGACACCACCGTGATGAACGCGATGCTGGCGCTGGCGATGCCACAGGTTCCGGCCGGCCTCGACGTGCTGGTGCTGCCGACGCAGGCGATCTGCAAGTCGAACGAGCACCTGCATTCGCCGGGCACGCTGACCATGTCCTGGGAAAGCGCGATCCGCAGCTGGATCGAGATCGGCGAGAGCGTGAAGCGCGCCGGGCTGCGCAAGCTCGTGCTCGTCACCTCCCATGGCGGCAATGTCGACCCGATGAAGGTGGTGGCGCGCGAGCTGCGCGTCAGCCAGGGCATGCTCGCGGTCTCGACCTCATGGAGCAATTTCGGCTTGCCACCAGAGCTCTATGCCGCGATGGACGCCAAACACGGCATCCATGCCGGCGACATCGAGACCTCGCTGATGCTGCATTTCCGGCCCGAACTCGTCGACATGAGCAAGGCCGGCCGCTTCGTGCCGCGCACGGTCGAGATGGCGGACGAGGGCTACAAGTGGCTCCGGCCGACGGGAGCCCACCCCTTCGCCTGGATGGCGCAGGATGTTCACCCCTCCGGCGCTGCGGGCGATGCCAGCCTCGCCACCGCCGAGAAGGGCAAGGCGACGGCCGAGCTTCAGGCCGAGGGCTTCGTCGAGCTGCTTGCCGATGTCGCGCGCTTCCCGCTGGCAAGACTGCACAAGGCGAACTGACACGCGTCATGCTCGGGCTTGACCCGAGCATCTCAGGCCGGACGAGGCACCGTTTGGCGCTTTCTCGTCACGAGATTCTCGGGTCTGCGCTGCGCTCCGCCCGAGAATGACGCCCCGGGCGTCAATCCGGATCCAACAACCTCGGCCCCGCCCCCTGCTTGCCGAGCTCGTCCCAGGGATTGTGCAGCGGGCAGCTCTTCACCGAGAGGCAGCCGCAGCCGATGCAGTCATTGAGATGGTCGCGCAAGCGAGTCAGTCGGTCGATGCGGTGCTCCAGCTCCTCTTTCCAGGCGGCGGAGAGCCGGGTCCAGTCTTCCGCCGTCGGCGTGCGCTCCTGCGGCAGCGCCTTGAAGGCCTCACGGATGGTCTTCAGCGGAATACCGGTGCGCTGCGCCACCTTGATGATGGCGACGCGGCGCAGCACCTCGCGCGGGTAGCGGCGCTGGTTGCCGGCGTTGCGGCGGCTGCGGATCAACCCCTCCGCCTCGTAGAAGTGCAATGCGGAGACCGCGATCCCGCTGCGGCTCGCCACCTGGCCGACGCTGAGATCGTCGGCGAAGGGGTTGCGGGTTGGATGCTTCATGGCGCTTGACCTTAACCTTACTTGAGGTCTTATAGAGATCGCTCCGCTGCACCGCCAGCCCTCCGGAGCCCTTCCCATGCATCGCCCGCTCATCCCCCAGATCAAGGTCGCCGTGATCTATGGCAGCACGCGCCAGGGGCGTCTCTGCACGAAGGTCGCCGGCTGGACGATCGCGCAGATCGAGGGCGACGGCCCCTTCTCGGTCGAGAGTGTCGACCCCGGCGCCCATGACCTCGCCGAGCAGACAGAGCGGCTCGGCCGGGCCGACGCCTTCATCGTGGTCACGCCCGAATACAATCGCAGCTTCCCCGCCCCACTGAAGGCGCTGATCGACGGAACCGGCGCACAATGGCGCGGCAAGCCGATCGCCTTCGTCTCCTATGGCGGGGTCTCCGGCGGGTTACGCGCGGTCGAGCAATTGCGACTCGTCTTCGCCGAACTGCACGCTGCGACGATCCGTGACGGGGTCTGCTTCGCCAATGCCTGGGACCAGTTCGATGACAGCGGCCGCTTGCGAGATGCCGACCGCGCCGAACGGGCGATGGCGACCATGCTCGGCCAGTTGCACTGGTGGGCGAGCGCCCTCAGGGCAGCCCGCAACAGCGTGCCCTACGGCCAGTTCGCGGCCTGAGCGGTGGGCCTCACGCTCCTTCAGCCCTCATCCTGAGGAGGCCCAAAGGGCCGTCTCGAAGGATGCTCCAAGTATCTCCCGAACCTCCTGAAGCATCCTTCGAGACGCGGGCTTCGCCCGCTCCTCAGGATGAGGGCTGAGGGTGAAATTAGACGAAGCCTAACGCCGCGATGCAGTTTGCTTCACAAATTCGAACTGGTCGCGGCGGCCGCATGCAGGAAGGATCGGGCGAACCGATCCCTCCTTCTGCGGAGCCGCCATGCAGCTCAAACTCCTGCGCAACGCCCTGCTCAAGCTGAGCTATGCCGGCAAGACCTTGCTGATCGATCCCGATTTCGGCGAGAAGCTCAGCCGCCGCTCGATCGCCGGCAAGTCGCAGAACCCGATGGTCGACCTGCCCGAGCCGATCGAAGAGATCCTCGCCAGCGTCGATCATGTCATCGTCTCGCATCTGCATGCCGATCATTTCGACGAGGTCGCCAAGGCGCGGATCCCCAAGGACATCCCGCTGATCTGCCAGCCCGGCAATGAGGAGGCGATCCGGGCGGCGGGCTTCACCAATGTCGAACCTCTCGACCATTTCGTCCGCATCGGCCCGATCGTGGTCAAGCCGCAGCCGGCGCAGCATGGCACCGGGCCGGTCGTCGAGATCATGGGGAAGGTGATGGGCCTGACGCTGGAAGCGCCGGGCGAGCCATGCGTCTACTGGTGCGGCGACAGCGTGCTCTACCCGCCATTGCAGGAGGCCGTGGCCAAGGCCGAGCCCGACGTGATCGTCACCCATTCCTGCGGCGCGCTCTGGGACGGCACGCTGATCGTGATGGATGCGCAGCAGACGCTCGACCTCGCCGAGCAGGCGCCGCAGGCGGTGATCGTCGCCGTCCATATGGAAGCGCTCGACCATGCCAGCATCAGCCGACAGGCGCTGCGCGAGGCGGCCGAGGCCCGCGGCATCGGCTCCGACCGGCTCCTGATCCCGGCCGATGGCGAGACTGTCGCGCTGAAGGCGCCGGTGCACGCCTAAAGCGGAACGATTCTGTCATTGCGAGCGAAGCGAAGCAATCCAGGGAGACGTAAAGCTCTGCCGTCTCTGGATTGCTTCGTCGCTGCGCTCCTCGCAATGACGGAATTCGCTTCTACTCCCCCGCCTTGAGCTGCTTGGCGTAGATGTCCTTGTACTGCTCGCGCAGCAGGTTCTTCTGGACCTTACCCATGGTGTTGCGGGGCAGGTCGGCAACGATGAAGACCTGCTTGGGCAATTTGAACTTGGCAAGGCGCTGCTCCAGCGCCTTGGCGATACCGGCAGCGGAGATATCGGCGCCAGCCTTCGCTACCACCACGGCGGTGACGCCCTCGCCGAAATCGGGATGCGGGCAACCGATCACGGCGCTCTCGATCACGCCGGGCATCTCGTCGATCTCGGCCTCAACTTCCTTGGGATAGACGTTGTAGCCGCCGGTGATGATCAGGTCCTTGCCGCGCCCGACGATGTGGACGTAGCCGGCCGGGTCGATCTTGCCGAGATCGCCGGTGATAAAGAAGCCGTCGCCCCGGAACTCGGCCGCCGTCTTCTCCGGGTTGCGCCAGTAGCCCTTGAAGACGTTCGGGCCCTTGACCTCGATCATGCCGATCTCGTCGCGAGCGAGCTCCTTGCCGCTCTCAGGATCGGTGACGCGCGCCGAGACGCCCGGCAGCGGGAAACCGACCGTGCCCGCCACCCGGTCCCCGTCATAGGGGTTGGAGGTGTTCATGTTGGTCTCGGTCATGCCGTAGCGCTCGAGGATGGCGTGGCCAGTGCGCTCGCGCCATTCGCGATGCGTCTCGGCCAGCAGCGGCGCCGAGCCGGAGACGAAGAGGCGCATATGCTTCATCGCCTCCTTCGACAGGCGCTGGTCCTGAAGCAGACGGACATAGAAGGTCGGCACGCCCATCATGCTCGTCGCCTTGGGCAGGTGTCTGAAGACCTGTTCCGGATCGAACTTGGGCAGCAGGATCATCGCGGCGCCGGCAAACAGGATCACATTGGTCGCGACGAAGAGGCCGTGGGTATGGAAGATCGGCAGCGCGTGCAGCAGCACGTCGCTCTTGCCGAAGCGCCAGTAATCGACCAGCGCCAGCGCGTTCGAGGCGAGGTTGTCATGGCTGAGCATGGCGCCCTTGGAGCGCCCGGTCGTGCCGGAGGTGTAGAGGATGGCGGCGAGATCATCCGCGCCGCGCGTGACATCGGCGAACTTGGCCGAGGCGGTATTGGCCTTGTCGAGCAGGCTGCCGGCGCCGACGCCGAGGGTCTCGAGCTTAGCGCCAGCCTTCCCTGCGAAGGGCTTCAGCGCCTCGGCCTTGGCGGGATCGCAGACGAAGACGGCCGGCTCGGCATCGCCGAGGAAATATTCGATCTCGGCCGGAGTGTAGGCGGTGTTGAGCGGCAGGAAGATCGCCCCGGCGCGGACCGTGCCGAGATAGAGCATCAGCGCCTCGATGCTTTTCTCGACCTGGACGGCGACGCGGTCGCCCGGCTTGACGCCGAGCGCCACCAGTGCGTTGGCGAAGCGGGCGGAGACCGCGACCATGTCGGCATAGGAATAGGTCCGGCCGTCATCGAGGAACGCGAAGGGCGCGTCAGGCGCCGGCATGCGGGCCTTGATCAGGTCGAACAGATGATTGCCCATGATTTCGGGTCCTTTCAGGCGTTTCCGTTGTGTGTTGTTCAGTGCTTGGCCGGCCGCAGCTGCTTCTTCACCGAGGACGAAGCGACGACCGTATTGCGGCTGGCGAAGGCCTCATGATTGGCCTCGATGTCATCAAGATCGTAGCGGTAGTTGACCATCACGCCATGCGACTCGCGCAAGCCCCGCTCGGCGAGATTGCCGCCGACATTGATGCGCTCCAGCCGCGCGCCATTGCCGAGATGGAAGCGGGCGACAGGGTCGATCACGCGTCCCGACGAGCTCCGCGCCCGCAGCATGTACTGCGCCAGCATCTGGCCGAGCAGCTTGTCGCGGCGGGCGCAGGTCACTTCATCCAGCGCTGCGACTTCGGCCGGCGCCTGCATCAGCAGCGTAGCTTCCTCGTTGGTCAGGCCGAGCTCCGCCGGCTCCGCCAGTGCTGGCGCGAGCCAGCGGGCGAAGCCCGGTACCGGCGAGAGCGTGACGAAGAGGTCGAGCCCCCGCAGCTCCCGCTTCAGGTCCTCGGCGACCTGCTTGATCAGGAAATTGCCGAAGGAGATGCCACGCAGGCCCTCCTGGCAGTTGGAGATCGAATAGAACACCGCCGTTGTGGCGGAGGAGGCCGGCAGCACCTCGCGTTCCTCGCTCAGCACGTCGACGATCCGGCTCGGGCTCTCGCGGGTCAGCGCCACCTCGACGAAGATCAGCGGCTCGTCGACAAGCTGCGGATGAAAGAAGGCGAAGCAACGCCGGTCGGCCGGCTCGAGCCTGCGGCGCAGGTCGTCCCAGTCCTTGATGGCGTGAACCGCCTCGTAGCGGATGATCTTCTCCAGCACATTGGCCGGCGTGGTCCAGTCGATGCGACGCAGCACCAGAAAGCCGCGGTTGAACCAGGAGGCGAAAAGGTGCCGGAAATCGGCATCGACTACCGATAGCTCCGGCTCCTGCTTCATTGCCTCGAACATGCTCTCGCGCATGCGCACCAGCACATGCGTGCCGCCAGGCGCGAGATTGAGCCGCCGGAAGAGTTCCTGCCGGCGCGGCTCGGACGCGAGATGAAGCTGGCCGATCGCCTCGACATCGGGCGTCTCGCGATAGCGCTCCAGCGCGGCGTCGAGCCGCTCGCGATCCGGTCCGAAACGCTCCTGCAGCAGACGGAAGAAGGCGAGTCGGCCGGCCTCGTCGAGCCGCTCCCATTCGTCGAGTACGGCCTGCGCCAGCGCCATGCCGGACGCCTCGCCGCGCCCCGAGAGCAGATCCTCGCAGAGCTTGTCGAGCGGCCGGCGGCGGTTTGGTGCGAAGCGCTCGAAACCGATCAGCGCCCGGCCGCGATCGGCAACGCTGGTCAGGAGATCGCCAAGAAACGCCATCTGCTCCCCCAAAGGCCTGCTGTCAGCGCGCTTTCCGCTCAGCCGGTTTCGGCTGAGCGACGAGAATTCGCGCCCACAAGAGCCATCCTATACGAGTTTACCGCAGTGCAAACGCGCGGCGCCGCGACACGATCGCGCTACTTCAGCAGGTCCCAGGCCTTGAGGAAGAAATCGGGCGCGCCGAAATTCCCCGACTTCAACGCCACCACCATGTCCGGCCCGTCGACGACGCGGGTCCAGGGCACGCCGGGATCGATCTCCGGGCCGATCTCCAGCGTGCGGATGGCAAGGCCCTGCACGACGGCGCCGGAGGTCTCGCCGCCGGCCACCAGCAGCCGGGTGACGCCGCCGGCGTTCAGAAGGCGTGCGACTTCCGCGAAAGCATGCTCGACCGTCTCGCCGGCTTTGTCGCGGCCGAGCTCGTCCTGCACCGCTGCGACCTCGGCCGGGTCATCGCTGGAGTAGACGATGAAGGGCTTGTCGGCCGGCTGCGCCAAGGCCCAATCCGCCAGGTCCTTTGCGGTCTGGCTGCCGTCGGCCAGCGCCAGCGGATCGACCTTCAGCGCCGGGATGCCGGCCGCCAAGGCCGCCTTGATCTGCCCGCGCGTCGCGGTCGAGCAACTGCCCGAGATGATGCCGGCACGGCCGGCCGGAGCCGAGAGATGCGTCGCCGTCTCGCGCCAGGGCAGAAGCCCCGCCTTGCGGAAGTTCTCGGGCAGGCCCATCGCGATGCCGGAGCCGCCGGTCAGCAAGACATGGTCCGAGATGGCCTCGCCGAGCACCATCAGATGGCCGTTGTCGAGCGCGTCGGTGACGACGTAGCGCACGCCGTCCGCCGCCAGCTCGGCCAGGCGCTTGCGCGCCGCGGCAGCGCCCTGGTTGACGGCGGCATAGGAGGCGAGCCCGACCTTGTGACCGGTCTGCGCAGCCATCAGCCGCATCAGGTTGGAATCCCGCATCGGCGTCAGCGGGTGGTCCTTCATCGAGCTTTCGTGCAGTGGCACCTCGCCGACGAAGAGATAGCCCTGGAAGATTGAGCGGCCATTGGCCGGGAAGGCCGGACAGACGATGGCCTGATGAGCGCCGAGGCGCTGCATCAACGCATCCGCTACCGGGCCGATATTGCCCTGCGCCGTCGAGTCGAAGGTCGAGCAGTATTTGAACAGGATCTGCCGCGCGCCAGCCGCCAATAGCGCCTCGCAGGCGGCGAGCGAATCCGCCACGGCCTCGGCGACAGGATTGGTGCGCGACTTCAGTGCGGCGACAACGGCATCGGCCTCGGGCAATTTTGCGCCGGCAGCAGGCGCGCCGATGACCTGGACCGTGCGCATCCCGGCGCGGTTCAGCATCAGGGCGACATCGGTCGCGCCCGTCATGTCGTCGGCAATCACACCCAGCAGCATCATCAGACCTTTCCTGTGCCGCGCCGCCATTCATTTGCGGCAGCCAGCCAAAATCTTGCATACCAGAATTAATGCGGGCGGCGACAGCCTTTGACCACCTTGCCGCCATGCAGGCGTTGGCGACTGGCATTCGTCATACTGTATCCATTGCACCAACCGCGTTGGCGTGGAATGTTCACGGTAACGCTCGGCAGGAGCAAGCCGAGCCTATCGACGATCACCGAAAAATGCGCCAGCTTGGTACCGAATGGGACCAACTTAGAATGACCCGCGGGGCTGCCAGAATCGCCGAAGAGCGATGGCGCACCGGTCACCGGGCCGACATCAAAGCAAAGCAACAACAAGGGGAACAGCCATGAAACGCATCGTTCTGCTGGCGTCGGCAGCCTTGCTCAGCCTCGCCGCCGCTCTTCCAGCCCAAGCCCAATCGCCATCGACATTGCGCATCGGGCTCCAGGAAGATCCCGACATGCTCGACCCGCATAAGGCGCGCACCTTCGTCGGCCGCATCGTCTTCATGGGCCTGTGCGACCGGCTCGTCGACATCGACCCGGAGCTGAAGATCACCCCGCGGCTCGCGACGCAATGGTCGTTCTCAGGCGACGGGCTGACGCTGACGATGAAGCTGCGGACCGACGCCAAGTTCCATGACGGCGAGACATTCAATGCCGAAGCGGCCAAGGCCAACATCGAGCGGGCGATGACACTGCCGGATTCGCTGCGCAAATCGGAGCTCGCCTCGGTCGAGAGCGTCAGCGCCCCCGATCCGGCGACGCTGGTCTTCAAGCTGAAACGCCCCGATGCGACATTACTCGCGCAGCTCACCGACCGCGCCGGCATGATGCTGTCACCGAAGAGCCTCGGCCCCGACATCACCGCCAAGCCGATCTGCTCCGGCCCCTACCAATTCGTCGAGCGCGTCCAGAACGACCGGATCGTGCTGGATAAGTTCAAGGGGCACTGGGAGGCGGACAAGTACCAGTTCGACCGCATCGTCTACCGCGCCATTCCCGACACCACCGTCCGCCTCGCCAACCTGCGCGCCGGCGAGCTCGACATGCTGGAGCGGCTGGCGCCGACCGATGTGAAGTCGGCCAAGGCCGACAAGAGCCTCAAGATCGAGAGCACCGCCAATCTCGGCTACCAGGGCATCACCATCAACACCGGCCATGGCGAGGCCGCCAACCAGCCGATGGGCAAGGACAAGCGGGTGCGCCAGGCGCTGTCGCTCGCCATCGACCGCAAGGTGCTGAGCCAGGTCGTGTTCGAAGGGCTCTATGAGCCGATGATCCAGCCCTTCAATCCCGGCAACCAGTATCTCTCTGCCGCCTTCCCGGTGCCGGCGCGCGACGTCGCCAAGGCCAAGGCGCTGCTGAAGGAGGCCGGGGTCGCCAAGGTCAGCGTCGATCTCTTCGTCACCAACAACCCCGTCGACGCCCAGCTCGGCCAGGTCATCCAGGCGATGGCGCAGGAGGTCGGCATCGACGTCCAGATCCGCTCGACCGAGTTCGCCAGCCAATTGCGCGACCAGCAGCAGGGCAAGTTCCAGATGAGCAGGATCGGCTGGTCCGGTCGCATCGACCCGGACGGCAACATCCATCAGTTCGTCACCAGCAAGGGCAACCAGAACGACGGCAAGTATTCCAACACCGAGGTCGACAAGCTGCTCGACGAAGCCCGCACGATCTACGACGTCGCCGAGCGCAAGAAGCGCTACGACGCGGCCCAGAAGATCCTCCAGGACGAGCTGCCGATCGTCTATCTCTACAACCAGACCGTCTTCTTCGCGCTGCGCTCCAACCTCCAGGGCTTCGTGATCAATCCCGACGGGATGATCAGGTTGTCGGGGCTGAAGCGGTCGTGACATCGCTACGGCTAATGATCGAGGCGCTTCCCTTCCCCCTTGTGGGGAAGGGAGAGGGATGGGGGCGTCCCGCCTGGTGAGCGAGACCAGGACAAGCTGCCCAGCATCGGCCATGTCACGTCACACCATTGTCGCTTGCTCTGACTTTCCGCCCCCCACCCCTAACCCCCTCCCCACGAGGGAGAGGGGAACCCCGGCGAGCCGTCTCATGCTCGCGCTGATCGGCCGGCGGCTCCTGATCGCGATCCCGACGCTGTTCCTGGTGTCGCTGTTCGTCTTCGCCCTGCAGCGGGCGCTGCCGGGCGATCCGTTCCTCGTCATTGCCGGCGAGGAGCGCGACCCTGAGGTGATCGCGCGCTTGCGCCAGATCTACCGGATGGATGATCCGATCGTGGTGCAGTTCTTCGCCTGGCTCGGCCAGGTGATCCAGGGCGATTTCGGCCGCTCGCTGCGCACCGGCGAGCCGGTGCTCGGGCTGATCGTGCAGAAGCTCGGCGTCACCTTCCAGCTCGCGGTCGCCTCGATGCTCATCGCCGTCGGCATCGGCATCCCCGCTGGCATCATCGCTGCCAGGCGCAAGGATACCGTCGCCGACTATTCGGCGAGCGCGGTCGCATTGTTCGGCCTCTCGGTCCCGCATTTCTGGCTCGGGATCATGCTGATCCTCCTGGTTTCGGTCGAGTTGCGCTGGTTGCCGGCCTCGGGCTTTGAATCGATCTTCAGCGACCCTCGCGCCGCGATCGAGCGCCTGATCATGCCGGCTTTCGTGCTCGGTGGCGGGCTCGCAGCCTCGCTGATGCGCCATACCCGCTCGGCCATGCTCGAAGTGCTGCAGTCCGACTATGTCCGGACGGCGCGCGCCAAGGGGCTGGCCGAGGATGCGGTGATCAACCGGCACGCGCTGCGCAACGCACTGGTGCCGATCATCACTTTGTCGACGATCCTGTTCGGCGAATTACTCGCTGGCGCGGTCTTGACCGAGCAGGTCTTCACCATCCCCGGCTTCGGCAAGCTGATCGTCGATGCGGTCTTCAACCGCGACTACGGCGTCGTCCAGGGCGTAGTCCTCTGCACGGCGATCGGCTTCATCATCATGAACCTCCTCGCGGATGTCCTTTACATCCTCGTCAATCCGCGCCTGAGGGACAGCTGATGGGCGCCATGACCGTCCGCGCCACCGGGGCGACCTTTCAGGGCCGCGGCTCCCTCCGCAAGCTGATGCGCAGCCGCTCGGCCCGGATCGGCGGCTTGATCGTACTCGTCTTCGTCGCGATGGCGCTGCTCGCGCCGCTGCTGCCGCTCGCCGACCCGCTGAAGTCGAACTTCCTCGCCATCCGCAAGCCGCCCTCCGAGCTCTACTGGTTCGGCACCGACGAGCTCGGTCGCGACCAGGTCTCGCGGCTGATCTTCGGCGCCCAGGCCTCGCTACTTGCCGGCATCATCTCGGTCGCGATCGCGCTGGGGGTCGGCGTGCCGATCGGCCTGATCGCCGGCTGGTATGGCGGCTGGATCGACGCGGTGATCTCGCGCGTCACGGAAGCGCTGCTCGCCTGCCCCTTCCTGATCCTGGCGATCGCGCTCGCTGCCGTGCTCGGCCCGTCGCTGACCAATGCGATGATCGCGATCGGGCTCTCCTTCGCGCCGATCCTGATCCGGCTGGTACGCGGGCAGGTGCTCGCGATCAAGAACGAGGAGTTCGTCGACGGCGCCCGCTCCATTGGCGGACGCAGCCTCTATATCCTGTTTCGCCATGTGGCGCCGAACACGCTCTCGCCGATCATCGTCCAGTCGACGCTGTTCATGGCGCAGGCGATCGTGCTCGAAGCCGCCCTCTCCTTCCTCGGCCTCGGCCAGCAGCCGCCCTCCCCGTCCTGGGGCCAGATGCTGAACGTGGCCAAGAACTTCATGGAGCAGGCGCCGTGGATGTCGGTCGCTCCCGGCGTCGCCATCTTCCTGGCGGTCCTCGGCTTCAACCTGCTCGGCGACGGCCTGCGCGACGCGCTCGACCCCAAAGAATCCTGACCTGCCTATCTAGGGAACCAACCATGTTCACCACCCGTCCCGAGATCCTCGGTACCTTCGGCGTCGTCACCTCGACGCATTGGCTCGCGACCGCGTCGGGCATGGCGATGCTGGAGAAGGGCGGCAACGCCTTCGATGCCTGTGCCGCCGCGGCCTTTGTGCTGCAGGTGGTCGAGCCGCATCTGGTCGGCCCGGCTGGCGACATGCCGGCGGTGTTCTATTCGGCGCAGACGACGAAGGTCGAAGTGCTCTGCGCCCAGGGGCCGGCACCGGCGGCCGCGACGATCAAGGCCTACAAGGACCTCGGCATCGACATCATTCCCGGCGACGGCCTGCTCTCGACGGTGATCCCCGGCGCCTTCGGCGGCTGGATGACGATGCTGCGCGACCATGGCCGCCTCCCCTTGCGCGAGGTGCTGGAGCCCGCGATCGGCTATTTCGAGAACGGCCACCCGATGCTGCCGCGCGTCTCCGACACGATCGCGGGGCTGAGCGACCTCTTCACCAATGACTGGCCGACCTCCGGCGCGGTCTATCTGCCCGGCGGCAATGTCCCCAAGGGCCGCGAGCTCTTCCGCAACCCGGCCGCCGCCAACACCTACAAGCGCATCCTCGCCGAGGCAGAGGCGGCCGGCGGCGATCGCCAGAAGCAGATCCAGGCTGCCTATGACTGTTGGTACAAGGGCTTCGTCGCCGAGGCGATGGACGCGTTCTGCCGCACGGAAGCGCCGATGGATTCGACCGGGCGCCGGCACAAGGGCCTGCTCACCGCGCAGGACATGGCCGGCTGGGCGCCGCATTACGAAGCGCCGGCGAGCGTGACCTATCACGACTGGGAGGTGTTCAAGATCGGCCCCTGGGGCCAGGGCCCGGTCTTCCTGCAGACGCTGAAGATCCTTGAAGGCTTCGATCTCGCGAGCATGGGACCGGCGAGCCCCGAGTTCATCCACCATGTCGCCGAGGCCATGAAACTCGCCTTCGCCGATCGCGAGGCCTATTACGGCGACCCGGATTTCGTGAAGGTGCCGATGGCGACGCTGCTGTCGGAGGATTATGCCCGCGGCCGGCGCGCGCTGATCGGTGCCGAGGCCTCACAGGACATCCGCCCGGGCGTGGTTTCAGGCTTCGAAGCCCAAGTCGCGCAGGCGCTCGCCAATATCCGGATCGCCGGCCAGCATGGCGCTGCGACCAGCGCAACCGTCGGCGAGCCGACTTTGGCCTCGATGGTCGCCTCCTCGCAGCGCGGCGACACCGTCCACATCGACGTGATCGACCGCTGGGGCAACATGGTCGCGGCGACGCCATCGGGCGGCTGGCTGCAGTCCTCGCCGGTGATCCCGGAGCTCGGCTTCCCGCTGAACTCGCGGGCCCAGGCCTTCTTCCTCGAAGAGGGCCTGCCCTCCTCGCTCGCGCCCGGCAAGCGCCCGCGCACGACGCTGACGCCGACCATCGCCTTCGAGAACGGCGAGCCGCGCCTCGCCTTCGGCACGCCGGGCGGCGACCAGCAGGAGCAATGGCAGCTCGGCATGTTCCTGCGCCGCGTCCAT
Source organism: Bosea vestrisii (assembly GCF_030144325.1). Classification (NCBI taxonomy): domain Bacteria; kingdom Pseudomonadati; phylum Pseudomonadota; class Alphaproteobacteria; order Hyphomicrobiales; family Alloboseaceae; genus Allobosea; species Allobosea vestrisii. Next base: position 5,043,127 of record NZ_CP126307.1, on the reverse strand, counting down.
CACGGGCTCAATCTGCAGGAGGCGATCGACCTGCCGCTGTTCCACACCCAGCATTTCCCCTCGACCTTCTATCCGCGCGAGGCCCGGCCGGGGCATCTCGCGGTCGAGGAGAGCGTCGGCGAGGCGGTTCTGGCCGATCTCGTGCGCCGCGGGCATGACCTGGAGCGAGCTCCCGCCTGGACGGTCGGGCGTCTGACCGCAGCAGAGAAGAGCGCCAATGGGCTCTTGCGCGCCGCAGCGACGCCACGTCTGATGCAGGCCTACGCCGCCGGCCGCTGACCTCCCCTCCCCCTTGTGGGGAGGGGCTGGGGGTGGGGGGCGCAAAGGCAGGCACTCCATGCCGTGGGCTTCTGTGTGCTCCATCCATGCAGACACTTACCCGGTCGCTCCCCCCACCCCTGCCCCTCCCCACAAGGGGGAGGGGTTTCAGCTTGCGGTTACGTCCGCCTATTCTGCGCTCGACAGAGATGAGGAATCGAACCCATGACCTGGTCCATCGTCGCGCGCGATGCAGCGACCGGCGCCTTCGGCGTCGCCGTCTCGACCTGTGCCTTCGCCGTCGGCGCGCGCGTGCCTTATGGCAGCGGCCGCGTCGGCGCGATCGCGACGCAAGCCTTCGTCAATCCACTCTACGGCGTCGATGGCCTGAAGCTGCTGCAGGAAGGGCGTTCCTCGGTCGAGATCATTGCCAGCCTGACAGCCGCCGATGAGGGCCGGGCGCACCGGCAACTGCACCTGATCGACCGCGACGGCCGCACGGCCTCCTATACCGGCAATGCCTGCATCGACTGGTGCGGCGCGGTGAACGGGCCGCAGATCTCGGTCGCCGGAAACATGCTGGCCGGGCCGGAGGTCATCCAGGAGACGCTGAAGGCCTATGTCGAGAATTCGGGGCTCGACTTTGACGAAAGGCTACTGGTGGCGCTCGAAGCCGGCGAGAAGGCCGGCGGCGACAAGCGCGGCCGGCAATCCTGCGCGATCCGGATCTGGGCGGGCGAACCGGTGCCGAGTTTCGACATCAGGGTCGATGACCATGCCGATCCGCTCGCCGAGCTGCGCCGGATCTGGCGGGTGGCGCATCAGCGCTCCGTGCCATTCCAGCAGGCCTCACCCTCACGGGCGCGGCCGGCCGGTGTCACCGACCGAGCCGAGCTCGACCGGCTCTGCAGTGAGTATGCCGCGGCGTGGAATGCGCGGCATCCGGAATAGGCGCGACCTGTCCCCTCTCCCCTTGCGGGAGAGGGTTAGGGTGAGGGGTCGCGCGACGCTGATCGTCGGCTCACCGTCGCGCTTTTCGAAATCTCGAAGACCTGAGCAACCCCTCATCCGGCCCTTTGGGCCACCTTCTCCCACAAGGGGAGAAGGGAAGCGAGACGCTCACGCCGCCTTGGCAGCCCGGCCTTCCGCTGCCCACTTGGCGTACCAGCTCTTGAAGCGGCGCCATTCGCTCTCGACGTAGTTGCGCTGGGCGTCGGAGAGCTTGTCGGCCTCGTTGAAGTGGCGGTCGTAGGCCTTGTGGCCCTCCAGCACCATCAGGTGCTTGTAGTAGAGCACGAGGTCGACGCCCTCGTCGAAGGACGAGAGCACATAGAGCGCCCGCTCCAGCTCGAGCGCGTCGCGCTCGGCCTGTGGGTCGCCGGCGGCGGCCTTCTGCGAGAGCGCGACGAGGTGCAGCACCTCCTTCGGCAAGGCGTTGCCGATGCCGGTGATCGCGCCCCTGGCGCCGCAGCGGATGAAGCCGTGCGTGACTTGCGTGTCGACGCCGACCATCAGGGTCAGCTTGGGATCGCGGTTGGTGATGTGCTCGGCCGCATAGGTCAGCGCCGCGCCGCCACCGAACTCCTTGAAGCCGACGAGGTGCGGATAGCGTTCGTTGAGCGCGAAGAAGAGATCAGCCTTGGTCTCGTAGCCGTAATAGGGGCTGTTGTAGATCACCGATGGCAGGTCGACCGCCGCCGCCAGGATGCCCTCGAAATGGGCGCGCTGGGCCTGCAGCGAGGAACCGCGCGAGAGCACGCGCGGGATGACCATCAACCCTTGCGCCCCGGCCTTCTTGGCGTGGGCGGCAAGCGCGGCAGCGCGCTTGGGGTTCTGTGCGCCGGTGCCGACGATGAGCGGGATGCCGCCCTTCACCAGCGCCTCGACGCCTGCCATGCGCTGCTCGTCGGTGAGCAGCGGCCAGTCGCCCATCGAGCCGCAATAGACGACGGCCGACATGCCGGCATCGATCAAATGGCGGCCGGTGCGCACGAGCTCGTCATAATCGACGTCGCCCGAGGCGGTGCAGGGGCTCATCAGGGCGGGAATCGTGCCGCTGAAGATGTTCTTGGTCATGGCAGGGTTCCGCTCGCGGGAGGAAGGCGGCTGCGGGACGTATCGCCCGCAGCCATGATGGTAACCTGAGATCAGGCCGAGATCGACTTGCCAGCCTTGCGCAGATCGGCGAGCACCGGCGCCTTGGGCAGCCAGATCTTGTCGAACTCGGCGACGACCGCTTCGGCGTCCTTGGGGTTGGCGAGCTTGAAGTTGGCGCCGGCCGCCTTGAACTGCTCGACCAGCTTGGGCTCGTTGACGGCAAGCGCGTCGATCTGCTCGTCGAGCGCGGCGCGGACTGTCTTCTGGATCAGTTCGCGATCAGCGGCGGGCATGCCCTGCCAGACACGGCCCGAGGCGAGCGCGATCACCGGCATGAAGATCGCGTTCATCTGCAGGATGGTCTTCGAGACCTTGTCGAAGCGCTGGTTCCAGGAGAACTCCAGATCGGCCTCGAGACCGTCGACCTGGCCATTGGTCATGGCGTCGAAGACCTGCGGCGTCGGGATCGGCGTCGGGGCGGCGCCGAGCAGCTGGTAGAAGTCGCGATAGACCGGGGTCGGGTTGATGCGCAGCTTCATGCCCTTGATGCCGCCGATGCCGTCGATCTCCTTGGCGGCGAAGACGGCGCGCATACCGGTGATGCCCCAGGCCATGCCGACGCAGCCGGTCTCACGCGGGAGGACATCGAACAGCTTCATCGCGACGGGATCACGCACCAGCTTGGCGATCTTGGCGGTCGAGTCGACGATGTAGGGCGCGGTGATCGCGCCGATCGCCGGCACGCGCGAGCCAAGCTCGGCGGCCATGATCCAGCCCATATCGAGCGCGCCGGACTGCATCTGCTGCAGCATCGCCGCCTCGTTGCCGAGCTGGCCGGAGTGGAAGACCGTCAGGTTGAGCCGGCCATTGGTTTCGGCCTTGAGGCGCTCGCCGACCTTGACGGCCGCGACGTTCCAGGGATGGCCGTTCGGGGTGAGGATGCCGAGGCGCAGATCCTTGCTCTGGGCGAGCAGCAGCGCCGGCTTGGCGATCGGCAGGGTCGCAGCAGCAGCGATCAGATGGCGGCGTGAAATGGTCATGACGGAACTCCCCTTATTGGTTGACGGACGAACTCACTTCACCAGGACCAGCGACAGCCATGGGTAGATCGAGAGCAGGACCAGGAGGACGCAGGAGATGATGAAGAAGGGCAGCGTCACCAGGAACATCTTGCCGGGCTTTGCTCCCGTCACTGCAGCGGCGACGAAGAAGCACAGCCCCACCGGCGGCGAGAGCAGGCCGAGCACGAGGTTGATCACCACGACGACGCCGAAATGGCGGGGATCGATATTGTAGACCTCGGTCGCGATCGGCAGCAGGATCGGCACCGTCATGATCAGGCCGGGGATGCCGTCGATCACCGTGCCGATGATCAGCAGGATGACGTTGACCAGCAGCATGAAGGTCACCGGATCCTTGGCGATCGCCTGGATCGAGGCGGCGACGGCCTGCGGGACCTTGCCGTAGACCAGCACCCAGGAGAACACGGCGGCGGCCGCGACGAGGAAGAGCACGATCGCCGAATAGACGCCGGCGCGCAGCATCATCTGCGGCATCTGCCCGAACTTGAGTTCCTTGGTCCAGTAGCGGCCGATCAGCGCCGCTGCGACCGAGCCGACGGCCGCAGCTTCGGTCGCGTTGGCGAAACCACCGAGGATCGAGCCGACGATGACGATCGGGATCAGCAGCGTCGGCGCCGACTTCAGCACGATCCTGGCCCGCTCGCGCAGGGTGAGCTTGTCGCCGGCCGGGTAGTTGTAGACGAAGCCCATGGCGGCGATGATGAGGAAGAACAGGATGGTCAGGAGCACGCCCGGCACGATGCCGGACAGCAGCATGTCGCTGACCGAGACCTGCGCCAGCACGGCATAGACGACAAACATCACCGAGGGCGGAATGATCGGCCCGAGCATGCCGCCATAGGCGGTGAGGCCGGCGGCGAAGTCCTTGTCGTAGCCCTTGCGCTCCATCTCCGGAACCATGACCTGCGCCATGATCGCGACCTGGGCCGTCGCCGAGCCGAGGATCGACGCGACGAACATGTTGGCGAGGATGTTGACATAGGCCAGGCCGCCCTTGAGCGAGCCGACGAAGGCCATCGCCAGGTCGACGATGCGGCGGGTGATGCCGCCACCATTCATGATCTCGCCGATCAGGATGAAGAGCGGGATGGCGATCAGCCCATAGCTGTCGACGCCGCCGAACATCTGCAGCGGGTAGTTCGGCAGCAGCTGCATGTTGCCGGCCGCCGCCATGTAGACCAGCGCGCCAAGGCACAGGCACAGCGCGATCGGCACGCCGGCCAGCATGATGCCGAAGAAGGCTCCAATCGTGATCGCCATCAGTTCACCACCCCGTCGGCATTGGCGGCAAATCCCGGCAGCTCCTGCCTGGCAACGAGACCGAGATCCTCGAACAGGTTCGCCAGCGCGTGCAGCGTCATCGACACCGCAAAGAGCGGCATGATCAGGTAGATCACCCAGGTCGGCCAATTCAGGGTCTGGGTGCGCTCGGTGTAGATGAAGTTGAAGGACTGGCCGGCATATTCCCTGGCGTCGAAACCCGCCTCCGCGATGCCGACCGGATCGAGCCAGAGCCAGCACATCACGCCGAGCGCGATGCCGAACAGGATGACGCCGAGCGTTGCGATGATACGAAAGATCGCGACACCGCGCTCCGAGAAGCGTTCGGTCAGCATGGTCACCGCGAAGTCGAGCCGCATGCGCGTCATCGCGGACGCGCCGATGAAGGTGAGCCAGACCACGCTGTAGACCGCGGATTCATCGATCCAGTAGATCGGGTGGCCGGCGTAGCGCGTGATCACGTTGAGCAAGATCAGCGCGGCGAGCAGGAACATCAGCGCCTGGATCGCACGGTGTTCGGCCCGGAGCAGGCGCCCGGAGAGCGCGACGATCGCCAGCGGCACGGCCATGGAGCGGCTTCTCGCCGCGACAGCTTCATTACTCATTCTTGCCTTCCCCTTGCCGCGTTGTAGATTGTATAAAATCTACGTGTCAATGGTTTTCCTCAACGCGATCAGCTAGGGTGCAGCCGATGTCCCCTCCCCTGAAGCACCGCACCCTGTCCTCGGCGATCGTCGATCGCCTGCGCCAGGAGATTCTCGACGGCAGCTATCCGGCCGGCTCGCAATTGCGGCAGGACGCGCTCGCGCAGGCCTTCGAGGTCAGTCGCATCCCGGTGCGCGAGGCACTGTTCCAGCTCGAGGCAGAGGGTTTCGTCAGGATCGTGCCACATAAGGGGGCGATCGTCTCGGGGCTGTCGCTGGACGAGATCAACGATGTGTTCGAGCTGCGCAAGCTGCTGGAGCCGCGGCTGTTGGCGAGTTCGGTGCCGGCGCTGACGGAGCAGGATTTCGCGGCAGTCGCCGGGATGGAAGCCGCCTTCGAGCAGGCGATGACAGCGGGCGACATCAGCCGCTGGGGCGTGCTCAACGCCGATTTCCACCTAGCGCTTTACGCGCGGGCGACGCAGCCGCGCACGCTCGCTATCGTCTCAGGGCTGCTGCAGACCAGCGACCGCTATACGCGCCTGCAATTGCAGCGCAGCTCGTCGATCGAGCGAGCGCAGGCCGAGCACAACGAACTGATCCGGCTCTGCCGCGCCGGGACGTTGAAGGAAGCGAGCCGCCTGCTCATCGACCATATCGAGCTGGTGCGACGGGACCTGGTCGAATTCCTGGAGGATCGCGGGAAGGGGTGAGCCGACGAGACATCCGCGGGGAACCCCTCTCCCGGATGGGAGAGGGGCAGGGGTGAGGGACCGCCGCTGATTATTTGAGTGCAGCGGCGCCGTTGCGCCTTCTGCGGAAAGGGCGGGCCCTCATCCCTGCCCTTCTCCCACACGGGAGAAGGGTTCCCCGCGCTCTTCAGAACCGTTCCGCTTAACAGTTCAGGTCAGCTTCCCCCTTGCCGCCACCGGCAGTTCGCCGATGAGCTTGTCGCCGCGCACCGTCACCAGCCGGTCGACCATGTTGACGACGACGCAGACATGGTTGGGCACCACCCGAACGACCTCGCCGACATTAGGGCGCTCATTGCTGCCGGAGAGATCGAGGAAGCCGTGCTCCTCGGCGAACTGCGCGATCCGGGCCAGCGGGTACTCGAGAATATAGCCGTGCCCGTCGAGATTGCCCTTGTCGCTGGTCAGCGTCTTCGAGCCTGAATCGAGAATGCCGCGCTCCGCTCCCGCCCGACTGACCACGGTGGCGTAGACAGTCAGCGCGCAGTCCTCCAGCTCCGCCACCCCCCGCCGCGATCTGCATGCGGTCGTTGAAGATCGAGGTGCCGGAGCGATGCTCGGTCGAGCCCTTGAGCTTGCCGATATTGGGGATGTTGGGCGAGCCGCCGGTCGAGATGATGCCGGCTTCGAGACCGGCTTCGCGCAGGCCGGCATTGGCGGTGTCGAGGAAATCCTGCGTCGCCGGCCAGCCGGTCTCCGGCGGGTACATCAGGAAGCCGGCGAAGGTCAGGCCCTTGGAAGCGGCGATCTGCTTCGCCAACTCAACCGCCTCGCCCGGGGTCTCGACGCCGGCGCGCTTGCGGCCGGTGTCGCACTCGACCACGACTTCGAGATTGCGCCCGCCGATCTCGGCGGCCTTGGGCAAGCCGGCGATCGTGACAGGATTGTCGGCGGCGACGATCATCCGGACGCGGCGCTGAAGCGCGCCGAGGCGCCCGAGCTTCTCCTCGCCCAGAATATTGTAGCTGATCAGGATGTCGTCGATGCCGCCATCGGCCATGACCTCGGCCTCGCCGAGCTTCTGGCAGGTGATGCCGCGCGCCCCGGCCGCGACCTGCAGCCGCGCCAGCTCGGGCGATTTGTGCGTCTTGATGTGCGGGCGGTTGGCGACGCCGGCGGCGTCGCAGGCGGCCTGGAGCCTGGCGATATTGGCCTCGACCTTGTCGAGGTCGATGACGACGGCCGGCGTGCCGTAGACGCGGGCGATCTCTTCAGCGAGCGCAGTCGTCACGGCAGCACCCGGACGATGACTTCGATCTCGACGGTCATGTTGTTGGGCAGCGAGCCCATGCCGACGGCCGAGCGGGCATGGCGGCCATTGTCGCCGAGCACGGCGACGAACAGATCCGAGCAACCATTGATGACCTTGGGGTGCTGCGAGAAGTCGGGCGCGGCATTGACCATGCCGAGGAGCTTGACGACCTCGATCTTATCGAGCGAACCGGCCGCCTTCTTCATCGCCGCGAGCAGGCCGAGGCCGGTCTGCTTGGCGTGCTCATAGGCTTCCTCGATCGAGACGCCCGCGCCGACCTTGCCGGTCGGATAGGTGCCGTCGGCGCGCTTCGGGCCCTGGCCGGAGAGATAGATGAACTCGCCGACGCGCTTGAAGCTGACATAGGTCGCGACCGGGGTCGGGACGTCGGGCAGGGTCAGCCCCAGCTCCTTGAGCTTGTCTTCGGCACTCATGCTGTTCTCCAATCGTGGTCGAGATCGCGGACCATGTAGCGGGCCGCATCGTCATAGCTCGCAAGCTTGCGAGCAAGGGCTTCGTCATGCGCCTCGTGAAACCCGTGGCGACGCCAGAAGCCGGCCGAGTTGCCGACGGCGACAAGGGCCATTCGGGCAAAGCCCGAGGCGCGGGCATGTGACGCCAGTTGGTCGACGCAAGTCGAGGCCGCGCCACCGCCGCGTGCGCCCGGCAGTAGAGCGAGATCGTGAATGTAGTAGGCGTCCGCCTGCTCGGGCAATGCGCTTAGCAGGCTGTTGAGCGCCGGCACCTGCCCAAGCCGCCAGGGATGGCTCAGCACATAGCCGCCGAGCCCCTCCCCGCCCGCCAGCACGAGACAGCCGGCTGGATGGAGGGCGAGTCGCTCGGCATAGACCGCCTCGCCTTCCGGGTAATTCGGATGCACCTCAGCCGCGACCGCCATGACGACCGGCAGGTCGGCAGCGGCCATGGCGCGCCAGGAAGGTGGGTGTGTGATCATGAGAGCGACTATGCGTCATGCTCGGGCTTGCCTCGAGCATCTCAGGCCGGAAGGGCTCCGATTGACGCCCTCTGGTCCTGAGATTCTCGGGTCTGCGCTTCGCTTCGCCCGAGAATGACGCTCGTGCCTTACGCCGCTTCGACCTTCCTGAACTTGTTGCTGCGCTTGGGGTGCCACCAGGCGCCCTTCAGCACGACGCCCTCGGAGACGATCTTCTTGTCGCCGGTCAGGTGCTCGCCGACGACGTCGACATAGTCGAACTTACCTTCCTTGACGGTCAGGATTGTCGCGTCGCCGAGCGAGCCGACCTTGAGCGAGCCGTACTCCATCCGCTTCAGCGCCGTGGCAGCGTTCACGGTCGAGGCCGCGATCACGTTGTTCAGGCTCATGCCCATGCAGAGGAACTTCGACATGGTGGTGACCTGGTCATAGGCCGGGCCGTCGATGCAGAGCTTGTGCACGTCGGAGGAGATCACGTCCGGCTCGAAGCCATTGGCGAGCATGGCGCGCGTCGTCTTGAACGAGAACGAGCCCTTGCCGTGGCCGATGTCGAAGATGACGCCGCGCTTGCGGGCGGCGAGCACCTCGGGCTTCACCGTGCCCTGCGCGGTCGCCGGCGCGTTCGGGAACGGGCGGAAGGCGTGGGTCAGCACGTCGCCCGGCCTGAGCATGCCGATGACTTCCTCATAGGACGGCGGCGGATGGTCGATATGGCACATCAGCGGCATGCCGACCTCGTTGGCGACCTGCAGCGCGATGTTCAGCGGCACCGTGCCGGAATTGCCCGAGGCATGCAGGCCGACGCGGACCTTGATGCCGACGATCAGGTCGCGGTTCTTGTCGGCGACCTCGACGCAGTCGATCGGGTTCATCAACCTGAGATCGCCGCTCTCGCCGACCATGACGCGGTGGTCGAAGCCGTAGATGCCGGCATGCGAGACATGGAGATAGGCGAGGATGCGCGCCTGGCTCTTCTCGATCACGTGTTTGCGGAAGCCCGGCCAGTTGCCGGGGCCAGCCGAGCCGGTATCGACCGAGGTGGTGACGCCCGAGGCGCGGCAGAACTCATCCGCGTCGATGCCGAGCGAGGTGCCGCCCCAATAGACATGGGTGTGCAAGTCGATCAGCCCCGGCGTGACGATGTAGCCGGAGACATCACGGATCTCCTTGGCCCCCTTCAGATCCTTGCCAAAGCCCGAAACCTTCCCGTCGGTGAAGGCGACGTCGATGATGCCGTCATGCTTCTGCGAGGGGTCGATGACCCTGCCGCCCTTCAGGATGAGATCGTGAGTCATGACAGCTCCTTGGGGAAACCGGGCGACGGACGCTTCGCGTTCAGGCGAAGCTGGCCGTAGCGCCCTTCTGGATAATAGAGAAGGCTTTGGCGAAGTGGTTATGCAGCTCAGGAATATAGAGCTGCGCGATGGTCGGGTCCTGCATAGGAATGTATTTCGCGCCGCCGTCGCGCGGGTCGGCGCCGCTCAGATAGGCGGGCAGGCCTCGTCCCTTGAAGGCGTCGAGGCGATCATCCAGCCGGGCGATGACCAGCGAGCCGCAATCGCCCCATTCATAGGGAATCGCAAAGTAGAGCTTGGCGGCATAGGCGAGCCGCGACGAGCTCGCCATGTTGGCATAGCGCTGAATCGTGCCCTGGCGCCGCGCCGCCTGCTTCACCTTGAGAAAGACCTCGTACTCTGCCCACCAGGGGCCCGCCGCAGCGCGCGTCGGATCGGCAGCGAAGCGGGCGGAGTCGCAGAAGCGGAAATAGTACTGCCCGACGCTGAGATGGATGCGCTGGACATGCGACATGCCGCCATTCTGCGGACCGCCCGCGATCCCGCGCGCGGTTGCATCGTGGTGGGCCAGCTTGGGCGGGAAGAAGCAGTCCTTGTTCAGGGGATCGGGTGACATGTCATCGCTCCTGTCGAGTCGCCGCATCCGTCGGCTTGGCGAGCGGACGCGACATCGGGGAGCCCTTGGCAGGGTCAGAGCCGGTTCTCGACCGCGCCTGGGGAATGTGGCGCATGCGCCAGCGACGCTCACACGATCACCGCGCCCTTGCGCTCGACGATCATGCCGTAGGCTTGAGGCTCACGGTGCTTGGCGAAGTTGAAGGTCGAATTCCGATAGCTCTTGCCGAGGTCTAGATCGCAGCGCGCGACGACGAGTTCGTCACCTTCCGTCACCGCCTGCGCCACCACCTCGCCGGTCGGGGCGATGATGCAGGAGCCGCCGATCTGGTCGACGCCGGCCTCCAGGCCCGCCTTGGCGACACCGACCACCCAGGTCGCGTTCTGGTAGGCGCCCGCCTGCATCACGAGCTGATTGTGGAAATTGCCGAGCCGGTCGTGGTCGGGCGCCGGCGGATTGTGCTTGGGCGTGTTGTAGCCGAGCAGGACCATCTCGACGCCCTGCAGGCCCATGACGCGATAGCTCTCCGGCCAGCGCCGGTCATTGCAGATCATCATGCCAAGCCGGCCGCCAAACGTCTCCCAGACCGGCCAGCCGAGATTGCCGGTCTCGAAATAGCGCTTCTCGAGATTCTGGAAGGGAGCGTCCGGGCGATGCTCGGGATGGCCCGGCAGATGGATCTTGCGATATTTGCCGACGATCTGGCCGGCCTTGTCGACGAGGATCGCGGTGTTGAAGCGGCGCTTGCGGCCGTTTTCATGGGCGAGCTCGGTATAGCCGAGATGGAAGCCGATCCCGAGCCGCTCGGCTTCGGCGAAGAGCGGCGCGGTCTCGTTCGAAGGCATGGCGCTCTCGAAATAGCTGTCGATCTCGGCCTCGTCCTCCATCCACCAATGCGGGAAGAAGGCGGTCAGCGCCGCCTCGGGATAGACGACGAGATCGCAGCCATTCGACTTTGCCTGGCGCATCAGCTCGATCAGGCGCGCAACCGCCTGCCCACGACTCTCCTCGCGCTGGATCGGCCCGAGCTGGGCAGCGCCGACGGTCAGGATACGAGGCATCGGAAGGCTCCTGCTGTGCTTGGTCGTTGCTCAAGGATGCTGCCGGAGGTGGATGGCGCTATCCTTGTGCGCCATTGCGCGAATACAGGCGCGACAATACCGTCGAGTGTTACCTCTGGGCTCGGTCCGGACCCGCCGGCCGCGGCTGCCGAGGCAGCATTGAGCTGCAGATCAAAGCCATGGCCACGTTCAATGTCGTCCGCTTCCGCATCAAGCCCGGGCGCGAGGCGGAGTTCCTCGATGCCCATCGCCAGGGCAAGGCCAATTGGCCCGGCCTCGCAAGGGGCCACATCATCAAGACCGGCGACAATTCCTATTGCCTGATCGGCGAATGGGCCGACCTCGCCGCGCTGAAGGGCGCCCGCGACGAGATGATCGCGACGCTGGGCAGCTTCCGCGACACGCTCGAGGATCTCGGCGGCAATCTCGGCGTCACCGACGCGGTGTCCGGAGACGTCGTCCTCGACCTGCGCGCCTAGCGCCCGGCCGTCGGCGGCATCACCGGAGGCAGCTTCGGCGCCGCGCGAGCGAATTTGCCGACCCGCAGGCCAATTCGACGAACGGATCGGGCTTCGTTCTCGCCCGATAGCCACGCATGACATGACGCAGAATCGCCTTCAGATGCTCTTGGCCAGGCGCGGATCGAGCGAGTCGCGCAGGCCGTCACCGAGCAGGTTCACGGCGAGCACGGTGATCGACAGGAACAGGGCCGGGAAGAAGACGATGTGCGGCCTGACCTGCCAGAGCGCCCTGCCCTCGGCCATGATGTTGCCCCAGGACGGGGTCGCCGGCGGCACGCCCGCGCCGATGAAGGACAGGATCGCCTCGATGATCATGGCGCTGGCGCAGATATAGGTCGCCTGCACCGTCATCGGCGCGATCGTGTTGGGCAGGATGTGCTTGATGATGATGCGCGGCACGCGGGCGCCATTCGAGATCGCTGCCTCGACATAGGGCTGCTCGCGCAACGACAGGACGACGCTGCGCACCAGCCGAGCGACACGCGGAATCTCGGCGATGGTGATGGCGAGGATGACGTTGCCGACCGAGCCACGCGTCAGCGCCATCAAAGCAATGGCGAGCAGGATCGGCGGGATCGACATCATGCCGTCGATGACGCGCATGACGATACCGTCAGCCCAGCGCACGAAGCCGGAGAAGAGCCCGATCGCCAGACCCACGACCGACGCCAGAATCGCGACCGAGAAGCCGACGATCAGCGAGACGCGCGCGCCGTAGACGACACGCGAATAGATGTCGCGGCCGAGCATGTCGGTGCCGAACCAGTACAGCTCGGACGGCACCCGGGTCCTCCGCGACGTCGCGATCGCAGTCGGATCGACCGTAAAGAGCAACGGCGCGAACACGGCGATGAAGATCATCAGCAGGAGGAGGAAGCCGCCGATCGCGACCGAAGGGTGCTTGCGCAGATAGGAGCGCTTGCGCGGCTTCTGGTCGACGGCAACTTCGTCGGCCAGAGGCAATGGGGCAGCTGGAGCGGTCAATAGCGTATCCTCGGATCGACGAGGGTGTAGATCAGGTCGACGGCCAGGTTCACCAGCACGTAGACGAATGAGAAGATCAGCACGACGCCCTGGATGACCGGGTAGTCGCGGCGCAGGATCGCATCGAGCGTCAGCCGGCCGAGCCCCGGAATGGCGAAGACGCTCTCGGTGACGACGGCGCCGCCGATCAGCAGCGCGACGCCGATGCCGATGATGGTGACGACCGGCACCGCTGCGTTCTTCAGCGAATGCAGGAAGAGCACGTCACGGTTGCTGACGCCCTTGGCCTGGGCGGTGCGGACATAGTCCTGCTGCAGCACTTCGAGCATGGTCGCGCGGGTGATGCGCGCGATCAGCGCGATATAGACCGTCCCCAGCGTGATCGACGGCAGGATCAGGTTCTTGAACCAGGGCCAGATGCCCTGCGCGATCGGCGTGTAGCCCTGCACCGGCACCCAATCGAGCTTGAGCGCGAAGACGTAGGCGAGCAGGTAACCGATCACGAAGACCGGGACCGAGAAGCCGAAGACCGCGAAGCCGACCACGGCGCGATCGACCCAGGTGCCAGCCTTCCAGGCCGCGACCACGCCGAGCGGAACGGCGATCGAAACCGCCAGGATCAGCGTCAGCACCATCAGCGACAATGTCGGTTCGATGCGCTGGGCGATCAGCTGCGTCACCGGCAGCGAGGTGAAGATCGAGGTGCCGAGATCGCCCTGCAACACCCGGAAGAACCATTCACCGAAGCGGACGAGATAGGGCCGGTCGAGCCCCAGGCTCTGGCGGATGCGCTCGACATCGGCGGGCGACGCCTGGTCGCCGGCGATCACGGCCGCCGGATCGCCCGGCGCGATATAGAGAAGCGAGAAGACGAACAGCGCCACGAAAGCCATGACGGGGATCGTCGTGATAATGCGTCTGATGATGAATGCGAGCATCGAAATCCTGAGTTGCCGCTGCTGGCGCCGGGCCTTTCGGGATCGCGATCCCGAAAGGCCCGGCGGGCGTGATCTGGGCCGCGTCCCGGCAAAAGCCGGGACGCAAGGCTTGCTCTGGTCTCAGCCCTTCGCGACGTTCCAGAAGAAGGGCAGCGGGCCGCTGGTTACCCCGGTGACGTTCTTCCGCCAGGCCTGGTAGCCGAGATAGAAGCCGGTCGGCGCATAGACGACATTCTCGACGGCGGCCTTGTTGAGGCGGTCCATCGCCGCCTTCTCCTCGGCCTGATCCTTGGCGTTGAACCAGTTGGTGACCTCGGTCTCGACCGCCGGCACGTCCGGCCAGCCGAACCAGGCCTTGTCGCCATTGGCGCGGATCGCTGTGTAGGAGGAGGGGTTGATGCAGTCCGCGCCGGCGTGCCAGGTGTGGAACATGCTCCAGCCGCCCTGGCTCGGCGGGGTCTTCTGGGCACGCCTCGCACCGACCGTACCCCAGTCGGTGGCGACGAAATCGACCTTCAGGCCAATGCTCTTGAGCAGTTCGGCGGTGACGTCGCCCATCGACTTGGTGGCCGACATGTCCTGCGCCACGACGCAGACCACCGGCTCGCCATTATAGCCGGACTCGGCGATGAGCTTCTTGGCGGCTGCGACATTCTTCATCTTCAGCATGTCGCCGCCGGCTTCGGTGTAGAGCGGCGTGCCGGGAGTGAAGAAGCCGGGCAGCGGCTTCCAGAGCTTGTCGTCGTCGCCGACGATCGAGCGCATGAAATCTTCCTGGTTCATCGCCGTCAGCACCGCCTGGCGCACCTTCAGATTGTTGAAGGGCGGGTGCAGGTGGTTCATGCGGAAAGCGCCGATATTGCCGAGCGGATCACCGATATCGACGTTGATGTCCTTGTGAGCCTTGAGAACCGGCACGAGATCGGAAAGCGGGGTTTCCCACCAGTCGACCTCGCCGCTCTGCAGCGCGGCCGCAGCAGTTGCGGCATCCGGGATGATCACCCACTCGATCCGGTCGATCAGCATCTTCTTGCCGCCAGCGAGCCAGTCGGCCGGCTCGGAGCGCGGCACGTAATCAGCGAACTTCTCGAAGGCGGCCTTGGCGCCCGGCACCCATTCACTGCGGGCGAACTTCATCGGCCCGGAGCCGACATATTCGGTGATCTGCGTGAACGGGTCGGTCTTGGCGATGCGCTCCGGCATGATGAAGGAGCACGGCGCATTGTTCTTGGCGAGCGCCAGCAGCATCTTCGGGAAGGGCTGCTTCAGCTGCCATTTCCAGCTGCGGTCGTCGACCGCGGAGAGATCGTTCTCGATCGCCTTGATCATCAGGCCCATCGGATCCCGGGCCTGCCAGCGCTTCAGGCTCTGCACCACGTCCTTGGCGAGCACCGGCGTGCCGTCATGGAATTTGAGGCCGGGGCGCAGCTTGAAGGTCCAGGTCAGGCCGTCGGAGGAGACCTCCTCGCCCTCGACCATCTGGCGCTGCGGCTGGAACTTCGAATCGATGCCGTAGAGCGTGTCCCAGACCAATGCTGCGGCATTGCGGACGACGTATTGCGTTCCCCAAATCGGGTCGAAATTGGCGAGATTGGCCTGTGGCACGAAGCGCAGCGTCTTGGCCGCGGCGCCTTGCGAGAGCGCCGGCATGGCGAGACCGCCGGTCGCTGCCAGAACGCCGGTTCCGGCGGCGGTCTTCAGAAAATTCCTGCGGTCCATCTTGTGCTCTCCCCTGAAGCGGCGGCGGCCTCTGATCGGGCGACCTTGCCTAGAGTGTGGGCAGAAAAATCCGCACCTGACAACACGCTTGACGGGTCGCTACGACAAGAAGTGACCCTGCAGGGTTCGTGCCAGACGGAACCTGTTTGCGGCTCACCTTATCGTTTGCAAGCAAATGACGCCCGAAGCCATCCGACCGCCGCAGAAAATTGCGCTCAGGGAACTAAATCGATTTGATCGGCGCGTCCACGCGAACAAAGGGCCTCGCAGCCTCGAAAGCTGCAGCCGCCTGCATGACGAGCAGATCGTTGCCGAAAGCCCCGATGATCTGCAGCGCGGCCGGCAAGCCGGCAGAGGTCAGTCCGCACGGCACCGAGGCGGCCGGCTGCTGGGTGATGTTGAATGGATAAGTGAGGGGCGTCCAGCGCGTCCAATCCTCGCCATAGGCGCCGAGCTCGGGCGTATTGCGGCCGACCGCGAAGGCCGGCAACGGCAGCGTCGGCGTGAGCAGGAGATCGAAGCGCTCATGGAATTGCGCCATCTGGTAGGCGAGCCCATTGCGCTGGTTCAGCAGGGCATCGACATAGCTCGCGCCGTCGATTCGTTCGCCCGTTTCAGCGACCGCAACGAGACCGGGATCCATTTGCGCACGCGCCGCAGCGTCGGCGCTGCGCAGCGCCAGCGCCGCACCGGCCGCCCAGAGCGTCATCAGCGTCGCGATCGGATCGTCGAAGCCGGGGTCGACCTCCTCGACGGTGGCGCCGAGCTCGCGGAAGGTCAGCGCCGCCGCATGCGTCAGGGCCGCGATCTCCGGATCGACCGGAACGTCGCCGCCGAGGCGAGGCGACCAGGCGACGCGCAAGCCGCGCACACCGCGGTCCAGCTCTGCCGTGAAATCGGGCGGGGCATCCTTGAAGGCCGTCATGTCGCGTGCATCGGGACGGCCGATCGCATTCATGGCGAGGGCGGCATCGCGCACGGTGCGGGTCAGCGGACCGAGATGGGCCAGAAAACCCATCACCGAGGCGGGCCAGGCCGGCACGCGGCCATAGGTCGGCTTCAGGCCGAAGACGCCGCAGAAGGCAGCGGGAATGCGGACCGAGCCGGCGCCATCGGTGCCGAGATGGATGCAACCGAGATTGAGCGCCGCGGCGACGGCCGCCCCCGAAGAGGAACCGCCCGGCCCGGTCGAGATATCCCAGGGATTGCGGGTGATGCCGGAGAACGGCGAATCGCCGACGCCCTTCCAGCCATATTCCGGCATGGTCGTCTTGCCGAGGAAGACACAGCCCGCCTCACGCAGCCGAGCGGTCGCCGGCGCGTCCTGCTGATACGGCGCGTCGGAAGCCACGGCCGAACCCCCGCCGCATCGGCCAGCCGGCAACACCGAGATTGTCCTTGATCGTCACCGGCACGCCGTCGAGCGGGCCAAGCGCCTCGCCTTTCAGCCAACGCGCTTCGGAGGCCTGCGCCATGGCGATCGTCACGCTCTCGTCACGCACGACGAAGGCATTCACCTCCGGCTCGTAACGGTCGATGCGAGCGAGCGCATCCCTCGCGGCCTCGACCGGGGAGATTTCACGAGCGGCGTAGAGCGCGCCGAGCTCGGCGGCGGACAGCGAAGCGATAGCGGTCATCGACAAGATCTCCGTCAGGCGTTGGCTGCGCGCCAGGCGGCGCTGAGCAGGATATTGGCGCCGGCGACCATGTAGTCATCGCTGCTGAGTTCGGCCGGATTGTGCGAGAGCCCGCCGATCGAGGGGATGAAGACCATCGCCGTCGGGCAAAGGCGCGACATCATCTGAGCATCGTGGCCGGCGCCCGAGATCATCCGGCGGATCGGCAGGCCGAATTCGGCGGCGCTCGCCTCGACGCTGGCGATCAATTCCTCGGCGAAAGGCGTCGCCGGGAAGCGGGCAAGGTCGCGGAAACTGATGGCGATGTCGTCGCGCGCCGACAGTTCGGCGCAGAATTTGCGCACCGCAGCCTCGGCCTCGGCCAAAGGCGCGTCCAGCGGATTGCGCAGGTCGAGCGTCATCACCACGGTTTCCGGCACCACGTTGACGTTGCCGGGCCGGGTGCGGATCACGCCGGAATTGGCGAGCTGGCCCGGAATCGTCTTGGTCAGCTCATTGGCGAAGATGTTGATCCGCGCCGCGGCGAGGCCGGGATCCTTGCGGTAGCGCATCGGCGTGGTGCCGGCATGGCTCGGCCGCCCTGTCAGGGTCAGCTCGAGCCAGCAGATCGCCTGGATGCCGGTGACGGCGCCGAGCCCACCGCCTTCGCTCTCGAGCACCGGCCCCTGCTCGATATGCAGTTCGAGATAGGCATGCGCCGGCAGGAAGCCCGGCTGCTCCGGCCCATGATAGCCGATGCGCGTCAACTCGGTCCCGAGCACGGCGCCGTCGGCGTCCTTCTCGGCATGGGCGGCAGCGACGCTCATCCCGCCGGCCCAGACATAGGAGCCGAGCATGTCGGGATGGAAGCGGGCGCCTTCCTCATTGGTGAAGGCGATCACCGCCATGTCGCGCTTGGGAGTCAGCCCGGCATCGCGCAAAGCCGCCAGCACCTCGACGCCGCCGATGACGCCGAGTGCGCCGTCGAAGCGGCCGCCGGTGCCGACGGTGTCGATATGCGAGCCCATGATCACCGCCGGCCCGTCTTCCAGGCCTTTCAGGATGCCGACGATGTTGCCGATCGCATCGACGCGAACGTCGAGGCCGAGCGCGTTGAGCTGGCCGACCAGCCAGTCGCGGCCCTCTTTGTCCTCGTCGGTCAGCGCCAGCCGCCGACAGCCCCCTTCCGGCGTCGCGCCGATCTTCGACAGGGCCGCCAGTCGCGATACGAGACGCTCCCCATCAATCCGCAGGTTGGTGCTCATCTCGTCGGCTCTCCGCAGGCAGGCATGGATTGGTCCCGATGCGCAGCAGGCAGGAACCGGGCCGCACGCGCAAGAGGCAGAATCAGCGTGGCCGCGCGGACCGGCAGCGCGCCCCGCGCAGGGCGCGGCTCGCCCCGGCGCGACAAGGACTGTGAAGGAGCAATCTGCCCAGATAAAAGGCAGCGATGTCGCAGATCGCGCTCCCCTATCGGTCGGCGAGCCCCTGGCTCACCGAGGTCAAGGCCATGCTGGCGCTGAGCTGGCCGATGGTGCTGACCAATGTCGCGCAGACGGCGATGACGGCGACCGACGTCGTGATGATGGGCCACCTCGGCCCGGATTCGCTGGCGGCCGGCGCGCTCGCTTCCAATCTCTACATGGCCTTCCTGATCTTCGGCATCGGCGTGATGGCAGCCGTCGCACCGATGGTTGCGATCGAGCTCGGACGGAACCGGCACTCAGTTCGCGACGTGCGCCGCACCGTGCGCCAAGGATTCTGGGTGGCGGCGACCATGGCCGGGCCGATGTGGCTCTGCCTCTGGCAGGCCGAGACGATCCTCAAGGCGATGGGCCAGAATCCGGCGCTGGCGGCAGCCGCAGCCTCCTATCTGCACACGCTGCAATGGGGGCTCCTGCCCTTCTATTGCTATCTCGTCCTGCGCGGTTTCCTTGCAGCACTGCAGCGGCCGTTCTGGGTCTTCGTCACCGTGCTCTTCGCGGTCGCCTTCAACGCCTTCGCCAACTGGGTGCTGATGTTCGGACGGCTCGGCTTTCCGGCGCTCGGCCTGCCCGGATCGGGACTGGCGACGGCGCTGGCCTCAACTCTGATGTTCGCCGGTCTCGCAATGGTAGTCTCGCTCGACCGGCGCTTCCGGCGCTATCATCTGTTCGGCCGGTTCTGGCGGCCGGATTGGAGCCGCTATCGCGCCTTCTGGCGGATGGGCCTGCCGATCGGCACCACAGTCGGCTTCGAGGTCTGGATCTTCAACGGCGCCGCCTTCCTGATGGGCCTGATCGGCCCGACCTCGCTCGCAGCGCATGCGATCGCAATCCAGATCGCCTCGCTATGCTTCATGGTGCCGATGGGCATCGGGCAGGCCGGAACCGTCAGGGTCGGGCGCGCCTTCGGCGCCGGCGACAGCGAGGGCATCGCCCGGGCCGGTGCGACGGCGCTCGCGCTCGCCACCGCCTTCATGTGCTTCACCGCCCTGTTGATGCTGCTGATCCCGCATTGGCTGGTTGTGCCGTTCCTCGACACCGGCAAGCCGCGCGCCGCCGAGGTGGCGCAGCTCGCCATATTGTTCCTGTTCTATGCGGCGATCTTTCAGATCGTCGATGGCGTGCAGGTGGTCGGCGTCTCGATCCTGCGCGGCCTGCGCGATACGCGCGTGCCAATGCTCTTTGCCGGCTTGGGCTATTGGGGAATCGGCCTGCCGCTCTCGGCTGCGCTCGGCTTCCTCACGCCGCTCGCCGGCGTCGGCGTCTGGATCGGGCTTGCGACCGGCCTTGCGATCGTCGCGGTACTGATGCTGGCGCGCTGGTTCGCCCGCGAGCGGCTCGGTCTGACCAAGGGAGCCCGCGGGCAAGCCTCGTAGAGTTGACAGCTGCCCGCTCGCAAGACTCCGCTAACTCTAGGTTGCGTTTTTACATAAGTTGGCGGAGAATCTTCGGCACGATCCCTCATGCTGCAACGCTGAAGGGAGAAAGGTCGTGACGCCGCAGGATATCGCGCTGGTCCGGTCGAGTTTCGCGCAGCTACATCGGCGCAAGATCGAGACCGCATGCCTGTTCTATGAGCGGCTGTTCACCACCACGCCGAGCACGCGGGTGCTCTTCAAGACCGATATCCAGGGCCAAGCGGCCAAGCTGATGGAAACTCTGACGGTTGCGCTCGCCATGCTCAACGACCCCGGCGGCCTCAATGTCCTGCTCGCGCGACTGGGCGAGCGCCATCGCAATTATGGCGTCCGGCCGGAGCATTACGAGGCCGTCCGCAGCGCCCTGCTCTGGACCCTGGAGACGTCGCTGGGGCGCGATTTCACAGTGCAGACAAGAGCAGCCTGGACCGAGCTTTACGATCAGATGGCGAAAACCATGCTTGCCGCCGCCCCCCCGAGCCGCCAGTCGGCATAGCGAGCCTCAGAACTCCTCCCAGCCATCATCGCCGGCGCGGCCGTTGGCGGCCTTGCGGGGTTGAATCGGGGCAGAGGGCCGCGGCTCGCGCCGTGGCGCGGTCTGCTGCTGGGCGAAAGCGGCCTCGGCGAGCTGGCGCAGCCGTTCGGGCTCGGAGCCATGGCTGCCGGTCTCGCTGGCAGTCGCGGGCGGGCGCTGCGAGGCTGCGACGCGTGCCGGCAGGCGCCGCGCCGGAGCAACGGCGGCCGAGCGCGTGGTCGGCAGGGCTGCCGCGATTGGCGCGGCCAAGCCTGTGCCGGTGTCTGTCCGGAAGCTCGCGACCAGTGTGTTGAGTTCGCCGATCCGGCCGGAGAGTGCGCCAGCGGAGGCGGCGCTCTGTTCGGCGAGTGCTGCGTTGGCCTGTGTCATCTCGTCGAGATGGGCGACCGCCTGGCTCATCTCGTCGATGCCATGCGCCTGCTCGGCCGAGGCCGCAGAGATCTCCTGGATCGTGCCGGTGACCTTCTGCGAGGCCGACAGGATCTTCTCCAGCGAGTCGCCGGCCCGGCGGACCAGCTTGACGCCGGTCTCGACCTCGCTGTTCGAAGAGGAGATCAAACCGGAAATGTCCTTGGCGGCCTCGCTGGAGCGCTGGGCGAGCGTGCGGACCTCGCTGGCGACGACGGCGAAGCCCTTGCCGGCGTCGCCGGCGCGGGCGGCCTCGACCGCCGCGTTGAGCGCCAGCAGATTGGTCTGGAAGGCGATGTCGTCGATCACCCGGATGATGTCGGAGATCTTCTTCGAGGCCTGCTCGATCCGGGCCATGGCCGCAACCGCTTCGCCGGCGATGGCGCCGCCGTCCTGCGCCGCCTTCATCGCCTCCTCGGCGATCGCCGCCGCCTGGCGGGCGCCTTGCGCCGAAGCCTTCACCGAGGCTGCCAGTTCTTCCGTCGTCGCCGCGGTTTCCTCCAGAGACGATGCCTGTTCCTCGGTCCGCTTCGACAGATCGTCGGCGCCCGTGTTGATCTCCCGCGCTGCCATGCCGACCTCCGAAGCGGTCGACTGGATCGTCCGAACCGTCGTGGCCAGACGCTCTATCGTCTCGTTGACCGCATCCTTCAGCTCGGCGAAGCGGCCATGGTAGGCCGTCGGCACCTGCCGGGTGAGGTCTCCGGTCGCCAGCGCCCGCAATACGTCGACAAACTCGGTCGTAGCCGAATCGACCACCGCATTGATCTCGTTGATGCCGGCGACCAACTTCTGCATCTGCTCGTCGGCATCTTCGATCTGAAGCCTCGCCGAGAAATCGCCTGCCGCCGCAGCCGCGACAACCTCCCCGACATCCGAGACGACAGACGCCATCGCATCGGCCGAGCGGATCCGCGCCGCCGAAGCGGCACGCTCCTGCTCCTGCAGCAGCGCAACCTGCTCGGTGCTCTGGCGCAGCACGGCGACGGCACGCGCCATGTCGCCGATTTCATCCTGCCGCTTGGTGTGCGGGACCGCGATGTCAGTCTCGCCGGCGGTGAGGCGGCTCATGCTGGCGCCGAGATCGAGCAGCGGGCGGGTGATCGAGCGCTGCGCGAACAGCACTGCGGCCGCGATCGAGGCAATCAACGCCCCGAGCAGCACCGAAGGCAAAATCCACTGGATCTGACGCGTGAAATCGGCCGCCTCGGCGGCGAGCCTGCTCCCGACGTCCTCGTTGCGCTTGCCGAAAGCGACCAGCTGATCGTTCAAAGCCTTGCGATTGACGCGGTTTTGGTCGTTGTTGCCCTGCTGGTTGGCGGCTGCGGTCGAAACCTCGCGGCCGAGCCGAATCAGCTCGGCGCGGAAGGCGATGAACTCCTCGACCGATTTTTGCAGCTTGAGAGCGGTCTCGCGTTCTGCCGCGGGCACCAGCGCGACGAGATCGGCGGCGAGCTTGCGCATCGCCGGGAAGCGCGCCTCCTTCGGCTTGGCGAAGGCCTCGGCCTCCTTGGCATCCTTCGACATGTAGATGCCGCGGGAATCCATCACCACGGCGAAGACCTGCGTATTGATCCGCTCAGTTAGCAGCGCGATCTCGCCCTGGATATCGGAGCGCGCGTTGAGGTCGCTGGAGCGCGACAACGCGTAAAGGCTCAAGGCCACGGAGAGGACCGCGCCGGTGGCGATGATCCCCAGCATCGCCAGCACTTTGAAGCGGATCGATTTCATGTTTCTACTCGCGCTTCGGTACGGTCGATGACGTGACCGTCGCTCAAACTTTCGGCATGACCAGGCACCGAAGCCAATAAGGCTTAAAAAGCTTTGCCGGCGGCGGTTAAGGGCGCTTTAAAATGCTTTCCGTACCCTTCGAAAATCGCCTCAGAACGCGCCAAATCTCTCTTTTTCGCTGCGTAATTGAGCAGACACACCTGTAGGTGGCAGCTCGCCGTGGCATGCAGCGGAGGCATGTCAGACTGTGGCATTCCGGCCACGCTACGCGTCGGCCATAATTTCGCCACATGGTCTTCACCCCGACGCCACGCAGGGCCGTGAAGTGGAAGGGGTCAGCCGACGGGAATTCATTGGAACTTGTCGGCAATTCACCTGTTGTCGCTGCCAGCCGCCGCCCAATTCAAGAGCCGAGTTTAAATGTCCTCCCCCCTGCCCGACGCCTCCACCACTTGCTCCCGCCGCCGCTTCCTGACGATGGCCTCGGCCTTCGTCCCCGTCGGCCTGGCCGGTTGTGTCACTGGCCCGCAGCAGCCCTTCGAGGCACGCACGCCGGTTCACCAGAACGCCGCCTTCCTGTCGATGTATGACGAGCGGCCGGATGAGAAGCATCCGATACCGGCGACCGATATCGACGAGGTCGACACGCGCTTCCTGCGCCAGGAGGTCAACTACCGGACTCCGGAAAGGCCCGGAACGATCGTGGTCGATACCTCGGCCCGCTTCCTCTATCTGGTCCGCGAGAACGGCCGCGCAATCCGCTACGGAATCGGCGTCGGCAAGCAGGGCATGTCCTGGCGCGGCCGCGCCACGGTCGCCCGCAAGGCGGAGTGGCCGCGCTGGACGCCGACCGCTGCCATGATCGCGCGTGAGCCGGAGCGGAACAGGCCTTGGGCCGGCGGCATGGCCGGCGGGATCGAGAACCCGCTCGGTGCGCGTGCGCTCTACCTCTACCAGGGCAATCAGGACACGCTCTACCGCATCCACGGCACGACCGAACCATGGTCGATCGGCAAAGCCGTGTCATCCGGCTGCATCCGCCTGTTCAACCAGGACATCATCGACCTTCACAGCCGCGTCCCGACCGGCACGCCCGTTGTCGTGCTGAACCGCAATCCGATCGGAGAAACGGAGCTCGACGAGACCGACGCCCCGCTGCCGCCGGACAACATCTGAGATCTAGCATCCCATCCACCCGGCCTACCCCGAAGGCGGCTGTTGCAGCCGCCTTCGGCCATGTCGTCACGTCAGCGTTACCCACCATCGCCATATCGCCAGAAGGTCGATGACTGTCCGCAGCGATTTGCCTCGGCACAGTTTTGCGATACGCCCTGCTGGCCGGCAGGCCGCCGGACGGATGGTGAGAACGCCAGATGCGCGTGACGATGATCGGCTCAGGCTATGTCGGCCTGGTCTCGGGAGCCTGCTTCGCCGATTTCGGCCATGAGGTGACCTGCGTCGATACCGATGCCGGCAAGATCGCAGCGCTGAAGCGTGGCGAGATCCCGATCTTCGAACCCGGCCTCGACGACCTCGTCGCCAGCAATGTCCGCGCCGGGCGGCTCTCCTTCACCACCGAGCTCGCCGGACCGGTCGCAGCCGCCGATGCCGTCTTCATCGCTGTGGGCACGCCGTCGCGCCGCGGCGACGGCCACGCCGACCTCTCCTATGTGCACCAGGCGGCGCGCGACGTCGTCGCGGCGATCGAGGGTTTCACCGTCGTCGTCACCAAGTCGACCGTGCCGGTCGGCACTGGCGACGAAGTCGAGCGAATCATGCGCGAGGCCCGGCCGGACGCCGACTTCGCTGTCGTCTCCAACCCGGAATTCCTGCGCGAGGGCGCGGCGATCGCGGACTTCAAACGGCCCGACCGCATCGTGATCGGGACCGAGGACGACCGCGCCCGCAAGGTGATGGAAGATATCTACCGGCCGCTTTACCTCAACGCCGCGCCGCTGCTGTTCACCGCGCGGCGGACCTCTGAGCTGATCAAATACGCTGGCAATGCCTTCCTAGCGACCAAGATCACCTTCATCAACGAGATCGCCGATCTATGCGAGCGGGTCGGCGCCAATGTCCAGGAGGTGGCGCGCGGCATCGGCCTCGACAACCGCATCGGCGGCAAGTTCCTGCATGCCGGGCCGGGCTATGGCGGCTCCTGCTTCCCGAAGGACACGCTCGCCTTGATCAAAACGGCGCAGGACATGGAAAGCCCCTTGCGCCTGGTCGAGACGGTGGTCGCGGTCAACGACCAGCGCAAGCGGGCGATGGCGCGCAAGGTGATCGCGGCCTGCGGCGGCTCGGTCAGAGGCAAGCGCATCGCCGTGCTCGGCCTCGCCTTCAAGCCCAACACCGACGACATGCGCGAGGCGCCGTCGCTGTCGATCGTGACGGCGCTGCTCGACGCCGGTGCCGAGATCACCGCCTATGATCCGGAGGCGATGGCGAGCGCCAAGGCGCTGATGCCCGAGATCACCTACGCGCCCGACGCCTATTCCTGTCTCGACGGGGCCGACGCGCTGGTGATCGTGACCGAGTGGAACGCCTTCCGCGCGCTCGATCTGGACCGCGTCAAGGCGGCGCTGCGTCACCCCGTCGTGGTCGACCTGCGCAACATCTATCGCGCCGGCGAGATGCAGGAGCGCGGCTTCACTTACGTCAATGTCGGCAACGCCTGAGGGCGGGCCTTTTTTGTCGCGACAGAAAGGCGCCGAGGCGCCGCCTTGATAGCGTCATAAGCCGTCACCACCTTTCGATGCGACGGGGCGACCGCCTTGTCCACCATGAGAGGAGATGACGATGACGCCGCAAGAACGCGACGTGATCGCCGGGATTTTCGACCGCCTGCGTCAGGCGGCCAACCAGCCCCGCGACCCCGAGGCTGAGCGTTTCATCGCGGACCGCCTCCGCGAGCAACCCTATGCCGTCTATGCGATGGCGCAGTCGGTCTATGTGCAGGAGCAGGCGCTCACCAGCATGCAGGGCCAGATCGAGCAGTTGCAGGCAGAGGTCGAGCAGCTGCGCAACCAGCCGCCCGCCCCGGCCCCCCGCCCAGCAATCCGGCGGCTTCCTGTCGGGCATATTCGGCGGCGGCGCGAGCCAGCCGGCCCGTTCCGGTTCGGTGCCGTCCTTCCCGCAGCGAGGCCAGCCACAGCCGGCCTCCCCGCCCTGGGGCGGTCAGCCGGGTAGCCAGGGCATGGCGCCTCAGCAGGGCGCGGGCGCGGCACCCGGTCCCTGGCAAAACCAGGCGGCGCAGCAACCCCCGGCCCGTGGCGGCGGCGGCTTCATGGCGAGCGCGCTGACGACGGCGGCCGGCGTTGCCGGCGGCATGGTCGCCGGCAACATGCTGATGAACGCACTCGGCGGCGGCAAGAGTGCAGCGAGCGAGGCCAAGCCGGCCGAGGCGAGCACCGCCGAAAACAAGGACGCTTCGCAGAGCAGCGACGCGGCCAAGGACACCCAGACGGCCGCCGATCAGCAGCCTGCGGCAGAGCCGCAGGCCCAGCCGGAGCCGACTTATCAGGACGCCAGCTATGACGACGGCAGCTATGATGACGGCTCGGGCGGTGGTGACGACGACTGGGCCTAAACGCCTGATGCCTCACTGAAACGACGAGACCCGCCTGGCGACAGGCGGGCCTTTTTTTGCGAGCAGACGAACGCCGGTCTCAGATCACCAGGACCTTGGCGCCCACGCGCACACGCTCATAGAGGTCGACCACATCGTCGTTGTTCATGCGGATGCAGCCGGAGGAGACGGCCTGGCCGATCGTGTTCGGCTCATTGGTGCCGTGGATGCGATAGAGGGTCGAGCCGAGATACATGGCGCGCGCGCCCATTGGATTCTCGGGGCCGCCGGCCATGAAGCGCGGCAAATCGGGCCGGCGCTTCAGCATCTCGGCCGGCGGCGTCCAGCTCGGCCATTCGGCCTTGCGCGTCACAGCCTTCATGCCGGCCCATTCGAAGCCGGGACGGCCGACGCCGATGCCGTAGCGCAAGGCACGGCCACCGGGCTGGATCAGGAAGAGGAAGCGGCGCGGCGTGTCGATGATGATGGTGCCCGGCTTGTGCGGGCCGTCATAGGCGACTTCCTGCTTCTGGAAGCGCGGATCGAGCGTGCGGGCGATCGGCCGCTCGGCCGGCATCGGCTCGCCGAGCGCGGCGGAGCGACGCTCGCGGCGCGATTCCATCGGATCGCCCTGGATCGGAACCGGTGCTTCGTAGTCGGAGAGGCGGCGCATTGCCGGCTGCTGGCCATAGGCTCCGCGCTGCGGCCGGTTGTAGACGGCGCCGCCACGGCCATAGCTGGGATCTTGGCCGGTCATCAGCATCTCGATGAAGCCGCCGCCATACTGGCCCCGGCTGGCCGAATGAGTGACCATCGGATCGGCCGGACGCCAATAGGTCTGGGCATTGGCCTGCCCCGCCAGCTGCAAGGCGCCGCCGAGGACGACGAGGGGAACGACATAGAGCGGACGCATGACGCAACTCTCTCAACACGACAGGAGGGAAGCGTGAGGCGATGCGTTGAAATGAATGGTGAATCGTTGACTCTGGCCGCCTGGAAACCGGCTTAATCGCTCGAAAACCGGCAGTTAAGCTTAGCGATCCGCCAGCAAACGCGGTAAATGCTTCGTTCACGGTGACCTTTTGCGTAACGCGAGCCACAGCCGCAGCAGCGTCCGGCAGCGCGCCACGTCGAAGACCAGCATCAGCCCGCCATAGATGACAACGCCGAGTGCGCCCTGCAGCAGTAGTTCCGGCAAGGGCGGGAGGCGCCCGGAGAGCGGCCAGACCACCGCCACCATGATTGCGACCGCCGCGATGATGACGCCGACATCGCGCAGCTTCGGCAGCACGGGCAAGGACCGCAAGGCGATCCAACCGGTGATGACGAGAACGATCAGGAAGCTGATCGTCTGGCCGAGCGCGAACCGCTCCGGCCCGGCCGCGCTGGCGCCGAAGACGAGCGCGAGATTGGCGGCCAGGCCCGTGCAGGCGGCCAGGGTCACCATGCCGGTGCGCTTGCCGAGCAGGAAGACCGGATAAAGTCCGCCGACGAAGATCGTGAGCGCGAAGAAACCGGGCAGCAGCAGCAGCATGTAGGCGGCGAAGTGCCCGTGGAACGCCGCCGGCACGAGCAGCTTCTCGAACGCTGGCAGCACGAGGAAGAGGCCGGCCGCCACCGGCAGCGCCACCATCATTACGATCACGAGATTGTCGGCGATGCGCTTCTGCGCTGCCCGGCGGCCCTTCGTCTCGTCAAGCCGGAGCACCTCGCGCAGCATGACGATCTCAAGCGTCGCGGCGAGGGTGCCGAACAGGCGCAAACCCATATCGGCGGCGAGCGAGAAATAGCCGGCCTCGGCAAAGCCATAGGCATCGGCGAGCAGCGAGCGGTTGAGCAGCGGGATCAGCGAATAGATCGCGTTGGCGCCGACGAGCGGGAGCGCGTAACGCGCAAAATCGAGCGCGAGATCGCGCCGAGCGGCCGACCAGACGAGCGGCGCATCGGCAAGCGACCGGCGCACTGCCAGCAGGGCCGCCATCACGCTGACCACGCCGCCGAACATCACGATCGTCGGGTCACGCGTCCACCAGGCGCCGCCGACCATCAGGAGCAGCGCCAGCACATTCTTGACGATGACCAGGCGGGCATAGGCGGCATCGAGGAAACGGGCCCGGGCGATGGCGCCGTGATAGTCGAACAGGCCGGCGCAGATACCGCCCAGCACCGACGCCGCGACCAGCATGGCCGGCAGGCCGAAATCGACCCCCGCGATGATTGCCGCGACGAGCAGCCCGGTGAGCGCGATGGTCATGCCTGCGCTCAGAACATCGAGGGTCGCCCTGATCTGCGGCTGTTCCTCCCGGCTCTTCTGCGAGTAGAATCGGACGGTCGACAGCCTGATCCAGTCGAGCAGCGCGGTGTTGAGCACGACGATGATCGCCGCGCCGATGGCATAGCGGCCGAACTCGGCGGGGCCGAGGAAATAGGCGATGAGCAGCCCGAGGGCGAAGTTCAGCCCGGCATTGATCACGAAGGGCAGGAGAACGGTCATGATGCCATCGCGAAGGGGCAGGCCAGCTCAGCGCCAGCGACGCATGACTGCGCTGATTCCGCCTAATCACCAAACGACACGTATCCAAGGGGAAACCGGCCCCGCTCACGACCTGACGGTCGGCTGAAGCGATGCCGGGCGATCCGTTGTTCTATCTCGTTGGCTGGGCCACGACCCTGCTGATGGGTATCGGCAAGGGCGCCTTCGGCGGCGGGCTCGCCATCCTCGGCATACCGCTGCTGGCGCTGGTGGTCGATCCCTTGCAGGCCGCGATCATGGTAGCGCTGCTGGTCGCGGCGATGGATCTTTTCGCCATCGGCAGCTTCGGCGCCTCGACCTGGTCGAAGAAGGACCTCATCTGGCTGATCCCGGGCCTGATCACCGGCATCGCGATCGGCTACGCGGTTTTCCTCATCGTCGATGCGCGCATCGTCACGCTGATCATCGGGCTCGTCACCCTCGCCTTCACGGGCCATTGGTTCCTGCGCGGGCGTGTCGCGCCTCCGGGCCAGTTGCCCGTCTCGCCGCCATTGGCACTGCTGGCCGGCACCGCTTCGGGCTTCACCACCTTCGTCGCGCATGCCGGTGGGCCGCCCGTCGCCATGTACCTGCTGGCGCGCGGGCTCTCCAAGACCGCCTTCGTCGGCACGACCATCGCCTTCTTCATGCTCGGCAACCTGCTGAAGTTGCCGCCCTACCTGGCGCTGGGACTGAAGCAGCCGCAGGCGCTCTGGGCCGCGCTCGTTCTACTGCCGGCCGCGCCGATCGGCGTCTGGATCGGCCGCTGGCTCCATGAGCGGCTCGACCAGAAGCGGCTGTTCTTCGTCTGCTACCTGCTGCTCGCCTTGGCCGCGCTGAAACTGACGGCTGACGCCGCGCTGGCATTGCTGCGATAGCAGCATGGCAGGAGCGCGGGTGAGCCATCTTTCCAGAGGACCGCATTGGCCCTAAGCGCTCTATTATGACCGCCCTGCCCGCCCTTCGCGACGCCACCGATGCCGATTCGGAGCCACTCGCCGCTTTGATCGCCGCGACCTTCGCCGAATATCCGAACTGCTTCTTCGACTGGTCGGAATTCCCCGAGCTGCGCCGCCCGGCCAGTTATTATGCCGAGAAGGGCGGCAGGCACTGGGTCGCCGACGGGCCGGATGGCCGTATCGTTGGTTCGATCGCCGTCGTGCCGGTCCCCGACCAGAACGCGGTCGAGCTGTTCAAGGTCTATGCCGATCCGAGCCAGCGCGGCAGCGGTCTGGCGCAGGCGCTGTTCGCCCAGACCCTCGCCTTCGCCGAGGCCGGCGGCTATGGCGAGATGATGCTGTGGTCGGACAGCAAGTTCACCCGCGGCCACCGCTTCTATGAGAAGCTCGGCTTCGTGCGCTGGCCGGGCGAGCGCTATCTCGCCGACATCTCCTCGACCTGGGAATACCATTTCCGCAAGCCGCTCGCTGCGACGCGACCATGAACCTCAACACGGCGCTGCGAGCGGTTTTCGGCATCGCGCTGCTCACCGCGATGGACGCGGTGATCAAGGCGCAGATGCAGCAGCATCCGTTCCTGCTGGCGCTGTTTATGCGCTTTGCCGCGGGCGGCCTGTGCGCGCTCGTGGTGCTCGCCTTCCTGCGCCCTGCCTTTCCGACGCACGCCAGCCTGATCGGCAACTCGTTGCGCGTGCCGGTGGTGATCCTGACCGCGGGCAGCTTCTTCTATTCGGTCTCCGTCCTGCCCCTGGCCGAGGCGTTGACGCTCTCCTTCCTCGCGCCGGTCTTCGTCGCCCTGCTCGGGGCCCTGATCCTGAAGGAGCGGCTCGACGGGCGCATCCTGCAGGCGCTCGGCTTCGGCCTCGCCGGCATGCTGGTGATGGTCTGGCCGCGCTTGCAGGGTGGCGTCACCGGCGCCGAGCTCGGCGTCGCCGCCGCGCTGTTCTCGGCGATCTCCTACGCCTTCAACCTGATCCTGCTGCGCCGGATCGCGGTGAAGGAGCATCCGGCGATCATCGTGCTGTTCCAGAATGCCGGGCCGGCGCTGTGCCTGGCCTGGCCGGCCTACTTCGTCTTCCAGCCGATGAACGGGAGCGACCTCCTCGCCTATCTCGGCGCCGGCGCGCTCGGCGTCGCCGGGCATCTTTCGCTGACCTCGGCCTTCGCCCGTGCTCCGGCCTCGCGGCTGGCGCCGATCGAGTATACGGCGCTGGTCTGGGCGAGCCTGCTCGGCTGGTCCGTCTTCGGCGAGGTGCCACTCTGGACCACCTTTGCAGGCGCGGTGCTGATCGTCTGCGGTGCCTTCGCCGTCAGCCGGCGCTGACCCCGCCGCAAAATCGCCTGCTTGGTCGGACTTCTGCACGGAACGCCTCAAGGGAAGCGCCTGCCGCCCATGCCCTCCTTCCACATCAACGGCGATTGATCAGGGCATGCAGCGCCCCGGCCCCGCTGTTCGCGCCCTTCGCGAACCCGGCCTCGCCGTCGCGCTCTGCCTGCATCTTGCCTTGCTTGGCGCTCTGCTTGCTGCCCGCACCTTCAACGGCTTCCTTCCGGAGAGCGAGGCAAGCGTCGAGGTCGAACTGGTCGGACCGGAGGCTTTGACGCCCCCTGCGCCGCCGGTCCCTGCCCCAACGCCCACCCCTCCGCCAGCGGCCGAGGGCGTGCCGCTCCCGCAATCGCCCCCTATCGCCCCACTTCCCGACAAGCCGGCCGTCCCGCCCGTGCCACCGCCAGTCGAGCCGCCGGCTATGATCACAGCCCGGACGCTGCATTCGGAAGGCGTGCTGGCCAATCCGCGCAGTCGCGGGGCGCGCGAGGCGTTGAAGACGCTCGATGCCGCCGAGCGTGTCGAGCAGCTCTGCAATCTCGAGGCGATGAGCCAGATCCATGCCTGGAAGGTGGAGTTCGAGCCGGACCGCGTCGTCGCCTTCGCCATGGCCGGCACGAAGCAGTCGAAGACCATGCTGGAAGCCGAGGGCGCCGCCTTCCGCAGCCGCAAGCAATGGTACGGCCTGCGCTTCCGCTGCGAGATGGCGGCGAACGGCAAGGTCGCCGGCTTCCAGTTCCGCGTCGGCGAGGCGATCCCGCGCAGCGAATGGGCGGCGCATGATCTGCCGCCCGAGCATTAGCTCAGCCGCCGCTGGCTCAGGCCGGTTTGCTGCAATAGGCCTCTAGTCGGTAGCCGTCGGGATCGACGACGAAAGCGGCGTAGTAGTCGGGCCCGTAGGACTCGCGCAGGCCGGGCTTGCCGTTGTCGGTGCCACCGGCAGCCACTGCAGCCGCATGGAAAGCATCCACGCTCTCCCGCGTCGGCGCGACGAAGCAGAAATGCAGGTTGGAGTCGCGATCCGGCGGCACCGGCGCGGAGACGGCGCCTATCCAGAGGCCGACACTCCCCTTGCCATAGCCGAGCGAGCTTTCGTCGGCGCTGAGGCAGTCATAGCCGAGCGCACCAAGCGTTCCGTCGTAGAAGCGCTTTGTGCGGGCGATCTCGCGAACGCCGATGGAAACGTGATCGAACATAGCTTTCTTCTCCCTCTCAGATCTTGATGCGTTTCGCCCGGAAATCGGCCTGAATCTGCCAGCTTGCGCCACCATCGCGCGAGCGGTCGCCGATCCAGTGGAACGAGTCCGGCATGATCTCGGTGAAGCGCCAGCGGATCGCGGTGCCGTCATCGAGCTTGCCGTGCTGGACGATGTCCTTGCCATCGGCGCGGCCGATCTGGTGCGTGTAGTATTGCTTGACCGGGTCGCTCCAGCGAATGTGCCAGGCGTCCTGGCCGGGATCGTAGATGCGCAGCGTCGTGCCGTGGAAGAAGCCGGGCAGGCTCCAGACATCCTGGACGGCACGTCCGCCGAGCACCCAGCCGAAACAGATCTCGCCCTTGGCCTCGTGACGCTGGCCATCGTCGGTGTGGATCACCGCCTCCATGGTCCAGGCGCCGACAAACTGACCGTAGAGGGCGAGCTTCTCCGCGTATTCAGGCATCGGCCCAGCGGCGATGAGGACATCGGCCAGCGTCGATGGCGCTGCTGTCATGATCGGGCTCCATCTTGATCAAGTTGGCACCCTGCTAGACCCGAAGCCCCGGGCCTTGCTTGGGAAAAACTGCTAAACTCGCCTGCATGAGCGCGACCGCACATCTTCTGGCTTCGGGCCCCGGCTGGCGCGTCAGCGATATCGTCTGCACGGCCGGCCCGAACGACCGTGCCTTCGAGGAAGAGCACCCGCATCACTGCATCGCCATCGTCCGCAGCGGCTCGTTCCGATACCGCTCATCGCAAGGCAGCGCCGTGCTGGCGCCAGGCTCGCTGCTGCTCGGCAATCGCGGCGCCTGCTTCGAATGCGGCCATGAGCATGCGGCCGGCGACCGCTGCCTCGCCTTCCAGTTCGAGCCAGCCTATCTTGAAGGCATCGTCGCGGCCGTGCCGGGCGCCAGGCGCGCCGATTTCGGGCAGGCGCACCTGCCGCCGCTCCCTGCACTCGCCGGCCTCGTCGCCGAGGCGGAAGCGGCCGCGGACGATCCGGAAAGGCTTGAGGAGATCGCGATGCGTCTTGTCGGCGCTGTCGCGAGCGTGCTTGCGGGAGCAAGGCCGGCGGCCAGCCCGCCGAGCGCGCGCGATCAGCGCCGGATCACGCGGGCACTGCGCCATGTCGAGGCGCATTGCGAAGAGGCGCTCTCGCTCGATGCGCTGGCCCGGCTGGCGGCGATGAGCCCCTACCATTTCCTGCGCACCTTCCGGGTGTTGGTCGGGATGACGCCGCATCAATATGTGCTGCGCACCCGCCTGCACCGGGCGGCATTGCTGCTGCGCCGGAGCGAGCTACCGGTCGCCGGCATCGCCTTCGATTGCGGCTTTGGCGATCTTTCGACCTTCAACCGGCGCTTCAAACGGGTCATGGGCGCGAGCCCGAGCGAGTATCGCAGCGGGTAAGCGGCGCTCAGCGCTTTGCCCAGCGGTGATAGGTCAGGGCGAGCGCGATGCAGTGGGCCAGTGGCTCGGCCGGCGGCTCGCTCCCGGCAGCGAAGATCAGCGCCCGGTTACCCTCGTAGCTGAACTGCCCGGGGTAATGGCGACTGAACGTCTCGATCAGGCTCGTCTGGCAATGGACGTAGAGCGCGTAATGCGTGACTGAGCCTTTGAGCCCGTCCGCCCGCAAGGTCGTTCCAATTCTTGGTCGCTCAGGCAGCCAGGCCGGCTCGCCCCATTTCAGCGTCTCGGTAAGTCGCCCGATATCGGGACTCGCGGCCGCAACAGCGAGGATCGTCTGACGCAGGCGCAGCATGGGCTGCCGAAGCGGCTCCGGCAGCGACCGGAACTTAGCTTCGACGGCCTCGTCGGCGAATGGCGAGAATGTCACAAGCTGCTCCTGTTCAGAGGCAGGTGCGGCCAGCCGTTCAGCGCCCCGCTCCCGCCTTCGCGCCGAAGATCATGCAGGTCTCGGTCCCATGCGCCAGCAATTTGCCCTGCGCATCGACCAGCTTGCCCTCGCTCGTCGCGACCGAGCCGCCGCGATGGATCAGCCTGCCCTCGCAGCGCACCGGGCCGTTGCCGGGCATGACCGGGCGGACATAGTTCAGCTTCATCTCCAGCGTGGTGTAGCCCTCGCCGACCCGCAGCGTCGAATGCACGGCGCAGGCCATGGCGGAATCGAGGATCGTCGCCGTCCAGCCGCCATGTATGGTGCCGAGCGGGTTGAAGAAGCGCGGCGACGGCTTGCCGACGAAGACCGCCCTGCCCTCCTCGACTTCGGCAATGTCGAAATCCATCGCATCGGCGAATGGCGGGCCGGGATGGCGTCCCTCGATCATCCCGCGCAGGAAGGACACGCCGTCCTCCGCGAGCAGGACATCGCGGCTCACGACACCGATCTCACGGGACATGTCTGACTCCATCTCTATGGTGTAGATGCACGATAGAGATGGAGTCAGATCAAGGTCAAGCGCGCCAGCTTGGCTCAGCCCACCTGCCGGGCCGCCCGCCTGATCGCTTTTAGGCTGTCGCGCGTCTCGCTCCAGCGCTCCTGGCCGAGCCCGCCCTCGATCCTGTCCTGCGCCGCGCGCCAATAGGGGATCGCCGCCTCGATCGCGGCGCGGCCCTTCTCCGTCACGGCATAGGTGAGCGCCCTGCCCTTGCAGTCGACCGGCTCGATCAGCTTCTCGGCGGCGAGCAGCTGCAGGTTGCGGGTCAGCGAGGTCCGCTCCAGCGCGAAGCGGTCGGCGAGCTCGGTGACCGAGCGCCAGGCACCGGTCGAGAGCGCCGAGAGCAGCACGAACTGGGTGATCTTCAGGCCGCTCGGCCGCATCGCCTCGTCATAGGCGCGGGTCACGGCCCGCGCGGTCATCCGCACATGCAACACGACACAGGAGCGGGCGATGTCGTCGAGGTGGAGATCGGGCGCTGGCGTCGTCATCTCGCCATGATAGCCGGTTTAAGCTGCCGCCGCAGCAAGGCAGATCGGCGGCCGGTGGTCGCGTTCACCTTTCGCGCAGCGGATTCCTTGACTCCTGCAGGCCTCAGGCCTATCTCCGCGACGTCCGTTAGCACTCACTTGGTGAGACTGCTAACAGACCCCATTCACGGGCCAATCTCGAGCCCGTCCAGAATACGACCGAGAGGAAGACAGAACCATGAAGTTCCGTCCGCTGCATGACCGCGTTGTGGTCCGTCGCCTTGATGGCGAAGAGAAGACCAAGGGTGGCATCATCATCCCCGATACCGCCAAGGAAAAGCCCCAGGAGGGCGAAGTCGTCTCCGTGGGCCCCGGCGCCCGCGACGAGGCCGGCAAGCTGGTTGCGCTCGACGTCAAGAAGGGCGATCGCGTCCTTTTCGGCAAGTGGAGCGGCACCGAGGTCAAGATCGACGGCCAGGATCTCCTGATCATGAAGGAATCCGACATCATGGGCGTCATCGGCTGAACAGCCTGACGTTCCTTCAAGCCCTAAATCAGGAGTAGTCTCATGGCTGCCAAAGAAGTCCGCTTTTCTACCGATGCCCGCGACAAGATGCTGCGCGGCGTCGAGATCCTGAACAATGCCGTCAAGGTCACGCTCGGTCCCAAGGGCCGCAACGTCGTGATCGAGAAGTCGTTCGGCGCCCCGCGCATCACCAAGGACGGCGTCACCGTCGCCAAGGAGATCGAGCTTTCCGACAAGTTCGAGAACATGGGCGCCCAGATGGTGCGCGAAGTCGCCTCGAAGCAGAACGACGCCGCCGGTGACGGCACCACGACCGCGACGGTTCTCGCTGCCGCGATCATGCGCGAAGGCCTGAAGTCGGTCGCCGCCGGCATGAACCCGATGGACCTGAAGCGCGGCATCGACCTCGCCGTCGACGCCATCGTCGCTGACCTCAAGAAGAACTCCAAGAAGGTCACCTCGAACGCGGAAGTCGCGCAGGTCGGCACCATCTCGGCGAACGGCGACGAGTCGGTCGGCAAGATGATCGCGACCGCGATGCAGAAGGTCGGCAACGAGGGTGTCATCACCGTCGAGGAAGCCAAGACCGCCGAGACCGAGCTCGACGTCGTCGAGGGCATGCAGTTCGACCGCGGCTATCTCTCGCCCTACTTCATCACCAACGCCGAGAAGATGGTCGCCGAGCTCGAGGATCCCTACATCCTCATCTTCGAGAAGAAGCTGTCGTCGCTGCAGGCGATGCTGCCGATCCTCGAGGCCGTCGTCCAGACCGGCAAGCCGCTGCTGATCATCGCCGAGGACGTCGAGGGCGAGGCTCTGGCCACGCTCGTCGTCAACAAGCTCCGTGGCGGCCTCAAGGTCGCGGCCGTCAAGGCTCCGGGCTTCGGTGATCGCCGCAAGGCCATGCTCGAGGACATCTCGATCCTGACCGCCGGCCAGATGATCTCGGAAGACCTCGGCATCAAGCTCGAGACCGTGACGCTCGCCATGCTCGGTCGTGCCAAGAAGGTGCGCATCGAGAAGGAGAACACCACGATCATCGACGGCGCCGGCAAGAAGAAGGACATCGAGGGCCGCGTTTCGCAGATCAAGGCGCAGATCGAGGAGACTTCCTCGGACTACGACCGTGAGAAGCTCCAGGAGCGTCTGGCCAAGCTCGCCGGTGGCGTCGCGGTCATCCGCGTCGGTGGCGCGACCGAGGTCGAGGTCAAGGAGAAGAAGGACCGCGTCGACGACGCCCTGAACGCCACCCGCGCGGCCGTCGAAGAGGGTATCCTCCCGGGCGGCGGCGTCGCCCTGCTGCGCGCCCTGTCGACCGTCAAGGCGATCAAGACCCAGAACGACGACCAGAAGACCGGCGTCGAGATCGTCCGCAAGGCGATCACCGCTCCGGCCAAGCAGATCGTCGACAACGCTGGCGATGACGGCGCGGTCGTGGTTGGCAAGCTGCTCGAGTCGAAGGACTACGCCTACGGCTACAACGCTCAGACCGGCGAGTACGGCGATCTGGTCAAGGCCGGCATCATCGACCCGACCAAGGTCGTGCGTACGGCGATCCAGGACGCGGCTTCGATCGCCGGCCTGCTGATCACCACCGAGGCGATGATCGCCGAGGCGCCGAAGAAGGACGCCCCGATGCCCCCGATGGGCGGCGGCGGCATGGGCGGCATGGACTTCTGAGGAAGTCCGAGCTCTCAAGCTCGACAAGAATGGAAGGGGCCCGGCGCAAGCCGGGCCTTTTTCGTTTCTGAGAGGCTTTGCACAGGCATGATCGGCCGCATGCTTGCATCGACTTTCGTTGTAGGCCCTAGATCGCCACGGGTGCGGCATCCTGCCGCGCCCGCGCTTTCGGGGGTCACTTCATGAACAACCCTGCTTTGGCCGACGCCGCCAAGCTCATCGGTCGCATCCTGCTCGCCCTGATGTTCGTCCTCGCCGGCTGGTCCAAGATCAGCGGCTATGCCGGCACGCAAGCCTATATGGGCTCCGCCGGCGTCCCCGCGATTCTCCTGCCGCTGGTGATCGTCGTCGAACTGATCGGTGGCCTGATGATCGTCGTCGGCTACAAGACACGCCTCGCGGCCCTCGTGCTGTTCGCTTTCACCATCGCCGCTTCCGTGCTGTTCCACATGAACTGGGCGGCTCCGATGCAGCAGCAGATTTTCCTGAAGAACCTCGCCGTTGCCGGCGGCTTCCTCGTGCTCTTCGCCGCCGGCGCCGGGCGCTATTCGGTCGACAAGGACTGAGCCAGATCACAAAACGCTGAAAAAGCGCGGCCCGGTCTTGAGCCGGGCCTTTTTTGTGCGCAGGGCTGATCTACAACGCTCTCTCCTAAGCAGCGCGGCTCCCGCGCTGATTCCCCGACAAGGACGACGCCATGCGCCTGTTGAGTTTCGCCGTCGCCGCGCTTGCTGTGATCGCGCTCGTGGTCGGCCAGCAAAGCGGGAGCACAGGCATTCTCGGCCTCGGCGTCGTCGGCTTGCTGCTGGCGTTCGCCACGTTCCGGTCGACCAGCATCCCGTTCTTCCTGAAAATCTTCTCCGGCATCTTCGGCACGGAGTATGTGATTTTCGGTGCCGGCGCGCTGCTTGCCCAGCTCGGACTCTGGCCCACCGCCTGGCAAGCGGCCGCCCCGCCGGCCAGCCTCGGTACGACGGTCGCCGTCTTCGGCATCCTGATCTACCTGGTCTCCTTCGTGCCGGTTGTGCAGCGTATCGCCCGCATCGCCTCGCCCTACTTCGAATCTTCCGAGCCGCAGATCGCCAATCTCGGGCCATTCGGCCGCTACCGCATGCGGCTCGGTACCTTCGCGGTCGCGCTCGTCGTCTTCCTGATCGTGCTCAACCAGGCGCAGGTCGGCATCTCGCTGCGCATCAACTTCTTCTATCGCGACTTCTACAACGCCCTGCAGGAGAAGAACGCGCCGGCTTTCTGGGAACAGCTCATCAACGTCTTCTGCGTCTGGGCAGCGGTCTCCGTGATCAGCGTGTTGATCGAGACCGTCGCCAATTCGGTCCTGCTGATCCGCTGGCGCGAATGGATGGCGGCCGAATACAACAAGCGCTGGCTGGGCAACGGCAACCACTACCGTATCTCGCTCGCCGGCACGGCGGACAACCCCGACCAACGCATCTCGGAAGACACGCGCGCCTTCCTGAATCAGACCTACAGCTTCTCGCTGACGCTGATCACCCAGGTCTCAACGCTGGTCTCGTTCTCGATCATCCTCTGGTCGATCCCCGTGGCGATCACCGTGCCCGGCACCGACATCGTCATCCCCGGCTTCATCTTCTGGGCGACACTGATTTACGCCGCGATTGCAACCTGGATCACTCATGTGATCGGCAAACCGCTGATCGCGCTGGAATTCGAGCAGGAGCGGCGCGAGGCGAACTTCCGCTTTGCTCTCGCTCGCCTGCGCGAGTACTCCGAGCAGATCGCGCTGATGCGCGGCGAAGGTGCCGAGCGGCGCCACCTCGGCGAAACGTTTGGCGGCATCGTCGACAATTTCTACAACCTGCTCTGGCGCAGGCTGAAGCTGACGACCTTCACGCTGTCCTATAATCAGGCCAACGTCGTCATCCCCTTCGTCTTGCTGGCGCCCTACTACTTCGCCGGTGCGATCGCCTTCGGCGTGCTGACGCAGGTGTCCTCGGCTTTCGGCCGAGTCGAGACGGCGATGTCCTTCTTCATCAACAGCTATCAATCGATCGCCTCCTATCTCGCCTCGATCAACCGCCTGACCACCTTCGAGGCGGCGATCGCCAAGGCGGAGGCGCAGGGCGCTGGTGGAGAAGGCGCAGCGATCGATATCGTCGAGAAGCCGGTCAAGGACGCCACGATCGAGACGCTCGCTCTCAACCTGCCGAACGGCCAGCCGATCGTACAGGCTTCCGGCCTCACTCTGCCAGGTGGGCATTCGACGCTGGTGGTCGGGCCATCCGGCTCAGGCAAGTCGACCCTGTTCCGCGCGCTCGCCGGCATCTGGCCGTTCGGCGAGGGCAAAGTCGTGACGCCGGAGGGGCAACGCATGCTCGTCCTGCCGCAGCGGCCTTATCTGCCGCAGGGCTCCCTGCGGGCTGCGCTCGCCTATCCGGCCGAGCCCGATGCGTTCGGTGACGCGGAAATCCATGCGGCGATGGAGAAGGTCAAGCTCGGCCATCTCGCCGAGCGGCTCGACGAGGTCGATCTCTGGGGCCAGCGCCTCTCGGGCGGCGAGCAGCAGCGCCTCGCTGTGGCGCGCGCTCTACTGGCGAAACCGGACTGGCTCTTCCTCGACGAGGCGACCGCCTCGCTCGACGAGAAGCTCGAAGGCGAGATCTACGAGGTGATCAGGCGCGAACTGCCGCAGACCAGCATCGTCTCGATCGGCCACCGCTCGACGCTGCGTACGATGCACGACGAGCTGATCACCATGGAGAAGAACGCCGACGGCACCTTCAGCCCGAAGGCAAAGGCCATGGAAGCGGCGAGCTAGTCCGGCAGCGCTACGAAACCCAGCACGTCATGCTCGCCCTTGCGGCGAGCATCCACGTCTTGAACACCGCGTTTGACCGAAAGGAAGACATGGTTGGTCGGGACAAGCCCGACCATGACGAGAAGCGGCGGGACCGCTTCGCGCCAGCTCAGATTCCGCGATCGAACCGGAGCTCGCCCGTGCCCGTCTTGATGACAAGGCGGCCTTCGACCAGGTCCCATTTCTGGGCAGTGCGCAGCGCCGTCAGATAGCCGCGCTCGAAATCGGAGGCGCCCTTGTCGCAGGCCATCTTGGTCACCGCGATCGGGCCGACGGCGAAAGCCTGCTGGCGCAGTGGGTAAGCCGAGGCCGAGAAGGTATTGCAGCCGGCAAAGCCCGTGCCGCGCAGATTGGAATCGACCTTCAGCGTCGCGCGGTAGCCAGTATTCGGCTTGCCGTTCATCTGGTTCAGGGTCCAGGAGGCGTCGAGCGGGAAATTCTTCTCCTGCTGCCGCGGCGGCGGAGCGTCCTGCCCAGGCTGCGGAATCTGCGACGGCCGCTGGCGCCCCTGGGCGAGCACATCACTCACCAGGACAGGCGACAGGGAAAGGACGAGGGCGGCCATGAGGCCTAGGCGCGACTGCGTATTCAACTGGTCCAGACCCCGAATTTGAAAGAGCGACAGCCCGTAGGAGAACCCGATGCTTTCCACTGCACCGATCGCGGTGGCGAGCGCAAGTCTCGATCGCACCGCTTTTGGTAAGACTTGCACCGAAATCGCCTCGCCCGGGTGAATTACCCGGACATTGCGTCGGGAATCCGGCGCGTCAGATGCGGGCCAGCAATCGTTCGATCAGCAGATTGGAACGGCGGAAGACATAGTCGAGCGTCCGCACGGTGATATCGTCGGCGCCGGCCTTGCTCAATTCCTCGACCAACGGGAACACCGCCTTGCGCGGGCAATGCAGCGTGACGACGCCGTCGCTGCCGGCCGCCCCGAACGGCAGGCGCGCCCCGAATCGATGCGCGATCTCGCTGAGGCGCTGCGGCGAGACAGCGTTGAGCACGGCGCGGACCTCACGCAGCGAGCGCGCCTCCTCCTCGGCCGCGATGCGCGACAGGATGGCCGCGGCAGCTTCGCGCGCCTGCTCGCCCCAGGGCGCCCGCACGGAGGCGACGAGATTGGCCTCCGACGCCAGGATCACGCCGTCGTCGAGCACTTTCAGCGCATTCGCGGAAAGCGTCGCGCCGGTGGTGGTGATGTCGACGACGATCTCGGCGGTGCCGGCGGCCGGCGCGCCCTCGGTCGCACCCAGGCTCTCGACGATGCGGTAATCGGCGAGGCCGTGATTGGCGAAGAAGCGGCGGGTCAAGTTCACATATTTGGTGGCGACGCGGAGCTTGCGGCCAGTGCGGGCGCGCATGCTCGCGGCGACGTCGTCGAGATCGGCCATGGTGCGGACATCGATCCAGGCCTGCGGCACGGCGACGACGACATTGGCCTGGCCGAAACCGAGCGGCGCCAGCATCACCATGCTGGCATCGGCGTCGGCGACCTGCTCGCGCACCAGATCCTCGCCGGTGATGCCGAGATGAGCGGCGCCGGACGACAATTGTGCGACGATCTCGGACGCCGAGAGATAGGCGACCTCGGCCCCGCCAAGACCGGCAATCTGCCCGCGATACTCGCGCTGCCCGCGCGCCTGCACGAAGCTGAGCCCTGCCCTGCCGAAGAAGGCGGTGGCGTTCTCCTGGAGCCGGCCCTTGGAGGGGACGGCAAGGACCAGCGGCGCGTCGTTCGTCATCTTGTCCGCCCCGCTCATGCCTTGCCTCCGGCGAGACGATCGAGCCAGAGCGAGGCGCCGACGGCCGGCACTGTTGCCGGTGCGCCGAGGCGCTGGAGCACGCCGTCATAGCGGCCGCCGCCGGCGATCGGCTTCAAGTCCGGCCGAGCCGGGTCGTGCAGCTCGAAGATGAAGCCGGTGTAGTAGTCGAGATTGCGGGCGAAGCCGGCCGAGAAGGAGATGTTGGCGACATCGACGCCGCGCGCGGCGAGGAAGCCGGTGCGCTCATCGAAGGCGTCGAGCGCGGCAGCAAGGTCAAGCCCGGCTTCGCCGGCGAGCCTGCGCCAGGCGGCGGAGGCGCTGTCAGGATCGCCGCCGATCGCCAGCGCATGCGCGATCAGGCCGCTCGCCTCGGCATTGACCGGATTGTCGCGTTCGGCCGCCCGCGCCAGGAAGCGCTCGGCGATATCGCCGGCCGAGCGGCCGCCGACAGTCGAGATGCCGGCGATCGAGAGCACGTCCTCGACAAAGGCGCGCGCCGCCTTGGGATCCTGGCCTTCGAGCGCCTTGAGCAGGCCGGCATGGGCGTGCTCGACCTCATTGACCGGCGGTTCGAGCGCGGCGACCGCATCGGCGCCCTTGCCCTGCGCGACCGCGCGCATCAGCCGGCGACGGGCCGCCTGCGGTACGCCAAGCCGGTCGAGCAGCGCGGTGAGCAGCGCGACATCGCCCATCAGCAGGCGCGGCCGGGTCAGGCCGAGTGAAGCGGCGGATTCGACGGTCAGCGCCATGATCTCGGCATCGGCGGCGGCAAAATCGGTGCGGCCGAAAGATTCGAGGCCCGCCTGCGCGAACTCGCTGGGCTCGTTCGCGCGCATGCGGAAGACCGGGCCGGCATAGGCGTAAGACGCCGGCTCGGTGGCATGAGCGGCGATGTGCGCCAGCGCGACCGGAATGGTGTATTCGGGCCGCAGGCACCATTCGCGGCCGTCATCGTCCTGCGTCAGGAAGATGCGGCGGCGGATATCCTCGCCGGAGAGATCGAGGAAGGGCTCGACCGGCTGCAGGATCGCCGGCTCGGCACGCCGGTAACCCTCGCGCTCGAACGGCGCAATCACGGTCTCGAGCTTTGAGCGCATAGCCGGCACTTGGACATCCTGTTGCGGCGCCGTCCTAGCAGGGCCCGCTACGATTTTCGATGGTTTTTAGGGAATTGGGTTAGCGGGAATCCGGAGCACCCCTCCCTTCTCCCCTTGCGGGAGAAGGTGGCTCGGCGAAGCCGAGACGGATGAGGGGTCTCGCGACGTCGTGGGAAGAGTGGGTGAGGCGCTACGAACCAAGCGCAGCGCGACCCCTCATCCGCCTGCCGGCACCTTCTCCCGCAGGGGGAGAAGGGCGCTAGCGATGTCGCGCCAGTACCCTCTTCACGCCCTCGACCAGCTCGCCCACCGGCACGGAAAACTGCGCCTGCGCCTGCCGTTCCTTGTGCTCGGCGGAATCCTTCACGTCGCGGCCCGCGGCGGCGAGCTCGGCGCCGAGGATTAGGTCCTTGATCACGACAGTGCCGGCCTCGCGCTCTGACGAGCCCTGAATCACGGCACAAACCGCACCGCGCCGGTCGGCATATTTCATCTGGGCGTTGAAGCCGGACGAGCCGAGATAGAGATCGGCGCGGCAGAGCGCCTTGCCCTCCTCGTCCTTCGCCTGCCGGAGCTGGGCGACGAAAGCCTGATAGCCCGGCATGAACTCCGGCGACTTGTTGTCCATCGCGGTGACGACGACGAGCGGCAATTCGTTCTTGGCATCGACGATCGGCGACTTCACCGCCTTCAGCGCCGAATAGAGCCTGGAGACGCCGATCGAGAAGCCGGTCGCCGGCACCGGCTCGGGCCGGAAGCGGCCGACGAGACCATCGTAGCGCCCGCCGCCCGCCACCGAGCCGAAGCGCACGACCTGGCCGTCCTCATTGGTGACCGGGAAGGTCAACTCCACCTCGTAGACCGGGCCGGTATAGTATTCGAGGCCGCGGACGACGGAAGGGTCGATGCGGATGCGATTGTGATCGTAGCCCGCACGCGCAACCATTCTCGCGACATCAAGAAGCTCTCTGACGCCCTCCTGGAATGTCGAGTTTACCATGAAAGGCGTACCCAAGAGGTTCTGAAGACCGGGAGAGTGCTCTACTATCCGCTCGACCTGCTCCTGGGTGAGCTGCTCGTACTCGTGGCCCAGTTTGGCGAGCAGA
Source organism: Bosea vestrisii (assembly GCF_030144325.1). Taxonomy (NCBI): domain Bacteria; kingdom Pseudomonadati; phylum Pseudomonadota; class Alphaproteobacteria; order Hyphomicrobiales; family Alloboseaceae; genus Allobosea; species Allobosea vestrisii. Next base: position 4,999,035 of record NZ_CP126307.1, on the reverse strand, counting down.
CCGCTTAACAACCTGTCCGTGACGGTTGTCTGAAAGAGCTGAAGGAGTGCGTCGATCGCCTCCTCTTCCAGACCTGCGCCCCTAGCGAAATCGCCACTCTCGTCGAGCCGGCCTTTGCCAAGGAGCAAGCGAACTCCCTCATCACCAAACTTGTCGTGCTTATCGAGCGCGCGCAGCACGGTCAGTCGCTGCGCAGCCTTTTCTTCGCCGCCGAGGCCGATCGCCTCCATCACGCCGTCGAGCACCTTGCGGTTGTTGACCTTGACGACGTAGTCGCCGCGCTTGATGCCGAGCTTCTCCATCGTGTCGGCGGCGAGCATGCAGATCTCGGCATCGGCGGCGACGGAGCCAGAGCCGACGATATCGGCGTCGAACTGCATGAACTGGCGGAAGCGCCCCGGCCCCGGCTTCTCGTTGCGGAAGACATAGCCGGCGCGGTAGCTGCGATAGGGCTTTGGCAGCGCATCGAAATTCTCGGCGACATAGCGGGCGAGCGGCGCGGTCAGGTCATAGCGCAGCGACAGCCACTGCTCGTCATCGTCCTGGAAGGAGAAGACGCCCTCGTTAGGCCGGTCCTGGTCTGGCAGGAATTTGCCGAGCGCATCGGTGTACTCGACGAAGGGCGTCTCGACCGGATCGAAGCCATAGAGCGAGAAGCTCTCGCGGATCACGCCGAGCATGCGTTCGGTGGCGGCGACGTCGGCCGGGCCGCGGTCGACGAAACCGCGCGGCTGGCGGGCCTTCAGCTTGGCAGGGGCGGACTTATCGGCGGACATGGCAGAGGAACTCGGTCAGTAAACGCTTGTTGATGATCGAGCGGGTTAGCCCGCGAAGCCGCCAGGGGCAAGCTTCCCTTCTCCCGCAAAGATTTCTCTGCGCAAGGCTGCTCGGTCGGGCTCCTCCCTTCCCCCTTGTGGGGAAGGGTATGGGGATGGGGGGCGAACGACGGGATGGCCGGCGGATTGCAGCAGCGGAACGGTGCGTTTCCTGTCCGATGCGCTCTGGCTTTGCGCCCCCCACCCCTGCCCCTCCCCACAAGGGGGAGGGGTTCCCACGCCTCGCCGGCTTTCCCGGAGAAAACCGCAAGGGGAGAAGGGAGCTCGCCGGCTAGCCGCGGCCATAATCGCGCACTAAGGTCCCACCGCGGCGCAAGGAATGGATGATGCAGGTCAGACTACGTAGCCTGCTGGCCTGCCTGTTTGCGGTGCTGCTGCTCGCCGCCTGCGGGCCGAGCGAGCCAGATCAGCGCAAGGCCTTCATCGGCTTCCTGCAGACGGACATCCTGGCGCGCCCGGGCGTGCGCGTGCCGCGCCCCGATGCCGAGAAGCAGAAATCCTTCGGCGACTATGCCGGGCACTATGCCGTGATCCAGCGCTTCCACGAGCGCATGAACACGACGGTCGGCAAGCCGATGCAGGAGGCGACCGCCAAAGCGGCGCCGCGCTCGATCGAGGACATCGTCGCGCGCAAGAGCGAGATCGCCGCTGTGCGTGCCGGCTTTGGCCAGATGCGCCAGGCGCTCGACGCCACGCTCGCCGCCGCCGAGAGCGAGCGCGCCGCGTTGAAGCAGCCGGAGGATCTCGCCAAGGTCTATGCCAGCGCCTACCAGAAGCTGGTGACGGAGCCTGCAGCGACCGTCCGCGAGGTCTTCCCGGTGACCGACGAGACCTTCGCCGCGATCCTGGCGTTGGCCGAACTGATCGAGGCCAACAAGGCAGCGATCCGGGTGAGCGGCTCGCAGGTCGACGTGCGGAACCCAACGCTGCGCAACAAGGTGCAGGCCGCGCTCACTGCGATGAACACCAAGCAATCGGCGATGACCGCGGCACAGCAGCGAGTCAGGCAGATGGTCTACGGGAATTGAGCTGGCGCTATTCCGCCGCGACGACACCGGCCGGAACCGCCTCCCCGATCCCCGCCTTCGCCAACCTCGTTGGCAACGGCCCCCGGTCGCCCAGTCGAGCAATTCGGCGGTGTGCAGGATCGGCGTTGTCGCGCCGCGGTCGGCGAAACCCTTCGCGATCTGGGTAATGCAGCCGATGTTGCCGGTGGCGACGAGGTCCGGCTTCGTGCGCTGGATGTTGCCGACCTTGCGCTCGCGCAACTGCCCGGCGATCTCGGGCTGGAGGATGTTGTAGACGCCGGCCGAGCCGCAGCAGATGTGCCCCTCCGGCACCTCCTTCACGCGGAAGCCGGCGCGCGTCAGCAGGCGCTTCGGCCCGTCCTTGAGTTGCTGGCCGTGCTGCATCGAGCAGGCCGAGTGATAGGCGACGATGAGGTCGAAGCTGCGGGTTGGGGCCAGTTCCAGCGTCTCGACGAACTCGGTCACGTCCTTTGCCAGGGCTGAGACCTTCGCCGCCTTCGCGGCATGGGTCTCGTCGTCGCGGAACATGAAGCCGTAATCCTTGATCGTGGTGCCGCAACCTGACGCCGTGATCAGGATGGCATCGAGCCCCCTCGCCTTCGACCTCGGCCATCCAGGCGTCGATATTGGCGCGGGCGAAGGCGAGCGCATCATGCTCGCGGCCCATATGGTGGACGAGCGCGCCGCAGCAGCCCTCGCCCTTGGGCAGCACCACCTCGACGCCGTGGCGGGTGAGCAGGCGGATCGTCGCCTCGTTGATGCCGGGGTCGAGCACCGGCTGGGCACAGCCCGAGAGCATGGCGACGCGTTTGTGCCGTTCGCCCTCAGCCGGGAAGGACGCAGGGCCCTCCATCGCCGAACGGTCGGGCAGGCTCCAGGGCGCCAGCGCCAGCATCGCCTTCAGCCGCGCGCCGATGACGGGCAGCGCACCGAGCGCCCCGGCCAGCGGCTTGCCAACGCGCGCCGCCAGCATGGCGAGGCGGAAGCGGCCGGGATAAGGCAGGATCGCCGAGAGGACGCGGCGCAGCGTCCGGTCGGCGACGGGGCGCTCATAGGTTTCCTCGATATGGGCGCGGGCATGGTCGACCAGGTGCATGTAGTTCACCCCGGAGGGGCAGGTCGTCATGCAGGAGAGGCAGGATAGGCAACGGTCGACATGCTTGACCACGTCAGGGCTCGCCGGACGGCCGCTCTCCAGCATGTCCTTGATCTGGTAGATGCGCCCGCGCGGGGGAATCGAGCTCGTCGCCGAGCAGCAGATAGGTCGGACAGGTCGCAGTGCAGAAGCCGCAATGCACACAGGTACGCAGGATCTTCTCGGAGACCGGCAGGCGCGGATCGGAGGCGAGGAGTTCGGGCGTGAAATTGGTCTGCATCGCTCAGGCTCCGCCCTGCCAGGCTTTGATCCAGTCCATCGGCCAGAGCAGCATGATGACGTTGAGGGTGAGGTTGTCGCGGATCAGCCAGCCGACGATCAGTTCCATCGCCAGCGCGCCAGACACCGTGATCCAGACCGGCGCGAACCGCGCGAACAGGAAGCCCAGGGCCATGGCGAGGATGTCGCTGACCGAGTTCAGGACGCTGTCGCCATAATAGTCGAGCGAGATCGTGGCCGTGCGGTAGTGATTGATCACCGCATCGGTGTTCTCGGTGATCTCCCAGGCGCTCTCCAGCACGATGGCGAGCAGCAGCGCGAGGCCGACGGAGATCGGCAGGCCGGTGAGGCGCCGGATCAGCCAGAACAGACCATAGAACAGGAAGCCGTGGATGATGTGGGAGAAGGTGTACCAGTCGGCAATGTGCTGGGAGTTCTCGGAGGACATCACCGTGCCCTGCCAGAGCTTGATCGTCCCGCATTTGCAGATCGGCTCGCGGCCCATCCAGAGCAGGATCGCCGCCGCGCCGGTAGTCAGCAGCACCGCCAGCACAGCAATGGCGACGGGGCCGAGGCGACCGGGCGCCCAGTTCGCGCGCGCCGTGGGCGCGCCGGAGGAAAGCGGTTCAGCGAGCGCCATCAGATCCCCGCATACATCCGGCCGGGCTCGAACACGCCCTCCGGGTCGAAGCTTTTCTTGATGCCCGCAGTCACCCGCATCAGCGGCTCGGAGAGCGGCTCGAAAACGGGAACCACCGCCCGCACCGCATCGGGCGCCCGCACCAAAGTGGCATGGCCGCCGAGCGGCTTCAGAGCTGTGCGGATCGCGGCGGCGCCAGCGTCTCCGTCGGCCGGCACGGCGAGCCAGATCAGACCGCCGCCCCAATCGTAGAACCAGCGGGCACCCGGCACAGTGCGCGTAATCGCGGCGGTCGCTCTCGGCCCACTGGTCGGCGCGAGCGAGAGCCGCCAGACGGCCTCCTGCGTGCTGGCGAAGAAGGCGGCATCCCTGACCTCGCGCCAGAGCGTGTCGGATGCGCGCCCCTCGACCAGCGCGGGTCGCCCGTGAGGCTTCAAGAGGCGGGCGAGCTCGGCGGCACGATAGCTGATCGAGGCCGAGAAGTTCTCTAGCCTCAGCAAGGTGCGAGGCTCTTCCGCACCGATCCCGGCCGGCAGGTGCGCTGCGGCCATGGGTTCGAAGGGCGAGCCGAGCGCGCCCGAGAGCAGCGCCACCGCCGCCTCGTCGGCGAGGTCCTCCCAGATCAGGGTGACGACGCGCTCAGGACGCGGCAGGACGCGGAAGGTCACTTCGGTGAGGAAACCGAGGGTGCCGAAGCTGCCGGCGACGAGCTTCACCAGGTCGAGGCCGGTGACGTTCTTCATCACCCGCCCGCCCGACTTCACCAGCTCGCCACGGCCGTTGATCAGCTTGATGCCGATCAGGGAGTCGCGGGCGGCGCCGGCATTGATCCGGCGCGGGCCGGAAATGTTCCCGGCAGCGATGGCGCCGATCGTCGGCTCGCCCTCGGTGCCGAGCAGAGCGCGATGGTCCATCGGCTCGAAGGGCAGCATCTGGCCACGCGCGGCCAGCGTCTCCTCGATCAGCCTCAGCGGCGTGCCGGCTTTGGCGCCGATCACCATCTCAGAGGGCTCGTAGAGGGTGATGCCGGTGAGCCCGGCGCTGGAGATGGTGCTGACGGCATTGTCCGGCCGGCCGAGCCCGGTGCGCGTGCCGCCGCCGCGAATGGCAAGCGGAACGCGCGCCTCGACGATCGAAGCGACGACGGCGCAGGCCTGTGCCTCGGTGGTGGGAGTGTGGAGCATCAGAAGCCTACCCTGTCTTTCCGGGGCGGGCCGAAGGCCCGAGCCCGGAACCCAGAACCGATACCGCTGGAAAAAGAGCTCCGGGAATGTTGAGCCTTATCGATGCCTTCCGTCGGTTCTGGGTTCCGGGCTCTTCGCTACGCGAAGCCCCGGAATGACGGGAGAGGTTCACCGCGCCAGCAGCGGATAGAGATCGGCCCAAAGCGGGTTCCGCTCCTCGATCAACCTGACCTTCCAGTCGCGACGCCACCTCTTCATGTCCTTCTCGCGCTCGATAGCCTCGGTTGCCGTCGGATACTCCTCGTACCAGACCAACCGATCGACGCTGTATCTCCGCGAGAAGCCGGGCAGGACCTTGCTCTTGTGCTCGTGGACGCGGCGAGCAAGGTCGCGCGTCACGCCGAGATAGAGCGTTCCATGCTGCCCGCTCGCAAGCAAATAGACGTGGAACGGCAAGGCCATCCTCCGCCGTCTTTCCGGGGCTTCGCGCAGCGAAGAGCCCGGAACCCAGAACCGATGCCATTGAACGAAATGAGCGCTGCAGCGTCGAGCCCCTCTTATGTCCGCCATCGGTTCTGGGTTCCGGGCCCGCTGCTGCGCAGCGTCCCGGAAAGACGGAGAGCCTCATCACGCCGCGACCCGACCTTCGAGCGGAAACACCTTGGCCGGATTCATCAGCCAGCGCGGATCGAACACCGCCCTGACCCGTTGCTGCTGGTGCAGGTCGGCCTCGTTGAACTGGACGGTCATCAGGTCGCGCTTCTCGATGCCGACGCCGTGCTCGCCGGTGAGGCAGCCGCCGACCTCGACGCAGAGCTTGAGGATGTCGTTGCCGGCATCCTCGGCCTTCTGCGCCTCGACCGGATCGTTGCAGTTGTAGAGGATCAGCGGGTGGAGATTGCCGTCGCCAGCATGGAAGACATTGGCGACACGCAGGCCATAACCCTTGATGATCTCGTCCATGCGTTCGAGCACGAAGGGCAGTTGCCCGGTCGGGATCGTGCCGTCCATGCAGATGTAATCGGCGATGCGGCCGGTCGCGCCGAAGGCGGATTTGCGACCTTTCCAGATCGCCGCCGTCTCCATCGCCGACTTGCTCTCCTTGACCGTGCCGACGCCGTGCTCCCTTGCGATTGCGACGATGCGGGCGAGCTGGGCGTCCATCTCGGCTTCCGAACCCTCGACCTCGATGATCAAGAGGGCTCCGCAATCCATGGGATAACCGGCATGGGCGAAGGCCTCGCAGATCTCGATCGCCGGCTTGTCCATGAACTCCATCGCCACCGGGATGATGCCGGCGCCGATGATCGCGGCGACAGCGGCGCCGGCCTCGACACTAGTCGGGAAACCGAACAGGACGGGCCGCGCGCCTTCCGCCGAACGCAGGATGCGCACCGTCGCCTCGGTGACGATGCCGAGCTGCCCTTCAGAGCCGACGATCAAGCCGAGCAGGTCGTAGCCGGGCGCATCGAGATGGCCGCCGCCGATCTCGACGATGCTGCCGTCGAGCATCACCAGGGTGACGCCGAGCACATTGTTGGTGGTGACGCCGTATTTCAGGCAATGCGCGCCGCCGGAGTTCATCCCGATATTGCCGCCGATCGAGCAGGCGAGCTGCGAGGACGGGTCGGGCGCGTAGAAGAAGCCGTCGGCCGAGACCGCGCCGGTGACGGCGAGATTGGTGACGCCGGCCTGCACCCTGGCGGTGCGGTTGGCGTAATCGATCTCCAGGATGCGGTTCATCTTGGAGACGCCGATCACCACGGCGTCCTCCTGCGGGATCGCGCCACCGGCGAGCGAGGTGCCGGCGCCGCGCGGCACGACCGGCACGCCCTGCTCACCGCAATAGCGCAGCACGGCGGCGACCTCCTGCGTGGTCGAGGGCAGCACGACGGCGAGCGGCATGCGGCGATAGGCGGTCAGCGCATCGGTCTCATAGGGCCGGCGCTCGTCCTCCGAGGTGATCAGCGCATCGGGTGCGACCAGCCCCGCGAGGCCGGCGATGATGGCGTCACGGCGGGCGAGGATGCCGGCATCGGGCACCGGAAAGGCGATCGCACTCATAGCAAATCCTCCACTCACCTTCCCTCGCCTTCGGAGCCGCCAGGCACCATCGCTGCGCACATGCACCGAACGAGTCCGATGCGACTCTAGAATACTTCCACATGTGGCGCAGCGCGAGTAACGTGCATGATTATTTCCAAAACGGAAAAGATGGTGGGCGCATGGATCGGTTTGGCGACCTCGACGTCTTCGCCCATGTCGTCACGGCCAAGAGCATGTCTGCCGCCGCCCGCGAGCTCAACCTCTCACCGGCCGTCATCTCCAAGCGTATCCGCCGCCTCGAAGATCGGCTCGGCGTGCGCCTGCTCCAGCGCACCACGCGCCAGCTTTCGCTGACCGAGGCCGGCCAGGGCTTCTATGAGCGGGTGGTGTCGATCCTTGGCTCGATTGAGGAAGCCGAGGCCTGGGTCGCCAGCGGCGCCGGCCAGGCGCGCGGAACCTTGCGCGTCTCGGCGCCGACCTCGTTCGGGCGAATGCATGTCGCGCCGCATCTGAAACCCTTCCTCGACGCCAACCCTGCGGTGAATGTCGAGCTGATCCTGAGCGATGCTTTTGTCGACATCATCGCGGAGGGATTCGATCTGGCGATACGGATCGCCGATCTGCGCGATTCGAGCCTGGTTGCGAAGCGGCTGGCGCCGAACCATCGCGTGCTCTGCGCGACGCCCGGCTACCTCGCCGCCAACGGCACCCCTGAGACCATCGAGGACCTGTCGCGCCATACGCTCGTCGCCCACAATGCCGACCAATGGCGTCTCGATGGGCCGGAGGGTCAGGTTTCGGTCCGGATCAACGGGCCGCTGCGGACCAATTCGAGTGAGGTCGTGCGCGAGGCGCTGCTGGCCGGCGTCGGCATCGCGTTGCGCTCGACCTGGGATGTCGGGCCGGAGGTGAAATCGGGAGCGCTGGTCAGGGTGCTCCCGGACTATTCGGTCGGCAAGCGTGTCGCCGTCTACGCGGTCTATCCGAGCCGCCGGCACATGGAGCAGAAGGTGCGCGCCTTCGTCGACTATCTGGCGGAGCTGTATGGTGCGACGCCGTATTGGGACGAGGGGCTGGTGCTGTAAGTCCGCAAGGCGCGTCATGCTCGGGCGAAGACCCGAGCATCTCAGGCCAGATGGAGCTCCGTTTGGCACCTTCTCGTCCTGAGATTCTCGGGTCTTCGCTTCGCTGCGCCCGAGAATGACGCCCGGGCATGCAGCCCCTGTGTCTCATGCGATTGCCACTGGCATCTGGATCGCCGATCCTCCCTCCCCTCCAGGGAGGACAGGCATGACATTCGGCTTCATCGAGGGTTTTCGCGTCGAGGTGCTCGACCCGCGCTTTCACCGGATCGTGCCGGGCTCGGCCCGGATGGAGCGGCTGTGGACCGGGGCGCGCTGGTCGGAAGGCCCGGCCTGGTTCCCGGCGCACCAGACATTGGTCTGGTCCGACATCCCGAACGACCGGATGATGCGCTATGACGCGCTCACTGGCCAGGTCGGCGTCTTTCGCCAGCCGGCGCGCAACTCCAACGGCAACACCGTCGACCGGCAGGGCCGGCTCGTCACCTGCGAACATGGCGGCCGGCAGGTAACGCGGACCGAGCATGACGGCTCGGTCACCGTGCTGGCCAGCCATTACCAGGGCAAGCGGCTGAACTCGCCGAATGACGTCGTGGTCAAATCGGACGGTTCGATCTGGTTCACCGATCCCGATTACGGCATCCTCACCGATTACGAGGGCGACAAGGCCGAAAGCGAGATCGGCCGCTGCAATGTCTATCGGATCGATCCGCAGAGCGGTGAGGTGACCATCGCGGCCGACGATTTCGTCAAGCCGAACGGACTGGCCTTCTCGCCCGACGAGAGCGCGCTCTACATCGCCGATACCGGCGCGAGCCATGATCCGCAGAACGGGCCGCGTCATATCCGCAAGGTCGCGGTGACCGGTGACGGCAGGACGCTCGGCGCCTCCTCGGTCTTCGCCACCTGCACGAACGGGCTGTTCGACGGCTTCCGCTTCGACGTCTCCGGACGGCTCTGGAGCAGCGCCGCCGACGGCGTCCATGTCTACGACCCGGACGGCACGCTGATTGGCAAGGTGCTGGTGCCGGAGGTGGTCGCCAATCTCTGCTTCGGCGGGCCGAAGCGGAACCGGCTCTTCATCTGCGGCACGACCTCGCTCTACTCGCTGATGACGCACACCAACGGCGTGGCCTGAGCGTCAGCTCTCGCCGCTCGGCTTCTCAGGCTTCACCCAGCTGACCAGGAACGGCATCAAGAGCCCGAGCGCCATGAAGCGCACCAGATGGTGGGCGCCGACATAGAGCGGATCGAGCCCCATGGCGAAGGCGAGCAGCGCCATGGCCTCGAGCCCGCCGGGCGCGAAGGCGGCCATGGCGCTGGCATAGGGCACGCCGGCGAGCCAGGCCGCCGGCCAGGCGAAGGCGAAGGCGACGGCCATCGAGACGACGAAGCCGCCGATCGCGAGGGGGAACAGCGCCGCGATCTCGTTGCGTTTCAGGTTTGAGACACGCCCGCCCATGGCGGCGCCGAGCATGACCATCACCGCGATCGTGATCTCCGGCGGCATCGTGCCGTGGACAAGGCCGGTGCCGTGCAGCACGGCGCTCGCCAGGGTCGCGCCGAGGATGAAGGGCGCGGTGATCCCGATTTTCTCGAAGATCAGCCCCGTGACCAGCCCGCCGCCGAGCAGCAGCGCCATATGGCCAACGCTCGCGATCACAACAGGCGGCGGCAAAGCGAGCGGAACGCCGCCGCTGCTCAGCTTCATGATGCTGGGCAGGACCGCGACCAGGACGAGGATGCGGAAGAGCTGGATCGCGGCGATACGGCCGATATTGGCGCCCTTGTCCTGCGCCACCGAGATCACGGCCGATAGCGCGCCGGGCGCCGCCGCCAGTAGCGAGTCGATCCAGCTCCAGCGCGCGACGAAGCGCAGATAGGCGCCGGTGGCCAACATGATCGCGACGAGGCCGACGACCAGCACGAGCAGCGAGCCGGGATAGCGCGCCGTCGCGGCGAGCGCCTCGGGCGTCGCAGCCGAGCCGATCAGCGCGCCAGACATCACCATGGTCGAATCGAACCAGGGACGGCGCAGATCGGGCAGCGGCCGAGTGATACCGAGAACGGAAACCAGCAGCATCGAACCCGAGAGCCAGGCCGCCGGAACGTCGAGCAGGGCGAAGAATGTGCCGCCGAGCGCCGCGCAAGCGATTACCGCCGCTTCACGCGACAGGGTGCGCAGATGATAGGGAACGTAGCTCGGAACAGGCATGATGCTCGCGATGCGCCGTCGGGGCGCAACGCCGCATCAATGACGGCCACCAGCCTTCAGGTCAAACGCTCGGGGCGCAAGCGGGGCATGACACTGGCGTGTCAACCGGCCAGCGCCTTCTGCAGACGCGCCACCGTTTCAACGAGATCCGACGCCTTGCGGGCAAAGCAGAGCCTGAGGCCGGTCTCGCCGCCCGGTCCGAAGGCGGTGCCGGGCGCCAGACCGACATTGGCCTTGTCGACCAGCTCGATTGCCAGCGCGCGCGAATCGGTGCGGCCGTCGACGGCGAAGAACTGGTAGAAGGCACCGTCCGGTGCCTGCAGCGTCACGCGGTTCGTCGCCTTCAGCCCTTCGGCGATGATGCGCCGGCCTTCGGTGGCACGGGCGATCTGCTCGGCGACGAAAGGCTCGCCCTCCTCCAGGGCCGCGATGGCGGCGCGCTGGACGAAGACCGGCGAGCCGGAGGTCGAGTACTGGATCAGGTTCTCGACGATCTGGCCGAAGGCGGGCGGCACCTCGATCCAGCCGACGCGCCAGCCGGTCATCGCCCAGTTCTTCGAGAAGGTCTGGACGAAGAGGACGCGGTCCTCCTGCTCCATCACGTCGTGAAAGGAAGCGGCTCGCGGCGAACCGTCATAGACGAAGCGGGCATAGATCTCGTCGGCGATGATCCAGATGCCGTATTTGCGGGCGATGGCGAGGATGGCAGCGAGTTCGTCGCGGGTCGCGGTCCAGCCGGTCGGGTTGGCCGGCGAGTTGATGACGAAGGCGCGCGTGCGCGGCGAGATCGCTGCTTCCAACTTCTCAAGGTCGAGCGTGAAGCGCCCATCCTTGAACTGCATCGGCACGCAGACCGGATTGGCGCCGGCGATACCCATGGCGGCGGCGAAGTTGGGCCACGCCGGGGTCGGGATGATCAGCTCGTCGCCGACACCCGCGATCAATCGGACCGCGATCTGGACCGACTGCATGCCGGAGCCGGTGACGTAGAAGCGGTCCATGGCGAAGGGGCGGCCATAGAGCGCAGTGTGGTAGCGAGCCAGCGCCTCGCGCAGCTCCGGAATGCCGCGCTGCCAGGTGTAGAAGGTCTCGCCATCGGCCAGCGACTTGTTGGCAGCGCGGACGATGAACTCGGGCGTCGCCAGATCGCCTTCGCCGACCCAGAGCGGGATCAGCCCGGGCTTGAGCCGGCCGTGGTTGACGACCTCGACGATGCCGCTCTCGGGCGCATTGCGCGCCTCGGGGCGCAAATCGGCGATCAGGCTGGTCCCGGCCGGTGCGTGCATGTTCATAGGCGATCCTTCGGGCGATCCGTCGCAAGAAACATGCAAGCCAATCTAACGCAGATCGCGCTGCAGCGGCATGAATTGACGAGATCGACCCGATCGGTCGCGGTGATGGATCGCGGGGCGCTCTCGAAAGGTCAGAGCGCTCCGCGAAATGGGTCAGGCCTTCTGCTTGAGCAGATCGCGGATCTCGCCGAGCAGCACGACGTCCTGCGCGGGAGGCGCGGGCTCGGCCGGCTTGGCCGCTTCCTTGCGCTTCAACCGGTTGATCCCCTTGACGACCATGAACAGCACGAAGGCGATGATCATGAAGTTGACGGCAATGGTGAGGAAGCTGCCATAGGCGAGCACGGCGCCCTGCTTCTTGGCATCGACGAGGACCGGCGCGGTGACGGCGCTGTTGAGGCCGATGAAGTAGTTGGAGAAGTCGACGCTGCCGATCGCGCCGATCAGCGGCATGATGATGTCGCCGACCAGCGATTCGACGATCTTGCCGAAAGCCGCGCCGATGATCACGCCGATGGCGAGATCGACGACATTGCCCTTCAGGGCAAATTCCTTGAATTCCTTGATCATAGCGCGCCTTTCCGAATGCCTGGCCAGGCATCACGCTGCGCAATGCCGCCCCTGCCCGCACGCTAGACCACCGGCACTGGCGGTGGAAACAGCTTTCCGGCCGTTTTCCTCGGCCTTTCTCTCGGAAAAGACGGATTCCAGGCTGCGATCATCCACTATGCGAAGGTCGAGCGACGACGAACGCTGCGGCAGCGATCCCAGCCCTGCCGCAGCGCCCCGCCCTGCTCAGTGCCCGATCCGGCCGGGTGCCAGAGGCTTGAAGCGGAAGATGTAATAGGGCGCCTTGTTCGAACCCTTGCCGTCGTTGAACACGGCGGCCTGGGCGAGCTGCGCAGCCGAGACATACATGAAGCCGTCCGGCGAATAGCTGACGCCGTCGGGCCAATGCAGCGCCTCGTGCGCGGCGAAGCGCCGGTACTGGCGGCCCTCGGCCGGGATGACGCCGACCGCCCTCGCCTCCACTTCGGTCAAATAGAGATTGCCCTTGGCGTCGAGCGAAAAGCCGCCATTGTTCGGCTTGGCGGCATAGCGCTCGACCTTGCCGCCAAGCTCGGCATCGCTCAGCCGCTCGTCGATGAGATCGGCGATCCGCAGGCGATAGACGCTCGTGCCGCTGAGCGGGGCGTAATAGAGCCAGCGGAACTCCTTATCCACGGCGATGCCGTCGGCACCGACCTTGATCACGGCCGGCTTGCCGTCCTTGCCCGGCACGGTCAGGTCCTTGCCCTCGACCGTGATCGGCCGATCCTCCGGCTTCGTGGTGGCATGGCCCTGGAGCACACGGCGCGCTGCCCCGGTATCCATGTCGACCACGACCAGCGCCGCCTTGCTGCCGTCGCCGCCCGGTCCGATGCCCTCGTCGGCGATGTAGAATTTGCGGTTCTTGAGGTCGACGACGAAGTCGTTGTGCTGCGATTCCGGCAGCGAGGCCGGCGCCGGTATGTAATAGATCCGGTGCAGCCGGTTGCGCTTGGCGTCCCAGCCGACGAGCTTCGGCGTCAGTGGCGTGCGCTGCCCCATGTCCATCAGCCAGATGATGCCGTTCTCATCGCCACGCAGACCGAGCACGCTGTCGAGATAGCGGTCGGTGCCGGGCCGCGGCGTGTTCCAGCTCGCATCCGGGAACGGCTTGAAAGATTTGCGGTCCGGATTGAGCTCGGCCACCCGGATGTCTGGCGCGAAGAATGGATGGTGGCTGAAGATCACCCGCTTGTCCGGCGTGAAGGTGATGTTGCCGACCGCCTGAGGCAGTTCGGCGAAGATCTCGACCTTCACCGGCTGCATGGATTGCTGGGCTCGCGCGGCTTGAGGCGCCGCGAGAAGGCCGGCTGCGATCGCGACTTTCAGAACTGTACGCATGGTTTCCCTCCCCTCTTAGAAGCCTTCGAGAACGATCTTGCCCTTGGCCTTGCCGCATTCGAGCAGGGCATGGGCACGCTTGAGGTTGGCGGCATCGATCCTGCCGAAATGCTCCCCGAGCGTGGTCCTGAGCTTGCCGGCATCGACCAGGGCGCTGACCTCGTTCAGCAGCAGATGCTGGGCCTCGATATCGGCGGTGCCGAAGAGCGAACGCGTGAACATCAGCTCCCAATGCAGCGAGACGCTCTTGCGCTTCAGCTTCATCACGTCGATCGGCGCGGGATCGTCGATCAGGCCGAAGCGGCCCTGCGGCGCGATCAGCTCGACGATCTCGTCGAAATGCCGGTCGGTCTGGGTGGTCGAGAAGACGAAGGCCGGCGCGCCGATGCCGAGCGCGGCGACCTGAGCGGCCAGCGGCCTGGTGTGGTCGACGACATGGTCGGCGCCGAGTTCCTTGACCCAGGCCTGCGTTTCCGGCCGCGAGGCGGTCGCGATCACCGTGACGTCGCTGAGCTGCCTGGCGAGCTGGATCGCGATCGAGCCGACGCCGCCGGCGCCGCCGATGATCAGCAGCGCATTCGCCGCGCCCGGCACCGCCCGGCGGATGTCGAGCCGGTCGAACAGCGCCTCCCAGGCAGTAATCGCCGTCAACGGCATTGCCGCCGCTTCCGCGACCGAGAGCGAAGTCGGCCGGCGCCCGACGATGCGCTCGTCGACCAGATGATATTCGGCATTCGTGCCCGAACGGCCGATCGCGCCGGCGTAGAAGACCTTGTCGCCCGGCTTGAACAGCGTGGCATCCGGGCCGACCGCCTCGACCACGCCGGCGGCATCCCAGCCGAGCACCTTCACACCACCAGCCTCGGGCTGCGAGCGCAGGCGCATCTTGGTGTCGACCGGATTGACCGAAACGGCCTCGACCCTGACCAGCAGGTCGCGGCCGGCGGCGGTTGGCTTGTCGAGCGTGAGGTCGAGCAGCGCCTGCGGATGCTCGATCGGATGGGATGCGCGGTAGCCAACGGCCTTCATCGGAATATCTCCTGTTGCAGGCCAAGAAATACTGTTAGGCTCCATCGCTGCAATACGCACAAATCGGACCAGTAGTATCACAATGGATACTGTCGGATGCTGAAGACGAAGAAGCGCTACGACTGTGCCGCCGGTTGCCCGGTCGAGGCGACGCTCGACCTGATCGACGGCAAGTGGAAGGGCGTGATCATCTACCACCTGCTCTCCGGCACGCTGCGCTTCAACGAGATCCGCCGGAAGCTGCCGAGCGCGACGCAGCGCATGCTCACCCGGCAATTGCGCGAGCTGGAAGAGTGCGGGCTCGTCCTGCGCACGGTCTATGCCCAGGTACCGCCGCGGGTCGACTATGCTCTGACCGAGGAAGGCCGCTCGCTCGAGGAGATCGTCCGCGCCATGCACCAATGGGGGCAGCGGCGGCTGGAGCGGCTGGCGCAGGTACCGGCCGCGGCCTGAGGACAGGCTGATGGGGTGATCGCTCTTTCAGCCCTCATCCTGAGGAAGCCGCGTGAGCGGCCGTCTCGAAGGATGCTCCAGGAGGTTCCGGAATCTTCTGGATCATCCTTCGAGACGCGATCTGCGACCGCTCCTCAGGATGAGGGCTCAGGGTGCGATTGCCCGAAGACCATCGAAAGACCGATGGCGGGGACGGCACGGCGGCGATAGGTTTGCCCGCGATCGCCGTTGCAAGGAGGCGCGATGCTACCGGCCTGGTCCGTCGTCCTGAGCGCGCTCGGCTATCTCTGCGTTCTGTTCGCGATCGCCCATCTCGCGGACACCACCGGACGTCGCCTGATGACCGGGCGGGCACGCACGACGATCTATGCGCTGGCGCTCGGGGTCTATTGCACCTCCTGGACCTTCTACGGCTCGGTCGGCTTCGCCAACCGGGCGGGCTTCGACTTCCTCGGCATCTATGTCGGCCCGGCCCTGGTGATCGGGCTGGGACACCGCTTCGTCGCGCGCATCGTCAGCATCGCAAAATCACAGAACATCACCTCGATCGCCGACTTCGTTGGCGCGCGCTACGGCAAGAGCGAGCGCGTCGCGGCACTGGTCTGCATCGTCGCGGTGGTCGGCGCCCTGCCCTATATCGCCCTGCAGCTGAAGGCGGTGGCGAACTCCCTCTCGGTGTTCTTCGCCGCCGCTGGCGGGCCGCCGCCGATGACCGACATCCCGATCCTGAGCGACCTCGCCTTCCTGGTCGCCCTGGTCCTGGCCGGCTTCGCCTGCGCCTTCGGCACCCGCCATATCGACGCGACCGAGCACCAGGATGGGCTGGTGCTGGCGATCGCGGCGGAGTCGCTGGTCAAGCTCGTCGCCTTCCTGGCTCTCGGTGTCTTCGTCGTCTACGGCCTGTTCGATGGGGCCAGCGACCTCTTCGCCCAGGCGGCGCGGGCAGCCGCGGACAAACCGCCGATCTGGGACAGGACGTCGAGCTGGCCGATGTTCCTGACGCTGACGGCGCTGTCCTCGTGCGCTGCGCTGCTGCTGGCGCGGCAGTTCCACATGGCGATCGTCGAGAACCGCGATGTTCGGGACGTGCGCCGTGCTGCCTGGATGTTCCCGCTCTACCTCGTGCTGATCAACCTGTTCGTGCTGCCGCTGGCGGCGGCCGGCGAGGTTCTCCTGCCGGGGTCGGGCATCGATCGAGACATGACCGTGCTGCTGTTGCCGCTGGAGAAGCAGGCGGGCTTCATCGCCCTGTTCGTCTTCATCGGCGGGCTTTCGGCGGGCACTGCGATGGTCATCGTCGCCTCGGTCGCGCTGGCGATCATGATCTCGAACCATCTCGTCACGCCTCTGCTGCTGCGCGGGCGCGGTGTCAGCGTCGATCCCGAGCGCGCGGCTGCGATGATCGAGCGCAAAGGCCGCAGCGGTCCGACCGGCGGTGATCTCGGCTCGCAGGTCGTGCACATAAGGCGCGGCGCCATCGTCGTCGTCATCCTGCTCGGCTACGCCTATTACCGGGCTGCGGGCGAGGCAGCGCTGGTCTCGATCGGCCTGCTCTCCTTCGCCGCGACCGCGCAGATCGCACCGGCCTTCTTCGGCGGGCTGATCTGGCGGCGCGGCACCGCGCTCGGCGCTGCCGCCGGCCTGTCCGCCGGCCTGCTGACCTGGCTCTACACGCTTCTGATACCGAGCTTGGCGCTGCCCGGCGGCTACTGGGCGGAGATCGTCGCGCACGGACCGCTCGGCATCACCGCGCTGCGGCCGGAGGCGCTGTTTGGCCTGTCGTCGCTCTCGCCGCTGCCCCATGGCGTGCTCTGGAGCCTCGGCATCAACCTTATCTGCTATGTCGGCTTCTCGTTCATTCGCCCGGCGAGTGCGATGGAGCGGCTGCAGGCCAACGCCTTCGTCGAGTCGGACCGGGCGACCATGGCCCAGTCCTTCTCGCTCTGGCGCTCCAGCGTCACCGAGGCGGAGCTGCAGTCGACCATCGGCCGCTATCTCGGCCAGGAGCGGACGCAACGCGCCTTCGAGGGCTTCGCCCATTCGCGCGGCGAGGTGCTGAACGGCACCCGCGAGTCCGATATCCACACGCTGCGCTTCGGCGAGCACCTGCTCTCCTCCGCGATCGGC
This sequence comes from Bosea vestrisii, assembly GCF_030144325.1. NCBI lineage: Bacteria > Pseudomonadati > Pseudomonadota > Alphaproteobacteria > Hyphomicrobiales > Alloboseaceae > Allobosea > Allobosea vestrisii. The sequence goes on along the minus strand of NZ_CP126307.1, from coordinate 4,981,799 downwards.
GCCGCTTCCTCCCGCCTCGTGCTGTCGCTGCTGCTGAAGCGGCGCAACCTCTCGACCGAAGCGGCCTTCAAGCTGCTCGACGACGCTTCGGCGGCCCTTCAATACAATCGCGACATTCTTCAGAACGGCCTCGACCATGCCGGCCAGGGCATCACCGTGCTCGACCGCGACCTACGGCTGCTCGCCTGGAACAAGGCCTTCATCCAGCTCTACGACCTGCCGCCCTCGCTGGTGCGCTTCGGCACCGGGCTCGACGAGATCGTGCGCTATAATGCCGACCGCGGCGCCTATGGCGCTGGACCTCTCGACGAACTCATGGCGGCGCGGCTGGAGAGCTTCATCAACGACCGCGAGCCGGTCCGGCTCAAGCTCTATCCTTCCAAGAACGTGATCGAGATCCGCTCGAACCCGCTCCCCGATGGCGGCATCGTCACCACCTATACCGACATCACCGACTCGGTCGTGGCCGAAGAGGAATTGGCGCGGACCAACGAGACGCTGGAAAAGCGCGTCGCCGAGCGCACCGAGGAGATCAGGCACGTCAATACCGAGTTGCAGCGCGCCAAGGCCGAGGCTGACGACGCCAACGCCTCGAAGACACGCTTCCTCGCAGCGGCGAGCCACGACATCCTCCAGCCTTTGAATGCCGCTCGGCTCTACGCCTCCGCTCTGGTTGAACGCGATCGGGCCAGCACCCAGCCCGATCTTGCCGAGAACATCGACGCCTCGCTCGACGCGGTCGAGGAGATCCTGACCGCGCTGCTCGAGATCTCCCGGCTCGACGGCGGCGCGCTCAAGCCCGAGATCAGCGCCTTCCGACTCGACGAGCTGATGCGCCAGCTCCAGCGCGAATTCGAGCCGAGCGCCCAGGAGAAGGGGCTGAAGCTCGTCTTTGCGGCGACTTCGACGGCCGTCCGTTCGGACCGGCGGCTGCTGCGCCGTCTGCTGCAGAACCTGGTCTCGAACGCGATCAAGTACACCCCGAACGGCAAGGTGCTGGTCGGCTGCCGCCAGCGTGGCGGGCAGGTCGCGATCGAGGTGCTCGATACCGGACTCGGGATCCCCGCGAGCAAGCAGAAGACCGTGTTCCGCGAATTCCAGCGCCTCGACCAGGGCGCCAAGGTCGCGCGAGGACTGGGTCTTGGACTCTCGATCGTCGAGCGGATCGCGCGCACCCTCGACCACAAGCTCGCGCTCGCCTCGACGCCGGGACGCGGCACGCGCTTCTCCATCCTGGTACCGCGCGCCGCGCCCCTGCCGGCAATGGCGACGAATGCAGCCGCACGCAGCGCCCCGCCCAGCAGCCAGCTCGCCGGGCTCAAGCTGCTCGCCATCGACAACGAGCCCGCCATCCTCGACGGCATGCGGCTCCTGCTCGGCGGCTGGGGCTGCAAGGTCGAGACCGCGCGCGGGCTGGAGGAGGCCTCCACGCTCATCGCCGCCGGCGGCGCTCCGGATGTGCTGATCGCCGACTACCATCTCGACCATGGCGAGAACGGCATCGCCGTGATCTCGGCCCTGCGGCAGCAGGTCGGCGGGCTGCCGGCGATCCTCCTGACGGCGGACCGCTCACCGGAGGTGCGCGAGGAAGCGGGAGCGCTCGATATCCACGTGCTGAACAAGCCGCTGAAGCCGGGCGCGCTGCGAGCGCTGCTGGCGCAATGGCGCGCGACGAGACTGGCGGCGGAGTAATGAAACGCGTCATGCTCGGGCTTGACCCGAGCATCTCAGGCCGAATGAGGCTCTGATCAACGCTCCTTTTGTCCTGAGATTCTCGGGTCTGCGCTTCGCTTCGCCCGAGAATGACGCGCCCCGAACGCCACCCGCACTACGCCTCTCCGACCGCACCTGCCTGCCGCAACGCCTCCTCAGCCGCGAGGAAGGCCGCAACCTCGGGGCTGGGCTCCGGACTTTCGACCATAACGCCCATTTCGGCGAACAGGCGCGCCGCCGGGACATAGGCCCGGCCCTTGCGGTCATAGAGTGCAGCGCGCACCAGCGCGACCGCAGCGACGATCTCCTGGCCGTCCCGCCCCGCCGCCAGGATGCGATGCTGCATCACGACCCAGCTCTCGCCCCAACAGAGCAGCCTCGTCTCCAGCTTCAGCGCTCGGAACAGGCGCAGCTCGCGGCGGAAGCGGATCGTGCCGCAATTGACCACCGGAACCCAGCCATGGCGCAGGATCGCCCGCCACAGGCCGCTACGCAGCATCAGATCGGCGCGGCCGAGGTCCATCAGCCCCCAATAGCGCGCATTGTTCATGTGCAGGCTGGTGTCGAGATCATGGGGCCAGACCCGAAAGGGCAGGATCGAGGCCTCGAAGGGCGGCTTCAGCTTCGGCTGGAAGGGCCGCGTCAGCAGCAGCCAAATGAGGCGGAACCAGAGATTCATGACGGCGTCCCGGAGAGAATAGTTTAGTTGTAAACGTTTTTGCGCACGCGGCCAGACCTGCTTAGCGGATGCCGTTGAGAGCAAGCCGCCCCGCCTCCATCTCGACTGGAATAATCAGAATGCTGCGCTGCACGATCCTGCTGCGCAGAGCGCCACAACAGCGTCACCATGCGGATAATGCAGGGACGCGCGCAAGATCATGCTTGCCAAACCCGCTTTTTGCGCAGAAACATCTGCGCTTTCCGGCGACCGCGCCCAGACGGTGCCGGCCCACGGGACGACGTCCAGCGATGCAGATCGAACTCGATTCCCGCGACAGGACGATCCTGCGTATCCTCCAGAAGGATGGCCGGATCACCAATTCGGACCTCGCTGAGAAGGTGCACCTCTCGCCCTCGGCCTGCCTGCGCCGCGTACGCCAGCTCGAGGAAAGCGGGCTGATCCGCGGCTATGTGATGATGCTCGACGAGCGCATCGCCGGTTTCCCCGGCACCGCCTTCGTCTTCGTCACGCTCGACCAGCAGGGGCCGCGCCTCGCTGGAGAGCTTCGAGAAGGCCGTGCAGGACCTGCCCGAGATCCTCGAATGCCATCTGCTCGCCGGCGCGCATGATTACCTGATGCGCGTGATCTACCGCGACAGCGCCGATTTCGAGCGCATCCACACCGACATCATCACGCAATTGCCGGGCGTCACCCGGGTACAGTCGACCCTGACACTGCGCACGATCAAGAAGACCTCGGCCCTGCCGATGTGAGGCGCGGGGTTGCGGCGAAAGGGACCAGAGCCGATAACGGGCCGCCAACAGGATTCGCGCCCGTGACCGACGCCAAGACCAATGCCGATGTCGCCGGCCTGCCTTTCGAGGCGGCCCTGAAGGAGCTTGAGGGCATCGTCGCCCGGCTCGAGCGCGGCGACGTGGCGCTCGAAGAATCGATCGACATCTACACCCGCGGCGAAGCCCTGAAGGCGCGCTGCGACGCGTTGCTGAAGCAGGCTGAAGCCCGCATCGAGAAGATCACGCTCGGCGCCGATGGCAAGCCGACCGGCACCCAGCCACTCGACGTCGGGAACTAGGAGCGCAGCCGGCGCGCCGCGGCATGCGCACCACGCCCTCCATAGCGAGCAGGCCGCTCGCGGCCCCGCCGCCACTCGACCTTGCGATCTCGCTCACCGGCGAAGACCGCATCGCCGGCATGCTGCACCTCTATCGCGACCTCATCGCCAGGCAGCGCCAGCGCATCCTGATCTTCACCGGCATCGCGCTGTTCCTCGTGATGCTCGGGCCGCTCTCGATGATCTGGAGCGAGGGCGGGCGCCGCAATCCGGCACTGCTCTGGCGCGGCTTCCTGGAGGCGCTTGCCGGGCCGTTCGGGATCTTCCTGGCAGCGCTCGTACTGATCGGCGGCCTTGCCTATCTGCTGCACGGCCGAACCATACGCAGTCGGATGAAGCGCTGGCTCCGCAATGAGGGCCTCACCGCGCCAACGCCGTGCCAGTTCCGCCTGCACGAGGCTGGCCTCGACGGCAGCGAGCCTGATCACGCCAGCCATGTCGCGAGCTGGCGGCTGCGTGGTCTCGCCGAGGGGCCGGAGCACTTCTTCGTCGAGATCGCAGGGATCGACGAACTGGTCGCCCTGCCCAAGCGCGAGCTCTCAACTGAGCAGCAGGCGCAGGCGCGCGACTGGGCAACATTCTGCATCGGGCAGACCGGGAAGCCGGATCATGGCGAGTCCGAACCGAAGGACGAACCGGCCCTCGCGCTACGCTTCCATCTGACGCCAGAGGACAGGACTGCGGCGATCCGGCGCCAGCAGGCGCGGCTCTGGCCGCGCAGCCGCCATTTGCGCCGCCTCGCGATCGGGCTTGTCCTCGCGCTACTGCTGGTGCCGGCGGTGATGCTGTTCCTCTGGGTGATCGACCCAGACCGTGTGCCTTCGCGTTCGCCCTGCCGCTGTTCGCGGAGATGTGGGTGGTAACCTTCTGGCCGGTCACGGCGATCGTCGGTGGCTTCGTCCTGCTCGGTGCCGTGTTCAATCCCTGGGCGCTGCGCCAGCAGGCGAAGAGCCTCGGCAAGACCCTGCACCAGCGCGCCGAGGACGACGCGATCGAGGTCACGGTCTCGGCAGATGGTGTCACCAGCCGGCAGCGCGGCATCGCCCATCGCTATGGCTGGGCTGCCTTTCGCGGCATCGAGCGGCGCGGTGACCATATCTTCCTCCTGCTGCGCCGCGGCGATCCGCTGCTGCTGCCGGCTCGCGTCCTCAATTCCCACCAGATGCAGCACTTCGATCGGTTGGCGGCCGAACATATCGGCCGCTCCGGAGAGGCCGCATGACCGGACGCCGCCCCCTCGCCTTCTGCCTCGCCGTCGTCGGCTGCGTGCTCACGGCCGGGTCGGCCAGCGCGGAGCCGCTTCCGCTGCCGGACGGCCTCGTTCTCGATCTGCCGGCAGGCTGGCGGATCGACGGGCCGCCCGAAGGCACCACCGCCAAGGATGGGCGCACACGCGTCCAGCTCGTCTGCGAGACGGAGGCCTGCAAGCGCACGCAGGAGACCTGCACTGTGATGACGCGGGTCCAGCCTGTCGCCGGTTCGGATGACGAAGCCCGGCTGACTTCGCTCTATGCCGCGCCGACGGATCGCTATTTCCGCATCCGGGCGGTGCTGCGCTACACTAGTAAGGATGCGCAGGTGCTGCAGCCGCTCGAACGCGTTCGCCTGGGCACGCGTGACTGGTACGCCATCGAGACCGACGCCCGCCACAACTACAAGTCCGGGCTGTTCGCCGAGACCGTGATCGAGGGACGCTATCTCGGCGTGATTTGCAAGACCTGCGAAACCGGCAGCGAGCGCCATCAGGCCGGCCGCGCCATCATGGCCAGCATCAGGCCGCTGGACTGATCGCGGCTGCCTCGCCGAGCACGGCTTCGATCAGGCGCGCGACATGCTGGACCGCAAGGTCGCCCTCACTGCGGCGATGCCAGGCGAGATGCAGCGGGAAACCCTCGACCGCGACCGGCGGCTCGAAAGTGGCGAAGCGATCGGCGTCCTCGGGCGGCAAGGTCCGGCTCGGCAGGAGCGCGATCAGATCCGAGCTCAGCAGCAAGGGCGGCACACTGAGGAAGCTCGGCACGACCAGGCCGATATGGCGCTTGCGCCCGAGCCGGGCGAGCGCCTCGTCGAGGGGGCCATGAGTCTCGCCGCGGCCGGAGATCAGCACATGCGGGAAGGCGAGCCAGCGGTCGAGATCGAAGCCGGCCTGCGCCGGATGATCCTTGCGCATCGCCACGACATAGCGCTCGCGCAATAGTTCGCTTCGGGTGAAATCGGCATCGATCGCCGGGAAGACCGAGATGGCGAGGTCGGCCCGCCCCTGCGCCAGCGCTTCCAGCGTCGCCTGCGCTCCCTGCCAAGGCAGGATGGCGAGCGTCAGCCCGGGCGCCGTCTGCATTAGTTGCTCATAGACCCGGCCCGTCACCAGCTCCGGCGGCAGTTCGGCCGTCATCACCCTGACGGTCTGCACCAGGCTCATAAGGTCCGGCTCCGGCGCGTCTAGCAGCGCCGTCACCTGAGCGAGGATGTCCCGGACCGGTTGCTGCAGCGCCTGCGCTTTCGCTGTAAGACGCATCCGTCCCCCGCCCCGCAGCAAGAGCGGATCGCCAAAGAGGTGCCGGCAGCGTTCGAGCGCGCTGGAGGCGGCCGGCTGCGACAGGCCGACCCGCTCCGCTGCGCGTGAGACATGCGCCTCATCAAGCAGGGCGTCGAGGACGACAAGCAGGTTGAGATCGACCGAACGTAAATTCATGAAACCAATAATACGATATATCGACCATCCATTGGAATGATTTGTTGGGTGACCGCATCCTCCTGTCGAACCGAAGGAGGTCGCCATGACGCAAACACTGATCCTGCTCTTCCACCCCGATTATCAGAGCTCGCGTGCCAACCGCGCGCTGGCGCAGGCTGCCGGCAACCGGCCCGGCACCAGCGTCGTCGATATGCAGGCGCTCTACCCGGACGGACGCATCGACGCCGATGCCGAGGTCGCGCGGCTTCTCTCGGCCGAGCGCATCGTCCTGCAATTCCCGGTGCAATGGTATTCGACGCCGCCGCTGCTCAAAGCCTGGCAGGACGCGGTGCTGACCCGGATGTTCTACATCCACTACGAAGCTGAAGGCGCCAAGCTCGCCGGTCGGCCGCTCATGGTCGCCGCAACCGCCGGCAATGTTCCCGACGCCTATACGCCGAGCGGCGCCAATCTCTTCTCGCTGCGCGACCTGCTGAAGCCATTGCAGGCGACGGCGCATCGCTGCGGCCTCGCCTGGCAGGAACCGTTCCTGGTCTACGACGTGCGCCGGGCCGATGCCGAAGCGCTCGAGGCGGCCGCCAGCTATTACGCCAAGCGGCTCGCCCAGCTCGAAACCCGGCAAGCCGCCTGACCGCTATCCTGGATGGGCCGGCGCCGAGACGCCGGCTCGCTTCGACTCAAGCCTGTTCAGCGCTCTTTGTGCGGCGCACGAGCGCCATCAGGATCGCGGCACCGAGGCCCGACTTGACCAGCGAGCCGAGCAGGAAAGGCACGACGCCGGCAAGCATGGCCTTCTCGGCCCCGATCAGCGTCGCGAGCCAAAGAGCGCCGAGCAGCAGGCAAAGCGCATGGCCGAGCAGCATCGACACGAAAGCCAAAGCCGGCCGGCTGCCATTCCAGCCGCGCTCGGCGAGCCAGCCGACCAGCACCGCGACGAACGGGAAGGAAGCCAGATAACCTCCGGTCGGGCCCATGAAGGGCGCCGGTCCGCCGGCTCCGTTGGCAAGCACCGGCAGGCCGAGCGCCGCCTCCCCGAGCCAGGCGATGATCGTGACCGCACCGAGCCGCCAGCCATAGAGCGCGCCGATCAGCATCACCGCCAATGTCTGCATGGTCATCGGCACCGGCAGCATCGGCACGCTGATCTGCGAGGCGATCGCCAGGACCAGGGTGCCGAGCACGACGGCCCCAAGCTGGACGAAGGCTGGGCGGGCCTGCAGATCGAGCGGGCTGAAGCGGGCGGGCGCGGCGTAGCTGAGGTCGCTCATGGGTCTATCTCCATCGGTTCCAGAATTATAGATAATTTTTTGACTTGATCTATCGTAGAGTCCACAAGCGCAAGCAGATTGCAAGCGAGCAGTACGTGGCTGCCTGCGAGCGCAAAAAAGCACGACCACGCTGCGACCTTGCGCATGGGCGGCTGGCTCCCGGCTTCAGCCCTGGATGGCGAAGACGTCTCGCGTCCCACCGGTGGCTGTGCGCACGGGCTTCGAGCCGATCCATTGAACATGACGGGCGAGGATCGCCGCTGCCTCGTCCACCTGTCCGGCGCGCAGCGCGGCGAGGATAGCGCGGTGGTCGTGATCGGTGCGCGCCTCCCAGTCCGAGCGCCAGGCCGAGAACAGGAAGCGGGCGCTGGCGGCATGGAGGTCGTCGATCGCCGCGAGCAGGCGTGGCATGGCACAAGGCGTCACGATCAGCCGGTGGAAGCGCCGATTCGCCTCCTCCCAGGCGCGGACATCCGGCGAATTGTCGCCGGCGCGGGTGGCTTCCTCGGCTTCGTCGAGGATGGCGCGGGTCAGATGCGGACCGGCATGACGCAAGGCGAGTACCTCGAGCGCCGCGCGCATCTCGGCGACCTCGCGGACCTCGCGCAGGTCGAAGGCGGCGACGCGGACGCCACGGCGCGGCTCGCTGACGGCCAAGCCTTGCGCCTCCAGCCGCTGGAAAGCCTCGCGCACTGGGACGTGGCTGGCGCCGAACTCGGCCGCGACATGATCCTGCCGCAGCCTGGCGCCCGGCTCGAGCTGCCCGGAAATGATCCGCTCGGCGAGGACGCGGCTGATGCGGACGGGAAGGGTCTCGGATTTCTCGCTGGCCATGAATTATCGATAATTTCTTAGGGCGGCCGCGTCGAGCCCGTTGCGGCTGGCTGTACCCTTGTCGTGCGCGGCGTCCGGGGCCAGTCTTCCCGGGCTCACAGGAGGACATCGCCATGTCGCAACTGCCCGACCACGATCCGATCGCGGGCGATACCCGCTCCTGCGAGGCGCTCGAGCAGGTGATCGTGCCGCGCGCGCATGACCTCGGCGGCTTCTCGGTCCGGCGCGCCCTGCCCTCGATCGGACGCAAGATGGTCGGCCCATTCATTTTCTTCGACCAGATGGGCCCGGCCGAGTTCCTGCTCGGCGAGGGCATCGATGTCCGCCCGCATCCGCATATCGGGCTGTCCACCGTCACCTATCTCTTCGACGGCGAGATCATGCACCGCGATTCGCTCGGCACGGCCCTGCCGATCCGCCCCGGTGCGGTCAACCTGATGACGGCCGGGCGGGGCATCGTCCATTCCGAGCGTACCGCGCCGGAAGAACGGCTGAAGGCGCCCAAGCTCTACGGCATCCAGACCTGGCTCGCTCTGCCGAAGACGCATGAGGAGGTCGCGCCGGAATTCATCCATCACGCCGCGCCCGAACTGCCGCGCATCGTCGGCGAGGGAAAGCGCGTCAGCCTGATCATGGGCTCGGCCTTCGGCCAGACCTCACCGGTGAAGTTTCCCTGGGACACGCTCTATGCCGAGGCCGTGCTGGCGCCGGGTGCGATCCTGCCGCTCGACCCCGACTATCACGAGCGCGCCGTCTACATCGTCACCGGCAAGGTCGACATCGCCGGCGATGAGTTCGGCGCCGGCCAGCTCCTGATCTTCAAGCCGGGAGACCGGATCTCGATCCTCGCCGTCGACCAGAGCCGGCTGATGCTGATTGGTGGCGAGCCAATGGATGGCCCGCGCCATATCTGGTGGAACTTCGTCTCATCCTCGAAGGAGCGTATCGACCAGGCCAAGCAGGAGTGGAAGACCGGCCGCTTCGACACCGTGCCCGGCGACGAGGAAGAGTTCATCCCGCTGCCGGAGCGCTGAGTTCACCGACATGCCTCCTGAAGACCAGCCTCCCGAGCGCCCCACAGCGCCGGATCGAGCTCGCCCATCGCGGAGCCTGCTCGCCGGCTTTCTCTGGGCGACGCTGACGGTCGCGATCTTCGCCGGCTGGTTCGTGGTCACGCGCTTCAGCGTCACCCGTATCCTCAATGTCTGGGACCTGACCGCGCTGCGCTATGGCATCGGCGCGATCCTGCTGGCGCCGGTGCTGCTACGCGATTTGCCGCCCCGGGCCTGGCGCAACGGCTTCGTCTTCAGCGTTCTGTGGGGTGCGCCGTTCGCGGCCCTGGTCGCGCTCGGGGTGCAGATGACCTCGGCCGGGCGTGCGGCCTCGGTGACGCCGACACTGATGCCGGTCTTCGCAGGATTGCTGGGCTGGCTACTACTGCGCCAGCCTCCCGGCAAGATCAGGCTTTTCGGCTACGCGGCCATCGCCGCCGGGCTCTGCGGCCTCATCCTGACCGCGACCGGAGGAAAGGGTGCACCGAGCCTGCTCGGGCTCGGGTTTCTGGCGCTCGCGGCGGCGATGTGGGCCGGCTACACGCTGCTCCTGCGCGGCAGCGGCCTCAATCCGATGCAGTCAGCCGCGCTGATCTGCTTCTGGTCGGGCGTCATCTTCGTGCCGGTCTATCTCATCTTCGGCATCGGCCACCTTGCGCAGGCCCCAAAAGCCGAGATCGCGGTCCAGGGCTTCTATCAGGGTGTCCTGATGAGCATCGTCGCCTTGGTCAGCTTCAATCGCGCAGTGGCTTTGCTTGGAGCCTCCGCCGCGGCGGCGATGATCGCGCTCGTGCCGGTTGTCGCCTCGCTGCTCGCCATCGTCTTCCTCAGCGAAATTCCCACGGGGGCAGAGGGGGTTTCGATCGCGTTCATCGTCGCCGGCGTCCTGCTGGCGACGCGGCCGGCTCGGTCGCCAGCGCGCTGAAGCTGGCAGCCTGCCTGCGGCCGCTTAGCCCGGGCTGAGCTCCCCCACCGGCATGACCTTCAGCCGCGGCATCTGCGAGGCCAAGATCGCCAGCATCGAAAGTGCGAACAGGATAACCGGCAGCCACATCGCGGTCTCGACGCCGAACCATTCGCCCGCAAGGCCGCCGGCGAGCGCTCCCAACGGGCGCATGCCGTACATGGCGGTGGTGATCGTCGCGCTGACCCGGCCGAGCAGCGGCTGCGGCGTCACCGCCTGGCGCAAGGTCGTCTGGGTGATGAACCAGAGGATCGGGCCGAAGCCGAACAGGAAGAAGGCGAGTGCCAGCGCCGGCCAGCCCAGCGCCGGAGGGGCGATCGCGACCGCGACGGCGCCGACCAGCGAGACCGCTGGGCCGAAGACCAGCAAGGCCCCGGTCGGCAGGCGCGCAATCAGCCAGGCGCCGATGAGCGCGGCCGCGATTGCGCCGGCGCCATAGACGGACGATGCCAGGCCAACGGCCGCCGGATCGAGTGTCAGAACCCGCAGCGCATAGGGCGCGAGCAGCGCCATGAAGGCGAAGAAGGCGAGGTTCCAGCCGATGGCGCAGAGCGCGATCGGCCTGAGATAGGGGTGGCGCGCGACGAAGGCTCCGCCCTCGGCGATGGCGCGATGCAGCGGCTGGCGCGGCAGCGCCGCCGGCCGTTCGGCCGGAAGGCGGGCGGCCGCAAGGATCACGACGATGCCACAGGCGGCGCAAAGCCCCAGGCTGAGCCAACCCGAGGCACGTGCCACCGCCCAGCCGGCGATCAGCGGCGCGACCAGGCTGAGAGCCGCCCGGCCGAGTTCGAGGCGGCTATTGGCCCGCGGCAGTTCGGCGAGTGTCACCGCCTTCGGCATCAGCACGAAGATCGAGAGCGCGATGGTGACCGGTCCCGCCGCCGCGATGAAGGTCGAGAGCGCCAGCGAGGGCCCGATCGCGCCGCTTGCCAGCAAAACCGCACCGAGGCTCGACCCCAGCGCCATCAGCGCGCCGCCGGCGAGGATCAATGTGCGCGGCGCCATGCGATCGGCGAGCACGCCGGCCGGCAGCGAGATCAGCAGCCAGGCGGCTGATTGTGCCGCGACGAGCAAACCGACGAAACGCGGACTCGCGCCGGCCTGCGTTGCTGCGAGCGTGATGGTGTCGAGCGCGAGCTTGTCGGCGAACTGCGCCGTAACGCCTGCCAGCAGCAGGGCGATGAAGAAGGGCGAGGTCATAGGAGGCGTCCAGCGATGAGGATGGCGCCGATTTTCCAGATCGGGCCGGCCGCTCCCACCCGTTTCCTGCCCGGCTGCGACGACAAGCCGGTTTGCCAGCACCGCCGCGAACGACTAATTCGGAGGCACGATCCAGCAAGCTTCGGCCAGCCCTTGCCTCGCCCCCACACACCCCTCCTCGACCAGACGCCCGATCCCGCCGCATTGCGCCGGCTCGACGATGCGCAGTTGCGCCAGCTTGCCGAGGAACTTCGGGCCGAGACGATCGACGCCGTCTCGGTCACCGGCGGCCATCTCGGCGCGGGACTCGGCGTGGTCGAGCTGACCGTCGCGCTGCACCATGTCTTCGACACCCCCAGCGACCGCCTGATCTGGGATGTCGGCCACCAGGCCTATCCGCACAAGATCCTGACCGGCCGCCGCGCCGAGATCCGCACCCTGCGCCAGCCTGGCGGGCTTTCGGGTTTCACCAGGCGCGCGGAGAGCGAATACGACCCGTTCGGCGCTGCTCATTCCTCGACTTCGATCTCGGCCGGTCTCGGCATGGCGGTCGGGCGCGATCTGGCGGGCAAGGCCAACAACGTCATCGCCGTGATCGGCGACGGCGCCATGTCGGCCGGCATGGCCTATGAGGCGATGAACAATGCCGGCGCGACGGGCTCGCGGCTGATCGTCATCCTCAATGACAACGACATGTCGATCGCCCCGCCGGTCGGCGCGATGTCGGCCTATCTCGCGCGCCTCGTCTCGGGCCGGACCTATCGCTCGCTGCGCGAGATCGCCAAATACCTGGCCGAGAAGCTGCCGCGGTTCTTCCATGAGAAGGCGAAGCGGACCGAGGAATATGCCCGCGGCTTCTGGACCGGCGGCACGCTGTTCGAGGAACTCGGCTTCTACTATGTCGGCCCGATCGACGGGCATAATCTCGACCATCTGCTGCCGGTGCTGCGCAATGTTCGCGATGCCGAGACGGGACCGATCCTCGTCCATGTCGTGACGCAGAAGGGCAAGGGCTATGCCCCGGCCGAAGCGAGCGCCGACAAGTATCACGGCGTGGTCAAGTTCGACCCCGTCACTGGCCTGCAGGCCAAGGCACCGGCGAATGCGCCGAGCTACACCAACGTCTTCGCCAACGCGCTGGTCAAGGCCGCACGCGAGGACGAGAAGATCGTCGCGGTGACCGCCGCGATGCCCTCCGGCACCGGGCTCGACGCCTTCGGCAAGGAATTCCCCGGCCGGACCTTCGATGTCGGCATCGCCGAGCAACATGCCGTGACCTTCGCGGCAGGGCTGGCGACCGAGGGCTTCAAGCCGTTCTGCGCGATCTATTCGACCTTCCTGCAGCGCGCATACGACCAGGTCGTGCACGACGTCGCGATCCAAAAGCTGCCCGTCCGCTTCGCGCTCGACCGAGCCGGGCTGGTCGGAGCCGACGGAGCGACCCATGCCGGTGCCTTCGACATCGCCTATCTCGCCTGCCTGCCCGACATGGTGGTGATGGCGGCCGCCGACGAGGCCGAGCTCACCCATATGGTCGCGACCGCCGCCGCCTATGACGCTGGCCCGATCGCCTTCCGCTACCCGCGCGGCGAAGGCGTCGGCGTCGAGATGCCCCAGCACGGCGTGCCGCTAGAGATCGGCAAGGGCCGCATCGTCAGGGAGGGCACGCAGGTCGCCCTGCTCTCGCTCGGCACACGCCTCGCTGAATGCCTGACGGCAGCCGAGCAGCTCGGCCAGCGCGGGCTTTCGACCACGGTCGCCGATGCCCGCTTCGCCAAGCCGCTCGACGAGGAGCTGATCCTGCGCCTCGCCCGTGAGCACGAGGTGCTGGTCACCGTCGAGGAGGGCTCGGTCGGCGGCTTCGGCAGTCATGTCCTGCAATTGCTGGCGCGCGAAGGCGCACTCGATCGGGGCCTGAAGATCCGCAGCCTGACGCTGCCCGACGTCTTCCAGGAGCACAACAAGCCCGAGGCGATGTATGCGCAGGCCGGGCTCGACGCCGCCGGAATCGTGCGCACCGTCGAGACCGCGCTCGGCCCGGCCAGCGCCATCAGGCGCGCCTGAGCCCATGACCGCCGGCCTGCCGCGCCGGGTCCGCGCCGACCTGCTGCTGCTCGAGCGCGGGCTGTTCGAGAGCCGTGCGCGGGCGCAGGCCGCCATCGCCGCGGGCCTCGTCAGCGCCGACGGGGTCGTGCTACGCAAGGCGTCGGAGACGGTGCTCGCAGCGGCGAAGATCGAGGCTCAGGCGGCGCACCCTTACGTTTCGCGCGGCGGGGTGAAGCTCGCGGCCGCGCTCGACGCCTTCGGCTTCGATGCCGCGGGGCTGACCTGCCTTGATGTCGGCGCCTCGACCGGCGGCTTCAGCGATGTGCTGCTCCGGCGCGGCGCAGCACATGTCTACGCCATCGATGTTGGCCAGGCGCAATTGCATGAGAGCCTGCACGGGCATCCCCGCCTGACCAGCCTGGAGAGCCAGGACATCCGCACGCTCGATGGCGGGCTTTTCACCGAGCCACCGGCGCTCGCCGTGATCGACGTCAGCTTCATCTCCCTCAAGCTGGTGCTGCCGGCGGTGGCGACGCTACTCGCGCCGCAGGCCAGGCTGATCGCGCTGGTGAAGCCGCAATTCGAGACCAAGCGCTCGGCGCTGAAGAAGGGCGTACTGCGCGACGAAGTGCTTCAGCAGCAGATCTGCGCGGAGATCGCGGACGCGGTCACCGCCCTCGGCTTCATCGTCAGTGGACTCATCCCCTCCCCGATCGAAGGCGGAGACGGCAACCGCGAATTCCTGCTCGGGAGTGAGCGGAACCGCTAGCTCGCCATTACGGCATCGATGTCGGCCTGTACGGCACCGGCATCGATATAGGCGGCCTGACCCTGACCATTGGCGTTGATGAAGGCGGTCGCGCGCGCGATCAGGCGACGCAACGACAGGCTCGCGACATCGACGATCAGGGTAGGGTCTTCCTCGGCCGGCATTTCGTCGAGCAGCGCCGTCGCCGTATAGACCAGCCGGTCCATGGCCGTGCAGAGCTGCTCGAAACCTTCCGTCTCGCGCCTGCCGAGCGCACGATAGGCAGCAGTGGCCTCGCCGGCACAGCGCAACGGGGACACTGCGAAATGCTCGACATAGCCGAGTGCGCGCCAGGCCTTGAGATCGGCGACGATCTCGCGGTCGAGCGGCACCATCTCGAGCAGCATCAGCGCCTCGCTGTGCCGGTTGAGATAGTCGGTCGAGAGTTGCGGTGTGGCTCTGCCCGCCGCGGTCGGTGATGTCTCGGTCGCGGAAGCAGACATGAAGAGGCCCCGGAAGCGGCGCGACTATGCTGTGTCAACCGCAAACAAAGTCTTGATCCGGTCGCGATAAGGCAGAAGTGATGCGACGATGTGTGGTCGCTATGCCATTACCTTGCCGCCGGAGGCGATGCGCGAGGCCTTCGCCTATCGCGAGCAGCCGAATTTCCCGCCGCGCTACAACATCGCGCCGACGCAGCCGGTGCCTGTCGTTAGGCTCGACGAAGGCCGGCGCCAGTTCATCCTGATGCGCTGGGGTTTCATCCCGGGCTGGGTCAAGGATCCCAAAGCCTTTCCTTTGGTCATCAATGTCCGCAGCGAGAGCGCCCGCGAGAAACCGTCCTTCCGCGCCGCTTTCATCCGCCGGCGCTGCCTGATGCCGGCTGATGGCTTCTACGAATGGCATCGCCTCGGCGAAGGCCGGCAGCAGGAGAACCGGCCCTACCTCTTCCGGAAGCCCGATCGGGGCTTCTTCGCCTTCGCGGCGCTGTGGGAGACCTGGCACAGCCCTGATGGTTCCGAGATCGACACGGTCGCGATGGTCACGGGCTCGGCGAACGGGCAGATGGCGGCGATCCACCACCGCTCGCCCGTGATCGTGCCACCCGAAGCTTTCGACACCTGGCTCGACCCGGCGGCGGAGCCGGCCGATCTGCAGGAGCTGCTGCGGCCTTCGCCGGACGACCTTCTGGAGATGCTCCGGCTCGGCCCAGCGGTGAACAAGATCGCCAATGACGGGCCGGAGGTGCAGGAGCCGTTCGATCCAGCCTCGGCGCCGGCGCCTCCCGCCAAGCCCGTCATGCGTTCTCGTCGGGGCAGCCCGGACGACTCACAGGGCAGCCTGTTCTAGCGCAGACCACCGCGGCGCGCTTACTCTCGTCCCAAACGAGACCAACAAAGGAAACGCCCGATATGGATGGCCGCCGCCCGACGATGAGCTCCCTGCACGGCATGGTCGCCGCCGCGCATCCGCTGGCGGCGCAGGCCGGTGCCCGCATCCTCGCCCAGGGCGGCAACGTCTTCGACGCGGTCGGTGCGGTCGCGGCGGCGCTCAACGTGGTCGAGCCGTTCATGTCGAGCCTTGCCGGCATGGGCTCGGCAACGATGTGGGTCGCAGCCGAAAAGCGCGTGCGTGTCCTCGATTTCGTACCGCGCGTGCCCGAGAGCTTCCCGATCGAGCGCTTCAGCCAGCGCTCCGACCTCGAGCGCGGTGCGCTCGCAGTGGCTCCGCCCGGCAATCTCGCCGGCTGGTGCGAGCTCAATCGCGCCTATGGTCGCCTTTCGCTCGGAGAGATCTTCGCCCCGGCGATCGCGCTCGCCGAAGACGGCTTCCCGATCGCGGAGTTCGGCGTGACTGAGTTCAACGAGCAGGCGCCGCTGCTGCGCGAGCGGCCCGAGCTCTACGAGAATTGGGCGCGGAACTACCTGCGCGACGGCGGGACAACCGTCGCGCTCGGCCAGATTCTGCACCAGCCGGAGCTGGCAGCGACCCTGCGCGACATCGCCGTCAAGGGGCCGGGCCATCTCTACCAGGGCCCGCTCGGCGAGACGATCACGGCCCATCTCAAGGCGCAGGGCGGCACGCTGACCATGGCCGACCTCGCCAAGGTCTCACCCAGTTGGCGCGAGCCGCTCGCCGTCGCCTATCGCGACCGGCAGGTGCATGTGCCGCCGCCGGCCTGCGAAGGCTTCCAGTTCCTGCTGACCCTGCGCATCCTCGACGGCTTCGACCTCAGCAAGCTGGAGCGCAACGGCGCCGAACATCTCGACATCGTCTACCGCGCTATCCGCCTCGCAGCGGGCGTCCGGATAACGCACAACAACCCCAAGCCCGAGAAGCTCACCGAGATACTGTCCGAGCCTTTCGTCGAAAACCTGCGAGCGCGTGTCCGAGACGGCAAGCCGATCGACGGCCCGACCGAGCAATGGATGCCGCAGGCGCCAGCGGGCGAGGACCCCGGCCACACCACCTCCTTCTCGATCGCCGACCGCGACGGCAACCTGATCTGCGTGACGCAGAGCATCGGCAGCCCCTTTGGCAGCGGCGTGGTCGTGCCCGGCACGGGGATCACCCTCAACAACTTCCTGTACTGGGCCGACGTGCAGCCCGGCAGCCCGAACCGCTCGCTGCCCGGTTCGGAACTGCCGATGTGCATGTCCCCCACCCTCTCGACCAAGGACGGTGCGCCGGTGCTCGCACTCGGCACGCCCGGCAGCTACGGCATCCTGCAGACGCAGGTGCAGGCCATGGTCCAGCATGTCGATTTCGGGCTTCAGCTGCAGGACGCGATCGAGGCGCCGCGCGCCCGGCTCTGGGATGGCCGCGCCATCGAGGTCGAGAACCGGCTCGCACCGGCGACAATCACGGCACTGGCGGAACTCGGACACGGCATCTTCGCCAACGACAGCGGCTGGACGATGCGCGTTGGCGGCATGCAAGCCGTGTCGCGCGATCCGGCGACCGGGCGGCTCACCGGCGCCTGCGATCCGCGCCGCGACGGCTATGTCGCGACGCCCTGAGCAGCCTTTGCGCTGGATCGAACCTGCCTCATGCGCAGCTCCATGGATGGAAGCATTTTGAGCATCGACCCAGATGATCTAAAGGCCTGGCTGACGAATACATTGCTGCCGAGCTGGATCGACCGCGCCTTCGACCCGGCGCGGCTGGGCTTCGT
Organism: Bosea vestrisii; assembly: GCF_030144325.1. Lineage (NCBI taxonomy): Bacteria > Pseudomonadati > Pseudomonadota > Alphaproteobacteria > Hyphomicrobiales > Alloboseaceae > Allobosea > Allobosea vestrisii. The sequence goes on along the minus strand of NZ_CP126307.1, from coordinate 4,964,310 downwards.
CGAGTATCTCGGGCCGAACGGGATGCCCGAGACCAGCGATCTGCGCACGACACTGGTCACGGCACGGCTGACCTATGTCTTCAGCCACGCGCATCTGCTCGGCGTGCCCGGGGCATTGGCGGCGGCGCGGCACGGTTTCGCCTTCCTGACGAGCGCCTGCCGGCATGCCGACGGGCGCTTCAGCCATTCCTGCACGGCGCGCGGAGAGGCGGTCGACGGCAGGTCCGACTTCTACGATCTCGCCTTCGTCCTGTTCGCGCTCGGCTGGTTCACGAAGGCGACCGGCGAGACGGACGCGCTGGCGATCGCCGGCGAGGTGATGGATTTTCTCGACGGTGAGCTGGCCCATCCGGCCGGCGGCTATCGCGAGGACACGCTGGGCACGCAGCCGCGGCGCCAGAACCCGCACATGCACCTGCTCGAGGCCTGCCACGCTCTCGCGGCGGTATCGCCCGACCCGCGCTGGCTGGCGACGGCCGACAGGCTCGTGCGGCTGATGCGGGAGCGGATGCTGGACGCCAATGGCACGCTCGGCGAGTTCTTCAGCGAGGATTGGACGACATTCCCGGGCCCGCGTGGGCTGATCCGGGAGCCCGGCCACCATTTCGAATGGACCTGGCTGCTCTATCATCACGAGCGATTGACCGGTTCGGGCGAGGCGCGCGATACCGCACGCAAGCTCCATGCCTTCGGCCAGCGCCAGGTCGACGCCTCGGTCAATCCATCACGGCTCGTCGTGAACGAGGTCGATCCGACAGGCCATGTTCTGAACGGGGCCGCCCTGCTCTGGCCGCAGACCGAATATCTGAAGGCGCTCGTCGCAAGGATCGAATTCGAAGGCGACGACGATGCCGCGGCACGGCTCGACCAGCATCTACGCCTGACGTTCCAGCACTTCGTCGACCGTAAGAGCGGACTATGGGTCAACCAGCTCGACGATCAGGGGCGGCCGATGAGCGAGCGCCTCCCGGTCAGGGTGCTCTACCATCTGGTACTGGCGCTCGCCGAGATCTGCCGCGTCACCAAGGGCGGCACTGCCCTCTAGGGGCTCGCGCCCATGGTCTCACCCTCCTCCGGCAGCGCAAAGACACCGCTATAGCGGAACAGCTCGCCGAACAGCGGATGCCTCAGTGTCATCCGCATGCTGAAGCTGCGCTCATCGATCGGCCGTTCCTCGATATAGCCCGTGCCGAGGAGGAGCCCGACCGGCAAAGGCAGGTCGTAGCCGAAGAGCCGCCAGACATAGCCTTCGTCGCGGAAGACCAGCGCCCCCTTCTCCGCCGTGACCTTGAGGCGCATGCCGACACCGAAGCGGACGAATTCGATGACCTGGTTCGGGCCCGTCTGCTGCATGTGGGAGCGGAAATGGAAGGGCTTGCGCCCGGCGAAATGGAACACCCGGTTCCAATGCAGTGTCCCGTCTTCGGGCCGGGCGGTGTAGTGCACCTCGATCGGCACGTCGCGGCCGCGATAGGGCACCAGCGCCCCGACGATCCGGGCGAAGGGCAGCACCAGCCTGGCGACGGCGCTGTGCTCGACCTCGTGCATCACCCCTTTGACGCAGATGTAATCGTCGCTGAACGAGCGCAGGAAATAATGGCGCCTGATGACCTCGCCGAGCTTGGCCCAGTCCTCGCCGAGCACCTCCTGGAAGACCGGCCGGCGCTCACCCATGCGCTAGAGCACCGAGCCCGGATTCAACACGCCCTTGGGGTCGAGCGCCGCCTTCACCGTCCGCATCAGCTCGAGCTCAACCGGATCCTTCACGCCCGGCAGGAGGGAGCGCTTGAGGCGGCCGATGCCGTGCTCCGCCGAGATCGAGCCGTTGAGCTCGGTGACGATGGCGTGCACCGCCTCGTTCATCTCGCCCCAGCCGGCGAGATAGGCCTGCTTGTCGGCTCCGACCGGCTGGCTGACATTGAAATGGATGTTGCCGTCGCCGAGATGGCCGAACGGCACCGGCCGGCAGCCCGGCACCATCGCCTCGACCCTGGCGGTGGCCCGCTTCAGGAACTCCGGCGTGGCATGGAGCGGCACGGAGATGTCGTGCTTGATCGAGCCGCCCTCATGGGTCTGCACCTCGGACAGCATCTCGCGCAGCTTCCAGAGATCGGCACGCTGGCCGAGCGAGCCGGCGAGCACGGCGTCGGTGACCAGCCCCTCCTCCAGGGCTTCGCCGAGGAAGGCCTCGACCGCGTCGCTGAGCCCGGTCTCGGCTTGGGCCGAGACTTCCATCAGCACATACCAGGGCGACGGCTCCGACAGCGGATCGCGGGCGCCGCTGGCATGGCGGACGACGAAGTCGAGGCCGATACGAGGCATGATCTCGAAGGTGGTGAGCGTGCCGCCGGCGCTGGCCTTGGCCTTGTTGAGTAGGGACAGCGCCGCTTCCGGATCGGGCACGGCGAGGAAGGCGGTGGCGCGCGCCGTCGGCAGCGGGAAGAGCTTCAGCACGGCGGCGGTGATGATGCCGAGCGTGCCTTCCGAGCCGATGAAGAGGTTCTTGAGGTCGTAGCCGGTGTTGTCCTTGCGGAGCTGGCGCAGGCCGTTCCAGACGCGGCCGTCGGCAAGCACGACCTCGAGACCGAGGCAGAGCTCACGGGCATTGCCATAGGCGATCACCGCCGTGCCACCGGCATTGCTGGAGAGATTGCCGCCGACCGTGCAGGAGCCTTCCGAGGCAAGCGAGAGCGGGAAGAGCCGTCCGGCTGCCTCGGCCGCCTCCTGCGCCTTCTGCAGGATGACACCGGCCTCGACGGTCATGGTGTCGCCGTCGACATCGACCGAGCGAATCGTGTCGAGCCGCTGCAGCGACAGGATGATCTCCCGGCCCTCGGCGACCGGGACCTGGCCACCGACCATGCCGGTATTGCCGCCTTGCGGCACGATCGTCGCGCCGGTCTCGCTCGCCCACTTCATCAGGGCCGAAACCTCGGCGACGGAGCCCGGCCGGACCACGGCCTGCGCCTTGCCGTGGAAGAGACCGCGCGGCTCCTTGAGATAGGGCACCATCGCATCGGCGTCGGTGATCACATTCTTCGCGCCGACGATGCCGGCCAGAGCTTCGATAGTAGGCGCGCTCATTCTGCCTCCGGAGACTTGATCACTTGCGGCCGGCAGCCTTGCGGAAGACGCCGACGAGTTCGATGTGGGCGGAATAGCGGAACTGGTCCACCGGCGTCACGCGCTCCAGCGCATAGCCGCCTGCGACCAAAAGCGCCGCGTCGCGGGCGAAGCTGCCGACATCGCAGGAGACATAGGCCACCACCGGCACTTTCGAAGCCGCGAGCCGCTTGACCTGCGCTTCCGCACCCGCGCGCGGCGGGTCGAGCACGACAGCATCGAAGGCGCCCAGCTCATGCTCCAGCAGCGGGCGGCGGAAGAGGTCGCGCGCTTCGACTGCGACCTGCTTCAGCCCTTGCGTATGATTGGCGGCCCGGCTCAGCGGCTGGACCGCGGCCTTGTCGCTCTCGAAGGCCGAAACCTGCGCCTTTTCGGCGAGCCGGACGCTGAACGGACCGCAGCCGGCGAAGAGGTCGGCGACGCGCTTGGCCTTGGGGATCGCATCGAGCACGAGGCGCGACAGCGTCGCCTCCCCCTCGGCCGTCGCCTGCAGGAAACCGCCGGGCGCCGGCGTCACCGCCGCCTTGCCCATCAACTGAAAGGGCGCGCGTCGCTCGACAATGATCTCGCCATGCATGGCGAGGCGCGCCAGATCGAGCCGCTCGGCCGCTTCGGTGAGTTGTCGGCGCAAGCTGTCACCGGCCGGGCCGTGGCCGCGAATGTCGACATCGAGGCCAGCTTCAGAAGCGGTCAATTGGATGTCGAGCGGCTTGTTCGAGGAGCGCAGGCGGTTGGCGAGAAGCTGCGCCACGGCGGGTGCCCGCGCCAGGCCCGGGGCCAGCACCGGACAGGCCTCGACCTCGATCAGGTCGTGGCTGCGCGCCGCCATGAAGCCGACACGCATGCCGTCGCCGTCGCGCCTTGCGTGGAAGGTGACGCGCCTGCGGCCGGCGCCATGGGCATCGACCACGGGAGCGACCTCGGTCTCCAGCCCGGCGCGGGACAGCGCCGTGACCACCTGCTGGCGCTTCCATTCGGCGTAGAGCCCCTCGCCCATATGCTGCGCAGCGCAGCCGCCACAACGGGTGAAGAGCGGGCAGATCGCGGCGATGCGCGAGGCGGAGGGCGCGAGAATCTCGACGACCTGCGCCCTGTCGCCATCGCGTACGGCCCGCACGCTCTCGCCCGGCAGCGCGAAGGGCACGAAGACCTGACCCTCCGCCGTTTCGGCGACGCCGTCGCCGCGCTGGCCAAGCCGCGCGATCGTGAGCGTTTCATTCATGACGAGGGCGGACATGGTTTCGATACTGATGACCTGCAGGAAGGTTTGGCCTATCAGGTGACGGCAAGCAGGGAAATGGCTGGAGTTGCCTAATATGACTATCCGCAACGGCGTCGTCGAAGCGATCGGCAACACCCCCCTGATCAAACTGAAGCGCGCCTCGCAGGAAACCGGCTGCGAAATCCTCGGCAAGGCCGAGTTCATGAACCCCGGCCAGTCGGTCAAGGACCGCGCCGCGCTCGCCATCATCCGCGACGCCGAGAAGAGCGGCGCGCTCCGGCCCGGCGGCGTCATCGTCGAGGGCACGGCCGGCAATACCGGCATCGGCCTGGCGCTGGTCGGCAACGCGCTGGGCTATCGCTCGGTGATCGTCATCCCGGAGACGCAGAGCCAGGAAAAGAAGGACATGCTGCGGCTCGCCGGCGCGACCCTGGTCGAGGTGCCCGCCGTCGGCTACGTCAACCCGAACAATTATGTGAAGGTTTCAGGCCGCCTCGCCGAAGAACTGGCAAAGACGGAGGCCAACGGCGCGATCTGGGCCAACCAGTTCGACAATGTCGCCAACCGCCAGGGTCATATCGAGACGACCGGCCCTGAGATCTGGCAGCAGACCGGCGGCAAGGTCGACGGCTTCGTCAGCGCCGTCGGCACCGGCGGGACGCTCGCCGGCGTCGCGATAGCGCTGAAAGGCTTCAACCCGAAGATAAGGATCGCCCTCGCCGACCCGATGGGCGCGGCGCTGTACGCCTACTACACCACCGGCGAGCTCAAGGCCGAGGGCTCCTCGATCACCGAGGGCATCGGCCAGGGCCGGATCACCGCGAACATCGAGGGCGCGCCGATCGACGTCGCCTTCCAGATCCCCGACGAGGAGGCGATCCCGCTCTGCTTCCAGCTGCTGGAGGAAGAGGGCCTCTGCCTCGGCGGCTCCTCCGGCATCAACGTCGCCGGCGCGATCCGGCTGGCTAAGGAGATGGGTCCCGGCCACACCATCGTGACCATCCTCTGCGACTACGGCACGCGCTACCAGTCGAAGCTGTTCAACCCCGAATTCCTGCGCTCGAAGAACCTGCCGGTGCCCGGCTGGCTCGAACGCGATGGCGGGCTGAAGGACGTGCTGGCCAAGGTGATGGCCTAAACGCCGTGCTGCTCGACCGGCGCACGCTTGAGGGCATCGCCGAGGGCAGCATCACGCAGGTGCTGCGGCGCTGGCGTCGGCCCAGCGTCAAGAGCGGCGGCACGCTGCTGACGGCAATCGGCCAGCTCGCCATCGATGCGGTCGAGCCGATCACGGAAGACCAGCTCGGCGCAGCCGATGCGAGGGCCGCCGGCTTCGACTCCCGCGAAGAAGCGCTCGCCGCGCTGACCGGCCGCGAGGGCAGCCTCTATCGAATCCGCATTCGTCTCGCCGGCCCCGATCCGCGCGAAGCCTTGCGCGAAGCAGATGACCTGACGGATGCCGACGCGGAGCAGCTGGTTCAGCGCCTTGCCCGGCTTGATGCGCACAAGGTTTGGACACGCGCCACGCTAGAGCTAATCGCGACGCATCCCGGGCGACGCGCCGCCGAACTCGCCGAGCTGCTCGGGCGCGAGATGCTTCCCTTCAAGCAGGATGTGCGCAAGCTCAAGGCCCTCGGTCTCACCGAGAGCCTTGAGGTCGGCTATCGATTGTCGCCGCGCGGAAAGACGCTGCTCTCGAAACTTCCGCCCCGCTGACAAATCTGATGCCGCCTCAGGCCGTCTGCGCGCCGGCGTCGATCGCCTCGATGTCACCGGCGCGGTCATACTGCGCCTGATCGAGCATGCCCTGGCGCTTGGCGACGATGGTCGGCACCAGGGCCTGGCCGGCGACGTTCACCGCGGTGCGGCCCATGTCGAGGATCGGGTCGATGGCGAGCAGCAGGCCGACGCCGGCCAGCGGCAGGCCGAGTGTCGACAGCGTCAGCGTCAGCATCACCGTCGCGCCGGTGAGCCCGGCGGTCGCCGCCGAGCCGATGACCGAGACGAAGACGATCAGCACATATTCCTGCAGGCCGAGCGGAACGCCGTAGAACTGCGCCACGAAGATCGCCGAGATCGCCGGATAGATCGCGGCGCAGCCGTCCATCTTGGTGGTCGCGCCGAGCGGCACGGCGAAGGCGGCGTATTCGCGGGGCACACCGAGGCTCTTCTCGGTCACGGCCTCGGTCACCGGCAAGGTGCCGACCGAGGAGCGCGAGACGAAGGCGAGCTGGATCGCCGGCCAGGCGCCCGCGAAGAAGCGCAGCGGCGAGAGCCCGTGAAGGATGAGCAGCGCCGGGTAGACGATCAGCAGCACGATGGCGAGGCCGAGATAGATCGCGAAGGCGTACCAGGAGAGCTGCTGCAGGGTCTGCCAGCCGTACTGCGCCACGGCATTGCCGAGCAGGCCGATCGTGCCGATCGGCGTCAGCCGGATCACCCACCACAGGATCTTGCGGACGATCGCCAGCAGAGATTCGTTGAAGGCGAGGAAGCTGTTGGCGCGCTCGCCAACCTTCAGCGCCGCGACACCGATGACGATCGAGATGACGAGGAGCTGCAGCACGTTGAAGCCGAGCCTTGTGGTCGCCGCCCCGCCATCGATCCGGGTCGAGGCCTGCAGGCCGAATACGTTGGCGGGGACGAGGCCCTTGAGGAAATCGAGCCAGGAACCGACCGAGCCGGGCGCCTTCGCACTGGCGGCGATCGCGCCGGAATTGATGCCGGGCTGGATGATGAGGCCGAGCGCGATGCCGATCAGCACGGCGATGAAGGCAGTGAGAGCGAACCAGAGCAGCGTCTGCCAGACCAACGCGGCCGCATTGGAGAGCTGCCGGAGATTGCTGATCGAGGCGACGATCGCGGTGAAGATCAGCGGCGGCACCAAAGCCTGCAGCAGCTGCACGAAAATCGAGCCGGTCGTCGCCAGCGTCGTCGTCAACGCGTTCGGCTGTCCGGCCGCATCCGGGCCGATATTGCGCGCGACCCAGCCGAGCACGAGCCCGATCACCATGGCGGCCAGAACCTGGAAGCCGAAATTGGCGTAAAATGGCTTGGTGCCGGCGGTCGTCGCGCCGGCTCGGGACGTCACTGTGGTCATGGCAGGAGCTCGTCAATCGCCGCCGGGCGGCTCGAAAATATCTGCCGCATATATAGGCATCGCAGCCGTTTGCGGGAAGCCGAATACTTCCGTTCTGAGTCAATCTGACAGTTGAAACATTCTCTGCCGAGGCAGCTCGGCATGAATTCTGTTCCCTCGACCTCGATCGGCCGCCAGCCGCGCATCGCGTTCACCTCAGCGGCCAAACCCAGAGGATCAGCGGCACGGCGAGCAGGATCACCAGGGCCGAGAGCGGCGCGCCGAGCCTGGCATAGTCGCCGAAGCGATAGCCGCCCGGGCCCATCACCAGCGTGTTGCACTGGTGGCCGATCGGGGTGAGGAAGTCGCAGGCCGCGCCGATCGCCACCGCCATCAGGAAAGCGTCGGGATTGTAGCCGAGCGTCTTGGCGAAGCCGGCGCCGATCGGCGCCATCACCAGCACGGTCGCGGCGTTGTTGAGGAAGGGCGTCACCGCCATCGCCGCGACGAGCATCAGCCCGACCGCGCCCCAGCCCGGGAGACCTGCGCCGAGCTGCGCCAGCAAGCCGGCGAAAACATCGGTCGCGCCGGTCACACGCAGGCTGTCGCTGACCGGGATCAGTGCCGCCAGCATGATCAGGATCGGAGCCTCAACCGAGTCGTAGGCATCGCGCAACGTCAGGGCGCGCGTCACCAGCAGGAGCACCGCGGCAGCGAAGAAGGCGATCGCCACGGGCAGCAGGCCGAGTGCGACCACGATCACCGTCGCGGCGACGATCGTTCCGGTGACGAGGCGGCGGCGGGTGCTGCCGAGCTGAAGGCTGCGCGCTGCCAGCGGCAGCAGGCCGAGCTCGCGCAGGCGCTCGGGCAGCAGGTCCTCGTCGCCCTGCAGCAGCACGACGTCGCCGGGGCGAAGGCGGATGTCGCGCAGGCGCTCGGTGAAGCGCTCGCCGGCGCGGCTGATGCCGAGCAGGTTGATGTGGAAACGGGCGTGCAGGTCGATCTCGGCGGCGCTGACGCCTTCGAGCAGCGAGCCCTGCGTGACGATCGCTTCGCCGGTGCGGGCAGGATCGAGCGAGCCCTCGCGCTGGGTCGAGCGGTGCTGGCCGGTCAGCTCGAGCTCGCCCGCCGCAATGACGCGCTCCAGCGCCTTGGGCTCACCGCGCAGCAGCAGGATATCGCCGGCGCGCAGGCTGGCATCGGGCAATGGCGCCCGGCGGCGCTCGCCATCGCGCAGGATCGCGACGACCTCGACCTCGCCATCGCCCGGCTTTCTGAGATCGGCGATGGTCTTGCCCGCGAGCGGCCCCTTCTCGGGCAGGCGCGCCTCGGTGACGTAGTCCTTGATGTCGACAGCCTGGTCGAGCGAGCGCGACCCCTGGCGATCCTTCGGCAACAACCGGTAGGCGACGCTCAGGAAAGCGCAGCCGATAAACGCGATGCCGATACCGACCGGGGTGAAGTCGAACATGGCGAAGGGCTCGCCGCCGAGTTCCTGCCGCACGCGCGCGACGATGACATTGGGCGAGGTGCCGACCAGGGTGACGATGCCGCCGAGCAGCGAGGCGAAGGCCATCGGCATCAGGAAGACCGAGGGCGATTTCCCGTCCTTGCGCGCGAGCTGATAGGCGATCGGCAGCATCATCGCGAGCGCGCCGATGTTCTTGATGATCGCCGACATGGCAGCGACGACGAAGACGAGGACAGCGACCTGCGCTTGCGTCGAGCGCAGCGCCGGCGCGATGCGGGCAAGCGCCGTCTCGACCAGGCCGGAGCGCGCCACCGCGGCGCTGACGATCAGGGCGCTGGCGACGATGATGACGATGTCGTCGGAAAAGCCCTTGAAGGCCTCCTTGGCCGGGACCACGCCGATCGCGACACCGGCGAGCAAGGCCAGAAGTGCGACGACATCATAGCGCAGCTTGCCCCAGACGAAGGCCACCATCATCGCGGCGACCAGGGAGCAAGAGAGAATCTGCGGCAGGGTCATTCGCGCGCCAATATCCTAGGCGCGAGGCGCCGGCGAGGTCAGAGCCACTTCTTCCAGCGGAAGAAGAGGTAGGGCAGGATCGCCGCGACCACCATGATCACGAGCGACATCGGATAGCCGAGTTCCCACTTCAACTCGGGCATCTTCTCGAAGTTCATGCCGTAGATCGAGGCGACGAGCGTCGGTGGCATGAAGACCACCGCGACGACCGAGAACAGCTTGATGATCTTGTTCTGCTCGATGCTGACCAGGCCGAGCGTCGCGTTCAGCATGAACTGCAGCTTGTTCGACAGGAAGGTGGCGTGCTCCTCGATCGCCTGGACGTCGCGGATCGCGGCCCGCCATTCCGGGGTGAAGCCGCTCGCCGCCTTCTTGGTGCGCTTGAAGTTGGCCGAGAGGTAGAGCAGCACGCGCTCGACCGAGACCATGCTCTCGCGCACATTCGAGATGATGTGCTCGTACTGGCCGATCTTGCGCACCACCGCCTGATAGACCCGGCCCTGCTCGACGCTGGCGCTGTTGCCGTCGAATATCTGGCGCGAGCGCAGGTCGATGCGGTCGCCGACGCCGCGCAGCACCTCGGCGGCCCGGTCGACGATCGCCTCGATCAGCCCCTCCATCACGCCGGCTGGCTCAAGCTCGCAGCCGCCAGGTTTGGTGACGCGGTTGAGGAAGATGTTGAAGGCGCCGGGCTCGTCATAACGCACCGTGACCAGCGCCTTCTCGGTCAGGATGAAGGTGACGTCGGCGAGCCGGGGAACGTTCGTGTCCGACTGGCAGATGACGCGCAGCGTCATGTAGTGCGCGCCATCCTCAGCATAGATCGTCTCGGAGGGCTCGAGATCGTGCATCTCCTCCTTGGTCGGGATCGAGATGCCGAGATGCTGCTCGACCTTGGCGTCCTCGGCCGATGTCGGATTGAGCAGGTCGATCCAGATCGAGCCTGGTGGAATCTCCTCCTCGACGGCGAGAGTCCGATGCGCGAGCTTGTCGCCGTGCGTCTGGCAGATGCCGTGGATCAGGAGCATGGCCGGTCATCCGGAATCAGGCGCGGCAAGGCGCGGATTTGCACTGCACCAACTCCAAACGTCCTGCAGTGTCAAACCGATGACGCATCCACTGGATGGTTGCCATCCGGCGCGGTATTCGCGCGCACTTTGGAACACTCCCCAGGCGAAGCGGCGTGGTTAGCATAAAATAAATCGCCGGATGAGACACTTAACGGATCAGTCGTCCATCCGGGTTTGCCATGTTCAACGCCGCGAAGAACCTCAGCATCAAGACCATGCTCCTGACCGTCCTCGGTCTTGCCAGCGCGGCGATCGTAACGCTTTCGACGCAATCGCTCTGGCAGGCCTGGACGCGCTACAACACGGCAGTCGAGGTGTCCGTTCTCGCCGATCTGAACAAGGCCTATTTCGCGGCGCTGCAGAACCTGCGCTACGAGCGCGGCAACGGCGCGAGCGCGATGACGATGCCCACCGACAAGAACGGCGGGATGATCGAGGACGTGCTGACGCGGCGCAAGCGACTGGACGATGCGATTGCCACGGCGCAGGCCATCGCCCAGAAAAACGGCTACAGCACTGCAGCGACCGTATCGAACGAGATCGACGGCCATGTCGCAGCCCTCAAGCCGCTGCGGGCGAAGATCGACGGCAACTGGAAGCTCCCGGTAGAAGCGCGGGAGAAGGAACTGGTCGGGGCCAGCATGGCCCAGACCGGCAAATTCCTGACGGCGCTCGAGACCGCGTCGGCGACGCTCGAAGAACGCATCCTCGTCCTCGACGCCAACTTCGCCAACCTCACCTCGATCCGCTCGATGGCCTGGGCAGCACGCTCGTTCAGTGGATCGTCGACGATCGTCCTCAACAACGCCGTCGCCCAGGACCGGCCGCTCGACGCCAAGGAGAGCAATGCCGTCATCGTCAGCGATGCACGCATGGAGTTCGCCTGGGGCGTGGTGAAGCAGCTCATCGGCCAGGCGAGCACGCCACAGGCACTGAAGGATGCGCTGGTAACCGCCGAGAACACCTATTTCGGCGGAACCTTCAAGGCGACGCGGGCTGACCTGGTCGCCAATGCGACGGGCGGACGCAAGCCTTCGATCAACCCCGATCTTTGGCGCGACCAGATCGTCGCCGCCTCCGAAACCGTCGGCGCCGTGGCGAGCCGCGCCATCGATGTCGTCTCGGAAACCGCCGACGCCAAGGCGACGGCAGCGATGCGCTCGCTCGTCATCTACGGCCTCGTCCTCCTGGCCGCGCTCGTGCTGGCGCTCGTCGGGCTCTGGCTGGTCCAGAGCCGCGTGACGCGTCCGATCACCGCGCTGACCGCATCGATGACGCAGCTGGCGCAGGGCGACTTCTCGGCCGAGATCATCGACAGCGGCCGGAATGACGAGATCGGCGGCATGGCAGCCGCCGTCCGGGTGTTCAAGGAGAACGGGCTGCGCGTCCAGGCCCTGGAGGCGCAGGAGCGCGCCGCCGCGGCCGAACGGGCTGCGCGGACCGAATCCATGATCGCCGTCGTCAACGATGTCGGGACTGTCGTCGCCGCGGCAGCCGCTGGCGATTTCAGCGCACGGCTGCAATTGGAAAACGCCGACGCGCAGATGCAGCAGCTAGTCAATGGGATCAACCAGATCAACGCCGTGGTCGACGGCGCGACGACGGAGTTCGCCGACATCCTGGCATCAGTCTCGCAGGGCGACCTGACCCGCAGGATTGCGACCGATTATCAAGGCCGCTTCGCCGAGCTGAAGCACTCGGTCAACGAGACGGTCGAGCGGCTGTCGGAGACGATCGGCGGCATCCAGGCGACGACCTCGCAGGTCTCGGCCTCGGCCCGTGAGATCAAGGCAGGCGCCGACGATCTCGCCAAGCGGACCGAGGAGCAGGCCGCCTCGCTCGAGGAGACCGCGGCCACGACCGAGGAGCTCGCGGCCTCCGTCAAGGCGAGCGCCGGCTCGTCGAAGGTCGCGGCATCGGCCTCCGACGAGGCCACGAACGTGGCGCAGCAGGGCGGCACGATCGTGCAGAACGCCGTCGAGGCGATGGAGCGGATCGAGGCGGCCTCGCGCAAGATCACCGACATCACCTCGGTGATCGACGGCATCGCCTTCCAGACCAATCTGCTGGCACTGAACGCCGCCGTCGAAGCAGCCCGCGCCGGTGATGCCGGTAAGGGCTTCGCCGTGGTCGCCTCCGAGGTCCGGACGCTGGCGCAGCGCTCGGCCGAGGCGTCGAAGGACATCACGACCTTGATCCAGTCGTCGACCATCGAGATCGAGGAAGGCGTCAAGCTGGTCCGCTCCGCCGGCACGGTTCTCGACAAGATCGTCTCGGCCTCCAGGCAGGTCGCCGCGACCGTGGTCGAGATTTCGGCGGCGGCGGGCGAACAGGCCAATGGCATCGACGAGATGAGCCAGACCGTCGCCCATATGGACGAGATGACCCAGCAGAACGCGGCTTTGGCCGAGCAGAGCGCCGCTTCTGCGGCCTCACTCGCCGACCAGATCCACAGCCTGGACCAACTCGTCGCGGCCTTCCGCATCTCCGTCAGCGATGTGCGCTCGGCCAGCGAGCCGGAGCGCCTGCGCAACCTCGCCGCAGCCGCGATGTCGGAAACACGCTCTGCTCCGCGCGCGCCGGCACGGAAGGTGCCTGTGCCCCATGCCGCTCCGATGCCCGCCCGCAAGGTCGCGGGCGGTGGAGCGCGCGACAACCATAGCTGGGAGGAGTTCTGAGCCCCCGGAGAATTTGCGCGCTTATCCGAAGCGCGCAAATTCTCCAGTCTTTTTGATGTGCCGCATTTTCTTGACGCGAACCGGTACCCACTTCGCTCGAAAATACTCTGGCGGGTTCAGACGCCGCCCTTCACCCCCTGCGGCGGCGCGATCTCCTCGGGCACGAAGAAGTCCGGCATCAGCGGCACAGACGGATCGACCCGGTAGGGGGTGAAGTCGGTGACGCCCTCGCCCGCCATGAAGTTGTCGTCGATCAGGAAATTGCCCGAGAAGCTGCGCGAGGGTTTGCTGAAGACCATGTAGGCGGCGTCGGCCAGCATCTCCGGCGTGCGGCTCGCCTGCACCATCTTGTCGCCACCGAGCAGGTTCTTGACGGCGGCGGTGGCGACCGTGGTGCGCGGCCAGAGCGCGTTGACGGCGATGCCCTTCGGCGCAAGCTCGCCGGCAAGGCCGAGCACGCACATGCTCATGCCGTATTTCGCCATGGTGTAAGCCAGATGCGGCGCGAACCAGCGCATCTTCATGTCGAGCGGTGGCGACAGCATCAGGATATGCGGGTTCTCAGCCTTCTCCAGATGGGGAATGGCGTATTTCGAGACCATGAAGGTGCCGCGCGTATTGATCTGATGCATCAGATCGTAGCGCTTCATCTCGGTCATCTGGGTGTTGCTCAGCGAGATCGCGCTGGCATTGTTCACGACGATGTCGATGCCACCGAAGGTTTCAGCCGTCTTCGCGATCGCCTCCGCGACGCTGGCCTCGTCGCGGACGTCGACCATCAGCGGCAGACACTTGCCGCCGGCCGCCTCGATCTCGGCGGCGGCGGTGTAGATCGTGCCCTCGAGCTTGGGATGGGGCTCGGCCGTCTTGGCGGCAATGGTGACATTGGCGCCGTCGCGCGCCGCCTTGATCGCGATGGCGAGCCCGATGCCGCGCGACCCGCCGGTGATGAAGAGCGTCTTGCCCTTGAGCGACATGTTGCTGTCCTCCCTCTTTAGCTCTGCAAGCTGAAGCGGTCCGGCTGGCTGCCGTCCGCATCGGTGAAGCCATAGACCCGCGCCAGGTCGGCGACGTGCAGCACCTGTCCGGCATGGCGTAAAACATCCGGGTCGGCGGTCAGTGCTGCGACTGCGCGGCCGGCATAGAGCGGCGTCTCGGTGGTCTCATCGGCCATGCCGGCATCGCGGACCCGCTCGGTCAGGACATGGCCGGGCGACAAGGCCAGCGCGGTGACGCCATACGGCTGGAGCTCCTGTGCCATCGCCAGCGTCAGCCGGTTCATCGCCGCCTTGGCGAGATCGTAGAAGACGTCGCCGAGATAACCGCTAGCGGTGTCGAAACTCACCGTGACGATCAGGCCCTGGCGCATCTGCACCATGGCGGGCGCAACGGCGCGCGCCAGCAGCAGTTGCGCATAGACACCGCTCTCGAAACTCTGGCCGAGCCGCGCGACGGGGCGGCGCCAGAACGGCGCGCCGAAGGCCGAGCCATCCGGATAGCGCTCGCCATCATAACCCTCATTGCCGCCCCAGACCGCGTCGACGACGCAATCGAGCCGGCCGAAGCGGCGCAGCGACCAGGCGACGAGTTGGTCGACCTCGCGCTCGTTTGTGTGGTCGCAGCGATAGGGTTCGCCGCGGCCGCCGGCGGCCTCGACTTCGCGGGCGGTGTCCTCGAAGGTTTCGGAGCGCTGGTCAGTGCGCGGCCCGGCCTCGCTGGAGCGGCCGGTGACGATCACGCTCGCGCCGCCCTGGCCGAGCGCCCGGGCGATGCCGCGTCCAAGCCCGCGCGAGGCGCCGGCGACGAGGCAGACCTTGCCGGCGAGCGGCCCTTCGCGGCTGTCACCCGTCATCGCGACAGACCTTGCGATACCGCTGGCGCGATGCGAGCGGCTCGGATAGAAGCCCCCTCCCCCGAACGGCGAGGACGATCATGGAAGCGAGCGAGGTCGCGGCCTGCTGGGAGGCCAATGCCGAAACCTGGACCCGGCATGCGCGCGCCGGATACGACCTCTACCGGGACGCCCAGAACACTCCGGCCTTCCTCGCGAACCTGCCTGACGTCGCCGGGCTCGACGGCCTCGACATCGGCTGCGGCGAGGGCTCGAACACGAGAAAGCTCGCCGAGGCCGGCGCCAGCGTCACCGCGATCGACATCGCCCCGACCTTCATCCGCCATGCGCAAGAAGCGGAAGCCGCAAACCCGCTCGGGATCGACTACCGCGTCGCCGACGGGATGGCCCTGCCCTTCGCCGATGCCAGCTTCGATTTCGCCACCGCCTTCATGTCGCTGATGGACATGCCACGGCAGGACCGGGTGCTCGCCGAGGCCAAGCGGGTGCTGAAGCCCGGCGGCTTCCTGCAATTCTCGATCCTGCATCCCTGCTTCGCGACGCCGGGCCGCAAGGTGATGCGCGACGAGGCCGGCAATGTGCTCGGCATCGAGGTGCGCGAGTATTTCCGCGTCAGCGACGGCGAGATCGAGAGCTGGCGCTTCGGCGCGGCGCCGGCCGAGGAGAAAGCCAGGGTCGAGCCGTTCCGGGTACCGCGCTTCCACCGCACGCTCAGCGACTGGATCAACCTGCTGGTCGCGACCGGCTTCCGGATCGAGCACATGCACGAGCCGGGTGTGGATGCAGAGACGGCCAAGGCCGTGCCCTATCTCGCCGACACCTATATCGCGCCGCTGTTCCTGCATATGCGGGTCCGCAAGGCGGACAGTGTCTGACGGCGTGAAGCTCCTCCCTTCCCCCTCGTGGGGAAGGGTATGGGGATGGGGGGCGAACGACTGGGTGCGAGGTACCGGTAACTGCGGACCGGCTCGGCGTCGAAGCGGAGCATTCTGACTTTTCGCCCCCCACCCCTGCCCCTCCCCACGAGGGGGAGGGGTTCGCACGCTCGATTGCCGGTGCTGCTATCCTCGTGCTCCGGCCTCACGCCGCGAAGACCGCAGCCGAATCCTCGACGGCGCCGGCGCCCTCGGTCACCGCCAGCTCCAGCGCAGTGGCTTCACCGACATGGTGCTCGGCATAGAAGCGGGCGGTGGCGAGCGCCGCGGCGCCCTGATCCTCGCCCTGCATTGCCAGCGCCTTCTTCGCCAGGCCGGTGCCGCCCTGGGCGAGCGCGAACAGCTTGAGATAGGGCGTCGCGCCGGCGAGCACGCTCGCCTGGTCGATGCCCATGGTCGCCAGCATCCATTGCGTGGCGCGCTCGAGCGAGTCCACGGCAGCGCCGAGCCGCGCCGCGCTATGGCCGAAACCGGGCGTGTTGGCCTCGCGCACCTGCGCAACGACGCCGCGCATCTCGCCGATCAGCGCCTTGACCGCGTCGCCATTGGACAGCGGCAACTTGCGCAGCACGAGGTCGATGGCCTGGATGCCGTTGGTGCCCTCATAGATCGTCGCGATGCGGGCATCGCGCAGATGCTGGGCGGCACCGGTCTCCTCGACATAGCCCATGCCGCCATGAATCTGGACGCCGGTGGACGCGACCTCGACGCCGATATCGGTGGCGTAGGCCTTGGCGATGGGTGTGATGATCGCCGCCCGCTCGGCTGCCGCCTTGCGCTTGGCCTCGCCGGGCTCGCGATGCGAGCGGTCGAGCAATGCGGCCAGCAGCAGCGAAAGCGTGCGCGCAGCCTGAGTCTTGGCGCGCATCTCCATCAGCATGCGGCGAATGTCGGGATGGACGATGATCGGGCTCATCGGAGCGCCCTTCGGTGCATCGAGCGCCGTGCCCTGCTTGCGCTCCTGCGCGAAGGAAAGCGCCTGCTGATAGGCGCGCTCGGCGATGGCGACGCCCTGCACCGCGACGTTGAGGCGGGCATTGTTCATCATCGTGAACATGCAGGCGAGGCCGCGATTCTCCTCGCCGATCAGCCAGCCGATCGCGCCGCCCTCGTCGCCATAGCTCATCGCGCAGGTCGGGGAGGCATGGATGCCGAGCTTGTGCTCGACGCCGGTGCAGCGGACATCATTGCGCGCGCCGAGCGAGCCGTCGGCATTGACCATGTACTTCGGCACGAGGAAGAGCGAGATGCCGCGCGTTCCCGGAGGAGCATCGGGCAGGCGGGCGAGGACGAGATGGACGATGTTGTCCGTCATCTCGTGATCGCCATAGGTGATGAAGATCTTCTGGCCGCTGATGCGATAGGTGCCGTCGCCGGCCCGCTCGGCCTTGGAGCGCAGGGCGTTGAGGTCCGAGCCTGCCTGCGGCTCGGTCAGGTTCATCGTGCCCATCCACTCGCCGGAGACGAGCTTGGCGAGATAGGTCTCCTTCAGATAATCGGAGCCGTGCGCGTGCAGCGCCTCGATCGCGCCGACCGTCAGCAGCGGGCCGAGCGCGAAGGCGAAGGCGGCCGAATTCCACATCTCGGTGCAGGCCGACTGCACCAGCGTCGGCAGGGCCTGCCCGCCATAGGCCTCCGGCCCCGGCAGCGCGTTCCAGCCGCCTTGCGCCCAGGCATGATAGGCTTCCTTCCAGCCCGGCGGCGTGACGACGATGCCGTCCTTGAGTCTGGAGCCGTGCCGGTCGCCAACAATATTCAACGGAGCGAGCACGTCACCGGCGAACCTCGCTGCCTCCTCCAGCACCGCCTCGGTGACGCCGTCGGCGAGTTCCGGTGCCAGCCCCTCATCGATCAGGGCGTCGAGCCCGGCGACATGGCGCATCGTCGCCAGGATATCCTCGACCGGAGCACGGTACGACATCGCTTACCTCCCTCGGCGCCCGCGCATTCCCGCCGGGCATTCTGCTCGTTGCGTTTGACGGCGATGTTAGCGACGAACTATGCCCGCCGCCACGCGCCAGCCGGCGCGGGTTCGCGCATGCCGCGTCGGCATTGTTATAGTTTACATATGAACTTTCAAGAGTGCCCGTGACCGACCCTCGCCAGACCCAGCGCCTTTCCGCCGACGAGGCCGGCATCGCCGCCGCCGCCGAGTTGCTGCGCGCCGGCAAGCTGGTCGCGCTGCCGACCGAGACGGTCTACGGGCTCGCCGCCGATGCGAGCGACGACCGGGCGGTCGCCTCGATCTATGCTGCCAAGGAACGCCCGAGCTTCAATCCGCTGATCTCGCATCTGCCGGATGTGGATGCGGCGCGGGGGCAAGGCCTCTTCGACGCGCCCGCATTGGCGCTGGCGAAAGCGTTCTGGCCGGGACCGCTGACGCTGGTCGTGCCAGCCTCCAGCGGCTGCACGATCTGCAGTCTCGCGCGCGCCGGGCTCGACAGCGTCGCGCTCAGGGTGCCGTCGCATCCGATTGCGCGCGCCGTGCTGCAGGCAGCCGGCCGGCCGATCGCGGCGCCCTCGGCCAATCGCTCCGGGCGGGTGAGTCCGACGCAAGCGGAGCATGTGCTCGCCGATCTCGCCGGCCGCATCGACGCTGTGCTCGATGCCGGGCCGACGGCTGTCGGGGTCGAGTCCAGCATCGTCGCCTGCCTCGGCGGCGCTCCGCGTCTGCTGCGACCGGGCGGCGTGCCGCGCGCGGCGCTGGAAGCAGCAATTGGGCAAGCCCTCGTCATCGTCGCGGAAGGCGGTGCAGCCCCGCTCGCGCCCGGCCTGCTCGCCTCGCACTATGCACCGCGGGCCGCCGTCAGGCTCGATGCGGAAGCACCGCGGCCGGGTGAGGGGTGGCTGGGCTTCGGTCCGGAGCCGAACGACAGCCTGCCCGCGCTTGCCTTCAACCTCAGCCCGGCAGGCGATCTGACCGAGGCCGCCGCCAATCTCTTCGCCGCCCTGCGCCGGCTAGACGATCGCGGCCCGAAGACGATCGCGGTCGCGCCGATCCCAATGCATGGGCTCGGCGAGGCAATCAACGACCGGCTACGGCGCGCCGCCGCCCCGCGCTGAAGTCGGCGGCATCGCTTTGCATCCGCTTGCATTCCCGCAAGATCTGGCAATGCTGGCGCGCGGAATGGCCGGAGAGTGCCCGTTGTCGACGTCCAAGCTCGCCTGGGATGATTTCCGCCTGATCAAGGCGATCGCCGACGCTGGCGGGCTGACCGGGGCGGCCTCCGCGCTCGGCGTCAATCATTCGACCGTGTTCCGCCGGCTCGGGCAGATCGAGGAGCAGGTCGGCCACGCCCTCTTCGAGCGACGCAAGACCGGCTATGTCGCGACCTCGGCCGGCGAGGAGATGACGACACTCGCCTCGCGCATCGACGACGACGTCACCGCCTTCGGGCGCCGGCTGGCGGGGCGTGACCTCGCTCCCTCCGGCGAATTGCGCGTCACCACCACAGACACGCTCTACCTGCATACGCTGCTGCCGATCTTCGCAGCGTTCCGGGCGGCGCATCCGCTGATCCGGCTCGATGTCGTCATGGCGAGCCAGACACTCAATCTCTCGCGCCGCGACGCTGACGTCGCCATCCGCGCCAGCGACTCGCCAGGCGAGACCCTGGTCGGCCGCCGCCTCGCCACGCTGAGCTGGGCGGTCTATGCTTGCGCCGACGCGCCGGTAACGGAAGCGGAAGCGGCCGACCCAAAGCTGCTCTTCCGACGCGACTGGGTCGCGCTCGGCGACCCGCTCGGCTACGTCAAAGCGGCCCGCTATGTCCGCGACCATGTCCCGGCCGACCGGATCGCGCTGCGCTCCTCGGCCGTGCTCGGGCTGACGGAGGCGGTCGAGCACGGCATCGGCATCGGGCCCCTGCCCTGCTTCATCGCCGACCAGCGACCAGGGCTCGTCCGGCTGCTACCGCCGGATCCGGACTTCTCGACCGGCCTGTGGATCCTGACCCATCCCGACATCAGGCATGCGCCGCGCGTGCGCGCCTTCATGGATTTCGTCGGCGGCGAACTCGCCAAGCGCAAGGCATTGCTCGAGGGAGCAGGCTGAACGCCGCTACGTCGCGTCCGGCAGCTCACATCATTTTCGACGCAATTGGTATGAGCCACGCCCCTCTTGTGTCATCTCGAAAACCTGTATACCGGTACTCCGGTTAGAGAAAACGCCATGCCCCGCCTCGCCCGCAATCACCCGCCGACTGCCCTGCCGACCACCACCATCGACCGGACGATGCGCGCGCCGGACCAGGTCTATCGCGCCTTGCGAACGGCGATCGTTACGCTGACCATTGCGCCCGGCAGAGCCCTCTCGGAGGGGGAAGTCGGCGCGGCCTATGCGGTCAGCCGCACACCGGTACGCGAGGCCTTTGCCAAGCTGGCCGAGGAGAGGCTTCTCGACGTCTTCCCCAATCTCGGCACCTTCGTCTCGCTGATCGAGCCAAAGCTGATCGGCGAGGCGATCCTGATCCGCAGGCTGCTCGAAGGCGAAGCCGTCTCACAGGCTGCAGCCAATCGCGACCCGGCGCTGATCGCGGAAATGAGCCGGGCCCTCGCCGACCATGCCGAAGCGGTCGCGGCCGGCGATGCTGCCTACGCCTATCAATGCGATGAGCGCTTCCACCACGCCCTCTTCGCCCGTCAGGGCTTTGATCAGATGTGGATGAGCGTCGATCGGGCGCGGGCGCAGCTGGAGCGCGTCCATCATCTGATGATCGCGCAGCGTGGCGCACTCGGCGACGCGCTCGCCAAGCATCGCGCCATTCTCGGCGCGATCGAGCGAGGCGATGCTTATGCGGCGCATGCCGCGATGCATGTCCATATCGAGGCCAATGGCAGCTTCCTCCAACGGCTCGCCGGTCACGCCCACCCCTTCGTACACGCGCCATGACGACGCCTGCCCCGAAGCGCTCGCTGGGTATCACGGTGATGCCCGACTACGCCCAATCCGAAGGCGTCGACGCTGTCATGGACAACATCGTCAGCCGGCTTGGCTGCGATGTAATCTGCACGATGCCGTCGGTGGCCGAGCGCTGCGCCGAGGGGCTGGGCGTACGCGAGCCACCGGCCGATGCCGGCGCAGGCCTCGTCCGCACGCTCGACCGTCCGCTTTGGGGCGATACAGCCTTGTGGATGCGAACGGCGCCGAGCTTCGTCCCTGAGCCGCGTTTCTATCGCGATTCACCCTATGCTCCGCCGGAGCCGGACGCGCTGACCCATCGCGAAGGCCACGTGGTCGCGCAGATGCTGGCCAAGGCCAAGCGCGCCGGCCTCGCGACGCAGCTCCAGGTGATGGCCGCAGCGCCGCCGGCCCTGCGCGTGCAGCAGCGCCCCGATGCCGGCGCGGACGAGCCGCTGACCGTGTTCGGAACGCCGGTTCGCAATCGCGTCGACGCCAATGTCAGCCTCGCCAGCGAGGGCCTGCGCGCTTATATGCGCGCCCTCGTCGCCGACCTCTTGGCCAACTATCCGGATTGCGACGCGCTGCGCTTCGACTGGCCGGAATATCCGCCCTACGCACTCGACAGCCTGCTCTTCGACTTCAGCCCCCCGGCGGTGAAGCGCGGGCAGGAACTCGGCCACGATGTCGACGCGATCAGGGCGCGGGCGCTGGAAGGGCTTGGCGCGGCCCGGGAGAACGCGGCTGCCGGGACCGTCACGATCGACGCTCTGCTGCAACCGGACGGCTGGGCGGCCGATCTGCTCGCCTTTCGCAGCGCCATCGTCGCGGACTATGTCGGCGCACTGAGCGCCATCGTGAAGGAAGTTTCCTACGGCCGGGTCGGCGTGGTGATGCAGGCTTTTCCGCCTCCGCTCAACCGGCTCTCCGGCTTCGACTTTGCGGCGGTTGACGGCATCGCCGACGAGATTGCCGTCAAGCACTACACCATGCACTGGCCGATGATCGAAAGCGGCTATGTCGAACGGCTGGCAGCGGTCGCCGATGTAGACGCAGATGCAATCTTCACCGAGGTCCATCGCTGGCTCGGCCTCAATGGCGGCGCCACTTGCCCGGGCGCGCTGCGCTATCCGGAACCGCACGAGCCGCACCCGGCCGACGACGCCGCGCTGTACCGGACGGTCGAGATCGCGGGCGGCCAAATCCACCGCTCGCGCCTCTCGGTGATCGCGCATGGCTACGGCCCGCCTGATGATGTCGAGCGCCGGTTCCACGCCGCGCTCGCCACCCCCTGCCGCAACCTGCATCTCAACCGCTACGGCTACCTCTCGGACGAGAAGATCGCGCGGCTCGGCGCGGTCTGGCGGGAGAGTGACTGACGATCAACCGCCCGGCTCGGGGGAGCGGTGGAACAGAGGGAGGACATCATGAAGCCGTTCAAGGCGGTCATCACCGCCATCGCCGTGCTTGCTTCCTGCGTCGCGGCCATCGCACAGGCGCCTTATCCGACCGGCCCGGTCAAGATCATCGTGCCCTTCGCGGCCGGCGGCGCCTCCGACCTCGTTGCACGAACCGTCGCCGAGCGCCTGCAGGCGCTCTGGGGGCAAGGCGTGGTGATCGAGAACATCGGCGGCGGCGGCAGCAATATCGGCGTCGCCGCGCTCGCCCGCGCCAGGCCAGACGGCTACACGCTCGGCCTGGTCAACGCCAGCAGCCACGGCATGAACAAGTGGCTCTACAAGGAGAAGCTCGCCTACGATCCGTTGCGGGATTTCGCTCCGGTCAGCCAGCTTGCGATCACGCCCAACGTGCTCGTGGTCAATCCGGAGAAGGTCCCGGCCAAGACCGTTCCGGAGTTCATCGCGCTGCTGAAGCAGAAGCCGAACGCCCTGAACTTCGGCTCCTCCGGCGTCGGCACCTCGCTGCATGTCGGCATGGAGCTGTTCCAGCAGACGACCGGGACCAAGCTGACCCATGTCCCCTATCGCGGTTCCGGGCCGATGATGGTCGATCTGCTCAGCGGCCAGCTCGATGTCGCACTCGACGGCGCCGCCGTGGCCTGGCCCTATGTCGAGGTGGGCAAGCTTCGGGTGCTCGCCACCTCGATCCCGCAGCGCGCGAGCTTCATGCCCGACCTGCCGGCGCTGAGCGAGTTCCTGCCCGGCTTCGACGTCACTGCCTGGCATGGCCTGGCCGCGCCGGCCGGCACGCCGAAGGAGATCGTCGAGAAGGTCTCGCGCGATGTCCGCGGCATCCTCGAAACGCCGGAGATCCGCGACCGGCTGGCGGCGCAGAAGATCATCGCGCTCGGCATGACACCGGAAGCCTTCCGCGCCTTCATCGAGGCCGAGATCAAGAAGTGGGAGCCGGTGGTCGAGAAGGCGAACATCAAGCTGGAGTGAAGAGAAACCTGTTCGCAGTTCCAAATAGCGCGCTTGCATGCGGAAACGAGAGCGCCTTACAGCCCAGCGTTGCATTTGGCAGTTGAGGAATAGCGAGCTCACGAGCTATCTTTCCCGGCAAATGATACCCGGGGGGATAGCGAGTGATCACGATTGAGGATTTCCGTACGAATCTTGTCTCTTACGCGGAGCGTGTGCAACGCGTTCGCGAGCACATCAAGAATGAAGAAGCCACCAAAGTTGCTTTGATACTGCCATTTATCGCACTGCTAGGCTATGATGACAGAGACCCTACGGAAGTTTCAGCAGAGCATGCCGCTGACTTCTCAGACAAATACAAAAACAGAGTCGACTATGCTATCTTGAAGGAAATGAATCCCATTATCGCCATTGAGTGCAAATCCGTCGGAAACGGAAAGAAAGACGATAGGGGGCAGCTAAAGAGCTATTTTAACGCGTCAAAAAGCGTAAAACTTGGAATACTAACCGACGGAATTATCTATGATTTTTTTTGTAGACTCTGAAGAGCCAAATATGATGGACGATGATCCGTTTCTAATTATTGATTTCGAGAAAATATCTAAAGCACAGGTCTCAGACACGGCTATCGAAGGCCTTTATGCTCTAACAAAGGCCAAATTTGATCCTGATACGATAGCAGAAAATGCGCGACGAAGCCTAACGCATCGCGCATTCTTCGACTATCTGTCGAAACAGTTCGCAGAGCCCTCTATCGACTTCACCCGTTTCCTCCTCAAAGAAAACGATATAAAGCACATAAGATCTCACGCGCTCGAAGGTTACCGGTCTATCACAAAGGCCGCCTTCAATGATGTTTTTACATCAAATGTTCTCAAAAAACTTGATATATCCCCCTCACTTCCCAAGCAACCCGCCCGGATAGAGAACACACCCGCATCGACTCCGATTGAATTACCAGTTCCGTCCCCCACCACGGGAATTGTGACGTCCGACGCAGAGCTTGCTGCGTTTGAAAGCATCAGACGACACCTTGCCTTTCTTTCTGCGGGAAACTCACTGACATTCGATGCAATATCGGATGTCAGATTCCGGGACTATCAGGGGAAGATGGTCGTTTTTACCGGCAGGAGCGAAAGGGTCGACTAATTGACATTATCGAAGCTCGGGATGGGACAATAAAATTCGCAATTGTCGACGGAGGCGACCCCACGCCTGTCTCCGACATAGCTCCATCTGGCGAACGGCTGCGCGCGCTTTTTGAGAAGCGCATCGGTGAGTTTGGCTAACCTATCTCCACCACGACCCGGCCGCGGACCTTGCCGTCAAGCAGAGCGCGGCCGGTTTCGACGACATCCTCCAGCGGGATCGTCGTCGTCATCACCGCGAGCCTGTCGCGATCGAGATCGCGCGCAAGCCGAGCCCAGGCCTCGAGCCGGCGCGGCTTCGGGCACATCACCGAGTCGATGCCGAGCAATGCGACGCCGCGCAGGATGAAGGGCGCGACCGAGGCCGGCAGGTCCATGCCCTGCGCCAGGCCGCAGGCGGCGACGGCGCCGCCATATTTCGTCATCGACAGGACATTGGCGAGCGTGTGTGAGCCGACGGCATCGACACCGGCGATCCAGCGCTCCTTGCCGAGCGGGCGGCCGGGAGCGGAGAGTTCGTTCCGATCGATGATCTCGGCCGCGCCGAGGCCCTTGAGGTAATCCGCCTCCTCCGGCCGACCGGTCGAGGCGATCACATGCCAGCCGGCCTTGGCGAGCAGCGCGGTCGCGACCGAGCCGACGCCGCCCGCCGCACCCGTGACGACGACCGGGCCGTCGGCGGGCGTCACGCCGTAACGCTCCAGGGCGAGCAGGCTGAGCATGGCTGTGTAGCCCGCCGTGCCGATCGCCATCGCCTCGGCGGGGGTCATTCCGTCCGGAAGCGGCACCAGCCAGCCGCCCTTGACCCGGCTCTTCTGGGCGTAGGCGCCGAGATGCGTCTCGCCCGTGCCCCAGCCATTGAGGATGACGAGGTCGCCGGGCTTGAACTCGGGATGATCGGAGGTCTCGACCCGGCCGGCGAAATCGATGCCGGGGATCATCGGCCAGCGCCGCACCACGGGGGCGCGGCCAGTGATGGCGAGGCCGTCCTTGTAGTTCAGCGTCGAATGGGTGACGCGGACGGTGACGTCGCCTTCCATCAGGTCCGCCTCGGCGAACTCGCCGAAAGCGACGCTGGTGCCGGCTTCGCCCTTGCTGGCGATCAGGGCCTTGAAGGTCGACATGAACTCACTCCCGGGAAGGCAGCCCCTCAGCCCTCATCCTGAGGAGCGATCGCAGATCGCGTCTCGAAGGATGCTCCAGATGATTCCGGAACCTCCTGGACCATCCTTCGAGACGCCGCTGCGCGGCTCCTCAGGATGAGGGCTGAGGATAGTGCCGGCGCGCGGGCCAGTTGACCCTGCCCGGCCGCCGCCTGCAAGCGGCAAGCCGGTGCATGTTTGGTCAGGCCGGCTGCGGCACGGCGCGCGCGACCGGCTTCTCGACGATCGGCAGGTTGATCAGTGCCGAGGCGACGCCGAGCGCGACCGAGAGCCACCAGACGATCGTATAGGAGCCGAACTGCTCATACAGGATGCCGCCGAGCAGCACCCCGAGGAAGCCGCCAACCTGATGCGAGAAGAAGGCGAAGCCGTAGAGCATCGCCATGTATTTGGTGCCGAACATCAGCATGACCAGCGCCGAGGTCGGCGGCACGGTCGAGAGCCAGAACACGCCGATGACGATGCCGAAGGCGATCGCGGTCATCGGGCTCGGCGGCAACAGGATGAAGACGGCGATGGCGACCGCCCGGCCGAGATAGATCCAGGCGAGCAGGTGGCGCTTGGGCATGCGCGCGGTCAGCCAGCCGGAGCCGAGCGAGCCGACCGCGTTGGCGAGGCCAATCGCCGCCAGGGTCCAGCCACCGACCCAGGCCGGCAAGCCGGTATCCTTGAGATAGGCCGGCATGTGCACGGTGATGAAGGCGAGCTGGAAGCCGCAGGTGAAGAAGCCGAGCACGAGCAGGACATAGGAGCGATGCTTGAAGGCCTCGGCCAAGGCCTGCGCAATGCTCTGGTTGGGCGCGGCAACCGCACCAGGGGCAGCTGCAGGCTGTTTCGAGCCCCGCATCGCCAGCATCACCGAGAGCGGCAGCACCGGCAACAGCGTGAAGGCGAAGACGATGAGCGCCTGCTGCCAGCCCAGCGTCTCGATCAGGATGCTGCCGATCGGCGGGAAGAGGAACTGGCCGAAGGAGCCGGCCGCCGTGCCGGCGCCGAAGGCGAGCGGGCGCCATTGCTCCGGCAGCAGCTTGCCGAAGGCGGCCAGGACCAGGTTGAAGGAGCAGGCCGAGAGGCCGAAGCCGATCAGCACGCCGGCGCCGAGATGAAGCTGCAGCGGTGTTCCGGCATAGGCCATCGTCACGAGACCGGCAGCATACAGCAGCGCGCCGACGCAGAGCACCCGCACCATGCCGAAGCGGTCGGCGATCGCGCCGGCGAACGGCGCCCCAAGCCCCCAGAGCAGATTCTGGATCGCGAGCGCGAGGCTGAACGTGTCGCGGCCCCAGCCGAACTGGGATGTCATCGGGATCTGGAACAGGCCGGCGCTGGCGCGCGGGCCGAAGCTGATCAGCGCGATCAAGCAGCCGGCGGCGACGATGATCTCCGGCGCGTAGCCGCGCTTGGCGGTGGCGGTCATGACGGGCTCCGGAGCAGGAAACGTGTGTCTGCACGATATGCCGTGCGATAAGGGGCTGCCAACGCGATTCCGTTAGGTCGCGCATCACAGGATTGCATGGAGTTTCCCCTCTGCATTGGAGAGCAGCAATGCTTCGACCCGGCGAATCCCGAGGGCCGGCTGGCGATCTCTACCGCCACACGGCGACCGCGTCCGTGTCATACGAGCTCGCACAGACCATGAGATCGCAAGGAACGACATCATGCCTACCTCGAGCAATGACCGCCGCATCGACTATGTCGAGTTCGTCGTCGCCGACATCCCGCGCGCCCGCAGCTTTTACGAGAAGGCCTTCGGCTGGACGATGACGGATTACGGGCCGGAGTACTGCGCCTTCGCCGATGGCCGGCTGGAGGGCGGCTTCACCACGATCGGGACGGTGAACCCCGGCGGGCCATTGGTCATTCTCTATGCCGACGATCTCGCAGCCATGCAGAAGAGCATCGAGGCGGCAGGCGGCCGGATCGTCAAGTCGGCCTTCGACTTCCCCGGCGGCCGCCGCTTCCATTTCGCCGACCCCGACGGCTACGAGCTGGCAGTCTGGTCGAAGGTCTGAACGCGTCGGAATTTGCCGGCAACGGACCGATTTTTCTGCTATGGTTGTCTCTGCAAATGTGGAGGCTACCTATGCGTGCCGTCGTGCAGTTGCTATCGGCCTATTCCTCCTGGCTGTCCCGGATGCTCCTGGTGTCGCCGGAGTTCATCACCAAAGATCGACGGGGCAACATGCCGCCGCCATCCGGCGGCATCGGAGCCTATTGATCGACGCCGCCCGTCTCTAGCAACGGGCGGCACGAGCCGCTGGGTTATTTCCCCCAGCGCAAGGCCAACGGATCGAGCTCGCGGGCGAGTTCGAGCAGGTCTTCGCGCGTTTTCGGATGCAGCGGCGTCAGCGGATGGCGGACGGCGTCTGATTTGATCACCCCGCCTGCCTTCATCACCGCCTTGGCCGAGCGCAGGCCGCATTGACGGTTCTCGTAGTTGATGATCGGCAGAACGCGGGCATAGAGCGCCGCCGCCTGCTTGCGGTCACCGGCAGCATGGGCGGCCAGGATCGGCTTGATCAGGTCCGGGATCATCGCTGACGTCATCGTGCCGGTGGCGCCGGCGTCGAGATCGGCCATCAGCGTGATCGCCTCCTCGCCGTCGAAGGGGCCGACGATGGCGTCGCCGCCCGCTTCGATCAGGGAGCGCAGCTTGCCCGCCGTGCCCGGCACCTCGATCTTGAAGTAACGGACGAGCGGCACCTCCTTGTTGAGCCTGATCATGAAGGGCACGGTCATGGTCACGCCCGAGAGCGGCGCGTCCTGCAGGATGACGGGCAAGCCGCAGGCATCGGCGACGATCTTGAAGTGCTCGATCATGCCCTGCTCGTCGGCTTTGAGCAGCGCGCCATGATAGGGCGGCATCATCATCAGCATCTTGGCGCCGGCGTCAGCCGCGGCCTTGGCACGCTGCGCGGCGATGCGGGTCGAGAAATGCGAGGTGGTGACGCAGACCGGCACCCGGCCCGCGACCTGCTCGATCGAGAGCCGCATGACCTCGTCGCGCTCGGCATCGGTCAGGAGGAACTGCTCGGAGAAATTGGCGAGGATGCAGATGCCGTCGACACCCTGGTCGACCATCAGGTCCATGACCCGGCGATTGCCGTCATGATCGACATCGCCATTCTCGTGGAAGATCGTCGGCGCGATCGGGATGATGCCCTTGTAGGGTTCGGTCATGGCATGGCCTCGGCTGTTCGTGGCTAAAAAAGAGTGGGAGCTACTGCGCCTGCGGATCGCTGGCCTCGGCGAGCTCGCGCTGGTAGATGGCGAGGTCCTCGGGCGAGAAGCAGCAGAGGGTGATCGCGTCGAAAGCGGCCCCGTTCTTCAGGGCCGAAGCAACCGTCGCCACGGCGATCTTCGCCGCGGGCGCGACCGGATAACCGTAGACGCCGGTGCTGATGCTCGGAAAGGCGATTGTGCGGATGCCCGCCCCAGCCGCGACCGCGAGCGACCGACGATAGCAGGACGCCAGCAGCTCCGCCTCGCTCTGCCCGCCGCCCTGCCAGACCGGCCCGACCGTGTGGATGACGAAGCGCGCCGGCAGGCGATACCCTTGCGTCAGCTTGGCGTCGCCGGTCTGGCAGCCGCCGAGCTTGCGGCATTCCTGCAAGAGTTCGGGCCCCGCGGCGCGATGGATCGCCCCGTCGACGGCGCCGCCGCCCAGGAGCGAGTTGTTGGCTGCATTGACGATGGCATCGACCGTCAACGTCGTGATGTCGGCCTGGATGGCGCGCAGCCTCGATTCCATCATCGACATTCCGCCCTCGGCTCGGTTCTGGACGGTTCACCATAGCGTCGGCAATCAGTCTCCGGCAGTGCGTCTGGGTCAGGCCTTGGCTGCGCGCGCGGTCACCAGCTTGCGGATGCCGCGCCTTGTCGAGCCGATCAGGGGGAAGAGCAGCAGCGCGAGGCCGATCGCCATCAGACTCGCCACCAACGCGTTCGACCAGAAGATCGAGAGCGAGCCCTGGCTGAAGATCATCGACTGGCGGAAGGCGTCCTCGGCCTTGTCGCCGATGACCATGGCCAGCACGAGCGGCGCGATCGGATAATCGAGCTTCTTGAAGAGGTAGCCGACGATGCCGAAGGCGAGCGCCAACCAGATATCGAACTCCTTGTTGCCGACTGTATAGGCGCCGATGAAGCAGACCACGACGATCACCGGACCGATGATCGAGAAGGGGATGCGCAGGATCGAGGCGAAGAGCGGTACCGTTGCAAGTACAACAATGACCGCGACGACGTTGCCGAGATACATCGAGGCGATCAGGCCCCAGACGAAATCGGGCCGCTCGACGAAGAGCATCGGGCCGGGGTTGAGGCCCCAGATCATCAGCCCGCCCATCATCACAGCGGCTGTCGCGGAACCCGGGATACCGAGCGCCAGCATCGGCAGCATGGCGGCGGAGCCGGCGGCATGATCAGCCGTCTCGGGCGAGATCACGCCCTCGGGCTCGCCCTTGCCGAACTTCTCCGGATTGCGCGAGGAGCGCTTGGCCATGGCGTAGCTCATGAAGGAGGCCGCGGTCGGGCCGCCCGGCGTGATGCCCATCCAGATGCCGATGATACTGGAGCGCAGCAGAGCGAGCCAGTAGCGCGGCAGCTTCGCCGCCGTCGCGAGCACGTCGCGCGGACGGACCTTGGCCTTCACCCCGTCGAAGCGAAGCCCCTCCTCCATCGTCTGCAGGAGCTCGCCGAGGCCGAACAGGCCGATCACCGCGATCAGGAAGCTGACACCGGCGAGCAGCGCGTCAAACTCATAGGTCAGGCGGACATTGCCCGAGACCGAATCCATGCCGATCGAGGCGAAGGCAAAGCCCATCGCCATCGAGACGAGCGTCTTTAGCGGCGAGGCGCCGCCGAGCCCGACGAAGCTGGCGAAGGTCATGAAGTAGACCGCGAAATACTCCGGCGAGGAGAATTTCAGCGCGAAGCGCGCGACCCAGCCCGATAGCAGCGTGATCAGGATGACGCCGGCCATGGCGCCGATGCCGGCCGAGAGGAAGGCGAAGGAGAGCGCTTCCGTCGCCCTGCCCTGCTTGGCCATCGGGTGGCCGTCGAAGGTGGTGGCGACCGAGGATGGCTCGCCCGGGATGTTGAATAGGATCGAGGTTGTCGAGCCGCCGAAGAGCGCGCCCCAGTAGAGCGAAGTCAGCAGGATGATCGCCGAGACCGGATCCATGCTGAAGGTCAGCGGCAGCATCAGCGAGACGCCGTTCGGCGCCCCCAGGCCGGGCAGCACGCCGACCAGAATGCCGAGCAGCACGCCGGCGAACATCAGCGCGATGTGATGGGTCGTCAGCGCGACCTCGAAGCCGTGGAGGAGCGAAGCGAAGTTTTCCATGGTGGGCTCCGGCTCGCTGTCTAGATCACGATGATTTTGGATCGAATCGATCCAAAATCATAAAACGTGATCGATTCTAAGAGTTTAGAGCAGGATCTCTGCGAAAAACCGGTTCCCACTTTTTCGCATCCTGCTCTAGAGGCCGAGCATCGCTTCGATCGGCCCTTTGAGCAGGCCGACCTGGGCGAATTTCTCGAGGCCGAGATAGAAGAAGGCGGCGGTGCCGATTGCCGTCGCGAGCGAGGGCAGCCAGCCATAGTGGCCCTGAAAGCGCATCGCGAAGACGAGGTAGAGCAGCATCGCGACATACATGCCGAGCGTCACGCTCAGCACGACGAAGGCGAGCATCGGCACGAAGAAGGAGAGGACGCGCTTGCCCTGCTCCTTGTCGAGGATGATTCCGGCGAGCGCCGCCGAGCCCCCCATCCGCCGGCCGATTGTCGTTACGATCGTGCCGAGGCTGGCGAGTGCGATCAGCAAACCGCAATAGAACGGGAAGGCGCCGGGTTGCGGGCCGGAGGAATCCCAGCCGAGGCCGAATTCGCGGGCGCCGTTGACGATCACGAGGCCGAAGGCGAGCGTCGCCAGCGCTGTCGCGATCTCGGCCTGGAAGCGGCTGATCATCGGCGCTCTCCCGAATGCTGACAGTGTTTCGAACGATCATCCCGGATCGAGCTGTGCCCGTCCGGGATGATCCAAGCGTGACGTGGCGAGGTCAGTTTATGACCCAGCCTTCGTTCTTGAAGACCTTGGCGTTGGCAGCCTCGTCCTTGGCGACGAAGTCGGTGAGCTCCTTGCCCTTCATGAAGCGGGCGGTCTGCGCGGTGCGGGCGATGAACTCGGCCCATTCCGGCGTCTTGCTGACCTTCTCCATCACGTCGGCATAGAAGGCGACGGCGTCAGCGGGAACCTCAGCCGGCAGCCAGACGGTGCGCGGCATCTGGAAGGCCTCGAGCGGCAGGCCCGCTTCCTTGCAGGTCGGGATGTCGCCCCAGCCCTTGCCGTCATGGATCGGGTCGCTCTTGGCGAGGCGCACCGGCGAGAACACGCAGAGCGGCTTCACCTGGCCGGCCTTCCACTGGCCGATGTTCTCGTTCGGGTTGTTGGTGTTGGAATCGACATGGCCGCCGGCGAGCTGGGTCGCAGCTGCGCCACCACCCTGGAAGGGCACGTAGATCCATTTGGCGCCGGTCGCCTCCTGGATCATCGCGGTCAGCGTCTGGTCGGTGTCCTTGGACTGGCTGCCAGCCATCTTGAAGCTGCCGGGCTTGGCCTTGGCCGCCTCGACATAGGCCTTGGCGTCGTTGAAGGGCGCGTCGCCCTTGACCCAGATCAGGAATTCGTCGAGCGCCAGCGCCGAGACGGGCGTCAGGTCGGAGAGCTTGTAGCCGAGCTTGGCAACATAAGGCAGCAGATAGGCATTATTGGTGCCGAAGACGACCTTGTGGGGATCGCCCTTGGCACCCTTGCCATAAATGTAGCCCTCGGCGCCGCTGCCACCGCCCTTGTTGAGCACGACGACCGGCTGTTCGATCAACTTGTGCTTGGCGATGATCGACTGGACGATGCGGGCGAAATTATCGGTGCCGCCGCCGGGACCCGAGGTCACGACGAACTCGACCGACTTGGTCGGCTGCCAGGCTGCGGCCGGAACCACTGCGGCAATGACGGAGGCAAGGGCAACGCCCGCTGCAATACAGAAACGTTTCATGCTGTTTCTCCCTGGATGATCGTTGAAATGAGGTGCGGCTCTTCGCGGCCGCTATGCCGGGACATGACTTTAGGCGGCCTTGCGCGCCGCCTTGCCCTCGCTCGCCATCTTGATCGCGAGCGAGAGTGCTGCGCGGGTCGCGCCGAGATTGGCGATGCCCTTGCCGGCGATCTCGTAGGCCGTGCCATGGGCAGGCGTGCAGATCGGAAACGGGAAGCCGCCGATCAGCGTGACGCCGCGATCGAAGCCCATCAGCTTCATCGCGATCTGGCCCTGGTCATGGTACATGGTCAGCACGGCATCGAAATCGCCGTTCCTGGCGCGCAGGAACACGGTGTCGGACGGGAACGGCCCCTCGACCGCATAGCCCTTAGCCTTCGCCGCCTTAACCGCCGGCTCGATCGTCTCGATCTCGTCGCGGCCGAAATTGCCGCCGTCACCGGCATGCGGGTTGATGCCCGCGACAGCGATGCGCGGCGGGTTGAAGCCGGCAGCGCGGAGATTCCGGTCTGCCAAGTCGAGCGCCCGCAGGATGCGCTCCTGGGTGATGTTCTGGGCGACCTCGGAGAGCGGGATATGCGAGGTGACGCGGGCGTTCCAGAGCTTGTCCAGCACGTTGAATTCGCTGGCCGGGCCCTCGAATGTGATCGCGTCGCGCACGAAGCGAATCTCGTCGTCATAGCCGGGATAGGCAAAGCGCATCGCCGCCTTGTTGAAGGGCGTGAAGAACACCGCATCGGCCCTGCCGGACGCAGCAAGACGCAGCGCGCGGCGGAAATTGTCGGTCGCGGCCTGGCCGCCGGCGAGCGTCGCCTTGCCGCGCTGGAGATCGGCCGGATCGTGGTTCCTGAGGTCGACGAAGACGGGCTTGCCGGCATCGGCCGGCAGGGCATCGCCCTCACCGACGACATGCAGATCAGGCTTCAGGCCGGCATCGTCGGCGCCGAGCTGGAACAGGCGCAGATCGCCGAAGACGACATAGCGGGCAGCATTGCTCAGATCGGGCTCGGCCAGGATGCGGGCGGTGAGCTCGGGGCTGATGCCGGAGGGGTCGCCCATGGCGACCGCGATCACCGGCAAGGAAGCGTGCGTGTCCATCTTGTCCTCCCGAGGCCGGTCGCAGCCGGTTGCTTGCCGCTGGCCTATCATGGGGCCGGTCGCGAACGCAAGTATGCTGTATGCAGCATAACCTAACTGCATTACCCTGCCGCGAGCCTGGTGGCGGCCTCACCTGTCCACAGGCGGGGCCGCATCCAGCCGGGAAGCCCGCGTCGCAGCTGGGGCCGGTCGCGTTGACAGCGCGGAAGCGCCATGCCGTACAGATACAAAAGGAGAGCCGCGATGACGAACGAGGCCGGCATGTCGAGCGAGGCGCAGGACGCCTATCCGCGCATCACGCGGCGCACTTTGCACGAAGAGGTGCTCGAGCGGCTGCGCGACATGATCATCGAGGGCAGGCTGGCGCCCGGGCAGCGCATCAACGAGGGGGCCGTCGGCGCGCAGCTCGGCGTCTCGCGCACACCGCTGCGCGAGGCGATCAAGACCCTGGCGAGCGAAGGCCTCGTCGAGATCCAGCCGGCGAAGGGCGCGGTCGTCCGCAAGTTCTCGGCGCACGATCTGCTACAGATCCTCGAAGTGCTGAAGACGCTGGAACAGCTCGGCGGCCGGATCGCCTGTGCCGAGGCGAGTGACGATGCCATCGCCGCGATCAAGGCGCTGCACGACGAGATGATGGAACTCTACCGGGTCCGTAACCGGCTCGACTATTTCAAGCTGAACCAGGCGATCCACAGCGCCATCGTCGCCGCTTCGGGCAACGACGTGCTGGTCGAGATGCACGGCACGCTACAGGCGAGGATCAAGCGCCTGCGCTTCATCGGCAATGAGGGCCCGGAGA
Organism: Bosea vestrisii; assembly: GCF_030144325.1. NCBI lineage: Bacteria > Pseudomonadati > Pseudomonadota > Alphaproteobacteria > Hyphomicrobiales > Alloboseaceae > Allobosea > Allobosea vestrisii. The sequence continues at coordinate 4,929,814 of NZ_CP126307.1, read as the reverse complement.
AATGGGCCGGCGCCGTGGCCGAGCACGAGGAGATGACCGCCGCGCTGCTGAAGCGCGACGGCGAGGCGCTCGCCGCCACCATCGGCAAGCACATGGACTCGACACTGGTGCGCGTGCGCGACGTGCTGTGAACTGAAGCAGCGGCCGGCGGGCCTCGTCGGCTCAATGGCCGCTGAGGACGAGGGTCTTGATCGGCAGCACTTGCGCCTGGATGCGCAGGAGCAGGGCATGCACCAGCCCGACCGCGTCCACCGCATGCAGGACGATGCGCCGGAAGGTGCTGGTATCCTTCGCGGCGATCACGTCGTGGTTGCTGGTATAGGCATTGGCGATGCAGCTCGAGCCCGGCGTCACGCCGTCCATCGCGCCCGGGTGGAGCGGCTCAAGATAGGCCAGAAGCGTTCCGGGGCGCACCACCTGCTGCACGTCGATCAACTGCTCGCCGCTGCGAATCTGGCCGGCAGCGATGAAGTCCTGCACACCCGTCACCACCATCGGGATCACCGTCCACGGCTTCGAGACGCAAGTAGCCTCGGCGACCATGCCGACCTTGATCACCTGCGCCTCGATCTGGTTGAAGCCGGCCTGCAGCCCGACCCTGCCGGCCTCTGCCGGAATGATGGTTCCGGCCGGGCGCATGAAGGGATTGACGATATCGCCGACCCGCAGCGTGAACTGCTCGACATGCCCGGTGAAGCCGGCCCGCACCACGGTCTTGCTCAATTCCACTTCCGCCTGCCCCAATGCCGCCTCGGCGCTGGCGCGCTCGGCCGGCAGCAGCGTCACGATCTTGGTCTGGGCGGCCGCCTGCGAGGCCGTCGCGGACGCAACCGCGGCCTCGCGGCCGGCCACGATATTCTCCAGCCGCTCGATTTCGCGGGTGGCGACGACGTTTTCATTGCGCTGCCTTAGCTCGCGCTTGGTCTGCAATTCGTCGAGTGCCTGCTGCAGCGCGCTCCTCGCCTCCTGGATCTTGCCGTCAAAAGCGAGGATATCGGCCTTCGCGACCACCAATGTCGCGTCGACCTCGGCGATCTTGCGCCGCGCAGCCTCGACGGCCGCCTCCTGGCTCTTGCTGTCGAGCGTGAAGATCGGCGCGCCCTTTTCGACCTTCGCGCTGTAACCGACATGGACCTGCGCGACGCGGCCATTGATCTCCGGCACGATAGGCACGCTCCGGAAGAACACCGTGGCGCTGCTCGTCGACGGATGGTTGTAGAAGATCACCGTGATCAGGCCGACCGTCAGCATGACGCAGGTGACGATGCCCCAGCGCAATTCGAACCAGACCGAATAGAGCGTGATCTCCTTGCCCAGCCGCTTGCCCTGGCCGTAGCGGCGGTAGAGATAGTCCGGGACGAGGGTGAAGAGCGCGCAGACGAGAAGCTCGAGCATCGCCTACCTCCTCAATGCTCGCCGGTCGGCACGGCCGCGGCCGATACCTGCACCGGCTTGTCGTCCGGCGGCGCGCCCCCATGCTCAACGTCCGAAGCGGCCTCCCCGCCATGGCCGGGCGCGATTCCGGCGATCTTCTCGAGCGCGCCCGCCATCCGGCCGAACATTCCGGGAATATCGGGGATGTCGATCAAGGCGAGGAACAGGCCGATCACCCAGAAGAGATGCACATGGGTGAACAGTGCGAGCAGACCGAGCACGGCAACGATCTCGAACTGCAGCTTGTGGGTCTTGTGGGCGATGCGTTCCGGCAAGGTGTGCAGGCGCAGGAAGAGCAGGCCGATGCCGAGTACGGCGCCGACCAGGATGACCGCCGCAGCGACCATCAGGTAGTCCGTCCCATCCGGGCTGGTGATGAACGCCGGCAGGTGATCCGGCGCCGCGGGATGAAGCTGGCCTGCCATAACAATCCCCCGGACCGATCGACGACCTAAGGGAAGCTGACCGGCAAATGACGCGGGAGTCAACTCGGTCCAACCGGGCTGGCCCCCGTCTTGACAGGCAAGCGCCCCTCCCTTCCGCTGCCGGCAAGAAGCAGACAGGGGAAACGCCGGCCATGCTCACGCTGCGCCAGATCGAGGTGATCCGGGCGATCATGATCACCGGCACGATTGCCGGCGCGGCCAAATTGCTCAACGTCTCCGCGCCCGGCATCAGCCGGCTGATGAAGCACACCGAGCGGACGCTCCGGCTCAAGCTGTTTGACCGCCGGCACGGCCGCTATCTGCCGACCCCTGAAGCCAAGGACATCTTCGAGCAGATCAACGGCGTCTACCGCAAGGTCGACGACCTGCACTCGATGCTGGCCCGGATCGAGCGTGGCGGCGATGTCGAGTTCAAGTTCGGCTCGGTACCGAGCATCTGCCATGTCATGGTGCCGCGCGCGATCGAGCGTCTCAGGCGCAAGCATCCCGACCTGCGCATCGACATCAACATCCTGAAGATCGAGGAGGCGCTCGACTACCTCCTGCTCGGCAAGGGCGAGATCGTGGCGATGAGCTACAAGCTCGACCATCCCGGGCTGGATTTCATGCCCTTGGCGATGGGTGAGCTGCTCTGCATCGTTCCGCAGGACCATCCGCTCGCCGGGCGCACCAGCATCTCGGCCCGCGAGATCGTCCAGCATCCGTTGATCGGCATCGACCCGACCGATCCTTATGGGCGGATCATGAGCGAGATATTCGAGCGCCAGAAGCTGCATTACGACATGGCGATCAAGGCGCGGTTCGGAACCACGGTCTGCTCGCTGGTGCGGGCCGGGCTCGGCATCGCCATCATCGACCAGTTCACCGTGGCGCATGGCTCGATGCAGGGGATCGTCAACATCCCGATCGAGGAGCCGACCCATTTCCAGACCTATGTCGCGATGAAGAACGACAAGGCTCTCTCGCTCTACGCCGAAACCTTCGTCCGCCTGCTGCGCGAGGAGATGACCGCCGTCGTTTCACCGCGGGTCGCCGCCCGAAAGATAACATCAGGTTAGGCAGAAGCGACGAATTGGTTATCGCGTTACGGCTTCAAATCGGTTTAGCTGGAGGCTATTGCGCAAGCCCGCCTGAGACGAGCGCGCCGAAGGGAATGGAATGTCGACCATCGTCACCGCCAAGAAGAGCAAACGCGTTCTGCTCGGGCTGCTCGGCTCGCCGATCGCGCATTCGGCGACACCAGCGGCGCAGGAGGCGGCGGCGCGGGCGGCCGGCATCGAGGCGCATTACCATCTGATCGAGGTTGCCGGCGCAGGGCGCGACGATCTCGTCGCCATGCTCGACGGCATCCGCCGGCTCGGCTTTTCCGGGATCAACGTGACCTATCCCTACAAGGAAGCGGTGCTGCCGCTGCTCGACGGACTGTCCGAGCAGGCCGCCGCGATGGGTGCGGTCAACACCATCGTCGTCGACGGCGGAAAGCTGACCGGCCACAACACCGACGCCACCGGCTTCGCCACCGCCTATCGCAGGCTCGGCCGGCAGGATGGCGACAAGCCGGTCGCGGTCATCGGCGCAGGCGGAGTCGGCAAGGCCATCGCCTTCGCGCTCGCCGGCAGCGGTGTCAGCCGGCTCAGGCTCTACGACACCGACCGGAGCAAGGCTGAAGCACTCGCAACCGCCCTGGGCAAGCGCACGGAAACCGTGATCGCCGACAGCGCCGAGGCTGCTGCCGAGGGTGCTGCCGGTATCGTCAACGGCACGCCGATCGGCATGCTGCCGGACCGCGGCATCCCGATCGAGGCGGGCGCGATCCATGCGTCGCAATGGGTCGCGGATGCGGTCTACCATCCGCTCTTTACTCCGCTGCTGAAAGCGGCGCAAAAGGCCGGCGCGACCGTGATGACCGGGCGCGAGCTCGCGATTCACCAGGGCGTCGACGCCTTCCGGCTGTTCACCGGGCTGGAGGTTTCGGAGGCCGTGATCGGCGCCGCCTTCGACGCCGTGATCGCGGCACGCGAGGGAGCCGAACGCGCCGCCTGAGCGAGACGACCCGGCATCACCGGGCGGGGATCAAGAAACGACAAGACGAGTGGAGGAAACGAGAATGAAGAAGCACTGGATCATTGCCGCCGCGTTCGGCATGGCCGTCAGCCTGCCCGCGCTGGCGCAGGACAAGGTCAAGCTGGTCGACGTCGTCGAGCTCTCGGGCGCAGGCGCGACCGCCGGCACCAACTGGAAGAACGGCATCGACCTCGCCGTCGCCGACATCAACGCCAAGGGCGGCATCCTCGGCAAGCAGATCGAGATCGTCCACTACGACACCCAGACCAATCCGGGTAACACGCGCGCCGCCGTACAGCGCGCCATCGACGAGGGCACCTATGCCGTGCTCGGCCCGGTCTTCTCCGGCCCGATCGGCGCCTCCATGCAGATCGCCCAGCGGGCTGAGATCGCCCAGCTCGTCGGCGGCGAGGCGGCTGGCCTGACCAAGCAGGGCAACCAGTATCTCTTCCGCACCTCGCTCAGCCAGACCGCGGCGATGCCGAAGATCGCCAAATACCTGAAGGACACGGTCAAAGCCGGTTCGGTCGCCGTCGTCTGGGTCAACAACGACTTCGGCAAGGGTGGCCGCGACGCGATCATCCCCGAGCTCGAGAAGGCCGGCATCAAGCTCGCCGTCGACGTTGCGACCGAGCAGGGCCAGGCCGACTTCGCCGCCGACGCGATCAAGGTCAAGAATTCGAATGCCGACGCGATCTTCGTCTATCTCAACGAGGAGGAGAGCGCCCGCTTCCTACGCGCCGCCAAGCAGCAAGGCATTACCAAGCCGATGGTCGGCGAGACCACGCTGCTCGGCGCCAAGGTGATCGAGCTCGCCGGCGACGCCGCCAACGGCGTCAAGGGCCATGTCGGCCTGTCGATCGACGCGCCGATCCCGGCCTTCCAGGAGTTCGGCAAGAAATTCCAGGCCAAGTACAACTACGTCTCCGACCACAACGGCATGAAGGGCTACATGGCCGTCTACATGGTGAAGTGGGCGACCGAGAAGCAGAAGAAGTTCGACAAGAAGGGCGTCGCCGACACGCTGCGCGGCGCCACGATCAAGACCTCGGACGAGCCCGGCATCCTGATCGAGACCACGATCGAGAAGAACGGCGACCTCGACCGCGAGAGCTTCCTCGCCGAGGTCAAGGACGGCAAGCAGGTGATCACGGCGACGCTGCCGAAGATCAACCCGTAAGGCCGGCGAGCCGCGACCCTTCCCTTCTCCCCTTGCGGGAGAAGGTGGCTCGGCGAAGCCGAGACGGATGAGGGGTCGCGCAACGCTCGCAACTTTCATCGCGTCGGATATGGCGTTCGCCGGATAGACCTGAGCGACCCCTCATCCGGCCCTTCAGGCCACCTTCTCCCGCAAGGGGAGAAGGGAAGAACCTGCTTTCGACGCGCCACACCAGCGAGAAACCGCCATGGCCGAATTCCTCGCCTACCTCATCGCCGGCATCGCCACGGGCGCGATCTATGCCCTCGCCGCGATCGGCTTCACCCTGGTCTGGCAGACCTCGCAGACGATCAATTTCGCCCAGGGCGAGTTCGTCATGCTGCCGGCCGTGCTGGTCCTGCTCGCGATCAAGCTCTTCGGCGCGCCGATCTGGCTCGGAGCCCTGATCGGCATCGCCGCCTTCATCCTGATCTTCGGCGTCGGCTTCAAGCTCGCCGTGGTCGACCCGATGATCCGGCACGGCGTGCTGCCGCTCGCCATCGCCACCATGGCGCTGTCGATCATCATGAAGGAAGGCGCCAAGGACGGCTTCTCGGCCGAGGCCCAGAAATTCCCGTCCTTCGTGCCGACCGAGACGATCTCGGTGTTCGGCGCCGCGATCTCGCTGCAGCATGTCGCGATCATCGCGGTCGCCTTCGCCGTCATCGGCCTGCTGCAATGGTTCGTCGGCGGGACAAAGCTTGGTCGTCAGATGCAGGCGACGGCGCAGAATCCAACGGTGGCGCGCATCCTCGGCATCCCGGTCGAGCGCATGGTGCTGCTGACCTTCGTGATCAACGCGGCGCTCGCCGTCGTCGCCTCGGTGCTGATCTCGCCGATCTATCTGGCGAAGTTCTCCAATGGCGAGGTGATCGGCCTGTTCGCCTTCATCGCGGCGATCGTCGGTGGCTTCAACCAGGTCCGCGGCGCTCTCGTCGGCGGGCTGATCGTCGGCATCGTCGACAGCATGGCGGCAGCCTACATCTCGACCTCCTATCGGCTGGCCGTGCCGCTCGTGCTGCTGGTCATCGTCATCCTCCTCAAGCCGGAAGGCCTGATGGGCCGCAAAGAGGAGCGCCGGGTATGACCGCGCCCGCAACCCACAGTGCCGCCCCGGCGGCGCGCCGCCTGTCGCTGCCCGCCTTCATCGACGGCACGCTGCTGACGCTGGTCGCCGCCGCGATCATCCTCTGGTTCGTCCCGTCCGGCATGGGCCGCTACGGCACCTACGTGCTCTCGCTCTGGCTGGTGATGAGCGTCGCGGTGATGGGCCTCAACCTGACGCTCGGCTATGCCGGCCTGAAATCGCTGGCCCAGGCCGCCTTCATGGGCATCGGCGCTTATGCGACGGCACTTTTGACCAGCAAGCTCGGGCTCAACTGGTACGCCTCCTTCGCGATCTCCGGGCTGCTGACCTTCTCGGTCGGGCTCGTGCTCGGCTTCCCGGCGCTCCGGGTCAAGGCGCACTATCTCGCCTTCGTCACCCTGGCCTTCTCGACGCTGATCTGGCTCGTGCTGCGCAATGAGCAATGGCTGACCGGCGGCGTCTTTGGCCTCTCCAACATTCCGCGTCCAAGCTTCTTCGGCCTCAAGCTCGACGGGGCGCTCGCCTTCCATCGCTTCGTCGTGGTCGTGACCTTCCTGCTCGCGGTCGTGCTCTGGTGGATGATCCGCTCGCCCTGGGGCCGCGCCTTCACGGCGCTGCGCGAGAACCCGATCCGGGCTGCGAGCCTGGGCATCGACACCCGCATGTACACGCTGCTCGCCTTCGCGATCGGCTCGGCCTATGCCGGCTTTGCCGGTGCGCTCTATGCGCCGCTGGTCGAATTCATCGACCCCTCGCCGTTCTCGCTGTCGCAGAGCTTCTTCCTGCTGCTGATGGTGGTCGCCGGCGGCGCCGGTTACCTGCTCGGGCCGTTCATCGGGGCGCTGCTTGGCGTGGTACTGCCGGAGTGGTTGCGTTTTGCCGGCTCGCTCTACCTGATCATCTTTGCGGGAATCGTCATGCTGCTGCTGATCGCCTGCCCGCAGGGGATGAGCGGCCTGCTCGAGCGCGGCTGGAATCGATTGACCGGCAAGACGGGAGGCAGCCGATGACCCAGGTCCTCGAAGTCTCGAACCTCCACAAGGCCTTCGGCGGCATCAAGGCGGTGAACGGCGTCTCCTTCAAGGTCAACGAGGGCGAGATCCTCGGCATCATCGGCCCGAACGGCTGCGGCAAGTCGACCCTGTTCAACTGCATCCTCGGCCAGCTCGAGCCGACCGAGGGCGCGGTCAAGCTCGACGGGCTAGATGTCACCAATATGCGCCCCTCCGAGCTCAACCGGCTCGGCGTCAGTCGCACCTTCCAGCTGCTGCAGGTCTTCCCCGAGCTCTCGGTGCGCGAGAACCTGATCCTCGCCGGCCAGGAGCACGAAGGCACGATGCTGTCGCGTTTCTTCGGCGCGCGCGATGCCGGACTGACGGCCAAGGCCGAGCAGATGATCGGCTTCTTCAAGCTCGGCCATCTCACTGAGGCCAAGGCCGGCGGACTCTCCTATGGCCAGCAGAAGCTGCTCGACGCCGCCATGGCCTTCATGGCGGGCCCGCGCCTCGTCCTGCTCGACGAGCCGGCCGGCGGCGTCAACCTGACCATGCTCGGAGACCTGAAGGAACGCCTGCGCGCCATCAATGCCGAGCAGGGCGCGACCTTCGTGGTGATCGAGCACAACATGGATTTCGTGATGTCGCTATGCTCGCGCGTCATCGTGCTGGCCGAGGGCAAGGTCCTGGCCGAGGGCACCCCGGCCGAGGTCCGCGCCAATCCGGCTGTGATCGAAGCTTATCTGGGGCATTAAGATGCGCTGCTTTGCAAATCTCGCAGCGACGATCGACTTTGCGCCTCTCTCCCCCCTTGTGGGGGGAGAGCTGGAGAGGGGGGTATGCCACCCTCGACGACGAACCAGCCTGCCTCCTCAAGTTCTGCGACCTCGATACCCCCCTCCCAACCCTCCCCCCACAAGGGGGAGGGCTTGCGCGGTTCCTCGCTTTACAAGGAAGCCCGTGATGACCACTCCCATCCTCGAACTCGACAGCGTGGTCGGCGGCTACGGCGCCATGACCATCCTCAACGGCACGACCTTCAAGGTACCGCGCGCCGCCATCACCACCGTGATCGGCCCGAACGGCGCCGGCAAGTCGACCGTGTTCAAGGCGATCTTCGGCCTGCTCAAGGTGCGCCACGGCCATATCCGGCTGGAAGGTCGGGAGATCACCAACTGGAACCAGCGCAAGCTGCTGGAGGCCGGCATCTGCTATGTGCCGCAGGGCCGCAACATCTTCCCCGAGCTCTCGGTGCGCCACAATATCGAACTCGGCGCGGTCGCTGCCGGCAGCCAGATCACCGATATGCCAAAGCGCATCGAGGCGGCCCTCGACCGCTTCCCGTCGCTGCGCGCCAAGGCCGATGTCCAGGCCTCGACGCTCTCGGGCGGCCAGCAGAAACAGCTCGAGATCGTGCGCGGGCTCCTGCTCGACCCCAAGCTCGTGCTGATCGACGAGCCCTCGATCGGCCTCTCGCCGATGCTGGTGCAGGAGACCTTCGACATCCTGAAGGAGCTGCGCGCCAAGGGCGTCACCATCCTGATGATCGAGCAGAACGCACGCTCGGCGCTGGAAATCTCCGACGAAGGCCTGGTGCTGGAGCTCGGCCAGACCCGCATGCAGGGCCCAGCAGCGGACATTCTCGCCGACCCCCGCGTCGCCCAGCTCTTCCTCGGCGGCGCCATGACGGAAGCGGCTTGAACCATGAACCCGACCTCGATCGCCACCGTCTCGCTCTCCGGCGATCTCGCCGACAAGCTCCAGGCCATCGCCGCAGCGGGCTTCGACGGGGTCGAGGTCTTCGAGAACGACTTCCTGACCTTCGACGGCAATCCGCGCGATGTCGGCAAGATGATCGCCGACCTCAACCTAGCCATCGTCGCGTTCCAGCCCTTCCGCGATTTCGAGGGCATGCCGGAACCGCTGCGCAACCGCACCTTCGAGCGGGCCCGGCGCAAGTTCGAACTGATGAACGAGCTCGGCGCCAGGCTGATGCTGATCTGTTCGAACGTCTCGCCGCAATCGCTGGGGGCATCGACCGCGCCGCCCATGACCTCAACGAGCTCGGCGATCTCGCTGCGAAGCATGGCGTGCGCGTCGGCTTCGAGGCGCTGGCCTGGGGCCGCCATGTCAACGACTATCGCGACGCCTGGGAGATCGTGCGCCGGGCCAATCATGAGCGCATCGGCCTGATCCTCGATTCCTTCCATACGCTGGCGCGGCGCTCGCCGCTGGAGCCGATCTCCTCGATCCCCGGCGACCGGATCGAGCTGGTCCAGCTCGCCGATGCCCCACTGCTCGACATGGACGTGCTGAGCTGGAGCCGGCACTTCCGCAACTTCCCCGGCCAGGGTGACCTTGCCGTCGCCGATTTCCTGCAAGCAGTCGAGGCGACCGGCTATGCCGGCCCGCTCTCGCTCGAGATTTTCAACGACCAGTTCCGCGCCGGCTCGGCCAAGCGCGTCGCGGTCGACGGGCTGCGCTCGCTGATCCAGCTCGCCGACCAGACGGCCCGGCTGAACGATCCCGCCAAGGCGGAGATGCCCGACCGCGCGCCGCTGCTCGGCGTCGAGTTCCTCGAATTCGCGCTCGACGAGGAGCCGGCGCAGGCACTGTCCAGTCTGTTCAGCGCGCTCGGCTTCCACAAGAGCGGCGAGCATCGCAGCAAGGCGGTGACGCGCTGGAGCCAGGGCGGGATCAACCTGATCGTCAACACCGAGAAGGACGGCTTCGCCCAATCGCATGCGATCATGCATGGCCCCGGCGTCTGCGCGCTGGCGCTACGCGTCGCCAATGTCGCGGCGACGATGGCGCGCGCCCGGGCACTGAAGGACACGACCTTCGAGCAGTCGGTCGGGCCGGGCGAGATGGAGATCCCGGCGATCCGCGGCGTCGGCGGCAGCCTGATCTACTTTACCGAGCCGCGCCATGACGGCGCGCAGAGCTGGCATGACGACTTCATCGCCACCGATGCCGGCAGCAATGCCCCTGCCCTGCTCACCGATGTCGACCACATCTCGCAGTCGATGGACTATGACGAGATGCTGTCCTGGCTGCTGTTCTACACGTCGCTGTTCGCGCTCGACCGCATCCCGCAGCTCGCCATTGCCGACCCCGCTGGGCTCGTGCAGAGCCGGCCGCTGGTCGCTGCGAACGGCTCGGTCCGCCTCATACTCAACGGCTCGCAGGCGACGCGGACGCTGTCCTCGCGCTTCGTCTCCGAGCATTTCGGCTCGGGCGTGCAGCACATCGCCTTCACCTCGCCGGACATCTTCGCGGCCGTGACGGCGATGCGCGCCGTCGGGCTCGATTTCCTCGATATTCCCGAGAACTATTACGACGACCTGGAGGCGCGCTACGGGCTGGAGCCGGCTTTCCTCGACCGGCTGCGCGAGCACCACATCCTTTATGACCGCGACGGCGAGGCCGAGTTCCTGCAGGTCTACACCCACGTCTTCGCGCAGCGCTTCTTCTTCGAGATCGTCGAGCGGCGTGGCGGCTATGCCGGCTTCGGTGCGGTCAATGCGCCGGTGCGGCTCGCTGCGCAGGCGCGCGAGGCGCGGCCCGTGACGGTGCCGCGCCCGCTGCACGACGACTAGGTCATCCGGAACCAATGTGACGCGGGCTGTCCGAAAACCACCGCGTCGAAAACGATTGTGGCCATGGGTGCCCGGGGCCGCGCCCAGGCACCCATGGCCGCCGCACAGACTGAGCCTGGGGAGAGGACCGACTCAGCCGCGCAGCATCTGCATCGGCGCTGGGTAGTATCGGAAACCATCGCCGGCCTTGGCAAGGTTGCCGAAGCCCGGCCAGGCGAAGTGATAGGACATCACCGGCGTCTTCTGCTCGGCCAGCATGGTGAGCAGCTTCACCCGCGACTGCACCGACATCTTCGGGTCCCAGTCATAGGCGAACTCGACACGCGGGTTCTCGGTGAGCAGCACCGGGTGATGGGTCAGGTCGCCGAGGAAGGTGAACGACTTCCCACCTGAGGAGACGTTGAAGATGGTGTGGCCGGGGCTATGGCCCGGCGCCGAGATCGCGGTGATGCCCGGCAGGAACTCCTGCCCGTCCTTGAAGAAGACGATGCGGTCGCGCACCGGCCGCAGGTTGGCGCGGGCATGCTCGCCAAAGGCCTTGAACGGCGTGCCGAGCCGGGCATCGTCGAGCCAGTAATCATGGTCGACCTGGCTGATATAGATCTGCGCGTTCGGGAAGTTGGGCTTGCCCTCGGCCGAGCAGATGCCGCCGGTATGGTCGATATGGGCGTGGCTGCAGACGATCGCGTCGATGGATGCCGGGTCGATGCCGGCTTCCTGCATGCTCTTCAGCAGCCGTCCCGTGGTTGGGCCGAAGGCCTTGGAGAAGCCCATGCCGGTGTCGAACATCACCAGCCGGTCGCCGAAATTGACGATCGGGATGTTCTGCTCGAGCACGACATTGTCCTTGGGCAGGAAGTTCGTCTCCAGCAGGCCGTAGACCTGTTCCTTCGGCAGGCCGAGGAAGCTGGAGCCGGGATCGCCGAGCGGCAGCGGCCCGTCCGAGACCACCGTCACCTCGGCCTGTCCGAGCGCGAAGCGGTAGTAATAGGGCACCTGACTGTTTGCGAGCGGAGCCTTGGCGGAAGCGCTGCCCGGCAAGGCCGTACCGGCAGCGAGCGCTGCCGCGCCGGTGAGGAAGCTTCGGCGGCTGGTGGGTGGAATGAGCAGCTTCGACATGGCGTTCCTCCGGATGAAAGGGGAGCGGCGTCGGGCGCCGTCTTCTTCGCCGGGTGGCCTGGCGTCGCGTCAGGCCTTGCCGGGAGGGAAAGATGCACGCCTGCGGAGTGGACGGCCAATAAGGCTTCGCTCTAGTCTGCATAAGCGAAAGCTCGCGCTCGCGAGCCAATGAGAGGGAACGGGGCGGCGATGGATCTGCGCCAGTTGCGCTATTTCACGGCCATCGTCGAACAGGGTTCGTTCTCCAAGGCGGCACTCAAGCTCAGGGTGGCGCAGCCTGCCCTGAGCCAGCATCTGCGCCATATGGAGGACGAGCTCGGCGTCGCCCTGCTGCATCGCGGCACGCGCGGCGTGCAGCCGACGGAGGCCGGCGAGCGCCTGCTCGCCAAGGCCCGCATTATCCTCGCCGAATTCGCCGAACTGCGCGACAGCGTCCGCGGCGAACAGGCGGCGCCGGCCGGCGAGGTCCGCATCGGCCTGCCCGGCACCGTCAGCGAGCAGTTCAGCGTGCCGCTGATCGAGGCGACGCAGGAGCGCTATCCGGATGTGCGCATCCGCATCGCCGAGGCGATGAGCGGCTTTGTGCTCGACTGGTTGCGCAAGGGCGAGGTCGATCTCGCGGTGATCTACTCGACCTCGGACCCGAAGGGGCTCGGCATCCACCACATCCTGACCGAGGAGCTCTGCCTGTTCGGCGTGCCGGCGCTGACGGCGCTGAAGACCTCGCCGGGCAAGGCGGTGACGCTGAGCGAGGCGGCCGGGCTCGACCTGATCCTGCCCGGCCCTGGCCATGGCCTGCGCGACCAGATCGACGAGGCGGCGGCCGGCATCAACGCCACCGTCCATGCCGCGGTCGAGATCGAATCCTATGCGCAGATCAAGCGCCTGGCCGAACGCGGCCTCGGCTACGGCATCCTGCCGCGCATGGCGGTGCGGGCGCAGGAGAAGGCCGGTACCTTCCAGACCTGGCCGATCGAGCAGCCGTCGCTCTATCGCAAGGTCTATCTCGCCTATTCGACCGAGCGGCCGATGACGGCCGCGGCCCGCGCCATCGGCCAGCTCTCCTGGGAGATCCTGCGCGGCCTCGTCACCGAGGAGAGCTGGACCGCGACGCTCGGCGACGAAAGCGATCCGCCGGCCTTATACGGCTGATCGGGATTTCGTCTTTGACAGGCGGCGGCGGCACCGCCCACTCTTACAGCCATCCTCAGCCCTCATCCTGAGGAGCCGCGCAGCGGCGTCTCGAAGGATGCTTCAGGAGGCTCTGGAACCAGCTGGAGCATCCTTCGAGACGCGATCCTCCGGATCGCTCCTCAGGATGAGGGCTGAGATGAAAAATCGAAGCCACGAGGATACGCCTTGAAGACCCGCGCCGCCGTCCTGCACGCAAGCCCCGTCGCCGCGCCCTATGCGCAGTCGAAGCCGCTCCGGATCGAGGAGGTCGAGCTCGCCCCGCCTGGAATGGGCGAGGTGCTGGTCAGGGTCCGCGCCGCCGGCCTCTGCCATTCCGACCTCTCGGTGATCGACGGCAACCGGCCGCGCCCGGTGCCGATGGTGCTCGGCCATGAGGCGGCCGGCGAGGTCGAGGAGGTCGGGCTGGGCGTCACCGACCTGAAAAGGGGTGACCGCGTCGTCATGGTCTTCGTGCCCTCCTGCGGCCATTGCGCGCCGTGCAGCGAGGGGCGCCCTGCTTTGTGCGAGCCCGGCAATGCCGCCAATGGCGTCGGCGAGCTGATGGCCGGCGGTCGCCGCCTCTCGCAGAACGGCAAGCCGGTGCACCATCATGTCGGCGTTTCCGCCTTCGCCGAGCATGCGGTGATGTCACGTCATTCGCTGGTGAAGATCGAGGCCGACATCCCGCATGAGATCGCGGCCCTGTTCGGCTGCGCGGTGCTGACCGGCGTTGGCGCGGCGGTGAACACCGCCAAGGTCCGCGCCGGTGAGACGGTGGCGGTCGTCGGTCTCGGTGGCGTCGGCCTCTCCGCTTTGCTCGGGGCAGCCGCCTGCGGGGCAGCCCGCGTCATCGCTGTCGACCTCTCGGACGAGAAGCTCAGGATCGCCCGCGAGCTCGGCGCGACCGACACTTTCAATGCCGGCGCGCCCGATGTCGTCGAGGCGATCCGCGCCGCCACCAAGGGTGGCGTCGATCACGGGCTGGAGATGGCCGGCTCGGTCAAGGCGCTGGAGCTCGCCTACCAGATCACGCGGCGCGGCGGCACGACGACGACTGCCGGCCTCGCCAACCCGGCGCATACGATGGCGCTGGCGCCGGTCCGGCTCGTCGGCGAGGAGCGGACGCTGAAGGGCTCCTATGTCGGCTCCTGCATCCCGGTGCGCGACATCCCGCGCTTCATCGACCTCTATCAGCGCGGCCGCATGCCGGTCGACAAGCTCTGGACCAGCTCAAGCCCGCTCGAGGGGATCAATGAAGGCTTCGACGCGCTGAACGAAGGCCGGACGATCCGGCACGTCATCCAGATGTGATCAGCGCTGCGTCTTTCCGGGGCGCTGCGAAGCAGCGAGCCCGGAACCCAGAACCGATGCCGTTTCCGGAAGAGGCTGGCCAGTTCCAGTACTATCAAGAGCCCGCATCGGTTCTGGGTTCCGGGCTCAGGCCTGCGGCCCGCCCCGGAATGACGGCGCGGGGCGCCAGCGCCGCGGCGAGGGCCGCCACCAACATCAACGCGACCGCCAGCCCGGCGAGCGCCGGAAAGCCGGCACGGGCATAGAGCGGCCCGAAGCCTGTCGTCCCGGCGAAGAGCGCGAGATAGGTCACGCTGCTGTTGAGGCCCATGATCGCGCCGCGGCGGGAGGGATCGAGCGCACCCAGCCGGAGGATCAGCACGTTCAACCCGGCATGGTTGGCCATGCCCCAGAAAAACACCACGGCGAGCAATGCGGGATAGGATGTAGCGACCAGGCTCATCACCAGATAGACGCCGCCGACCACCGCAAAGAAGATCGGCAGCAGGCGGGCCGGGCCGAGGCGGTCGATCCAGCGGTCGAGGAAGGTCGTCGCCCCGAAGCCGAGGCCGTAACACAAAGCGAGCAGGCCACCGGCGCTGACCGGCAGACCCAGCACGCGATGCAGATGATCGCCGACATAGGCGTAGACGCCGTAGAACGAGGCCATGAAGGCGGAGCAGGCGAGCAGCAGCGGCGCGATGCCGGGCACCCGCAACGCGGAGAGCGGCGACGGTGCGGCGCGCCCGGTCGCAGCACCACTGGCGGTCAGCTTCGTGGTTCCAGCCATCGCCGCGAGCCCGGCGACGACGACGAGGCCATAGACCATGCGCCAGCCGAACAGGTCGGCGATCACCGCCGAGAGCGAGACGCCCGCGACCATGCTGAGCGTCCAGCCGAACAGGACGACGCCGAGCGTGTCGCTCTCGCGGCCGGCAGGCGCCGCCAGCGCGGCGAGCGTGTAGATCGACGGAAGCGCCAGGCCGGCAGCGAGGCCCGCCAGCAACTGCGCGCCGACGAAGGCGGGCAGAACCGGCGCCGCCCCGCTCGCCGCGAGCGCGGCCAGGAAGGCGAGCAGGGCATAGCGCAACATGCGGCCCGCGCCGAAGCGGTCGATCAAGCCGGCGAGCAGCAAGGCGCTCGCTGCCGTGCCGATGCCGAAGGCGGCGGAGGCCGTCATCACCGCCGGCACGTCGCTGGCGAAGCTTTCGGCGACGCGCGGCGCGATCGGCCCCAGCGCCAGCGAGTTCGCCCCGACGAGCCCGATGCACAGGCAGAGCGCATAGGCTGCTGGGGGTATGCGGGCGGCGCTTGAGGTCGTTTGATTTTTATTCGTCATTTCTGCAGAATGATCGAATGATATTCCGTTTCAATCGAGGAATAGCGAATGCTTGAAAAAACAGATGGCGTTCGGCGAAGCTGCGGGGCGGAGCGCGAACTCGATGCCATGGACCGAAAGCTGTTAGGCGTTCTCGTCGAGGATGCGACGATCAGCTACGCCGATCTCGGCGAGCGCGTCGGCCTCTCGCCGCCGGCGGCGCATGAGCGGGTGAAGCGGCTGCGGCGCTCCGGCGTGATCAGGCGGGTCGCGGCGTTGATCGAGCCGGAGGCGACAGGCAAGACGCTGCTCGCCTTCGTCCATGTCGACACCACCGGCTGGGGCAAGACGACCACACTCCTGGCGATCGAGGCCCATCCCGAGGTCGAGGAGATTCATTCGGTCGCCGGCGACACCTGCATGATGCTCAAGGTGCGCACCGAGAGCACCCATGCGCTCGAAGGCCTGCTCGCGAAGATCTATGACGTGCCCGGCGTCACCGCGACGCGCAGCTATGTCGTGCTCTCAACCTATCTGGAGCGGCCGGTCCAGCCCGGCATCACCGGCGAATGGCCGGGACGCGTGAAGGACCCGCGGCAGCTGCCCGTCAGCCAAACATTGCGGGATTGACTGACGGCTTCGTTCCGAGCGGCACCTTGAGATGGTGCAGCCTGATCGGCTGATGCAGGACGTAGCCGCCATCCTCATGCTCCGACAGCGCCTCGAAACGCGCGAGCAGCTTGCCGCGCGCCGCCTCTGCCCGTTCCTCCCGTGAGGGGTCGGCGGCGACGGCGCGTGCCATGAAGGCGGCGGCATCGGGGAACGTCTCGACGCGATCGTATTCGATCCGCCGGCTCTCGCTGACGATGCCGCGGCGCATCGCGCGGACGATCGCGTCCTGTGCCGCATGCCTGACCTCGGTCTCATCCTCGATCAGGCGCAAGGCATCGAAGAAGGAGCCTTCCGACAAGGGCTCGATGACGACGATGCCGCCGCCCCTGCCGACGACGCGTGCCGCCTCCTCCAGCGCCAGCAGCATGTCGGGCACCGGGACGTGATGCAGGCTGTTGAGGAAGATCGCGGCGTGCATGCTGGCATCGCCCCAAGGCAAGAGCTGTGCGCAGCCGTGCTTCAGCGCCGCCTTGGGCGCGAGCTTTTCCGCGACCTCCAGCATCGCCTCATCCGGGTCGAGACCAACGACGCTGGCGCCGCGCTCGACCAGCGCCTGCAGCAGGTTGCCCCTGCCGCAGCCGATGTCGAGAATGCGCCGGCCCTGCAAGGGCGCGAGTAGCTTCTCCAGAATCTCGACGGTATCGCCTGCCGGCCGCATGCCACCCATAGTAGATCAATGGTTGCGCCCGCTGCCGGGCGCAAGACCCATTCCCCTGCGATCCAAAGCTACTCCGTTCGAATAGCAACCTGGCCGCGATCTACTCGTTCCACTTCACCCGTGCTTGTGCACGATCGTCTTGGCGACGGCGAACTCCTCCAGCGCCATGAAGCCCTTCTCGCGGCCATGGCCGCTCTTGCCCGTGCCACCGAAGGGCAGTTCGATGCCGCCGCCGGCGCCATAGCCGTTGATGAAGACCTGCCCGGCCCTGACCCGCTTGGCGACACGCTGCTGGCGCCCGCCATTATTGGTCCAGACGCCGGCGACGAGGCCGTAAGGGGTGGAGTTGGCAAGCTTCACCGCATCCTCCTCATCCTCGAAGGAGAAGGCGGCGAGCACCGGCCCGAAGACCTCCTCCTGCTCCAGCCGGTTGCCGCGCGGCACCTGCCCGAACAGGGTCGGGGTCACGTAGAAGCCGCCATTGGGCACGCCCTGCGCGATCGCGCCTTCGGCGAGGACCGGAATGCCCTGCTCGCGGGCCTGGTCGACGAAGCTCTGCACCCGGCCACGCTGCTTGGCATTGATCACCGGGCCGCAGTCGAGGTCCATCTCGGGCGTGCCGGCACGCAGCTTGGCGAACTGCTTGGCGACGGCGCCAACGAACTCGTCATAGACGGTCTTCTGCACCAGCACGCGGCTGCCGGCCGAGCAGGTCTGGCCGGTGTTCTGGACGATCGCCTTGCAGACGATCGGCACAGCCGCATCGAAATCGGCGTCGTCGAAGACGATCTGGGGCGACTTGCCGCCGAGCTCGAGCGTGCAGGTGATGAAGTTGTCGGCGCAGGCCTTCTGGATGATCTGGCCGACTTGCGGCGAGCCGGTGAAGGAGATGAAGCCGACGCCGGGATTGCGGCAGAGCGCCTCGCCCGCCTCATGGCCGCGGCCGGTGACGATGTTGATCGCGCCGTCCGGGAAGCCGACCTCGCTGGCGAGCTCGGCGAGGCGCAGCGCCGTCTGGCAGGCGTCCTCGGCGGGTTTCAGCACCACGGCATTGCCCATGGCGAGCGAGGCGGTGAGCGAGCGGCCGAACATCTGCGCCGGGTAGTTCCAGGGCAAGATATGGCCGGTGACGCCATAGGGCTCGTGCACGACGTTGACGCTGTAGCCGTTGAGGAACGGGATAATGTGGCCGTGCACCTTGTCGGCGGCGCCGCCATAGAATTCGAAATAGCGCACCGTCGCCTCGATATCGGCCCTGGCCTGCGCCATCGGCTTGCCGGTGTCCTGCGCCTCGATCTTCGCCAGCTCGTCGAAATGATCCTGAACCTTGAAGGCGAGCTTCGCGATCAGGCGGCCGCGCTCGGCGGCGGTGAGCCTGCCCCAGGCGCCTTCATAGGCGGCGCGGGCGGCCTTCACGGCGTCGTCGATGTCATCGGCGTTGCCGCAGGCGATGCGGGTGAACTCCTCGCCAGTCGCCGGCGCGAGCACCGCCATGGTCTCGCCGGTGCGCCCGGCGACATGCCGGCCGTTGATGAAGTGCTGGGTCATGTAGTCGTCCTTCCAAGTCCTTCGAAGCGAACCTCGACCTGTCCTCTCCCCCTTGTGGGGGAGAGTTAGAGAGGGGGGTAGTCAGCCGCACGGTCGGACGCCTTGCATCTGCCGCACGGCAAATCATGTCAGGCAGCAGGTGGCATACCCCCCTCCCAACCCTCCCCCCACAAGGGGGAGGGCTTATCCTGGGCTTTCAATGCAGCCCGGCCGCGGCGAGCGAGCTTTGCGCCAGCACGGTCTCGCTGACCTCGCCGCGCTCGATCGCATAAGCCCGGCCTGCGAAGTTGCGCAGCAGACTGGGGTTGGATTCGGTGATCAGCAAGGCGATGTCGGGATGGCTGTCGCGCAGGGCGCGCAGGGCAGCGGCATAGCGGTTGGCCAGGACGGGGGCGAGCCCCTGGAACGGCTCGTCGAGCAGGATGACGCGGCTGCCGACCATCAGAGCGCGGGCGAGCGCCGCCATCTTGCCCTGGCCGCCGGAGAGACCGGCCGCCGGACGCTGGCGCAGGTCGGCGAGTTCCGGCAGCACCGCGTAGATGCGCTCCAGCCTTCTCGCGATCTCGGCCTCGCCGAGCTTCATCACCTCGGCCGGCAGGCGGATGTTCTCCTCGATGGTGAAGGTCGAGAACAGCCGGCGATCCTCCGGCGCATAGCCGATGCCGAGCCGCGGCCGCTCATGAGCCTTCACCGTATCGAGCGGCTTGCCGTCGAAGCTGATCGCACCGCCAGTTACCTTCATGAAGCCCATGATGGCGCGCAGCAGGCTGGTCTTGCCGGCGCCGTTGCGGCCGATCAGCGCGACGGTCGCGCCCTCCTCCAGCGACAGCGTGGCCCGGCGCAGCACCTGCACGCCTTCGATCTCGGCCGAGAGCTCCCTGATCTCCAGCATGATCAGACTCCTACCCCGATCACGGTCTCGCGAACCTCCGGATGGCTGAGGATCTCCTCCGGCGTGCCCTGATGGGCGATGCGCCCGCCGGTCCAGACCGCGACACGATTGGCGTAGCGGGCGACGACGTCCATATCGTGCTCGACGAAGACCGCGGTGGTGGCGCGGGCGTCCAGGACGCGGGTCAGCGTGTCCATCACCTGGAATTTCTCGGTCGAAGAGACGCCGCTGGTCGGCTCATCCATGAAGATCAGCCTGGGTTCGAGCGCGAGCGCAACGGCGATGTCGATCAGCTTGCGCATGCCTTCCGGCAATTCGCGGACGATGCGGTTGCCGGTTTCCTGCAGGCCGACGAGGTCGAGCAGCGCCCACATCTCCTCGGCCTTCGGATGCCGCAGCATGGGCAGGAAAGGCGACCATGAGCCTTCGCGCGCCGACAACGCCAGCAGCAGGTTCTCGATCACGGTGTTGTCGAGGAAGAGCTGCGGAATCTGGAAGGAGCGGCCGACACCGAGCCGGGTGATCGCCTGCGGCGAGAGGCGCGTCACATCCTGCCCATTGAAGACGACGCGGCCGGATTGCGGCTTGAGGTAGCCGGTGCAGAGATTGATGAAGGTGGTCTTGCCGGCCCCGTTCGGGCCGATGATGGCGATGCGCTCGTTGGCCGCGACCTTGAGCGAGGCGCCGTTCGCGGCCTGCACGCCGCCGAAGCGCAGATGCAGGTCGTCGGCTTCGAGGATGACGCCACTCATCGCCCGCCCTCCTCGCGCTGTGCCTTGCCAGCCTTGCCGGCGACGATGCCGTAGAGGCCGGCCGGCGCGAAGAAGATGATGACCAGCAGCATCACGCCGAGCACGGCATGCCAGGTCTCCGGCGCGTAGACCGCGGCATAGCCGCGAATGATCTGGAACATCAGCGCGCCGAGGAAGGGCCCGGCGACACCGCCGATGCCGCCCAAAATCGCGATGAAGACGAATTCGCCCGAGCGCACCCAATAGGCCAGCTCCGGCGTGACGTGGCCCGAGACCAGCGCGATGATCGCGCCGCCCAGCCCCGCCAGCAGGCCGGAGAGCAGATAGGCGCCGTAGAGCACTTTTCGCGGGGAGACACCGAGATATTCGAGCCGCGTCTCGTTCGACTTGATCGCCTCCAGCGCCTTGCCGCCGGGCGAGAGCAGATAGCGGGCGACGAAGAGCGCGGCGAGGATGCAAAGCACCAGCGTGACGTAGAAGGTCGCGAGCTCGAACTGCTCGCGGCCGAACTCGATGCCGGCGAAGGTCGGGCGCGGCACGCGCTTGCCGTCGGCGCCGCCGGTGATCGAGAACAGCTTCTCCAGCAACGAGAAGAACACCATGGATATGGCGAGGTTGAGCATGCCGAAGAAGATCGCGCGGTAACGCACGACGAAGAGGCCGACGATGGCCGCGAGCAGGCCGGAGGCCGCCATGCCGACCGGGATCAGGATCAGTGCCTCGTGGCCGACCTTGGCTGCCGCCATGAAGGCGACCGCATAGGCGCTGAACGCGAAGAACAGCCCATGGCCGAAGGAGACCTGGCCGGCGCGCAGCAGGACCATGATGCCGAGCGCCGCCAGCCCCTCGCACAGGGCAACGGTGAGGATCACCGTCGACCAGGGCGAGAACAGCGGGAAGACAGCGAGCGCGGCGATCAGCGCGGCGCCGAAGACGAGTTGGCGCACCATCACACCTTCCTCGTCTGCACGGTCGAGAACAGGCCCTGCGGCCTGACCAGCAGCACGAGCATCATAATGAGATAGGGGATCAGCACGTCGAATTCCGGCGCGAAATAGACCGCCACAGAGCGCCCGAGCCCAATCAGCAGCGCCGCCACCGCCGCGCCCTCGATCCGGCCGAGACCGGCCGTCGCGGCCACCGCGAAGGAGAGGACGAGCGTGCCGGCGCCGATGCCGGGGGTCAGCGACGTCGTGGCCGAGGCGAGCGCGCCGCCGAGCGCCGCCAGCGAGGCGCCGATGATGAAGGTGATCAGGTAGACCCGCGCCGCGTCGATGCCCATCGCGGTCGCGGCCTCGCGATCCTGCGTCACCGCGACGATGGCGCGGCCGAAGCTGGTCCGGCGCAGGAAGAAGCGCAGGCCGAGCAGCACCGCAGCTGCGACCAGCGGCATCAGGATGAGCTGGTAGGTGGTATAGAAGATGCCGAAGACCTCGACCGTGCCGAGCCAGTTCATCGGCGCGTTGGCGAAATAGGGCTGCACACCGAAGACCACCTTCTGCGCATCCTCCAGAATCATGAAAACGGCGAAGGTGACGATCAGCTGCAGGACCTCCTCCTTGCCGTAGACGCGACGCAGCAGCGCGATCTCGACGAGGCCGCCGACGAGGATGCCGACCAGCGCAGCCGCGATCAGCAACGTTGGAAAGGCAAGCCAGGTCGGCAGCCCGGCCGCGCTGATGGCGAGCACGCCGGCTGCCGCGACATAGGCGCCGATCGCATAGAACGAGCCATGGGCGACGTTGACGATGCCGAGCACGCCGAAGATCAGCGACAGCCCGACCGCGACCAGGAAGATCAGCGAGCCATAGGCGAGGCCGTCGAGCGCGGCGAGGAGGAGCATTTCAGGAGGCATGAGGATCCGCGACGCATGCCCCTTCCCCCTTGTGGGGAGGGGTTTGGGGTGGGGGTGGCTCCGCTTGGCGAACGGATGCAGGACGGGGGCTTAGCAGCAACGGAATAGCAAATGATCGATCCGGCATTCCGGCTTTTCGACCCCCACCCCTGCCCCTCCCCACAAGGGGGAGGGGTTCGCGCCGCGGCTCGTCGGCCTCACTTCGCGTAGTCGAAGGTCTCGATCGACTTGTCGGTGACGAGGTCGGGCTTCACCTTGGCGAACCAGTCGAGCGACTTCTCGCCGAGCGGCGTGGTCACCAGCTTGCCGGGATAGAGCGCCATCTTGTCGTAGACCGCGAAGGGATAGTCCGGCACGCGCTTGGTCGTGCCGAGCAACTGATCCTCCAACCCCTGATGATCCCCGCGGATGGTGATCGTGCCGGTGAGCGACTTGAACTCCAGCCCCTCGAAGGCGGCGATGACCTCTTCCTTGCTCGGCCATTTGCCGCCGGCGCCCGCCTTCTCATAGGCCTTCACCAAACCGGTCAGCGCCTGCTGCATATGGAAGGTCGGGTAGATTGGGTAGACACCGGTCTTGTCCTTGTACGCCTTGACGAAGGACTGCATCTCCGGCGTGCTCTTGTATTTCGGGTGCAGCCAGTAATGGTCGCCGCGGCTACCGACAATCACGCCTTCGGGCAGGACATTGCCGAGCCGCTCCAGCGAGCTTTCGGCCAGCGGCAGCACGAAGGTCGACTGCTTGAGCAGGCCGCGCGCCGCCGCCTGCTGGACGAAGGTGTCGAGATCGCCGCCCCAGGAGGTCGAGATCACGACATCGGGCCGCAGCGCCGACAGCCTTGTGATTTCGGTCGAGAAATCCGGCGCGCCGAATTTCGGGAAGAGCTCGGCGACGACCTTGACGTCGGGCTTCAGTGCCTTGAGGCCGGCCTGCAGCAGCGCCCAGGATTCACGGCCCCAGGCATAGTCCTGGTTGACCACGGCGACCGATTTGAAGTCGGGCTTCACCTTCATCAGGTAGAGCAGCGTCGCCATCATCTCGGCGCCGGCATGAGCCTGCGTCCGGACCGAATACTTCCACTTGCCATCCTCGAAGATGGTCTGCGTGCCGCAATCCCACATCACGTTGACGACCTTGAGGTCCTCGGCGACGGGTGCGAGCGCATTGCAGGAGCCGGACGAGATCGCGCCGAGCATCACCTGCGCGCCCTGCTCCTGCACGACGCGGCGATATTCGGAGAGCAGCTGGTTGGTGCCGGCGCCCTCGTCGACATAGACCGGCTTCAGGGGCACGCCGAGCACGCCACCCTTGGCGTTGATCTCCGCGATCAGGAGGTCGGCGGCATTGCGGCCGGGCACGCCGAAGACCGAGGCCGGCCCCGACAGGAAGGTGGCGATGCCGACCACCAGCTCCTTCGGCTTGTCCTGCGCCAGTGCCGAACTTGCGAGCAGCGTGCCGGCCAGCGCGGCCAGCGCGAGTTTCATCGTCTTCATGAGCGTCCTCCCTGAACCTCGTACGACATCGGGCGCTCTTGAACGGCGCCTCGTCCTGATCGAAATGGGGGCATAGCCGCCCCGGCCGGACAAGTAGGATAAAGCGATGAAGGCCATACGCTTTTTCTATGGAGCCGCATCGGCTTAGCGAGCCGGCGGCGCTATGGCGGCCATCGCAAAACGCTATTTGACTTCGAGGGCGCGACATCGGTGTCTCGCGCAAAATGAACGGCGCGTGGCGATCTGATGGTGAATGCTCTCGATGGAATCCTGGTGGTGGCGCTGGAGCAGGCGGTGGCCGCTCCGCTGGCGAGCTGCCGGCTCGCCGATGCCGGCGCCCGCGTCATCAAGCTGGAGCGCGAGGAAGGCGATTTCTCGCGGGGCTATGACGACTATGCCGGGGGTCTGTCCTCCTATTTCGTCTGGATCAACCGCGGCAAGGAATCCTGCCGGGTCGATCTCAAGAATCCGAAGGACTTCGCTCTGGTCGAGGCGATGCTCGCCGAGGCCGACGTCTTTATCCAGAACTTCGCGCCCGGCGCCACCGACCGGCTCGGCATCGGCAGCGAAGCACTGCGCCAGCGTCATCCCAGGCTGATCACCTGCGACATCTCCGGTTATGCGCCGGGCACGCCGCACTACACCAAGAAGGCCTATGACCTCCTGATCCAGGCGGAAGCCGGCCTTGCCGCCGTCACCGGCACCGCCGAGTCCGGCCCGACGCGGATCGGCATCTCGATCGCCGACATCGCCACCGGCAACGCCGCCTATGCCGCGATCCTGGAGGCCTTGATCCGGCGCGGGCGCACCGGCGAGGGCTCGCGCATCCAGCTCTCACTGTTCGACACCATCGCCGACCTGATGAACGTGCCCTATCTGACCCGGCGCTATGGCGGGATCGAGCCGCCACGGCTCGGCCTCGCCCACCCCTCGATCGCGCCCTATGGCGTCTTCCGCCTCGCCGATGCCGAGGTGCTGATCTCGATCCAGAGCGAGCGCGAATGGCAGATCCTGGCCCGCGACGTGCTGCGGGACACTAGTCTCCTCGAAGATCCGCGCTTTACCAGCAATGTGCTGCGCGTGCGCAACCGCCCTGCCCTCGACGCCGCGATCCAGGCGATCCTGATCACCCGCTCCTACGCCGAGACCGCTGCCGGACTCGACGCTGCCCGCATCGCCTATGGCACGGTCTCGACGATGGCCGATCTGATCGCCCATCCGGCTGTGACGGCCCTGCCGGTCCCGACCCCGAACGGCCCCGTCGAGGTGCTGGCGCCGCCGGTGCTGGTCGACGGCAAGCGCGTGCCAATGCGGGCGCCCCCTGGCCTCGGCGAGCATGACGAAGCGTTGCGTCGCGAGTTTGCAGCGAAGGCAGCGCGATCAGCCTGAGATGAGCATGACAACCGAACATGATCACACCGACATCCGCGAGGCGGTCGCGAAGCTATGCGCCGATTTCCCCGGCGAGTACTGGCGCAAGCTCGACCGCGAGATGGCCTATCCGACTGAATTCGTGACGGCGCTGACCGAGAGTGGCTTCCTCTCGGCGCTGATCCCGGAGGAATATGGCGGCGCAGGCCTCACCCTCTCGGCCGCCGCGGTGATAATGGAAGAGATCCAGCGCCAGGGCTGCAACGGCGGCGCCTGTCATGCCCAGATGTACGTGATGGGCACGGTGCTCAGGCATGGGAACGCCGAGCAGAAGCAGCGCTACCTGCCGAAGATCGCGTCGGGCGAGCTCAGGTTGCAGGCCTTCGGCGTCACCGAGCCGACCAGCGGCACCGACACGACCGCGCTGCGGACCACCGCGCGGCGCGAGGGCGACCACTACATCGTCAACGGCCAGAAGATCTGGACCAGCCGGGCGGCGCAATCGGACCTGATGCTGCTGCTCGCCCGCACGACCCCGCGCGACCAGGTCGCGAAACGCACCGACGGGCTCTCGGTCTTCATCCTCGACATGCGCGAGGCGCTGAAGGACGGCCTGACCATCCGGCCGATCCGGACGATGATGAATCACGCCACAACCGAGGTCTTCTTCGACAATGTGAAGGTCCCGGCGGCCAACCTCGTCGGCGAGGAAGGCAAGGGCTTCCGCTACATCCTCTCCGGCATGAATGCCGAGCGCATCCTGATCGCGGCCGAATGCGTCGGCGACGCCAAATGGTTCATCGACAAGGCCTCAAGCTACGCGAAAGAGCGTCAGGTCTTCGGCCGGCCGATCGGCCAGAACCAGGGCATCCAGTTCCCGATTGCCAGGGCCTACGCCAATATGCGCGCCGCGGAACTGATGGTGCGGGAAGCGATCCGACTCTACGAGGCCGGCGAGAATCCGGGCGCCGAGGCCAACATGGCCAAGATGCTGGCGGCAGATGCCTCCTTCGAGGCGGCCAATGCCTGCATCCAGACCCATGGCGGCTTCGGCTTCGCCGAGGAATACGACATCGAGCGCAAGTTCCGCGAGACCCGCCTCTACCAGGTCGCGCCGATCTCGACCAACCTGATCCTGTCCTATCTCGCCGAGCATGTGCTCGGCATGCCACGCAGCTATTGAGCCCGATGAACATCGACCATCTGAAATCCTGGATCGGCAAGACCGAAGCGGCCTCCGACCTGATCACGCCGCGGCTTGTCGCCAGCTATGAGGCGACATTTTCTCCTCACCTGGCGCCATATCCGCAAGGCGAGGCGCCGCTCGCTCTGCACTGGTGCCTCGCGCCGCCGATCTCGCCGATGGCCGCGCTCGGCCAGGACGGGCATGCCGCCAAGGGCGAGTTCCTGCCGCCGGTCGAACTGCCGCGGCGCATGTGGGCCGGCGGGCGGATCGAGACCATCGCGCCCTTGCGGACCGGCGACGAGGTCACCCGCCGCTCGACCATCGGCGATGTCGCCTACAAGGACGGCCGCACCGGCCCGCTCTGCTTCGTCGCGGTCGATCACGAGCTCGTCACGGCGCGCGGCGTCGCACTGCGCGAGCGCCACAACATCGTCTATCGCGAGGCAGCCAAGCCCGGCGAAGAACCAGCGCCTGCTCCGGTCCCGGCCGAGCCGCGCGCCGCCAACCTGACCTGGACGGTCGAGGCCGATCCGGTGCTGTTGTTCCGCTATTCGGCGATCACCTTCAACAGCCACCGCATCCATTACGACCAGCCCTATGTCACCGGCGTCGAGGGCTATGCCGGGCTCGTCGTGCACGGACCGATCCAGGCGACGCTGATCATGAACATCATCGCGACGCTCTCCGGTGGAGAGCCGATCCGGCTCGACTATCGCGGGCTCGCGCCGCTGATCGCCGGCGAAGCGTTCCAAGTGAAGGCGAAGCGGCTCGCGGATGGCGCCATCGCCGCCTGGACGGAAGGCACCGACGGGCGGGTGCGGATGGAGGGTGTGAGCCGGTAGCGTCATCTTCCCGCGTGTCACGGTCCTGCCATGGTGCTAGCGTCTGTCGCAGCACCTCGCCCAGGAGCCGATGATGGACTGCGCCCGTTTCAGCCGCCGCGACACGCTCAAGGCTGGGGCCGCGATCGCCGCTGCCGGCGCGCTCGCTACTCCGCTGGCCGCGCAGGCGCCGGCCAAGCTCAAGCTGCGGCTGCTTGAGACCAGCGATCTCCACGTCAATGTCGTGCCTTACGACTATTTCCGCGACGCGCCGGACGACACGGTCGGCCTCGCCAAGACGGCGAACCTGATCAAGGCGGCACAGGCCGAGGCGAAGAACAGCCTGCTCTTCGACAATGGCGACTTCCTGCAGGGCTCCTCGCTCGGCGATTTCGTCGCCTACAAGAAGGGGCTGAAGGCCGGCGAGACCCATCCGATGATCGCCGCGATGAACGCCCTGCCCTATCAGTGCGGCACGCTTGGCAACCACGAGTTCAATTACGGGCTGGAGTTCCTCGAGCACGGCCTCGCCCGCGCAGAATTCCCGATCATCTGCGCCAATGTCGACCGTGTCGGTGGCGGCACGCTGGTCGAGCCCTGGCGCATCTTCGAGCAGAGCTTCGAGGACGAGGCCGGCGTCAAGCATGTCCTCAACATCGCGGTCATCGGCTTCGTGCCGCCGCAGATCATGCAATGGGACAAGGGCAATCTCGACCGGAAGGTGACCGCGACCGACATCGTGGAGGCCGCGCAAAAGTATCTGCCTGAGATCGCGCAGGCCCATCCCGACCTCACCATCGCGCTCTGCCATTCCGGCATCGCCGGCGGCGAGCGCAAGGGCGGCGAGGAGAATGCGGCGCTGCATCTCGCCAAGCTCGACGGCATCGACGTCGTCCTGACCGGCCACCAGCATCTCGTCTTCCCCGGCGGCAAGGCCTTCGACGGCATTCCCGGCGTCGACAACAAGAAGGGTTCGCTGCACGGCAAGCCGGCCTGCCAGCCCGGCTTCTGGGGCTCGCATGTCGGCATCGTCGACCTCGAGCTGGAAAAGCGCGACGGGCGCTGGCGCATCGCCGACTTCAAGGTCGATCCCAAGCCGATCTATGAGCGCACGCCCGACCGCAAGATCGTGCCGAAGGCCGAGGTCGAGGCGGCCGTGCTCGCGACCGTGAAGGCCGACCACGAGGCGACGCTGACCTATATGCGCGAGCCGGTCGGCACGACGAGCGCTCCGATCAACAGCTATTTCGCTCTCGTCGCCGACGACCCATCGGTGCAGATCGTGGCGGAGGCCCAGATCGCCTATGCCAAGCCGCTGATGGCGCAGACGCCGCACAAGGACCTTCCCATCCTCTCGGCCGCCGCGCCGTTCAAATCGGGCGGACGTGCCGGGCCCGCCTTCTTCACCGACATCCCGGCCGGGTCGATCGCGATCAAGAACGTCGCCGACATCTATCTTTACCCGAACACGGTGCAGATCGTGAAAGTCACCGGCGCGCAATTGCGCGAATGGCTGGAGCGCTCGGCCGGCATCTTCAACAGGATCGACATCGCCAAGACCGAGGAGCAGCCGCTGATGAACCAGGGCTTCCCGGCCTTCAATTTCGACGTGATCGACGGCGTCACCTACCAGATCGATGTAACCCAAGCCTCGCGCTATGATGGCGACGGCAAGCTGGTCGCCCCCGACGCGCACCGCATCGTCGACCTCGCATATCAAGGCAAGCCGATCGACGAAAAAGCCGAGTTCATCGTCGTCACCAACAACTACCGTGCCTCCGGCGGCGGCAATTTCCCGGGCACCAAGACGACGGTGGTGCTGGAGGCCCCCGACCTCAACCGCGACGTGATCGTGCGCTTCATCATCGAGAAGAAGACGATCAATCCGGCCGCCGACAACAACTGGTCGCTGAAGCCCCTGCCGGCGAACGTCAACGTCACTTTCCCGACCTCGCCGGCGGCTGCGGGCAAGAAGCCCGACACGCTGAAAGCCGAGGCGATCGGCGATGCCGGCGAAGGTTTCGTGAAGTACCGACTGGGCGGATAGGTTTCCGTTCGAGGCGGAGGCCCGGGCAGCTCAGGACTTGTTCTTGGTCGCCCAGCACGCCGATCCGCTCTGGACGCTGCGCCAGACGCCGTTCGACTTGCAGCCGGCGAGCGGGGGCGTGCAGACACGGGCAACGCAAGCCGACGGATTACTACCGACCTTGTTGCACTTCTGCTCGCAGTCCCTGAACAGTGCCGAGCAGGAACTCGTGATCTGCTTGCAGCCTTCCTGCGCGGATGCCGAAACACAGAAAGACACAGCGAACGACACCGCCACGCCTGTGATGAGCGCCAACCTGATCATGCCCGCTCCTCCGCCAAGAAGGAGCGATCCTGATGCTCACGGCAGGCGCGTCAACGATGTAAGATTGGTACCTCCGCTGCGCCCAAGATGGAGATGACCAGCTTCGCTCAGAACCGCATCTCGACCCTGCCCTTGAGGGCGTGATCTCTTGAGCGTTCGCCGATGGCGGCGGAGTAGGTCAGGCCGAGCGCGGTGGCGGAGGAGATGCGCCAATCGAGCCCGGCCTCGGCGGTGAGGGCGTCGCGGTCGATCGGTGCGGCGAAGACCCGGGCCGGGGTGGTGCCGAGCGCGAAGGCAGTGCGGGCTTGCGGCGTGAGTTCGCCGAAGCCGTGACGCCAGCCGAGCATGGCGCGGGCGAACAGCGGCATCGCTCCGATCTGTGCCTCGGCGCGCAGGCCGAGCGTGCTGAAGCCGAGGGCCTGCTCGGAGGAGAGCACCCGCAGTGCCGCGGCGCCACCCTGCTCGGTGCCGGCGTCGGTCGAGACCCGGATCAGGGCGAGCTGCGCGAAGGGTTCGAGCGCGAAGCCCTGGAAGGCAAAGCCATAGCCGAGCTCGGCGAAGCCCTGCGCCACTGCGCCCGGGCGCTGCAGGCGCAGGCTGTCGCCAAAGCCGCGGATCTGGACCTGGCGGCGGATGTCGCTCTCGCTCCAGCTATAGGCCAGGCCGGCGTCGAGACGTAAGGCTCCGAAGCGGGCGCCGGCATAGAGCGCGGCATGGCCGCTCTCCAGCTTGCCGGATGAGCGGCGGGCGTCGAGGTCGAATCGCGACTGGCTGTAGCCGCCGGCGACGCCGACCTTCAGTGACGAGCCGGGCGCGTCGTAGAGCATCAGATCGGCGCCGAGCAGGGCGCCACCCGTGCGGCGCGACTGGCTCGCGGCATTGCCGTCGGCGTCGCTGTTGCCGGCGCCGCCGAACGCCTCGCCCCAGAGAGCGTAGCGCGGCTGCGGCGCGTTCATCAGCACCGCGCCCTTGCGGCCCGGCAGGTCGGCCGAGAAGCTTGCCGCGACCTGCCCTGCCGGAGCGGTCAGCAGCGGCCCGCGCAGGCGGTTGAGGATGGTCTCGCGCACCAGCCGGCTCTCGTCGATCATGACGCTGACGGCCTGAGCATGCGCCTCGCCCGAGAGCAGGTCGAAGCCGGCACGGGCCTCGGCCGCCGTGCCCGAGAGCAGCGTGTCGTAGACCGGATTGCCGGCACCGAGACGCTCAGCCGCATTGGCGATGAAGCCCTGGTTGCGGGTCGCGGCAACGGAATCGCCTGCCGCACCGCCTTCCGGACCGAAGCTGGTCGCGTTGCGGGTCATCGTCAGAACAACATTGTTGCTGTCATAGACGAGCGACGGCTCCAGGAAGACCAGATTCGAGGTCGCATCGGCAAAGCGGCCGGTGACGCCGCCCGCAGCGGTCAGAATGGTGTAGGTGGTCGAGGCCGCGTAGTTGCCGTTCTCAGCCAGGACCTCGACCCTCCCACCGTTGAGCGTCGCCGCGCCCGAAGTGACGATCCTGTCGCTCTGGCCGGTAGCATTGATCTCGACCTGATAGGTCGAGCCCGCCGCGAAGGCGACATTGCCGGCGACGGTTAGCGTCCCGATCGAGTTGCCCGGCGCCACCACGCCGCCGGCATTGACCACCGTCGTGCCGACCGTGCCCGTGCCGCCGAGCGTGCCGCCGGCATTGACGGTGACGAGCGAAGAGGGCGCGATCGAGCCGTTGACGCTGAGCGTGCCCGCGCTGACGGTCCAGGGCGCGGTGTCAGTCGACGTCCCCGTCAACGTCCAGATACTGGTGCCGGTCTTCTGGAAGCCGGCAAAGCCCTGATATTGCGCGGTGCTCGCCAGGGCGCCGAGCTGCGACACGTCGAATGTCGCGCTGTTGGCCCCGCCGAGCACCAGCATGTTGTTGGTTCCCGACGCCACCACATTGCCGGTGAAGCTGTAGCCTTGCCACAGCTCCAGGACATTGCCGTTACCGGTCAGCTCGACTGCATTGGCGCGCGTGCCGTTATGGTGCTGCCCTCCGCTTACATGACCGGAATTGACGACGCGGGTGCCGCCAGTGCCCGAGACCATGACGCCGACCCCGCCCCCGATCGCGCTCGAGGCAGGGATGAAGGCGGCAGCGCCGCCGGTAATGTCACCGGCATTGATGAGATTGCCGGTCGCAGAAATGATCACGGCATCGCCACCAGCCGCTCCGCCGAAGACAGTGCTGCCACCCGCGCCACCGGTGATCCTTGCCCCGGCCTCATTGATCACCGTGCCGCTCGAGCTATTGACGCCGGAGCCGCCGACCCCGCCATTGGCAAAGCCGGCCGTTCCACCCGCCCCGCCCGTAATGGTTCCACCCGAAGTATTGGTGACGCGATTCTCGTTCAAGACGACGCCCGTGCCGCCCCCTCCGCCAGCGCCAAAGCCCGTGCCGTCGCCGCCGTGGCCGCCGGTGATCGCTCCCGCATTGATCAGGCTGCTCCCGCCACCGGCCGCTAGGGCCACGCCAATGCCACCGCGACCGGCCGTCCCTTGCGCATCGCCGCCGCGCCCACCCTCCATGGAAGCGCCCGCCATATTGCTGACCGCGGACCTGTAAGCGGACACACCGATGCCACCATGGCCGGCAAAACTGGTATTGCCGGCCAGGCCGTACCCGCCGAACCCCCCGGCCATGATTCCGCCACGATTGACGATGGTGGCGAAGTTGCCGGCGACACCGACACCGCCATTCCCGCCCGAACTGATGCTACTAAGCACACCGCTGCTACCGCCACCCTTGCCACCATGGATGGCGCCCGCGACGAGATCGAGCGCTCCGCCGCCACGCAGGAACACTCCGGCGCCGCCATCGCCGCCGCTGCCGGCGCTGGCGTTGCCTCCGTAGCCGCCTACGATGGAGCTGGAGCTAACAGTCACCGAGCCGATGAAGCTGTAGAGACCGGTTCCGCCACCGCCACCGCCACCGCTGGCCATATCACCTCCGTCGCCACCGGAGATGCCCTGGCCACCGGTATCGAGGTTTCGGCCATCGAAGACATTGAAGAGAAGGCCTGTTCCACCGCCGCCGCCGCCGTCCGTTCCCACGCCGGAAACGCCCGCCCCTCCAGAGTAGCCTAGGCCGATTGCAGGAGCTGTCGTTGTTCCGCCGAGGCTGCCGCCCGTCCCCGCCCCCGCGGAGCCAGCGCCATTACCGCCGACACCGCCATTGCCGATATCGCCGTCAGCGCCGTCGAAGCTGCCACCGAGGCCGCTACCGCCGCCGCCGCCGCCGCCGCCATTACCTGCACCAAAGCCACCTTCGCCACCGCCCCTGGTGATCTCCTGAGCGTGCGCGGCGCTTGGGGCGAACCATAGCCCGGCGGCGGCCAGCAGGGCCACGGCCGATACGGTCGCGCGCCATCTGGCGGCACGGGCCGAACCGCGGAAACCCGCATCGCATGACCGGCCTTGCGGCCTGCTGGACTGGTGAACCGCACGCGCGCCTGCAAAACCGATCATAGAGCCGTCTCCGCCCCGGCCAACCCCGGCCGAATCGGAGAATCCCTGAAGATTCGCGGGTCAGACACCCTGCAAATTCAGGGAGCGCAGGCGGTTCGGAGAGCGACGTTGCAATTGCGCAACGCGTGAAACCTGCAACTAAATTGTCATGTCAGCCGCAGCAGGCGCAGTTTCGTCAGCGATCAGCAGGCATTCCGAACTCTCCGACGACATGCCGGATTCCATCCAGCGTGAATACGCGCCCATGATCTGGCCTCCTGTGAGCCAGATGAGCGTCAAGCGTCGAAATCGGTACCCTTTGTCAACGAGCGTTAGCGACGAACCATGGTGGTGCGCTGCGCGGTTTTTGTCTTGATCGCGTCGGCTAATTCTTTGATCACGCGAAGCTCGTTGCGAATGGCGTTCATGTCCGCTGCGAGTTCATTCATCTGAAAGCGGAGCGCGTTCAACGGTCCGGCGAAAGCAGCTGTGGTCGGGCCTCTACTATCGCGCATGTATCCCTTCGACGCGAGCGGCGTGAAATCATAAGCGTGCATGGAAATCTCTCTATTTCAGGAAGAATGAGGGCGTGACAAACTCTGGCGTCATTTTTTCCGGAGAAGCGACCCGACGGTTGATGGCGTCGCCTGCCTCAGCACTGATGCCGTTGCCGGTTTGACAGACGTCTTGGGCGCTAGCGCTAGCGCCGCCGGAGTAGGGACGCGACCCGCGCTCGGAGAACTGCTTGTAGCTTCAAGATCAGCGCGAATGGCTCGGAGAACGGCTTTTACAGCGGACAGTTCGCTTCGCGTGGCGTTGATATCGTCGGCCAATTCATCCATCTGAAGACCAAGTACATTGACCGAACCAGCAAGAGCTCCGAGAGACATCGTTCCGTCCGGGTTGTGCATATAACCTTGAGCTATCAGACCTTTGGGGCGTTTTTGCATCGGTCACTCCAATCCAAATTTTCATGAATTTCCGAAGCTAATCTGCAGGGAACCAGACGAACACATAGACCGTCATAACTTCTTCCAGTTGAGGCTCACGAGGTGAATGCCAGCCGAATTGGCCACCCGTCGGGAACCGCATCTCGGCCCTGTCCTTGGAGCGTGGTCGCACGAGCGTTCGCGGATCGTCGCAGCGAAAACCTTGCGCAGGTGCGAACGTGACGCCTGGAGCAAGCCATGGCCTCACCGCCGTCGGCAGAGCTCCGGCCGATACAGTCGCACGCCATCCGCAGGCAAGAGCCGAACCGCCGAACCCCGCATCGCATGACCGGCCTCGCGACCCTAGGACTGGTGAGCTGCGCGCGCCTGCAAGACAGATCATAGAGCCATCCCCGCCTCGGCCACGCCGGCCAGATTGAAGGATTCCCGAAGACCAGCAGGTTGGACACCCTGCAAACTCAGGGGGAGCGCAGGCAATTTGGAGGGCGACGTCGCAGTCGCTCGCGCACGACATTCGCAGCGAAATTACTATCCCAGACGTAGCATCCGCAATTTCACCAGGAGCGCGACGAGCTGCCCTTGCCGGTTCGTTCTGGTCTTGCGGAAGATCTCGTCGAGATACCAGCGGGCCGTGTTGATGCGGATCGCGCTGGCCTCCGCCGCCTGTTTCACTGTGAGCCCCGCCGCCAGGCTCGCAGCGATTTTCGTCTCCGCCACGGTCAGACCGAATATGGCGCGAAGCTGCCTCTCGAAGTCCTCCGAGCGGGACGGCAAGGCCTCGTGAATGAGAATGACGGCCCGCGGCGCCGGGCCGAGATCGAATGGGCGGGTGCCGAGATAGGGCAAGACCGAGAGAAACAGCGGCTCCGACTGCCGGTCGCTTCGGGGCGACAGCAGAAGCGAGCCGCCAGCGCCCGACACGGCTTGCGCCGCCGGTCGACAGCAAGCGACCACGAGCTGCCTGAGCCTTTGGGTGTCCTGCGGGCTGGCGCAGGCGATTTCATGGTTTCTCACCTGCAGTAGCGCATCGGCGCGCTCCAGGAAGGCAGCCGCCTCCGCGTTCGCGCGCTGGACATGACCGTTCGCGTCGACCAGCAGCGCGCCGCCCGAAAGATGTGATGCGCCTTTCGCTAGCCCGGCGATATCGTCGAATTCCGCGCTGATGCGGGTCGCGCGTTCGAAGTGAGGCAGGATTTCCCGGAACAACCGCAGCTCGTCATTTGACAGCGGCCCCTGCTTTGCGCTGCGATGCAGGTCGACGAACCAGCTCGTCCTGCCCGACGCGCGCAGCTTGCAGGCCAGGCCGACATCCATGTCGCGCGGACGGAAAAGCCGCTCCCACACCGCGCCACGGCGAAAGGTCGGCTCATCGACCAAGTCCGAACGCGACGCGATACCCCCCACGGGAAGCATCTGCATCGCGCCGAACAGGCGCTCGTTCTTGATGGTATCGAAGCCAAGACCGATGAAATCATCGAAATCGTCGGCCGAAGCGGCAGTCCGATAGCTCGCCATATCGTCGCCCTGGCGGACCAGGCAAGCACGCGAGCCGCTGAACAATCGCGCCAGATCAACCATGACGGGCGCCAAAGCTTCCCGCTGATAGGCGACATCGTAAATTCGTCCAATGAACCGCGCGACGGAGTCAACCGAAGTCCGCATGGCAACAACCAGTTCAGCGCCGGCGCAACGTCACGATGATACGGTGCGCCCAGGGAAACATACACGTCACGGAAAAGCCGAAGGATGGACGCCTGCCCCATCTTCGCTGCGGCGGAAGCAACGATACGTGATTGTCGATCGGCGTGCAAAGCCGGGGCAAGTCTGCCGCTGCCGCTGACGCCGCCCCTGCCCCGCCTCCTGCTCATGGCTCCGCGCGCCACCCCATGCTAAAGCCCCGCCCGCCATGCTCAAGCGCTTCTTCGCCTATTACCGTCCCCATCGCGGGCTGTTCCTCCTCGACTTCGGCTGCGCCGTGATATCGGGGCTGCTCGAGCTCGGCTTCCCGATCGCGGTGAAGCTCTTCGTCGACCAGCTCCTGCCGAGCGGGAACTGGAGCCTGATCGTCCTGGCTTCGCTCGGCCTGCTGACGATCTATCTGGTCAATGCCGGGCTGATGGTGGTGGTGACCTATTGGGGCCACATGCTCGGCATCAACATCGAGACTGAGATGCGCCGCAAGGCGTTCGACCACCTGCAGAAGCTCTCTTTCGGCTGGTTCGACAACCAGAAGACCGGCCATCTCGTCGGGCGCCTGACCAAGGATCTCGAAGAGATCGGCGAGGTCGCCCATCATGGGCCGGAGGATCTGTTCATCGCGGTGATGACCTTCATCGGCGCCTTCGCGCTGATGCTGAGCGTGCATCCGCAGCTCGCCCTGATCACCGCGACGATCGTGCCGCTGATCGCCTGGCTGACCAGCCGCTATGGCAGCCGGATGACGGCGAACTGGCAGAAGCTCTTCGGCAGCGTCGGCTCGTTCAATGCCCGCATCGAAGAGAATGTCGGGGGCATCCGCGTCGTCCAGGCCTTCGCCAACGAGGAGCACGAGCGCAGCCTGTTCGCGGTCGACAACCAGCGCTACCGCCGCACCAAGCTCGACGCCTACCGTCTGATGGCGGCCTCGACCTCGCTCTCCTATTTCGGCATGCGCCTGACCCAGATGGCGGTGATGATCGCCGGCGCCTATTACGTGCTGGTCGACGATCTCAGCGCCGGCGGATTCGTCGGCTTCCTGCTCTTGGTCACGGTGTTCTTCCGGCCGATCGAGAAGATCAACTCGGTGATCGAGACCTACCCGAAGGGGATCGCCGGCTTCCGGCGCTACACCGATTTCCTCGATACCCGCCCCGACATCGCCGACCTGCCCGACGCCGTCGCGGTCTCCGACCTAAAGGGCGACATCGCCTATCAGGCTGTCAGCTTCGGCTATACGCCGGACCGCACGATCCTGAAGGGGATCGATCTTACGATCCGCGCCGGCGAGACCATCGCTTTCGTCGGCCCGTCAGGCGCCGGCAAGACGACGATCTGCTCGCTGCTGCCGCGCTTCTACGATGTCGAAGGCGGGCGCATCACCATCGACGGCATCGACATCCGCCAGATGACGCTGGCCTCGCTGCGCGGCCAGATCGGCATCGTCCAGCAGGACGTCTTCCTCTTCGCCGGAACGCTCCGCGAGAACATCGCCTATGGCAAGCTGACGGCGAGCGAAGACGAGATCGTCGAGGCTGCCCGGCGTGCCCGGCTCGACGAGATGATCGCGCGGCTGCCCGATGGCCTCGACACGGTGATCGGCGAGCGCGGCGTCAAGCTCTCGGGCGGGCAGAAGCAGCGCCTTGCCATCGCCCGGATGTTCCTGAAGAACCCGCCGATCCTGATCCTCGACGAGGCGACCTCGGCGCTCGACACCGAGACCGAACGCGCCATCCAGGCCTCGCTCGCCGAATTGTCGAAGGGCCGGACCACGCTGGTGATCGCGCACCGCCTCGCGACGATCCAGGACGCCGACCGCATCATCGTCATCGACGAGAGCGGCGTCGCCGAACAGGGAAGGCATCAGGAGCTGGTGCAGCGGCACGGCATCTATCGGCGCCTGCACGAGGCGCAATATGGTGGCCGGGCGAGCTGACCGGCCTGGCTAAAGGATCAGGCCAGCGCCGCAGCGATCGCCGCAGTGTCATAGTAGAATGGCGTTCCCTCGATCAGGCGCCCGCCCTCGAAGCGCAGCACCTCCGCGAAGGGCTGCGTGATCGTCTTGCCGCTACCCCGGGCCGTGAGACGCAGGCTGCAGGCCATGAAGACGGTATCGCCTGTCTTCGCGGCCTGCAGGCCATCGACGGCGAAATCGCTCCAGGTCGCGCGCATCGTCTTAAACAAACGCCCGATCCCGTCGAGCCCGCGCCAGTCGCCGGAATAGGGCAGCGAGGCCGGCTCATGCACCACGACATCGGGATGGAAGGCGGTGGCGAGCAGACCGAGATCGGCCTCCTCCTGCTGCAGGAAGCGCAGTTCGACAGCGAACATGCGTTCGAGCAGCTCCATGGCGGACGGACCGCCGGCATTTGCATTCATCAGGAACCTCGGAGTCAGCGCGGTCGGAGCGACCGCTGATGGCTCCGAGGAAGCCTGTGTCACAGGGAAAGCGCCACCCGCTTCCTGTGCCGGTGGCGCTGCGGCCTCAGCCGCGCGCTTCGAGCGCCTTGACGATGGCGTCGCCCATCTCGGTGGTCGAGACGGCGTTGGTGCCCGGCGCGGCAATGGCCGAGGACAGAGGCTGGATGCACGGCGCTTGAAACGCGAGCTTCGTGCCCATCGACCATGGCAGACTCGGCAGCGCGGGCCGAGGCTGAGCTTTCGCGACCTCGATCACCTCGCTCGCAAGCGCTCGCAACCGTGCCAGCTCGGCCTCGAAGCGGCGGAGTTGCCGCAACCCCTTCTTGAACGTGCCGCGGAGCTCGGGTCTCAGGAATTCCAGAACCAGAGCACGATCCGCCTCGCTTTCCTTCAGCGCGACGAACAAGGCCGTCGCCATGATGCGGTCGTTCACAGGCAGATAGCCGCCACCGCGCCACCAGCTCCATGCCCCGTCCGTCAGGCGCTGCGCGCAAGTGTTCGACAGGAAGACCCCGAAGCCGAGGAAGGCGACACACAAGTCGATCAGGAACTCATACTCGTCCTCGGCGACAGGCAGATCGCTCCCCGGAGGCACGAGCACATGAGAAAGCTCATGTGCGAAGGTCGAGATCAGGTTCTCATGATCCTTGAGCAGTTCAGGATCATAGCTGATCTCGAACTGGCCCGGCCCCAGCGCGCGGCAGGTTCCAAGAGGTTCGGGCTTCTCATGCTGGAGCGCGATGCGCTCGCTCACGATCGATTCGCGACGCGGCGGCTGAGCGACCAGAGTGACCGTGACGTCATCGCCGAGGCGAACATAGTGCCGGGCCTGCTCGAAGATGCGCAGCCCCAGCTTATGGCCACGCTCCTGGTCGGCGATGAAGTGTCCCCTGCCCGGCACGAGGCTCGGCACATCCGAGAGCGGCACGTCACCGGAGAGATTCCGGATGAACCATTCGAATACGCCGAGCTGCCACCTCACGGTGTCATCATCGACGATCTTAGTCGGAAACGGCCACATCACACACCGCAGCAGGAAGTCCGTGAAGGATCGCCGCTGCCGTTCGTAACGTCAACCATTCCGGGTTTACACCTTAGGCGCACCCGGAATGGTAGTCAGAGCGAGGCGCGCCTCAACCCCGCGCTTCGAGCGCCTTGACGATGGCGTCGCCCATCTCGGTGGTCGAGACGGCGTTGGCGCCGGGCGCCGCGATGTCCTTGGTCCGGGTGCCGGCGCCGAGCACGTCGGCGATCGCGCCTTCGAGCCGGTCGGCCGCCTCGCCGGCGCCGAAGGAATAGCGCAGCGCCATCGCGAAGGAGCCGATCATCGCGATCGGGTTCGCCAGGCCCTTGCCGGCGATGTCGGGGGCAGAACCGTGCACGGGCTCATAGAGCGCCTTGCGCTTGCCGGTCGCCTTGTCCTCGGCGCCGAGCGAGGCGGAAGGCAGCATGCCGAGCGAGCCGGTCAGCATCGCGGCGACGTCGGAGAGGATGTCGCCGAACAGGTTGTCGCAGACGATGACGTCGTATTGCTTCGGCCAGCGCACCAGCTGCATGGCGCAGTTGTCGGCGAGGACGTGCTCGAGCTCGACGTCCTTGTAGTCCCTGGCGTGCTGGGCCGTGACCGTCTGCTTCCAGAGCACGCCGGTCTTCATGACGTTGTGCTTCTCGGCCGAGGAGACCTTGTTGCGGCGTGTGCGCGCCAGCTCGAAGGCGACGGCGCAGATGCGCTCGATCTCGCCGGTTGTATAGAGCTGGGTATCGACGCCGCGCTTGGAGCCGTCCTCCAGCGTGACGATCTCCTTCGGCTCGCCGAAATAGACGCCGCCGGTGAGCTCGCGCACGATCAGGATGTCGAGACCCTCGACCACCTCGGGCTTCAGCGACGAGGCCGAAGCCAGCGCCGGATAGCAGATCGCCGGACGCAGATTGGCGAACAGGCCGAGATCCTTGCGCAGGCGCAGCAGGCCGGCCTCGGGGCGGTGCTGATAGGGCACATCCGCCCATTTCGGGCCGCCGACCGCGCCGAAGAGCACGGCATCGGCGTCCTGGGCGAGCTTCATGTCGCCTTCCGAGATCGCCGCCTTGTGCGTGTCGTAGGCGATGCCGCCGACAAGGCCGCGCTCGAGCGAGAACGAGCCGAGGCCCTGCCTCTCGAACCAGGAGACGATCTTCTCGACCTGCCCCATCACCTCGGGGCCGATGCCGTCGCCGGGGAGCAGCAGGAGCTTGTGGTTCGCCATGAGGTCAGCCTCGCGTCACGAAATGCGTCGCCGGCTGATTAAGGGGGCGGGACGCGACGCGCAAGCGCCCGGGCGGGTAGCCTATTCTACGCTGCAGACATGACGATGCCTGGCCGAGGAGAGCCGGGCATCGCAGTCAGGACAGGGCCCCGAGGCTCAAACGGTCTTCTGCGCCATCTGCTTCTCGATGTAATCGGCCTGGCGCAGCGCCAGCGCGACGATGGTCAGCGTCGGGTTCTCGGCGCCGCCGGTGGTGAACCGGCTACCGTCGGAGACGGAAAGGTTCTCGATGTCGTGGCTCCGGCCAACCTTCGCAGCGGTTTCCATAAACGGCTGGAGGAGAAGGGATTCGTCCCGCGGCCCGGATGCCGAACTCGGAAGTGGCAGCTGGTAGCTGACACTTTGAAACAATATCGGTCATATTCGGTCTTGATTCGGGCATTAATCGGTCATACAGTACCTCGGCCCTAACTGATTGGAACCGCGATGTCCCCTTTGCGCCGCGCTTGCCCAACTGCTCGCCCAAGAGTTCTTCGCTCGCTCCTGGCCGGAACTCTTCTCGCCCTTCTTGCGAAGCCTGCTGCTGCCGAAGAGATCACGGTCTACACGACCCTGCTGCCCACGCAGCTTGCGCCCTACACGCAGAGCTTCAGACAGTCGCATCCCGACATCAGCCTCAAATGGATGCGAGATTCGTCGGGCGTGATCGCCGCGCGGCTTCTCTCCGAGGGGCCGCGCTCACAGGCTGACGTCGTCTTTTCCCTGGCGAGCGAGAACATCATCCAGGCCGGATCCGCAGACCTGCTTTTACCCTACAAGCCCGCCGGCTACGACGAGATCGATCGGAAATTCAAGGATAAGAACGACCCGCCGCTATGGTCGGGCATCTTCGCCTATATGGCCGCCATCTGCTTCAACACGAAGGAAGCACAGAAGCGCGGGATACCGACTCCGAAGAAGTGGTCCGACCTGCTCGATCCTCGCTTCAAGGGGCAGGTCACCATGCCCGATCCGGCATCGTCGGGCACAGGCTTCATCTCGGTTTCCGGCTGGCTACAGAAGTTCGGCGAGGGGCCTGGCTGGGATTTCATGGAGAAGCTCCACACCAACATCGCGATCTATACCCACTCGGGGAACAAGCCGTGCAACTCGGCCTCCAGCGGCGAGTTCGTCGCGGGCATCTCATATTCGTCCGAAGGAGTGCTCGACAAAGGCCGCGGGGCGCCGATCGACGTGATCTTCCCGGAAGAGGGCGTCGGCTGGGCGCTGTCCACTGTCGCGATCCTGAAATCCTCGAAGAAGCAGGACGCCGCGAAAAAATTTGCCGACTGGGCCGTCAGCCCGGCTGCCAACAAGGTCTATTCCGAGTTCTGGGAGGTGATCGCACGCCCCGAGCAGCGCCGGCAGAGCAGCAACCAGGCTGTCGATCCATCGACGTTGATCACCGATAACGATCACTACTGGATCGCGTCCGAACGGGACCGGATTCTCAAGGAATGGCAGAGCCGGTTCGCAGGGAAACGCGACCCGAAGCCCTGACCTCAACCCGTGCCCCCTCCCACGATCGGACCGCGATTCATGTTCGAACCAGGCATCCAGGCTTACGTCGATCAAGCCTTGCAAACAGCCCGAGGTCTTGCGAAGCCGACAAATGCGGCTGGCCATAGAGAGCTTCGAGAGCGCCTCGCGGAAGCCATGGCGCCGGCCTGCCCCGAAGGCATGCAGATCAGGAACCGCTTCATCGATGCGCCAGGTCGGCAAATCGGACTGAGGATCTATCGTCCCGAGAACCATGTGCCGGGCGCCGCCGCCGTCTTCTTCCATGGCGGCGGTTTCGTATCAGGCAGCATCTTCACGCACGACGTTTACGGCATTTCGATCGCGCAGGCTGCCGGTGTGCAGGTATTCAGCGTCAATTATCGGCTCGCGCCCGAAAACCCCTATCCAGCGGCTTTCGAGGACGCTTATTTCGCCGTGCAATGGCTGGCCGAGAACGGAGCGATCTTCGACGTCGACCCTGGTCGGATCGTCGTCGGAGGCGACAGCGCGGGCGGCAATCTCGCCGCAGCCTGCGCGATCAAGGCCCGCGACGCGTCTGGGCCGCCGATCCAGCTTCAATATCTGATCTTCCCATGCCTCGACACGGATTTCGAGACGCCCTGCTATCTCGGCAATGTCCACGATCCATTCCTCGGCCGGACCCAGATGATGGGTTTCTGGAAGGACTACCTCGCCGGAGATCTGAGCCTCGCCGATCCCTATGCCCGCCCCACCATTTCCAGGAATCTTTCGGGTTTGGCGCCGGCGCTCGTGATCACGGCCGAGCATGATCCCCTGCGGGACGAGGGCAATCGTTACGCGGAAGCGCTTGCGGCCGCCGGCACGCCGACCGAGCTGCGCTGCGTCCCAGGCTCGATCCACGGCTTCATTCGCGCGATCGAACAGAGCGCAGTTGTGCGGGAGGAGGTCACATATCTGGGCCGTGCCATCCGTTCCGCCGTATCGCAAGGGGACTAGATCGCCGTGCGTCCTATCGGACGCAAAGTGGCGGTCTATCTCTTGGATGACGCACCGGATTCGTCCGAAAAGTGGATTCCACTTTTCGGTCCGATGCTCTAGGCCGGGCAGATCAGCTCGACGTTCTTGCGCCTCAAGGCGGCCGAGATGGCCGAATCCGGCATGGTGTCCGTGACCACACGGTGAACCGCGGAGAGCTTGCAGACCTCGACCAAAGCGGTTCTGCCGAACTTGGATGAATCGGCGACAATGGTCGTGAGTTTCGCCTGCCCCATCATCGCACGAACGACTGAGGCGACTTCCGGCGAGAAATCGACGAAGATGGACTCGCCGTCGATCGCCCCCACGGTCAGGATCGCATGATCGACGCGAAACCCTCTGATCTCGGCGAGCGTCATTTCCCCGAAGGTCTGCGAGTCCTGACCCAAACTTCCGCCGAGTAGCACGATGCTGTTGCCACCGCGAGCGTGCAGTAGCCGTGAGCCGACGTCGAGAGAATTGGTCACGACGGTCAAGTCGTTCCGCGCGGAAATGGCGTTCGCAACCGCGTAGACCGTGGTGCCAGCATTCATCATGAGTGTCTCGCCAGGTGAGAGCAGGTCGTTCACCAAGCGCGCAATGACTTGCTTCTCCCGTAGCTGCCGTTCGCTCCGCTTCAGGAATGAGGTCTCGGCGGCCGAATGCGCCGATGCGGCTCCGCCATGAGTCTTCTGGATAAGGCCCTTCCGATCGAGCCATGCCAAATCCCGCCTGACGGTCTCCTTGGAGACGCCCAGCTCGGCGGACAACTGATTGACGCTGGCTCGATTGCGCTCCTCAACAATCATGACGAGACGTCGCTGACGGTCTTCGTTGGTTGATCCCATCGTTCGGCCAAACCTCTGCGCAGCGGGCATGTGGGCCGTCACGGCTTATCGAGCCGACACATCTTGGGCAACCCGGCTCCCGGGCCCTTACGGCCCCCGACGTTTGTGGGCAGCCGCTTCACCCGTGAATAGGCTCTTAGACTCGCCCGCCCTTCAGCGCGCGCAGCACCTTCTCGCCCGGGCGGCCGGTCTGCGGAATGCCGATCTTGGCTTCGATCTCCTTGATAGCCGCCCGCGTCAGCGCGCCGACAGCGCCGTCCGGCTCGCCGACATTGTAGCCGCGCTGGGTCAGCAGGCGCTGCAGTTCGCGGCGCTGCTCGCGCGACAGCGGCAGATCGTCGGTCGGCCACTCGCCCTGCACACCCGGCCGGCCGCGCAGGCGGTCGGAGAGGAGCGAGATCGCCAGCGCATAGGAATCCGCACCGTTGTAGCTGTAGGCGGCGTCGTAATTCTTGAAGACGAGGAACGCCGGGCCGTTGCGGCCGGCCGGCATCAGCAAGCCGGCATTGCCGGAGCCGGAGAGCGCCGAGCCGTCGAACTTGACGATGCCGCGCGCCGCCCAGGACGAGACCGGCTGCTTGGGATTGCGCCCGGTCGGGCCGGAATAGCCACCGGGAACGCGGACCTCATAGCCCCAGGTCGCGCCGGTGACCCAGCCGGCCTTGTCCATGAAATTCGCGGTCGAATGCAGCGCGTCGGGGATCGAATCGACGAGGTCGCGCCGGCCGTCGCCATCGCCGTCAACGGCGAGCCTGAGATAAGTCGAGGGGATGAACTGGGTGTGGCCGAAGGCGCCGGCCCAGGAGCCGAACAGCCGCTCGGGGCGGACATCGCCGCGCTGGATGATCTGCAGGGTGGCGATCAACTCGCCCTTGAAGAAGGCGTTGCGGCGCGGCGCCAGGCAGGCGCCGGTCGAGAGCGCCTGGACCAGCGGCATCTTGCCCCGCGCCTTGCCGAAGTCGCTTTCCACGCCCCAGACCGCCGCGATGGTATGGCGGTCGACGCCGAAGCGCTGTTCGGCGGCTGCGAGCGTCGAGGCGTGCTGGCGCAGCATCGAGCGCCCTTCCGCGACCTTCTCATCGTCGACCAGTGTGCCGAGATAATCCCAGATGGGCGTCTTGAACTCCGGCTGGTTGTTCATCGCTTCGATCACCTTCATGTCGGGCGTGACGCCTTCCATGGCGCGATCGAAGGTGGCGCCGGAAACGCCCTTGGCCGCCGCGGCCGAACGCAGGCCGGCGACACAGGAGTCGAAATCGGCCCGGGCCGCGGTCGCGGCGACGAGGACGAGAGGCAAGGCCAGGATCAATGCGCGCATGGGTCC
Source organism: Bosea vestrisii (assembly GCF_030144325.1). Classification (NCBI taxonomy): domain Bacteria; kingdom Pseudomonadati; phylum Pseudomonadota; class Alphaproteobacteria; order Hyphomicrobiales; family Alloboseaceae; genus Allobosea; species Allobosea vestrisii. The sequence continues at coordinate 4,885,013 of NZ_CP126307.1, read as the reverse complement.
ACCGAATCGCAGGATTGGCGCGAATCTAGGGCATGTTCCGCAAAAGTGGGCACCACTTTTGCGATCAGAACATGCCCAACATATTGAGTTGGCGCGAATTCTTCTCGTTCGACCGGCCCGGTCGAACGGAAAGCGCGCCGGCCGCTGCGGTTAACGGAGGTTAACCATGCGACGCCTGCCGAGCGCGAAACGCCGAAACCGGCTATGTCTGCTCGACCTCTCGTTCCCCGCGCGAATCGCCGACAGGCCTCTATGTCCACCGCCGCCATCGAAGCGCTCGGCTTCTGTGCCGCCCTGCTGACCACCTTCTGCTGGCTGCCGCAGGCCTGGCAGACGATTCGCACCCGCGACACCAGCGGCATCTCGCTGTGGACGCAGGCGCTGTTCGCCACTGGCATCGTGCTCGGGCTGATCTATGGCGTGCTGATCGCCTCCTGGCCACTGATCGGCGCCAATACGGTGACGCTCGCGCTGGTACTGATCATCCTGACGATGAAACTTCGCTACGGCTGAGTCGTTCATCCCGCCAATCCTGCCCAATTCCCGGACCCTGCCATGCCAGCTCTCAGCACCGCCCATCTCTTGCCTATCGGCATGCTGATCGGCTCGAACGTCTTCATGACCTTCGCCTGGTATGGCCACCTCTCCTACAAGAGCACGGCGATCTGGCTGGCGATCCTGGCGAGCTGGATGATCGCCCTGCCGGAATACATGCTCGCCGTGCCGGCAAACCGGATCGGCCACGGCGTCTATTCGGCAGCCGAGTTGAAGACGATCCAGGAAATCGTGACGCTCTGCGTCTTCGCCGGCTTCTCGGTGTTCTGGCTCAAGGAGCAGCTCACCTGGAACCACGCCATTGGCTTCGCGCTGATCGCGGCCGGCGCCTTCTTCATCTTCAACGCCAAGGCCTGAGCGATGGCTCCGATCCCGCATTCCGGCCATCCCGCCGTCGAATCCTATCTCGCCGATGGCTATGAGCGCGTCGTCGGCATGTCCTCGCGCTTTGCGGCCGCGGTCTGCGCGCGTCTCCTGCGGCTGCAGACGGAGGAAGGCGTCGCCGGGCCGATCGCCGAGATCGGCGCCTTCGAGGGCCGCTTCTTCATCGCCCTGGCGCATGCGCTCGAACCCGGCGAGATCGCCCTCGGCATTGACATCTTCGAGTGGCCGAACCCGCAGGTGAAGGACCGGTTCGAAGCGAACTGCCTGAAGCATGGCATTGCGCCCGAGCGCCGCGTCACCATCAAGGCAGATGCCGGCGCGATGACGCCGGCCGAGCTGATCGGCCATGCCGGCGGCGAGACGCTGCGCTTCATCCATATCGACGGCGAGCATTCGCGCGCAGCCCTTGCCAAGGACCTGACGCTCGCCACCGCCTGCCTCGCCGAGGGCGGGCTGATCGTGCTCGACGACATGCTGCACCCCGGCTACCCGACGCTGATGGTCGCAGTGCAGGACTATCTCTCGGCCAATCCGGGCATCGTTCCCCTGTGCATCATCGACCGCGAGACGATTGTCGGCGCGACCAAGTTCGTGCTTTGCCAGCGCGACTGGTTCGAGCGCTACCAGGCGGCCATGCTGACGATCTTCGCAGAGCAGATCTGGCCGCTCGGAGCCGACTTCGAGCCACATTGGTGCCTCGTTCTGTCGCTCGATACGCGGCTCGCCGAGATCACCTGATTCTAGCCAGCCTGAGGACACTGCCTTGCTAAAGCCGATGACGCTCGCCCTTTGCCTTGCCACCCTCTCGAGCGCAGCCCTTGCCGGACCGACCTGCTCGCCGAGCGACGAGCGCGCCCGCATCCTCGCCTCGGCCTCGCCGGGCAATCTCCATCGCGACTGGAAGGGCGGAAACCAGGTCGGCTATGGCTGGTCGCTGCAGGTCGACCGCAGCGTGCGCGACGCCTCCGGCACCGAGTACTATGTCGGCGACCTCTACGACACGCGCGGGCAGCTTTCGACCCGTAAGGTCTTCGTCGTCGAGCGCGAATGGGATTGCGGGCCGTGAGCTTCAGCGCGCCGGCCTGACCCGCAGCACCTTGCCGTTGGAAGCGTCGGTGAGCAGGTAAAGATAGCCGTCCGGCCCCTGCCTGACATCGCGGATGCGATCGCCGAGATTGCTCAGCAGGCGCTCCTCGCCGGTGACCTTCTCGCCATCGGTCGAAAGCCGCGACAGCAGCTGGCCGGCAAGCGCGCCGACGAACAGCGAGTTCTTCCAGGCCGGCCATTTGTCGCCGGTGTAGAAGGCGGCGCCCGAAGGCGCGATCGACGGGTCCCAGTAGAACTGCGGCTGCTCCATGCCGGGCTTGGTCGTGCCCTCGCCGATCTTCACGCCGGAATAGTCGATGCCGTAGGTGATGACCGGCCAGCCATAGTTGAGGCCGGCCTTCGGCGTATTGATCTCGTCACCGCCGCGCGCGCCGTGCTCGGCCGTCCAGAGCTGGCCGGTCTGCGGATGGAGCGCCGCGCCCTGGACGTTGCGGTGGCCGATCGACCAGATCTCCGGCTGCCAGCCCGGCTTCTTCGGATTACCCTCCGCCGCGCCGCCCTCAGACCTTATGCGCAAGACCTTGCCGATATGGTTCTCCGGGTTCTGCGCCTGGTCGCGCTGGCTATAGCGGTCGCCGACGGTAACGAAGAGCGCGCCGGTCCGGTCGAAGACCAGCCGCGAGCCGAAATGCATGTTGCTGGCGATCGTCGGCATCTGCCGGAAGATCACGCTGAGGCCCTCCAGCGCATTACCATTGGCGCTCAGCTTGGCGCGGGCGACGCTGGTGCCGTTGCCGTTGGCGCGCGGCTCGGCGAAGGAGAGGTAGAGATAGCGGTTCTGCGCGAAGTTCGGGTCGAGCACGACATCAAGCAGGCCGCCCTGCCCGCGCGCCACGACATTGGGCACACCGGAGATCGGTGCCGAGAGCTTGCCATCGCTGCCGACCAGCCGCAGCCGCCCCGGCCGCTCGGTCACCAGCATGCGCCCATCCGGCAGGAAAGCGAGGCCCCAGGGATTCTCCAGTCCGCTCGCGACCGTCTCGACGAGAAGTTCGCCGGCGCTGGATGGGTAGCGCGACTGCGCCATGGCGGGCGCTGCCGCAAGGGTGAGAGCAAGGGCGGCAGCAAGAACGGGACGCATCGACATCTCCTGATGATGGGTCACTCTGGACGAGCGGCGTCAGCCGTGCCGATCCGGGGCGACCGTTCAAAGAGAATGCACGATTCAGCTGCTGGTTGCTTCGAGCTCACGCCGAAGTGAGACGATCTGCGAGGTTTCATCCAGCGCAACGTCGGCGCTGGTGACTACCGAGCCGGCGGCAACGTCGCGCTTCAATGTCACGCCATGCGCCAGCCCGATCGGCAGCGCCTTCGCCGCGCGGCTGGCGGCGGCCGACATCAGCCTGCCGTAGACGGTGTAGCCGCCCTCCCCGTCGAGCATCTCGCCGGCCTTGAGGTCGCGCTTGGCGGTCGCGACCGCATCGCCGCGCCAGCTGCGGGTCGCGCCGGTGGCCTCGCCGCGCAATGCCGCGTTCAGCACCGAGATCGAGAGTTCGAGCCCGATCAGGTGGAAGGGCTTGTACATCGCCGCATAGAGGCCGGTGGAATCGGTCGGCAAACCGTATTGCTTGAAGCAGGCGGCGGCGTAGGGGTTCGGCGCCTTGAGCACGACATAGACGCCCCAGCGCAGGTCGCGGAAGACCGGCCGGCCGTCGCGCTCCAGCGAGGAGACGACCTCGACCATGCCGTCGCGCTCGAGTTGGCCGCCGAGCGCCTTCGGCCTCAGCACATGGGCGAGATCGTCGACGCCGCAGGGCGGAAAGCTAAGGCCATCAGCGGGCACGTCGAGCCCGCAGGCATTGGCAATCGCCGCCATCTCTATCGCCGATTTGGTGCCGTCGAGGAAGGAGTTGAACATTTGCGGGTTCATGCCAGCGGCCTTCGCCGCCTCCGGCGTCAACCCGTAATGGCTCCAGACCTCATCCGGGGTGACGCGGTGATAAGCCGGCAGGTATTTGGTGCCCTTGCCGGCGGCTGCGACGGTGAAGCCCGCCGCGCGGGCCCAGTCGACCATCTCGGCGACGAGCGCCGGCTGGTCGCCATAGGCCATCGAATAGACCACGCCCGCCGCCCTCGCCTTCGCCGCCAGCACGGGGCCGACCAGCACATCGGCCTCGACATTGACCATGATGATATGGTGCCCGGCCGTGATCGCGGCGAGCGCGTGGCGAGCGCCCGCGGCCGGATGCCCGGTCGCCTCGATCACCACCTCGACCCCGTCAATTTCGGCTGCCGCGACGCCGCTATCGACGAAGCGTGTGCGGGCGATGCGGGCCTCGTCCCAGCCGACGGTGCGACAGGCCTGGCGCGCCCGCTCCGGATCGAGATCGGCGATCGCTGCGACCTCGAGCCCCTCGATATGCGGAACCTGGGCGAGGAACATCGAGCCGAACTTGCCAGCGCCGATCAGCGCGCAACGAACCGGGCGACCGGCCTCGCGGCGGGCGGCGAGCTTGGGCATGAGATTCATGGGCAGGCTCCGGCGGTATCAGGTCGTCATGGTCGGCCTTGAGCCGACCATCTCAGGACGAGAAGGCGCCCTGACGTTTCCGAGATTCTCGGATCTCCGCTTCGCTGCGTCCGAGAATGACGCGGCTTGCCAGAATCACTCCGGCTTGACGCCGGCCTCCTTGATGATCTTCTCCCAGGTCGCGATTTCCTGTTGGTGGTAGGGCTTGAAAGCCGCGGGATCGCGGACCTTGAGCGTGAAGCCGAGCTTGAGGATCTGCTCGGTCACAGCCGGCTTGGCGATCGAGGCCAGCACGGCCTTCGACAGCGCCTCCAGGATCGGTGCCGGTGTCGCCGCCGGAGCGAAGAAAGCGGCCCAGCTATCGGCGTCGGCATCCGTCACGCCCTGCTCACGCAGGGTCGGGATGTCCTTGGCGCGCGGGTTGCGCTCCGGGCTCGCCAGCGCGATCGCCCGCAGCGTGCCGGCATTGATCTGCTCCAGCACCGAAGGCAGCGTCGAATTGGCGATGTCGATGCGTCCGCCGATGATCTCCTGCACCAGCGGCGCGGCGCCCCTGAACGGCACATGCGTCATCTTGATGCCGGTGCGCTGCATGAACAGCTCCATGGCGAGATGCGAGCCGGAGCCGACGCCGGTCGAGCCGTAATTGAGCTTGCCCGGATCGGCCTTGGCGAGCGCGATCAGCTCCTTGATGTTTTTGGCCGGCAGGTCGTTGCGGACGACGAAGGCGTGCTCGAAGGCGCCGACGCCGGCGACCGGCGCGAAATCCTTGACCGCGTCGTAGCCCGGCTCCTTCAGCAGGAACATGTTGTTCCCGTGCGTCTGGTTGTTGCCGAAGATGAAGGTGTGGCCGTCGGCTGCGCCATGCGCGACGGCGCGGGTGCCGACCGCGCCAGAGGCGCCGGCGCGATTGTCGACAAGGACGTTCTGGCCGATCGAGGTGGAGAGGTCCTGCGCGACGAAGCGCGCGATCGCATCCGTCGGCCCGCCGGCCGGATATGGCACCACCAGGGTGATGGTCTTCGACGGATAGCTCTGCGCCCGGACGATGGCCGGAGCGAAGACGGCGCCGGCAACGAGGCCGAGCGTGGAACGGCGGGTCAGCGACATGAATATCCTCCCGGGAGCCCGATTGAGAGACGGGCTTTCGCCGCAGGATTAGGGGCAACGTCTCAATTCGTCCAGCCGCCCGCAGCTTACCGCACGCATAGCATGGCGATGTTGCACCGCTGCTGCTAGGCTGACGCGGATAGCCGTGCCTCGAGCGAGAATTTTTCCGCTCCAATCTGCTCCCAAAGCGCAGGTGACCAAATGGCGATCCGGCCCTTCATCCTCGAGCCAAACTATGACTCGTTTTTCGACCGCGCACGCACAGGGCAACCTGCGCAGCTTCGCATCAGGTTGAAAGTGACGCTTGTCCCTCTCGATCCCTCCACGGCGTGGGCAAGAAGCTCCAAGACCGCCAAAGTTCCGGGATCGCGTCCGGGGCCGCTCCCCCGTCTCACCTGGCCGCGAGCGAGGCCGATTTCAAACGCGGCAGCGTTGTCGACGCCAGCGGCCAACCCGTTCCCTGCCGCAGCTGGCTCGTCAGCGAATGGCAGGATTTCACCAAGCGCTTCAAAAGCATCGTCGAGACCGTCTGGAACAACCAGATGGTGTTCCTCCCGACCGAAAGCGGAGACAGCTTGAGTGACGCCGACTTCCGGCAATTGATCGGCAATCCAAGAGTGCCGGCGCATGTCGTCGGTGTGCTCGAAATCGATTTGCAGCCAACCGGTGCGGATAGCCATGCCATCATCGAAGTCGCGCATCTGGCCAATCCAGGCGTGACCTTCCGAGACCGGATGACCCGCATCACGGATGAAAGCGTCCAGTACGGAGAGCACAACTTCACTGCAGGCCGGGCACGCGGGATCGGTGGAAAAACCGGTCAATTTGCTGCCGCGCACGAGGTCGGCCACTGGCTCCGCAATCCCGGATCGAAAGTGTTTGACCACATCGATCGGTCCTATGCGCTCACCCTTCCCAGAGCCCAGCAAGACAACGCGCAATATGGCCGAACACTCGGACGATACTATTCGATCATGGGCGGCGGGACCGTCGTGACGGAACATGACGCCACGCCATGGATTTCGCGCCTGCGCCGGCAGACACCGATGAAACTCGGGTGGATGTATGTGCACAGGATCGATTTCCGCCGCAGCCTGAACGAGGTGTCTGCGCGTCAGAAGCGGCTGCTGCTGGCTGCGGGATTCCTGCCCAAGATTGTTCAACCGGGGCAAGTTCCCTAGCTGAGCTAGGCGGAGAACCCCGCCCGCTTCAGGCGCTGCACCGCGACATCCAGCGCCTGCAGGAAGGCCGAGCGATCCCTCGCGGAGAACGGCTTGGGACCACCGCTGACGCTGCCCATGGCACGCAGGTCCTCCATCATGTCGCGCGTCGCCAGCGCCATGCCGATCGAGGCTTCGGTGAAGGGTTTTCCGGTCGGGCCGATCACATCCGCCCCAGCCTTGATGCAGCGATCGGCGAGCGGGATATCGGCGGTGATGACGATTGCACCCCGGCCGGCCCGTTCGGCGATCCAGTCATCGGCAGCATCGAAGTTGCCGGGCACGACGACGCGCTCGATCCAGGGCTCGCGCGGCACCTGCATGAAGCTGTTGGCGACGACGAAGACCCTGAGCCTGTGCCGCCCGGCGACACGGTAGATCTCCGGCTTCACCGGGCAGGCGTCGGCGTCGACATAGATCATGATCGTGGCGGGAGCATTCATGGCGCCCGCATCGCAGCCGGGAAGGCGTCGCGCAAGCCTTTATGCCGGCCTTATGCGCGCCAACACCTTCCGCATGGCGGCCTTATCGGGGCCGGACCTACATCATCGGCATCGATGGAGGTCGATATGTCGATGAACAACGCCTTGTTCCGCACCACCCAGCAGCGCCGCGCCCGCGCCGTCTATGACAGCGTCGCCGGCCGCCGCCCGGTCATTGGGATCCTCTGCGCCGAGATGGTCGCGCTCGCCGTGTTCGCACTGGCAGCCGCAGCGTTCATCGGCCTGCGCGCCTGGTTCGCCTTGCCGAACTGAGAGCGCCACCATGGGACAGTCCAAGCCGCTACAGCCGCTCAATGGCGAGAGTCACCTCTTCCTGGTCGGCCAATCGAGCCACGGCTTATGGGTCGCGCGCGACCTGGAAGGCCGCAGCGAAGGCATCTTCCGCAACCAGAAGGAAGCCGTCCGCTTCGCCCTCTCCGAAGGCGGCCACCCCAATGCCGTGCTGATCTCGCCGAACGAGGTCGAACCGAGCTATGGCCTGGGCATCCATTGACGGGATGTCCGCCGCCGACAAGGCGAGCCGCGACCTCGACAGGGCGCTGCTCGCCATCTTCCTTGAGGCAGCCGGCGCGCTGATCGACCAACTCGTCGAGGCCGGCATCAGCGATCCCGCCGACATCGCCCGCCGCCTCAACCGCCGCGGCTTTCCCTGCTTCGGCCGGCCGCGCTGGGGCGCAAGCACCGTCTCCATGGTGAGGCGCCGATGGACGCTCCGGCACAGCGTGGATGAAGCGCTGTCTCGCCAAGAAAGCGCGTGCTCTCCATCCGACTCTGCCCTAGGCTCCGCACCTGCTTCGACGTGACGATCCGGTTTCCGCGGGCCGGCTGTGGCAGCCGGAAACCGGGCGCCATGACCTAGGTTCGCAGTCGTCTCGACCAGCACAGATTCGAGCTGCTCCGCTTCGAAGTGGCGGCGCCTGTTATTCCACTGAAGGAGACGAGACATGGCAAAAGGCGAGCAGCGCAGCAATCGCGAGGCCAAGAAGCCTAAGAAGGACAAGCCGAAGGCGAGCGCGACACCGCCCGCGGGCTTTGCCTCGGCTGTCGCCAAGGCAGCGGCGGCACCGAAGAAGAAGTGATCCGTTTCCGCACGGTCGATCCGACCCAGCCCGAGAAGCCGGCACCGCAGCCGGCTCTCGTGCAAGCTGTCGCCGCTGCACCGGCAGAGGCGGAGAGCACGAGCGTCGCTCCGGCAACCCGCAAGGGCCTGGTCCGCAAGGCACCGCTGCGGGCGAAGGCGGCCAAGACCGCCCCGCTCTTCGAGAAGTAGAGGTCCCGGCCAACGGGCCTCAAGCCGCCTCGCCGACCTCGTCCGTCCAGACCCTGAAACCGGTCAGCGTGTTCGGCCCGAAGGTGGTGGCGATCGCGACATCGGCGGCGTCGCGCCCACGCGCGATCAGCACCCGGCCGATACGCGGGACATTGTTACGCGGATCGAACATCTGCCAGCCGCCATCAAGGAAAGCCTCGAACGAGGCGGCGAAATCGCCCGGCGGCCAGGGCGGCGGCGTGCCGACATCGCCGAGATAGCAGGTGCAGTAGCGCGCCGGAATGTTCATCGCCCGGCAGAAGGCGATGGCGAGATGGGCATAGTCGCGGCAGACGCCGCGGCCTTCGCGATAGGCTTCGGAGGCGCTCCGGGTCACGCTGGCGTCCATGTAGTCGAAGGCGATGCGCTGGTTGACGAAATCGCAGATCGCCTGAACCCGCGGCGCACCCGGCTGGGTGTGGCCGAAGAGCTGCCAGGCGAGATCGAGCAGGCGATCGGAATCACAGAAGCGGCTGGCGAGCAGGAAGATCAGGCATTCCTCCGGCAGGCGCTCCACCGGCACTTGCCCGGCCGTGCGATCGAACGCCTCGGGCAAGCCGCTATCGCTGATCACCGCATCCGCGGAGATGCGCACGCTGCCCTGCGGCGCGACCAGGCGGCTGCACCAGTTGCCGAAGCCGTCGCGATAGGCTGTGACCGGTGTCGGCGGCTGGATGCGCATATGGTCCGGCGCCGCGAGGTCGGAAACACGGCTGAAATGCACGTGCAGCATCAGGATCATCGGGGTCGGCTGTGGAAAGACGTAGTCGAGCTCGTAGCCGATCCGGAGTTTCATGCATGAGCCTTCTGCGCGTCAGCGCGCTGTTATCCTACGGCTCCCCAGCTTCCTCTCTCCAAGCATGTTTCAGGCCACAGCGATATGGGTCCAGCCGCCAGCCGGGCGATATGCCATTCTCGCTCAACGTCAGCGGCACGCCCCGCTGCCATTCCTATCGTTTCTAGCCGATATAAGACTCTCTGGCTTGCAGTGCCCGCGCGAGGGTCCTAAACCACGCCCGCGCCCGCGCCGGGCGCCGTTGCCCTCCCGGAGATCTGGACCCATGGCTTTCCTTGCCGACGCCCTGAAGCGCGTGAAGCCGTCTGCGACCATCACCATCACGCAGAAGGCGCGCGATCTGAAAGCGCAGGGCAAGGACGTGATCTCGCTCTCGGTCGGCGAACCCGATTTCGATACGCCGGACAATATCAAGGAGGCGGCGATCGCCGCGATCCGCCGCGGCGAGACGAAGTACACGCCGGTCCCCGGCATCCCGCAGCTGCGCGAGGCGATCACCCGCAAGCTGAAGCGCGAGAACGGTCTCGACTATAAGGCCTCGCAGACCATCGTCGGCACCGGCGGCAAGCACGTCATCTACAACGCGCTGCTCGCCACGCTGAACCCGGGCGACGAGGTCATCTGCGTCGCGCCGTACTGGGTCAGCTATCCCGAGATGGTCGCGCTCTGCGGCGGTACGCCGACCTTCTGCGAAGCCACCATCCAGAACAACTTCAAGCTCCAGCCGGCCGATCTCGAGGCCGCGATCACGCCGAAGACCAAGTGGCTGATCCTGAACTCGCCCTCGAACCCGTCCGGCGCCGCCTATACCCATGCCGAGATGAAGGCACTCACCGACGTGCTGATGCGCCATCCGCATGTCTGGGTGCTGACCGACGACATGTACGAGCACCTGGTCTATGGCGACTTCAAGTTCGTCACCCCGGCGCAGGTCGAGCCGGGCCTTTACGAGCGGACGCTGACCATGAACGGCGTCTCGAAGTCCTATGCCATGACCGGCTGGCGCATCGGCTACGCCGCCGGCCCGCAGCACCTGATCAACGCCATGGACCTGGTCCAGGGCCAGCAGACCTCGGGCACCTCGGCGATCTCGCAATGGGCGGCGGTCGAGGCGCTCGACGGCACGCAGGAGCACATCCCGGTGTTCAAGAAGGCGTTCGAGCGCCGGCGCGACCTCGTCGTCTCGATGCTGAACCAGACCCGCGGCCTGAAGTGCCCGACGCCGGAAGGCGCCTTCTACGTCTATCCCGACTGCTCGGGGCTGATCGGCAAGACACTGCCGAACGGCAAGGTGATCGAGACCGACGAGGACCTGGTCATGGGCCTGCTGGAGAACGAGGCGGTCGCCGCCGTGCACGGCACTGCCTTCGGCCTCGGCCCGAACTTCCGCATCTCCTACGCCACCTCGGACGAGAAGTTGGAAGAGGCCTGCCGCCGCATCCAGCGCTTCTGCGCCGAGCTGCGCTGAGGCGAGCGCAGGGCGCGATGACTCTCGAAGATCAGCGCGCCCTGATGCTGTCGGGGCGCATGTATGACGACCTCACGCCCGAGCTGATCGCAGCCCGGGCGCGGGCCGTCGGCCTGACCGACGCCTACAACCGCAGCTTCGGCCAGCCGCAGGCCGAGCGCGAGGCGCTGCTGCGCGCTTTCCTGCGCGATGTCGGCCCAGGTGCGCTTTTCGAGCCGAATTTCCGCTGCGAATTCGGCTTCAACATCAGCATCGGCCGCAGCTTCTACGCCAATTTCGACTGCGTCATGCTCGATGGCGGCGAGATCACCATCGGCGACCATGTCCTGCTCGGCCCGCGCGTCGGCATCTACACTTCGAATCATGCCATAGACCCGGCCGAGCGGGTGGCGGGCGGCTGCTATGCCAGGCCGGTGACGATCGGCAACCGCGTCTGGGTCGGCGGCGGTGTCCAGATCACGCAAGGCGTCAGCATCGGCGACGATGCCATCATCGGTGCCGGCAGCGTCGTGACGCGTGACGTGCCAGCTGGTGTCATCGCCGCTGGCGTGCCCTGCAAGGTGCTGCGCGAGATCACCGAGGCGGACAGGACCGGATTTCGCTCGACGCGTCCCTGAGCATGGCTGTGGCTGCCGCTCGCCGCATCCGGGCTTCGTGAATTGCGCGCATGGCCGCCTTTGGATAACGCTCCGACATGAACCGTCGTGCGCTCCTGCTGTTCGCCGCCCTTTGCTCGCTCCCGCAGCGCGCCGAGGCTCAGGCGGCCCTGCCCTCGCTCTCCGTCAGCGAGGCGCATGAGGCGGCCAAGGCCGGCAAGCTCGTCCTCGTCGATATCCGCACGCCAGAGGAATGGGCCGATACCGGCGTGCCGGAGGGTGCGCTCAAGCTCGACATGACCGGCAGCGCGTTCGAGGTCAGGCTGGCGGCGCTGAAGCTCGACCATCCCGGCAAGCCGATCGCGCTGATCTGCCGGACCGGCAATCGAACCTCGACCTTGCAGAAGAAGCTCGCGGCGCGCGGCTGGAAAGACTTGATCGACGTCCGTGGCGGCCTGCTCGGCAACCCCAAGGACAAGGGCTGGCTGGCGGAACGCCTGCCGGTGACGCCTTATCCCTGATCTTCGCGACCAGCGAGCAGATCCGGCCTGCGCTCTCTTGTGATCGTCTCCGCCTGCTCGCGGCGCCAGCGGGCGATCCGGGCATGGTCGCCGGAGAGCAGCGCCTCGGGCAGGCCCCTGCCCTCCCATTCGCGCGGGCGGGTATAGTGCGGGTATTCGAGCAGGCCGTTCTCGAAGCTCTCCTCGGTGCCGGAGGCTTCCTTGCCCATCACGCCGGGGATCAGGCGCACGCACGCATCGAGCAGCACCATCGCCGCCATCTCACCGCCGGAGAGGATGTAGTCGCCGATCGAGACCTCGGTCAGCCCCCGCCCCTCGATCACGCGCTCGTCGACGCCCTCGAAGCGGCCGCAGACGATGACGACGCCCTCGCCGGCAACGTAGTCCCGCACCATGCGCTGGCTGAGCGGGCGGCCGCGCGGCGACATCAACAGGCGCGGCCGGGTGTCATCAGCCGGAACCGCGGCATCGATCGCCGCCGCCAGCACGTCGCAGCGCAACACCATGCCGGCGCCGCCGCCGGCCGGGTTGTCGTCGACATTGCGATGGCGCCCGATGCCATGGTCGCGGATCTGGTGCGTTTCCAGCGACCAGAGCCCGGTACGCAAGCCCTCACCCGCCAACGAATGGCCGAGCGGGCCGGGAAACATCTCGGGATAGAGGGTTAGGATCGAGGCGCGGAATGCCATCGCTCAAACAAAGCGCAGCGCCGGATGCCCGTCCAGTCTCGCATAGTCGCTCACGCTGGCGATGACGTTGTCGAAGCTGGTGAAGGCCTCGGCCGGCAGCATGGTCAGCACCGCGACAGCGCGCATGCCGGCGCGGCGGGCCGCCTCGACGCCGTTGGGGGCATCCTCGAAGACGATGCAGTCGGCCGGCGCGACGCCCATGCGCTCGGCTGCCGCGAGGAACATGTCGGGATGCGGCTTGCCGCGAAAACCCTGGCTCGGCGAGACGATGGTGGCGAAACGCTCGCGCAGGGAGAGCGTATCGAGGATCAGCGCGATGTTCGGTGGAGCGGCAGCAGTGCCTACCGCCATCGGCACGGCATGATTGTCCGCTCGGTCGAGCAGGTCGACGAGGCCGCCGAGCGGCGTGACGAGCGGCCCGTAGGTCTCGCGGTAGAGCCCTTCCTTCTCCTCGGCGAGCCGGTCGAGCTCGGCCGCATCGGCACCGGGGAAATGCGGGCCGATGATGTCGGAGATCGCCATGCCGGCGGTACGTGCCGAGAAGGTCGCGCGCTCGAAGGGCAGGCCGTATTTGCGGTACCAGACCTCCCAGGCATCGTCGTGGTAGCGCATGTTGTCGACGATGGTGCCGTCCATGTCGAAGATCAGGGCCTTGGCCGGCGTCTCAGGCAGCATCGTCATCCTCGAACAGACCGGCGGGAGGCAGGGCCTCGATGCGCTTGGCCGCGATGTCGATGCGCGGCGCATAGGCCTTGGTGAAGGGCATCAGCACCGAACGGCCATCCGGCGTCTCGATGTCGATGAGGTCGCCGGCGCCGTAATTGGCGACGGAAGTGACGGTGCCGAGGATGGTTCCATCCGGCCCGATGACGCTGCAGCCGACGAGATCGGCCTGCAGGAACTCGTCCTCGTCCTCGGGCGCCGGCAGGCGCGAACGCTCGATATGGAGCTTCACGCCGTTGAGGAGCTCGGCCCCCTCGCGGCTGGTCACGCCCTTGAGGCGGGCGACGACCACTTCCTTGGCGGGCCTGGCATCGGCGATCTCGAAGCGCCGACCCTTCTCGTCGACGAGCGGGCCGTATTCGGCCAGCGCCATCGGATCGGCGGTGAAGGTCTTGATCCGGACCTCGCCGCGCACGCCATGCGGCGCGCCGATGATGCCGAGCAGGACGAGTTCGTCGCTCATGTCAGCACGTCATTCCGGGGCATCGCGCAGCGATGAGCCCGGAACCCAGAAACGCCGACGCCGGTCAGCACGAGGCGACGCGACCGCCTGATTCCACAACCGCAATGGTTCTGGGTTCCGGGCTCTGGCCTATGGCCAGCCCCGGAAAGACGATCGCACCGCATCGAGCTCACTCAGCCGCAGCTTCAGCCGGGGCAGCGCTCTTGGCAGCCTTCTTCTCGGCGCGCTCCTTGGCCTTCTCGCCGGGAACGGCCTTGTCCGGGTTGTTGCGAGCCGGACGCTTCAGTACGCCGGCGGCGTCAAGGAAGCGCAGCACGCGGTCGGTCGGCTGGGCGCCCTTGGCGATCCAGGCCTTGGCCTTCTCGAGGTCGAGCACGACGCGCTCCGGCGAATCCTTGGCCTTCATCGGGTCATAGGCGCCGATCTTCTCGATGAAGCGGCCATCGCGCGGCGAGCGGGCGTCGGCGACGACGATGCGGTAGTACGGGCGCTTCTTGGCGCCGCCACGGGTCAGGCGGATCTTGAGGGACATGGTCTTCTTCCTTTGGGTTGAGCGGTAAAACTACTTCTTCTTGAACGGGTTGTTGCCGAGGCCAGGCAGGCCGCCGAGGCCCGGCAGCTTCGGCATCATGCCGGCGGGCGGGGTGACGCCCTTGGGCAGGCCGGGAAAGCCGCCCGGCGGCAGCGAGGGCATGCCACCGCCGGCGCCGAGCTGCTTCTGGAGCTCGGCGAGCTGCGCCGGATCCATCTTCGAGGGGTCGGGCATGCCGGCCGGCATGCCGCCCATGCCGCCGCCGAGACCGAACATGCTGCCGAGCTTGCCAAGCATGCCGCCCTTCTGGCGAGCCATCTGCTTCATCATGTCCGCCATCTGGCGGTGCATCTTCAGCAGCTTGTTGATCGCCTCGGGCGAGGTGCCAGAGCCGGCGGCGATGCGCTTCTTGCGGCTGTTCTTGAGCAGATCGGGATTCTTGCGTTCGCCCGCCGTCATCGAATTGATGATCGCGATCTGCCGGGCGATGACCTTGTCGTCCATCTTCGAGCTGGCGATCTGGTTCTTCATCTGGGCCATGCCGGGCAGCATGCCCATCAGCCCGCCGAGGCCGCCCATCTTCTCCATCTGCTGGAGCTGGGTGCGCAGGTCGCCGAGATCGAAGTTGCCCTTGGCGAGGCGCTGCGCCAGTTCCTGCGCCTTGTCGGCGTCGACGGTGGCGGCAGCCTTCTCGACCAGGCCGACGATGTCGCCCATGCCGAGGATGCGGTTGGCGACGCGCGAGGGATGGAAGTCCTCGAGCGCATCGGTCTTCTCGCCGGTGCCGACGAGCTTGATCGGCTTGCCGGTGACGGCGCGCATCGAGAGCGCGGCACCACCGCGGCCGTCGCCGTCCATGCGGGTCAGCACGATGCCGGTCAGCCCGACGCGGCCGTCGAAGGCGCGGGCGGTGTTGACCGCGTCCTGGCCGGTCAGCGCGTCGGCGACGAGCAGGACTTCATGCGGATTGGTCGCCGCCTTGACCTCGGCGACCTCGGCCATCAGCGCCTCGTCGAGCGTGACGCGGCCGGCGGTGTCGAGCATGACGACGTCATAGCCGCCGAGCTTGCCGGCCTCGATCGCGCGCCTGGCGATCTGCACGGCGCTCTGGCCGGCGACGATCGGCAGCGTCTCGACGCCGACCTGCTTGCCGAGGATGGCGAGCTGCTCCATCGCGGCCGGGCGGCGCGTATCGAGCGACGCCATCAGGACCTTCTTCTTGTCCCGATCGGTCAGGCGCTTGGCGATCTTCGCGGTCGACGTCGTCTTGCCCGAGCCCTGGAGGCCGACCATCAGGATCGGCACCGGCGGCACGGCGTCGAAGGTGATGCCCTCGCCCTCGCCGCCGAGCGTGTCGATCAGGACGTCGTTGACGATCTTGATGACCTGCTGGCCGGGCGTGACCGACTTCAGCACCTCGGCGCCGACGGCGCGCTCACGCACCTTGTCGGTGAAGCTGCGCACGACCTCGAGCGCGACGTCGGCCTCGAGCAGCGCGCGGCGCACCTCGCGCAACGCGGCGTTGACGTCGTCCTCGGTCAGCGAGCCCCTGCGGGTCAGGCCCGAGAGGATGCCGGAAAGTCTGTCGCTCAGCGTGCCGAACATGCGGTCCTGCTTTGCCTGGCCTCAAGAAACCGGTATCGCACGAGCCACCCGCCAAACGGTTTCGCGCCCGAGGGCGCAGACGCGCTGTCGGGCGTTGACCTCCGGGCTCATGAAAGCCGCTAGGCGGCCCGGTCGGCGGATGAGGTTTCGGCGATGTCGGCGAAACGAATGGGCGCGTTAAAGCGGACAAATGCGGCGAAAGTCAAGCTGAAGCGCGCAACAGCCGTTCCGCCGGCTCTTCCGAGCCGCCCCTTTCCACGGAGATGACATGAAGCTTCCGGTTCTCGCCGCCGCGCTGTTCGCGCTCGGCCTCACCCAGGCGCAGGCGCAGTCCTGCGAAGGCAATTTCTCCGTGGTCGGCACGCCGATGCTGACCGGCCTGACCTACAAGACCTGGGACATCGTGCCGAAGCGCGCGCCGGCGCGGGTGCTGAAGGACCTCGGCGCCGCGGTCTCGGCCGAAGGCTTCGCCGACATGCGCATCGACAATGCCACGAGCTCGGTCCTGGCCATCCAGGAAACCTCCGGCTCCGGCCGCCCACAGACCCTGCGCATCACGGCGCGCAAGAGCGGCGGGGGCACGCGGGTCGATGCGGTCTTCGTCGTCCAGCAGGGCCAGGTCGCGCCCGAGGCTTACGTCCGCGACGCGCTCTGCCGCGTCATCTCCGGCGCGCAGGGCTAGTCCTGCGTGGTCAACAGATTGGCATCGCGGACGAGCCGCCAGCGCCCGTCCGTCTCCTTGCGCAGGATCGTCAGCGTGTAGCCCGAGCGGCGGATGGTTTTGCCGTCCGCCGCAGTCGCGGTCATGTCGATATGATTGCGCACCCAGGCGTGCTCGCCGAGCACTTTGAGCTCGCGAATCTCGCTGCGGCCCTCGATCGTCATGGCACTCAGCCCCTTCAGCGCGGCGGCGAAAGCCTCCTTGCCAAAGGGCTCGGCGCCCGGAACCATGAAGACCACATCGTCGCTCATCAGGCCGAGCACGGTCGCGGCATCACCGGCCTTTGTCGCCACCATCCAAGTCTCGACGAGATCGCGGATCGCCTGTTCGTCATCACTCATGGGCTGCTCTCCCGGGTCGGCTTGCGATAATCGCGCCGCATTCCTCGCCTAGTCCGGCCTCGCTTCGTCGGCGTGGCGCAGCAGAAGCCGGGATTGACGTGATGACAAGACATGTGGGCGCAGCCCTCCTGATCGCCCTGCTTCTGGCCGGCTGCGCCGGCACGCAGCGCGAGGCCGCGCCTCCAAGCGCCCGCAAGCAGGAGCGCCTCGCCGCGGTGAAGGCCGACCAGGCCGAGGCAATGCGCATCCTCAATGCCTATCGTGCCGGCAAGGGCCTCGGCCCCGTCCGACTCGATTCGACGCTGACCGCGATGGCCCAGCGCCAGTCCGACGCGATGGCCGCCAGCGACGATCTCTCCCATAGCGCCGCCGGCAGCTTCAATTCCCGCGTCAATTCCGCAGGCCTCGACACGGTGCGCGCCGCGGAGAATCTCGGCGCCGGCTACTACTCGACGCAGGAGGCCTTCGAGGGCTGGAAGAAGTCGTCCGGCCACGAGGCCAACCTCTCGATGCCGCAGGCGACGCGCATCGGCCTTGCCCTCGCCAAGAATCCGCAGACCCGCTACGGCGCCTGGTGGACGCTGGTGCTGGCGGGCGAGCCGGAGAAGCGGCGGGAGATGTCAGCCGGGCCGCTGGTGCCGGTACGCGGCGGGGGGACGACGTTCCGCTGGGGCCCGCCGCTCTAGAGCGGAAAAAGGCGCAACGGTCCCAGCGAAAAAGCCCCTTTACAAACACCCCGGTCTGGTGATGGCTCTGGTTTTTAGCGGAGCCTCTACGTCATGACCTTCGAAAGCTGGGCTGCCTTCGCCGCCGCCACCGCCATCCTCCTCGTCATCCCCGGCCCGACAATCCTGCTGGTGATCTCCTATGCGCTCGGCCAGGGCTGGCGCACCGCCTTTCCGATGGCCGTCGGCGTCGCGCTCGGCGACTTCACGGCGATGACCTTGTCCATGCTCGGCGTCGGCGCGCTGCTGGCGACCTCGGCGACGATCTTCACCGCGCTGAAATGGGCCGGCGCGGCCTATCTGATCTATCTCGGCGTCAAGCTCTTCCGGGCCGGCGGCAGCCTGAATGCCGAACCGCGCCAGGACGCGACCTCGGCGCTGAAGATGCTCGGCCATGCTTGGCTGGTGACGGCGCTGAACCCGAAGAGCATCACCTTCTTCGTCGCCTTCCTGCCGCAGTTCCTCGATGCCAAGGCCGATTTCTGGACGCAGATGCTGATCTTCGAGGCGACCTTCATCACCCTCGCCTTCGCCAATGCCTTCGGCTACGCGCTGATCGCCTCGCGCGCCCGCGCCGTGGTCGGCAATCCGCGCGCCATCGGCCTGTTCAACAAGGCCGGCGGGACGCTGCTGGTCGGCGCCGGCATCGCCACCGTCGCGATGCGCTCGGGCAGCAACTGAAGCCGGGTCAGTTCGCGACCGGCCGGGCCTTCAGGCGCGCCTCGAACCAGTGGCGCGCCAGCTCGGCCCACTCCTTCGGCGGGTCCTCGTGGCCGCCGGCATGGAGCATGAGCGAGACCTGGCGGCCGCTCTCGCAATTCGTCCACGAGCGCTGCCAGACCGGACCGCGCACCTCGATCGCATCGGGGCGCGTGGTCTTGCAGCCATCGGTCGCGCGCCAGAGCTGCAGCCCCTCGAAAACGTCGCCCTGCGCATGATTGGGGCCGAGCTGGCGACCTTCGAGCGGGAAGACCTCGTCGCGCCAGCCATGGGTCTGCAGGATGTCGACCGGCCCGGCACATTTGACCGGGTGAGGACGCCAGAAATTGCCGGCGAGCGGCGCATAGGCCGCGCCGAGATCCGGCTGGCGACAGGCGAGATACCAGGTCAGCGAGGCGCCGATCGAGAAGCCGCCGACGAGAACGCGCTTGCGATCGATGCCGAAGCGAGCGGCTGCATCGCCCAGCACCTGCTGCGCGAAGGCGAGTTCATCACGCTGCTGCGGTGCATCCGGCAGGAACGACCAGCCGCGACCATAGCGGCTGCCCTGCATGACGAGCCCGCTTGGGCCAAGCACGACATAGCCGGCCTCGACGAAGGGCTTCAAAACGGAATCGGCGGCGAGGACCGCATCGCCCCCTCCGCCGGCGCCGTGAAAGAACAGGACAGCGGGTCGCTTCTGTCCGGGTGGCAGTGCCGTTGCCGGCACGGCGGCGTGGTAGTCGCCCAGCGGAACCTTGCAGGGCTCGGCCTGCGAACCGCAAGCCTGCGCCGCCGTGCTGGCAAGACCGAAGAGAAGCGCAGAAAGCCGGGAAAGCCTTGCCATCGGTACCTCGCGAAGCGAGGCGGGACTATGCCTCGACGTCTGGAGCGATCAAGCCTTGATGCTGACCAAATGTGGCAGCGATCTGCAGCAACGACCGACGATTCCTGCCCACGGAGATCACAATGTCCGGCGATGACCGCGCAACACTCGATTTCTACGCCAACGAGGCGGAAATCTATGCCGGGCGCGCCCGCGAGCTCGGCCAGGCGCGGTTGCAGCGCTTCGCCGAGCTGGTGCCCGCCGGCGGCAAGGTGCTGGAACTCGGCTGCGGCGGCGGGCAGGACAGCGAGGCTCTGCTAGCGCTCGGCCTCGACGTCAGCCCGACCGACGGCTCGCCCGAACTCGCCGCACAAGCGGAGAAGCGGCTCGGCCGCCCGGTTTCGGTGCTGCTCTTCGAGGACCTTACGGCAGAAGCGGCATTCGATGGCATCTGGGCCAATGCCTGCCTGCTGCACGTGCCACGTCCGGCCTTGCCCGGCATCCTCGCCGGGGTTCACCGGGCGCTGCGGCCGGGCGGCGCCTTCTACGCTAGCTTCAAGGCCGGCGAAGCGGAAGGCCGCGACCGCTTCGGTCGGTTCTACAATTATCCGGACGCCGACTGGCTGCGCACGACCTATGGCGACCTCGGCTGGAACCGCCTCGATATCGAAGAGGATTTGGGCGGCGGTTACGATCAAGAGCCGACCCGCTGGTTGCACGTGACGGCGATCAAGTTGTCTTGAAACGGATGACCCGGCCTTGACGCTGCGCGACCTGAACACGACTTCTCGATGTCATGACACGTCGCAAACTCCTGCGCCTCCTCGGCATCCCTGCCCTGCTCGGTTCCACCGGATTCGCCTGGGCTTCTTACGCGCGCTCGCGCAATCCCTACTATCAGGGTCCAGTCAGCGACCATTTCGACGGGCTGATCTTCAGCGACGGGCGGCCGGTCACAAAGGGGCTGGCCGACGTGCTGCGTTGGCAGTTCTCGAAGCGCGAGCGCGAGGTCTTTCCGGTGCAGTATGCCGCTCCGCCGCAGGACAAGCCGCCGGCGCGCGTCGAGTCCTTACGGGTCGTCCATCTCGGCCACGCCTCCTTCCTCTACCAGGTCGCCGGCCTCAACATCCTGATCGACCCGGTCTATTCCGAGCGCGCGAGCCCGTTCTCCTTCTTCGGGCCGAAGCGGGTGAATGCACCCGGCGTCGCCTTCGCCGATCTGCCGAAGATCGACGTCGTTCTGGTAACGCATAACCATTACGACCATCTCGACGTCGAGACGCTGGCGCTGATCCATGTGCGCGACAATCCGCGCATGATCATGCCGCTCGGCAACGACGCGATCGTCAAGGCGCGCGATGGTTCGATCCGGGCCGAGGCGCATGACTGGAGTGCCCGGCTGGAGCTGTCAGACAAGGTCGCGATCACATTGGTGCCGAGCTATCACTGGTCGGCGCGCGGCGCCTTCGACCGGCGCATGGCGCTGTGGTGCTCATTCGTCATCGAGACGCCGGCGGGCAAGCTCTTCCATATCGGCGACACCGGCTACCATGACGGCTCGCTCTATGAGCGCCTCGGCCAGGAGCATGGTCCGTTCCGCCTGGCCGCGCTGCCGATCGGTGCCTATGAGCCGCGCTGGTTCATGAGTGACAACCACATGAACCCGGAAGAGGCCGTCGCGGTGATGCGGTCATTGCGCGCCGAGCAGGCTCTCGGCCACCATTGGGGCACGTTCCAGCTCACCGACGAAGGCGTCGGCCGCCCGCCCGAGGCGCTCAAAGTCGCTCTGGAAAAAGCGGGCTTGCCAGAGGAACGCTTCCGGCCGATGCAGCCCGGCCTGGTGTGGGAGGCTTAGGCAGCCGCGCCGTCATGCTCGCCCTTGTGGCGAGCATACACGTCTTGAACACCGCTCTCGAAGAACGAAGACGTGGATGGTCGGAACAAGCCCGAACATGACGAAAACGCCGTGCCCTATTTCGGCTGGACGTAGACGTTGATCTCGAGGTTCGGGTCGCCGGGATCCTTGAGGTCGCTGACGTATTCCTCAAGGAAGGCGTCCTTCACGACGATGCTCTTGGCCTCGAGATAGGCCGTGATCGTCTCATAGGTCGAATCGATGTCGTCATAGGGCGCGGTGTGGACGAAGCGCAGCGAGCGCCCGAACGGCGACTGGCCGTTGCGCACACCGGTCGCCAGCGGCTTGCCAGCATCTGCCGGCCGGTCGACCGGCAGCATCGCCTCGAACTTGAAACCGTTGTCGTCAGTCTCGACGAACAGGCTCAGCGGCCGGCCGGCAACCTTGAGACCGGCCTTGTCGGCCTCAGCCCGCAGGAGCGCGATGGCCTCAGACAGCTTCTGGAAACCCTGATCCCAGCTCGCCTGGCCGGCGAGCAGCAGCACGGGCTTGGCGACGAGCGCGATCTCGTCGACATCGGACGGATCGCCCTGCTTGCCGGCAAGCGTCGCGTTCGGGTTCGGCGCCCCGGTCTGCTGTTGCTGGACGGGCGGCGCCGGCTGCGGATTGGGCAAGGTCGGCGGCGGCTGGACAGGTTGCGGCTCGATCGGCGTCTGCGGCGCCGGTGCCGGTTGGACCGGCTGCGGCACGACCGGTGTCTGGGGGGCTGGCGGCGGCTGCACCGGTTGCGGTTCAGCCGGGACAGGCGGATTGGCCTGGCTCTGAGCTGGGACCGGCTGAGCAGGTTGCACATTCTGCGCCGGCACCGCCGTTCCAGGCGGCGCAGCAAGCGGCGTGCTCTCCACAGCCGTCGGCGGCGCCACGCGCGTCTGCGCGGCAGCCGGATGGACGAGGGCGAGCGCAAGAAGGAGCGCGCTGAATCTCAACTGCCGCATACCCGAACTTCCCGCGCTGACACGACCGATTCGCGCCCTGCCGCAAACTACGATGATCCCGTTACGGCAGGAAGAACGCGAAGGGTGGCATTTTTTCGGCGTCACGCTCATATACCGCCATGATCATGGACATGTGACGATATGAACGCCCTCGCCAATCGCCGGTTCCTCAAGATGAACGGACTCGGCAACGAGATCACCGTGCTCGATTTGCGCGGGACGAAGCATCTCGTCACGCAAGCCGAGGCGCGCGCGATCGCGAGCCAGGAGCGCACCCGCTTCGACCAGTTGATGGTGCTGCACGACGCGAAGGTGTCGGGCACCGATGCCTATGTCCGCATCTACAACACCGACGGCTCGGAAGCTGGCGCCTGCGGCAACGGCACCCGCTGCGTCGCCTGGGCGATGACCGCCGACCCTGGGATGGGGCAGTCCGGCCGCGACGGGCTCTTGCTGCAGACCAAGGCCGGACTGCTGCCGGTTGCGCGCCTGTCGGAGACCGTCTTTACTGTCGACATGGGCGCACCGCGCCTTGCCTGGGACGAGATCCCGCTGGCCGAGCCGTTCGAGGACACCAGCCGCTTCGAATTGCAGATCGGCCCGATCGACGATCCGATCCTGCACACGCCCTGCGCCGTCAGCATGGGCAATCCGCACGCCGTCTTCTTCGTTGATGATCCCTATCGCTTCAATCTCGAGCAGATCGGCCCGCTGCTCGAGAATCACCCGATCTTCCCGGACCGCGCCAATATCGGCCTCGCTGCCGTCAAGGCGCCTGATCGCATCGTATTGCGGGTCTGGGAACGCGGCGCCGGCATCACACGTGCCTGCGGCTCGGGCGCCTGCGCGGCGCTGGTCGCGGCCGTGCGCCGTGAGCTCTCCAATCGCAAGGCGACCGTCAGCCTGCCCGGCGGCGATCTCGTGATCGAATGGCGCGAGAGCGACGGCCATGTACTGATGACCGGGCCGGCGGCGCTCGACTGGGAAGGCGTGCTCGAGCCCGGGCTCTTCGCCGCCGTCGCCTGATGGCGATCGACCTCGTCACCTTCGGCTGCCGGCTCAACCTGGTCGAGAGCGAGACGATCGAGCGGCAGGCGCTGGCCGCCGGCCTCTCCGATGTCGCGGTGATCAATACCTGCGCCGTGACAGCGGAGGCGGTACGCCAGGCCGGCCAGGCAATCCGCCGGCTCGCCCGTGACAAGCCGGAGCGTCCGATCGTGGTCACCGGCTGCGCCGCCCAGATCGAGCCCGCACGCTTCGCCGCCATGCCGGAGGTGGCACGGGTGCTCGGCAATACCGAAAAGCTCGACGTGGCGAATTGGCGAGCCCTCGCCAGCTCGAACAGCCTGCGCGCCGCGAGCCCGCAGGACGAGCCGGCAGGCAAGATCGTCGTCGGCGACATCATGCAGGCCCGCGACGCGACCCCTCATCGCACGCAGGCGCTGGGCCAGCATACGCGTGGCTTCCTGCAGGTGCAGAATGGCTGCGACCATCGCTGCACCTTCTGCGTCATCCCGCTCGGGCGCGGCAATGCCCGCTCGGCTGAGGTCGACGAGGTCGTCGCGCAGGCGCGCCACCTTGTCGAAGAGGGCGCCAGCGAGATCGTGCTGACCGGCGTCGACCTCACGAGCTATGGCCGGGAGAAATCCGACGGGCCGACGCTCGGCGCGCTCGTCGGCGCTGTCCTGGCTGCACTGCCCGAGCTGAAGCGGTTGCGCCTGTCCTCGCTCGACGCGGTCGAGATCGACGACGACCTGCGCGATCTCATCGCCAGGGAGGCGCGGCTGATGCCGCATCTGCACCTCTCGCTGCAGGCCGGCGACGACCTCGTCTTGAAGCGGATGAAGCGCCGTCACAGCCGCGCCGACGCAGTCCGGTTCTGCGACGAGATGCGCAGCTTGCGCCCAGAGATCGTCTTCGGCGCCGACCTGATCGCAGGATTCCCGACCGAGGATGAGACGATGTTTTCCCGCACGCTCGACCTGATCGAGGAATGCGGGCTGTCCTATGTCCATGGCTTCCCATTCTCACCCCGGCCCGGCACGCCGGCAGCGCGCATGCCGCAGGTTGCCGGTAGCGAGATCAAGGAGCGAGCAGCCCGGCTGCGCGAGGCGGCGGAGGCGGCCCATGCCCGGCATCTTGCCGCCCGCATCGGCCGGCCGCTCTCGGTCCTGACCGAACGTGGCGATACCGGCCGGGCGGAGGACTTCACTCTGGTGCGCTTCGACCGGAGCGTCACACCCGGCCAGATCCTGCCGGTGATCGCCCATGCCCAAACCGGTAAGTCTCTGCTCGCGGCTTGACCGATCGGTCCATGCCGGCCCAATAGCCCGCAGCAATTCGCCCGTCTCGCTGCCGTCGCAATCCGGAACTAGCCCGTGACCATGACCAGAACGCTTCGCTCGTCCGCCGCTCTCGCAGCCATTCTCTTCGCTGGCGCCGCCGCCGCGCAGTCTTATGGCGATGCCGCGACCAGCCTTTCCGTCGCGCCGCCCGCCGGCTTCAAGGCGGAGGCCGGCAAGCCGCACCCGCAGTTCGAGGTGACGATCGACATCAGCTCGAAGACCGGCACGCCGAAGGCGGTGAACAGCACCGGCCAACTCTGCACGCTCGGCTTCAAGAGCGCGGCGCAGAACGCCAAGCTGACGCGCGAGATCGTCAACGAGCAGATGGCCAAGCCGGAATGGCAGCAGCTCTACCGCGATATGTTCGAGACGATCGGTACCGTCTCCGATCTCAAGCTGTTCGAGCATCAGGGCTTCAACGGCATCGAGCTGATCGTCACGCCCAAGGCCGGCCCGAATGGGCAGAACGTGCGCATGTTCACCTCGACCCTGGAGACGGCGAAGGGCCGGACCGCGCTGATCTGCGTGACCGACCAGGCCGGACTCGCCGCCGCGCTGCCGCTGTTCAGGACCCTGCGCGCGACGATCCACGCGCCCGAATAGGCCCGCGCCCGCCGCTCAGGCTTTCTGCCCGGCGGCGACCTCCTCGCGCAATGCCCGGCGCAGCACCTTGCCAACATTGGTCTTCGGCAGCGCATCGCGGAAAATGATCTGCTTGGGCACCTTGTAGCCGGTCAGGTTCTCCTTGCAGAAGGCGCGCAGCTCATCGGCCGTGACGGCAGCGTCACGCTTGACCACGAAGGCGGTCACCGCTTCGCCGGAATGCTCGTCCGGCAGGCCGATCACAGCCGACTCCAGCACACCCGGATGCTTGGCGAGCACGTCCTCGACCTCGTTCGGATAGACGTTGAAGCCGGAGACCAGAACCATGTCCTTCATCCGGTCGACGACCTTGAACTGCCCGTCCGGCAGGAGGATGCCAACATCGCCGGTGCGGAAGTAGCCGTCTGCCGTCATCACCTTGGCGGTCTCGTCCGGCCGGTTCCAATAACCGACCATCACCTGCGGTCCGCGGATGCAGATCTCGCCAGCCTCGCCGGCCGGCACGTCATTGCCCTCGGCGTCGCGGATGGCGAAATCGGTCGAAGACAGCGGATAGCCGATCGTCCCGGTGAATTCGCTGATGTCGGTGCGGTTGACCGAAGCGACCGGCGAGGTCTCCGACAGGCCGTAGCCTTCGATGATCGGCCGGCCTGAGGCCTCCTTCCACCGCTTGGCGACAGCGGCCTGTGTCGCCATGCCGCCGGCGATGGCGAAGCGCAGCTCCGAGAAATCCACATCCTTGATGTCGGGATGGCTGGCGAGCGCGTTGTAGAGCGTGTTGACGCCGGAAAAGAGCGTGAACCGGCTCCCTTTCAGGATCTTGATGAAGCCGGCGATATCCCGCGGATTGGCGATCAGCAGGCTCTTGGCGCCGATGCGCAGCATAAACATGCAGCAGCAGGTCAAGGCGAAGATGTGGTAGAGCGGCAACGCCGTCACCATGACGTGCTGGTAGTCGCTGCGGCCATGCGGCGGCTCGAGCTGCCAGCCCAGCCAGAGCGCGCATTGCGCGACATTGGAGGCGACGTTGCGGTGGGTCAGCGTCGCGCCCTTGGAGATACCGGTCGTGCCGCCGGTATATTGCAGGAAGGCGACATCCTCAGGCGTGATCGTAACCGGGCTCATGGGCGCCGGCTGCGCAAGGATCGTCTTGAGCGCGACCGCACCTGGCAGGTTGTAGGGTTTCACTACCTTCTTGATCTTGCGGGCGACGAAATTGACGATCGTTCCCTTGAAGCCCATCAGATCGCCGGCCGTGGCGACGACGATCGCCTCCAGCTTGAGATTGGGCCGCGCCTCCTCGACGACATGGGCGAAGTTCTCGATCACGACCAGCGCGCGCGCACCGGAGTCGTTGAGCTGATGGGTGAGCTCGCGAGCGGTGTAGAGCGGATTGACGTTGACCACGGTGAACCCGCCGATCAGCGTGCCGAAGATCGTCGCCGGATTGGCCAGGATGTTCGGCATCATCAGTGCGATGCGATCACCCTTCTTGAAGCCCTGCGCCTGCAGCCAGCCGGCGAAGGCGCGGGCCGCACGACCGATCTCGGCGAAGGTGATCGACTTGCCGAAACTCTCGAACGCCGCGCGGTCGGGATAAGTCTCGGAGGCGCTGCGGATCAGATCGGCCAGCGTACCGACCTTGGTCTCATCGATGGTGGGCGGCACCGCCGGCGGATAATGCGCCAGCCAGGGACGTGCACCCGGCGCCGCCTGAACCGCTGAAACTGCCGTCATCGTCATCCTCCCTTAGCAACCCTGCCCTGTTTTCGGGCCTTGGCCGCAGCGGCGGCGATCGTCGGGCACGACCCGATACGAAATCCGCTCTGTTTCCTTCTTGCGCTACAGTGCGCATGGCTCACGGCGGGCGCAAGCGCCCGCCGTGAGAAGGTTTACATATAAACTTTTGCGCTGCAACAGGCCCGCCTTGTTCCGCTCAGGTTGAACCAAGCGGATCGAAGACAATCTCAGCGTGCTTGCGCCATCGTATGGGCCGCAACCACCGCGTCGGCCGGCTTGCCGGCGAGCTCGGCAAGATGGTCGAAGCGGGCGCTGAACGAGCCGACGCCGGCCGTCGCCGAGCGCAATTCGACGATCAGCCCCGCCATCTCGGCCTCCGGCATCAGCGCGTTGATCTGATCCCAGCCGCGCCATCCGGGCCGCGCGTCATAGCCGAGGATCTGGCCGCGCCTCGCCGAGACGATCGCCGAGGCGCGCGACATCGCATCCGACGGGATCACGATCTCGACCGCCAGGATAGGCTCCAGCAGCACGGGCTTGGCCTGCGGGGAGGCCTCACCCATCGCGATCCGCGCTGCCTGCCGGAAGGCCATGTCGGAGGAATCGACCGTATGATAGGAGCCGTCCGTGAGCGTCACCTCGATGTCGACGAGCGGAAAGCCGAGCGGTCCGCGCTGGCAATAGTCGCGCACCCCGGCCTCGACCGAGCTGATGTACTGCCTCGGCACGACGCCCCCGGTGATCCGGTCGACGAAGCGGATGCCCTCGCCGCGCTGCAGCGGCGCGATCTCGAGCACGACATCGCCGAACTGGCCGTGGCCGCCACTCTGCTTGCGGTGCCGGCCGCGCGCGCTCGCCTTGCCCCGCAGGGTCTCGCGATAGCCGAGCTGCGTCGCACCACTGTCGACGCTGATGCCGTAGCGCCCGGCGAGCCGTTCGAGCGCCACGCGCAGATGCATCTCGCCCTGACCAGAGAGGCGCATCTCGCCGAACTCGGCGCGATGTTCGAGGGCGAGCGCCGGATCCTCCTCGATCAGCTTGGCGAGGCCGGCGGTCAGCCTGACATCGTCCTTGCGGTCCTTGACGCCGACCGACAGTGCATGGACGGGCTCGGGCGGCGCCACGGCGCTGACGATGTCAGGCCGGACCTTGCCGACCGCGATCGCATCGCCGGTGCGGATGCCTTCGAGCCGCGAGAAGGCGACCACCTCGCCCTCCTCCGCCACCGGCCGTCGCTGCTGGTCTGTACCCTTGAGCTCAAGCACGCCGCCGATGCGGGCTTCGACACCGCCGGACGAGGTCAGCACATCGCCTTCCGCCATGCGCCCGCGCAGAACGCGCGCCAGAGAGAGCTTGCCGCCCTGCCCCGACTGCCAGGTCTTCAGCACCAGCGCGAGCGGCGCGCCGCTGTCGACGACACCGATCCGCCCGCGCGTCGCCTCCAATATGGGGGCCTCGTGCCTGAGTGCCTTGAGCAACCGGGTGACGCCGTTGCCGCGTTCGGCTGCGCCGATCAGCACCGGCACGACATGGCGCTGCTTGAGCTCGCGGGCGAGATCATCGAAAACGAGGTCGCGCGGCGGCTCGATATCGCCGAGCAGCCCCTCCATCAGCTCATCGTCATAGTCGGCGAGCTTCTCCAGCATCGAGAAGCGGGCATCGCGCTCGCGTTCGACCTCCTCAGGCGCCAGCGGCACGATCTCGCTCGGGGCGTGCTCGCGATAGATGAAGGCCCGCTCCAGCGCGAGGTCGATGAAGCCGACGGCGATGCCGTTGCGCCAGATCGGGATCTGCCGGAGCAGCAATGGCGTGCGCGAGGCGCGCTGCAGCAGGGCCAGTGTCTCGCGCACGCGCCGCGAAGCGGAATCGATCTTGTTCAGGAAGAGGAAGCGCGGAATGTCGGCCTCCTCGAGCTCGCGCAGCACGAGCTCCAGAGCCGGCGCCTTGCGATCGTCCGCCTCGCAGACCACGACCGCGGCATCGACCGCCGGCAGGACATGGCGCATCTCGTGCAGGAATTCGACGGAGCCGGGGCAGTCTATGAAGGTGTAGCGCTCGCCCATGAAGTCGACGCTGGCGACGTTGGGCTCGGTGCTCATCTGATGGGAGCGCGCCTCGGGCGAGGCATCGCCGACGCTGTTCTTCGTCTTGACGGAGCCGGCGCGCGAGACGGCGCCGCAACGCTCCAGAATGCTCTCGAACAGGCTGGTCTTGCCACTCTGGAAGGGACCAACGATGGCGATGCATCGTGGGCCCCTGCCTCTGACGCCGGACGGGTTTCCTCCACTGCTGGAAGTCACAGCCATGTCGTCCTCCTTCGGTTCTGGCCGCGCGCGGACGTTGGCATGAAAGCCTTATGTCCGGGACGGCGGTTGACCAGCGGGAACGGGGGATGGAGCGCCCACGCCGGAAAGGCGGCGGTCGCTCAGGCCCGACAGGGTCGGGCGGCCGTCGAAGAGGGGTGTCGGAAGACAGGTTCGCGCCGTTCCGGAGTCGGCGCAAGGAGAATGTTGTCGCCGCTCGGGGCCGGCTTCCACCGGCCCGCGGCTACCGGGTTTTTAGCGGTTGCGCCTTTGCCCGCGCAGTGTCGGCAGGCCGATGCCGACCGCGTCGAAGCCGCCATCGACGGCGAGCACCTGGCCCGTGATGTAGCTCGCCCGCTCGCTGCACAGGAAGAAGATCGCCTCGGCGAGCTCCTCTTCCGCGCCATAGCGCGCGAGCGGGATGGCATCGTGATAATCGGCCCGGATCTCGGGCGAGTGCACGGCCTTGGCCATGGCGGTCTCGACCGGCCCGGGCGCCACCGCATTGACGCGGATGCCGAGGCCAGCGAGCTCGGCCGCCTGCTGCTTGGTGAGATGGGCGAGCGCTGCCTTGCTGGTGCCGTAGGCGACGCGCAGCGTCGAGGCGCGCAGGCCCGAGATCGAGGTGATGTTGACGATCGCGCCGCCGCCATTGTCGGCCATCACCGGCGCCGCAGCCTGCGTCGTCAGGAATGGTCCGTCGAGATTGACCGCGAGCACGCGCCGCCATTCGGCGTAGCTCGTCTCCAGCAGCGGCTTGAACACGGCGGTGCCGGCATTGTTGACGAGAGCATCGAGCCGGCCGAAGCGCTCGACCACTGCATCGACCGCCTCCGCAACCTGCTCCGGCATGGCGACGTCGCATGTGATCGTCATCGTTGCGGTCGGCGCATCGAGCTCGGCCATCGCCCGGGCGAGTTCCGGCGCGTCGATGTCGAGCAAAGCGACACGCCAGTTGTCGGCGAGGAAGCGCTTGGTCGTCGCGAGGCCGATCCCGCGCGCTGCCCCGGTGACGAGGGCGGTCTTGATCGAACTCTCGGACATGTCGTTACCCCGCTATCCATAATCCTGCCGCCTGCATACAGCTGGGCGACGCCGGCCGGAAGCATTCAGCGAAAGGCGGCGGCGAGCAGGAACAGGCCGGAGAGCAGCATCATCGCATCGAGCAGCAGCGCGAAGGT
Source organism: Bosea vestrisii (assembly GCF_030144325.1). Classification (NCBI taxonomy): domain Bacteria; kingdom Pseudomonadati; phylum Pseudomonadota; class Alphaproteobacteria; order Hyphomicrobiales; family Alloboseaceae; genus Allobosea; species Allobosea vestrisii. The sequence continues at coordinate 4,854,628 of NZ_CP126307.1, read as the reverse complement.
GCGCGTGTCCATGCGCAGCACCAGTGCCTTGCCGATGAAGGCCCCGAGCATCAGCGAGGAGCCGACGACGACGCCCTTGACGAAGATCGCCAGCGGCATCGCGCCCAGGCTCCGGAAGGTCGCGACCTTGGTCAGGTAGATCAGCAGCGACGTCGCCGCTTCCGTCGAGAGCAGCGCGCCCTTGGTCAATCCGAAGGCGACGAAGGCTGGAATGCTGAGCGGCCCGGTCGAGAGCACCAGCCCGGTCAGAAAACCGATCGCGGCGCCAGCCAAAGCCAATTGCCAGAGGCCGAGCTTGATCTGCCGCGCCTCGAGCCAGCGTCGCCCCGGAATCATCAGCAGAAAGAACAGGCCGAGGCCGATATCGATCACCGCCGGGGGCAGCTGCAGCAAGGTACGCGCGCCCAGCATCGCCGCCGGGATGCCGGGCAGCGCATAGGCGAGGAAGGCGCGCCACTCGACCTCGCGCCACCAGGCCGCGAGCCGCGCCAGATTCGCCATCACCGCGGCAACGGCCATGATCGGCACGGCCTGCTTCGGCCCGAACGACCAGACCAGCACCGGCAGCAGCATGATCGAGGAACCGGTGCCGACCACGCCGCCGATGGTGCCGGCGATCAGCCCGACGAGCAGGGTGAACAGCGTCGCGTAGGTCAGGATCTCGGCCGGCATGCCGCACCTCGTCGCCTTGCCGGCGAAATTGTGCAAGATGATCGAACACCGGCCCGGCCCAGCCGCCGCAGCGTCTCGACAAACCCGCCGCGCTCCTGTAAGGCCCGGCACTCAACTTAAAACAGCGAGCCGAAAGCCCGCGCTTCCGCGCGAACACGGCCATGGAGAGACCCATGAACATCATCGAGCAAATCGACCAGGAACAGATCGCCAAGCTCGCCGGCGGCAAGGAAATCCCGCATTTCCAGCCCGGTGACACCGTGCAGGTCAACGTCAAGGTCAAGGAAGGCGAGCGCAGCCGCGTCCAGGCCTATGAAGGCGTCTGCATCGCCCGCAATGGCGGCGGGCTGAACCAGAGCTTCACCGTCCGCAAGATCTCCTATGGCGAGGGCGTCGAGCGCGTCTTCCCGCTGTATTCGCCGAACCTCGACTCGATCAAGGTCGTCCGCAAGGGCAAGGTTCGCCGCGCCAAGCTGTATTACCTGCGTGATCGCCGCGGCAAGTCGGCCCGTATCGCCGAGCGCGTCGATGCCAAGCCGGCCAAGGGCGAGAGCAAGGGCAAGTAAGCCGCTCTTCCTTTTTGAGGTTTCAGGAACGCGGCCTTCGGGCCGCGTTTTTTGTTGCCTGCGCCAACGCAAGCCGCCGCCCAATTCATTCCCACAGCGCATATCGAAGGCGCAAATCAGAATTTGCAATGCACCATTCGCATTGCTATGTCAGCATATCATTAGCAAGCTATTCATATGGACGCTATGAACTCTCCGGAGCTTCAGGCCGCCTTCACCGCCGAGCTGGCTTCGGCCAACCGCAAGCTCAGGGCGCTGGTCGACGAGCGCGCCCGCGATATGGGGCTGACGCTCGCGCGTGCTCGCCTTTTTGATGCAGCTCGCCAAGGCGGACGGACCGATCCAGTCCGATCTCGCCGGGCTGCTCGACATCGAACAGCCGACATTGGTGCGCCTGCTCGACGGCCTCGAACGCAACGGCATGATCGAGCGCCGCGCCGCGCCGGGCGACAGGCGCGCCCGCCGAGTCTTCCTGACACCAGTCGCGCGGGCCCAGGCCGAAGACATTCTCGCCTTCCTGGCCGAGCTCCGCGCCGGCGTGCTCGACGGGATCGAACCGGGCGAGCTGGAGATCGCCTTGCGTGTCCTCAGCCGGATGTCGGAGAACATAGTTGCCAGCCGAGGCGCCCCGCGATGAGCATATCCTCGCCTGCTCCCGAGATCGTGCCGCAGCCGGCGGCACCCGCCGCGGCCGGCATGAGCCGCGGGCGGGCGCTTGGCTACATGCTGGCGTCGACGATGCTGGCTATGACGCAGCAGGTCGGTGCCAATCTCGTCGCGACGAACGTCTACCAGATCCAGGGCGATCTCGGCGCCACGGTCGCCGAGACCAACTGGCTGGTCGCCGCCTATATGGCGCCGAACGTCTCGCTCTCGATCGCCCTGATCAAGATCAGGATGCAGTATGGGCTGCGCAATTTCGCCGAGATCAGCATCGCCGGCTTCGTGCTCGCCGCTCTGCTCAATTTCTTCGTGCACGACCTGCAATCGGCACTGGTCGTGCGCTTCATGAGCGGCATCGCGGCCGCACCGATGTCCTCGCTCGCCTTCCTCTACATGATCGAGCCGCTACAGCCGCGCCAAAAGCTCACGGTGGGTCTGTCGTTGGCGCTGACCAACACCACGCTGGGCATCCCCGTCACGCGGCTGATCTCGCCGACCCTGCTCGAGATCGGCGGCTTCCACGGGCTGACCTTGTTCGAGATGGGGCTGGCGCTGGTCGCCTTCGGCCTGGTCTATGCTTTGCCGTTGACGCCGCCGCCGCGGGTCAAGGTGATCGGGCCGCTCGACGGGGTGAGCTATCTTCTGATCGCAGTCGGCTTCGGCGCCATCGCCGTCGCGCTCTCGCTCGGGCGCATCTATTGGTGGCTGGAAGCGCCCTGGCTCGGCTGGCTCTTTACCGGTGCGATCCTCTGCCTGACCCTGGCGGCAATCATCGAGCTGCACCGCAAAAGCCCGCTCATCGACATACGCTGGCTGACCAGCCCGGCGACGCTGCACTATGCCACCGTCCTGCTGCTGTTCCGCGTCGTGCTGGCCGAGCAGACGGTCGGCGCCTCCAATTTCTTCCAGGCGCTCGGCTTCCAGAACGAGCAGACCCTACCGCTCTACGGCGTGATCCTGGCGGCAATCCTGGCAGGCGGCTTCACCTGCGCGGCGCTGCTGCGGCCCGGCCGGGAGAATGCCTTCTACGCGGCGGCGCTGGTCTGCATCATGACCGGCGCGATCCTCGACAGCAACGCGACCAACCTGACCCGCCCGGACGACATCCATCTCAGCCAGGCGCTGGTGGCCTATGGCTCGGCCCTGTTCCTGCCGGCGGCGATGGGACAGGGCCTCGCGCCGGCGCTGGCGCGCGGACCGGTCTACATCCTCAGCTTCTTCGTGATCTTCCTGTTCACCCAGAGCATTGGCGGGCTGCTCGGCTCGGCGCTGTTCGGCAGCTTCATCACGCTCAGGACCAGCTTCCACTACAGCCAGCTCGCCGAGCATTTCTCCCTGGCCGATCCGCTCGTCGCCCAGCGCATCCAGGAGCTCGGCGGCGCCTATGGCCATGTCCTGACCGACCTTGGACTGACCCGTGCCGAAGGCGTCACCCTGCTCGCCCAGCAGGCGGTCCGGGAAGCGACCGTGCTCGCCTATAACGACGCCTTCCTGCTGATCGCTCTGATCGCCGGCAGCGCCCTCGTCGGCCTGCTCGCCCATCTCACCGTCCTGCGCGTGCGGGAACGCTTCGCCACCCCTGCCGTCACTCCTTCACCTGCGTCCCAGCCATGACCCGCATCTTCCGTTCCGTCTCGACCTATGTCGCGCTCGCCATCGGCCTCATCGGACTGGGCGTCATCCTCTACGCATGGCGGCTGCCGCCCCTTCGCCAGCGCGATCGAGACCACCGAGAATGCCTATGTACGCGGCCAGGTGACGGTGATCGCGCCACAGCTCGCCGGCTACATCGCCGAGGTCGCGGTGCAGGATTTCGCCACGGCGAAGCAGGGCCAGCTCCTCGTCCGCATCGACGAGCGCATCTTCCAGCAGCGACTGGAGCAGGCGCGCGCCAGCCTCGCCGCACAGCGCGCCGCGCTCGCCAACTCGGAGCAGGCCCGCCACGCCGCCGAGGCGCGCCAGCGTGCCAGCGAGGCCAATGTCGCCAGCGCCGAGGCGGCCTTGCGCACGGCGGAAGCCAATTGGGGCCGGATCGAGCCGCTGCGCGAGCGCGGCGTCGTCAACCAGACCAATGCCGACCAGAGCCTGCAGGCGCTCGATCAGGCCCGGGCTGGGTTGACCGCGAGCAATGCCGCCGTCGACGTCTCACGGCAGGATGTGCAGAGCGCCATCGTCAACCGGCAGTCCCTCGAAGCGGCGGTCCAGGGCGCCGAGGCCGCCGTCCATCTCGCCGAGATCGACCTGCAGAACACCCGCGTCACCGCCCCACAGAACGGGCGGCTCGGCGAGGTCTCGGCCCGGCTCGGGCAATACGTCTCCGCCGGTACGCAGTTGATGGCGCTGGTGCCGAGCCAGGTCTGGGTGATCGCCAACTTCAAGGAGACGCAGCTCTCCGGCATGCGCATCGGCCAGAACGTCAGCTTCACCGTCGATGCGCTGCGCCATGCCCGGCTGACCGGAAAGATCGAGCGCTTCTCGCCGGCGGCCGGCTCGGAGTTCAGCGTGATCCGGCCAGAGAACGCCACCGGCAATTTCGTCAAGATCGCTCAGCGCGTGCCGGTGCGGATCGCCATCGATCCAGGCCAGGCATTGGCGGAGCGGCTTTCCCCTGGCATGTCGGTTGTGGTCAGCGTCGACACCGCCCAGCGCTGACGAGGCCACCACCGGCTCAGTCGGCGATATCGACATCCGTGAGCTGGAACCCGCTCGGCGTCTTCGTGAAGGTGAAGATGTTCCCGCCACAGGCGATGGCGTAGATTTCGTTCTTGGCGCCGTCGCGATCGTAAGTGGGTTTGGTGCGCTGGAGACAGGCGCGGTTCTTAGCGGTGAAATCGCGCGGCCAGACCTTGGCGCGGAACTGCGCGGCATCGCCGATGGAGGCGTCGGCCATATAGGGCAGCCGCGTCAGGCCGGCGACGGCTACAGCATCGTTGGCTTTCAGGGCCGCACGGAACTTTCCGATGAAGCCGTCGAACTCCTTCTGCACGGCCGGCGAGGCGGTGGCTTTCGCAGGAGCCTGGGCGAAGGCGGGCGCGAGAGAGGCAAGAGCGGCTGCGATCAGAAGTCTCGACAGGATTGCCATGGTTCAGCTCCGTCTGACCGATCAGCCGCGATGCGCGTTGATCGGGCCAGATCTTACCGCAACGTCATCAGCCGCTCCAGCAGCAGCTTCACATCGCTTTCGGTCTGGTAAAGCCCGAAGCCGACACGCAACCGGTCGCCGCGCAGGTCGACGATGATGCCGGCCTGCCTGAGCTTCTCATGCCAGAGCGCCGCGTCGGCATGGCGGAAGGTCAGGAAGTTGCCGCGCGCCGGTTCGGAGAGCGGAACGACAAGGTTCGCCGGCGCAAGCACGCCGCAGGGCCGCCGCGCCAGCCCGGCCATGACGATCTCCTGCAAGGCATGGGCGTGGGCATGGATCGCTAGCACATCGAGGCCCTTGGCATCGAGCCAATCGAACATCGCGCCCATGCGGTAGAGGCCGGATGGGTCGAAAGTCGCGCCCATGAAACGCCAGCCGTTCTTGGCATAGCCGATGCTGTCTTGCGGGCCAGCGAGCGCGCCGAACGAGGCATACCAGCCGGTATCGCGCGGGCGCATGGCGAAGCCGGGTGGGCAGTGCATGAAGCAGGCGCCCTCGCCGGACATGGCATATTTGTAGCCGCCGGCGATGTAGAAGGCCTTGTCCGCGATAGCCGAGAGATCGGTCGGCCTCGCCAGGAAGCCGTGATAGCCGTCGACGACGACGAGCCGGCCGGGCGCCGAGACGCCGCCGACCAGCTTTTCCAGATCGGTCAGCGCATAACCGGAATTGAAGTGGACCTGGCTGACGAAGACCATGTCGGGGCCTGGACCGTGCTGGGCCGCCGCGACCAGCCGCTCCGTCAGGCCAGCGAAGGGCTCGGCCGGCACGACGGTGAGCTCGATCAGGCCGTCCTCCGCCAGCCGCTCGATCTGGCGGCGGAAGGAGTGGAACTCGGCATCGCTGGTCAGGATGCGCGGCTTGCGGTCGCGCGGCAGGCAGGAGAGCAGCCGGTTGACGAATTCATGGGTGTTGTTGGCCGGCACGAGCCCGTCGATCCCGGGCAGGTTGAGGTGCCTCGCCACGCCCTGCGCGACCTTCTGCCAGACCGGGCCGAGCACCTCCTGCCATTTGCCGTCGACGAGGCGGGCGGCATCGTCCCAGGCGCGTACGTGCGCCTCGCGGGTGGCATCCGGCCAGAAATGGTGGCTGTGGGCCGCGAAATGCAGCTTGGCCGGCCAGTTCTGGCGGAAGCGCGAGAACTCGGCGGAAAGATCGAAAGGCGGACGGCCAAGCGTTGCGGGAGCATTCGTCATCTGGTCCATCGCCATCCTCGTGCTTCCGCGAGCCTTGCCGATGCGGCAAAATACTTTAAGCTTAAAATATCTCGCGCCTCTCCTCAGTCAAGGCGCGAGTCCAGCGAGGACGGCGCGATGACCACCGGGACAGGCGATCACAAGAGCCGGATCGAACCCGGCATCCAGACCGATTTCAAGGAGCGGATGGACTATGGCTCCTATCTCGGCCTCGACCTCCTGCTCGCGGCGCAAAAGCCGCTGAGCGATGCGCCCGACGAGCTTTTATTCATCACCATCCACCAGGTGCAGGAACTCTGGCTGAAGCTCGCCGCGCATGAGCTCGACGGCGCCATCGCCGCGATCAGGACCGACGAATTGCAGCCGGCCTTCAAGTCGCTGGCACGGGTCTCGCGCATCCAGGCGCAATTGATCAGCGCCTGGGACGTGCTCTCGACCATGACCCCGGCCGATTATCTCGCCTTTCGCGACGCGCTCGGCCAGTCCTCGGGCTTCCAGTCGCATCAGTACCGCGCCTTCGAGTTCCGCCTCGGCGCCAAGGATCCGCGCATGCTGGCGCTGCATCGCCATCATCCCGAGCATCACGCCCATCTCAAGGAACTGCTGGAGGCTCCGAGCCTCTATGACGAAGCCTTGCGCCTGCTAGCGCGGCGCGGCCTGCCGGTCCCGGCCGACTGCATCGAGCGCGACTGGAGCCAACCACATGTCGCGAATGAGGGCGTGAAGGCAGTGTGGCTGACGATTTACCGCGACACGCACAGCTATTTCGACCTGTACGAACTCGCCGAGGAGCTGGTCGATGTCGAGGACCAGTTCCAGCAATGGCGCTTTCGCCACATGAAGACGGTCGAGCGCATCATCGGCTTCAAGCAAGGCACCGGCGGCTCCAGCGGCGTGAAGTTCCTGAGGACTGCGTTGGAGCGTTCGTTCTTCCCGGAGCTGTGGCAGCTGCGGAGCGAGCTGTAGCTTTTACCCGCGCCGTCATTCCGGGGCTTCGCGTAGCGAAGAGCCCGGAACCCAGAAACGATGCCTTGTGCCGAAGAATCGCAACGTCGCCATTTCCCTTTTGGCCACCTGCGGTTCTGGGTTCCGGCTCAGGCCTACGGCCTGCCCCGGAATGACGGAGAGGCTACTCGTTATTCCCGAAAGTCATATCCCGCCGCGCCGTCAGAATGCTGATCGAGTAGCCGGCGATCACGTCAACCAGCGCCATCAGCGTAATGATCACGAAGGTGCCAGTGCCGAAGCCGGGCACGAACAGGAAGATCAGCCCGCAGGCGATGAACACCACCATGGACAGGCCATGGTTCAGGATCGAGCTCGACTTGGCGCTGGTCGCGTTCATGATCTCGAAGAACAGCACGACGGTCGAGATCGCGAGCAGCAGCTCGCTGACGGTGAGGGTGAAGGCCGTTCCGGACGGCAGGCCGATATTGAGGAGCTCGCGCGAGAGCGGCACGCCCATCGCCGCGACGGTGACGCCATAGGCGATGACCGCCAGCAGCATGAAGGGGAAGAAGCGCGCCATCGCATCACCGTTCCGTTTGCCGGCGCAACCACCCTTTCGCGGCGCATCCGGAGCCGCTAGATATCAGCCCTGCACTGAACGCGCTACGCGGCTGCCGCTGCGACAGGCGCACCGCGTTGCCCGTGCAGTTTGGAACTGGTAGAAGCACGTCATGACAGTGAAGCGGCAGAGCAGGGGCGAAGTCCGGCGCGTGATGCGCCGCACGCTGAATCTGCGCCGTTTTCCGACCACCCAGGGCTTCGCCGCGCTGCATGACCATGCCCGCCTGCCCTGGCGCTTCTTCGGCCGCTTCACGGCCTCGCTCGCAGCCGGCCTTACCTACGCCTGAGACCGGCCTTTCGGCCGGCGACAGGCCGTTGCGATGCGTGCTGGCCCCAAAGCGGGCCGCTACCCGATTTCCATACCGAAGGCGATTGAAGCCATGACTGCGACCAAGGCCCCCACCACCCTCTACGACAAGATCTTCGAGGACCACGTCGTCGACCGCCAGGACGACGGCACCTGCCTGCTCTATATCGACCGCCATCTCGTCCACGAGGTCACCAGCCCGCAGGCCTTCGAGGGCCTGCGCATGACCGGCCGTAAGGTCCATGCGCCCAGCAAGACGCTGGCCGTCGTCGACCACAACATCCCGACGACCGACCGCAGCAAGGGCATCGCCGAGGAAGAGAGCCGCATCCAGGTCGAGGCGCTGGCCAGGAACGCCAAGGAGTTCGGCGTCGAGTACTTCAACGAGCTCGATATCCGCCAGGGCATCGTCCACATCGTCGGCCCCGAGCAGGGCTTCACCCTGCCCGGCACCACCATCGTCTGCGGCGACAGCCACACCTCGACGCATGGCGCCTTCGGGGCGCTGGCCCATGGCATCGGCACCTCGGAGGTCGAGCACGTGCTCGCCACCCAGACGCTGATCCAGAAGAAGGCCAGGAACATGCTGGTCCAGGTCGACGGCAAGCCCGCTCCGGGCGTCGGCGCCAAGGACATCACGCTCGCCATCATCGGCGAGATCGGCACCGCCGGCGGCACCGGCTCGGTGATCGAATATGCCGGCGAAGCCATTCGCGGCCTTTCGATGGAAGGCCGGATGACGGTCTGCAACATGTCGATCGAGGGCGGCGCCCGCGCCGGCATGGTCGCTCCGGACGAGAAGGCCTACGCCTATCTGAAAGGCCGGCCGAAGGCGCCGCAGGGCGCCGCCTGGGACGAGGCGCTGCGCTATTGGGAAACGCTGCGGACCGATGAGGGCGCGCATTTCGACCGCATCGTCAGGCTCGACGCCGCCAACCTGCCGCCGATCGTCTCCTGGGGCACCAGCCCCGAGGACGTGATCTCGGTGACCGGAGCGGTGCCCGATCCGGCGCTGATCGAGGACGAGACCAAGCGCAGCTCGAAGCAGCGCGCGCTGGACTATATGGGGCTGACCGCCGGCACCAAGATGACCGAGATCCCGCTCGACGTGATCTGGATCGGTTCCTGCACCAATGGCCGCATCGAGGATCTGCGCACGGTCGCCAAGATCGTCGAGGGCAAGAAGATCCATGAGAGCCTGGACTACGCCATGATCGTCCCGGGCTCGGGCCTGGTGAAGCAGCAGGCCGAGGCCGAGGGGCTCGACAAGATCTTCCTCGCCGCCGGTTTCGAATGGCGCGAGCCGGGCTGCTCGATGTGCCTCGGCATGAACCCGGACCAGCTCAAGCCGGGCCAGCGCGCCGCCTCGACCTCGAACCGCAATTTCGAGGGCCGCCAGGGCTTCAAGGGTCGCACTCACCTGGTCTCGCCGGCGATGGCGGCGGCGGCGTCCCTGATCGGCCACTTCGTCGACGTGCGCACGCTGGGCTGAAGCGGATCGTTTCGCGGGAGGACGTCATGAGCACCGATCCCCGCGAAGCCGCCCGCGCCAAGGAGGCCAAGGAAGCGCTCGATCGCGTCAGGCGCGACGATGAGAGCTTTCTCGGCTCCTCCATGGGGCGCGCGGCCGACCACTTCTCCGGCAAGGACGCGCCGGAAGGCGACAGAATAGAGCTCTGGGGCCGTAGAATCGGCCGCGGGCTCTCACTGATCGCCTTTATCGGGCTGTCCTGGTGGCTCGGGCATCAACTGAAGATCTGGTGATGGGCTCCGTTCCCTCGATCAAGACATCCGCCTCGATTGAAGGCTCGCAGAGTCTCGACTGGGACGGCGTGCGTGCGCCTTCGAGCGCCGAGTTCGAGATCCTGGCGCAGGCGGCCTATGACCGTCTGCCCGAGGATTTCCGCAAGCTCTGCGCCGACCTCGTCATCAACGTCACCGAGTTTCCCGAAGACGACGTGCTGAAGGAGCTCGAGGCCGAGAGCCCCTTCGACCTGCTCGGCCTGTTCTCCGGGGTAGGCCTGCCGCAGCAGGGCTATGCCCCACAGAGCGGGCAGATGCCCAACACCATCCACCTCTATCGGCGGCCGATCCTCGACTACTGGGCGGAGCATGACGAGAGCCTGGGCGCCATCGTCACCCATGTGCTCGTCCATGAGATCGGCCACCATTTCGGCTTCGACGACGACGACATGGAAGCCATAGAGAAGGCGGCAGGATAAGAGACATGCTGGACGAACTGATCCGCCACCTACCCGACCTGGCCTTGGTCTTCTCGGCCTTCTTCATCGCCGTCGCCAGCCCTGGACCGAGCAATCTCCAGGTGATGGCGACCTCGATGGAGTATGGTCGGAAAGCCGGGATGACGCTGGCGCTCGGCGTCACCACGGGATCGCTGACCTGGGGCATCCTCGCCGCCGTCGGCGTCACCGCGCTGATCGTCGCCCATCCCGGCGCGCTCTATGCCATCAAGATCGTCGGCGGGCTTTATCTGCTGTTCCTGGCCTGGCGCTCGGCCCGCTCGGCCATGCAGGCGGAAATGCCGCCGCCGAAAGCCAGCGGTTCGGGACGCCGCCTCTATCTGCGCGGCTACCTGATGCACCTCACCAACCCGAAGGCGATCCTGAGCTGGACGGCGATCATCGCGCTCGGCCTCAGGCCCGAGACGCCGGCGGTGGTGCTCTACGCCATCATCCTCGGCTGCCTGACGATCTCGCTCGCGATCAACCAGACCTATGCCTACCTGTTCTCGACCGCATCGATGGTGGCGGGCTACCGCAGGATCCGCCGCCGCGCGGAAGCCTGCCTCGCCGCCTTCTTCACCTTCGCCAGCTTCAAGCTCCTGACAGCGCAGCTCTGACGCAGCGCCTTACCCCATCTGACCAGACAAGACCTGCCGGAGTACCCGCCATGCAGCCTTTCACCACCCTGACCTCGACCCCCGCCCCGCTGAAGGTGATCAATGTCGACACCGACATGATCATCCCCAAGCAGTATCTGAAGACGATCAAGCGCACCGGCCTCGGCACGGCGCTGTTCTCGGAGATGCGCTACAAGGAAGACGGTTCGGAGAACCCGGACTTCGTCCTGAACCAGCCGGCCTATCGCAAGTCGGAGATCCTCGTCGCCGGCGACAATTTCGGCTGCGGCTCGTCGCGCGAGCATGCGCCCTGGGCCCTGCTCGACTTCGGCATCCGCTGCGTGATCTCCACCAGCTTCGCCGACATCTTCTACAATAACTGCTTCAAGAACGGCATCCTGCCGATCGTGGTCTCGCAGGGCGACCTCGACAAGCTGTTCGACGACGCCGACCGCGGCTCGAACGCGACGCTGACCGTCGACCTTCAGAACCAGAGCATCAAGGGGCCGGATGGCGGCGAGGTCCGCTTCGAGATCGACCCGTTCCGCAAGCACTGCCTGCTCAACGGCCTCGACGATATCGGCCTCACCATGGAAAAGGCGACCAAGATCGGCGCCTATGAGGAGAAGCTGAAGGCGCGCGCCTGGGCTTAAATCCTTCTCCCCTCAGGGATTCCTCTGCGAAACGCTGGTCGCCTGGACTCCTCCCTTCCCCCTTGTGGGGAAGGGTATGGGGATGGGGGCGAACGACCGGGTGATCGGCGGATCGTAGAAGCGGATCGGCCCGTTTCCCGGCGAATTCGCTTCGACTTTCCGCCCCCCACCCCTGCCCCTCCCCACAAGGGGGAGGGGTTTCCCGCGCCTCATGCGCTTTCGCAGAGGAATCCCTCGGGGAGAAGGTGGCAGCGCGCAGCGCTGACGAATGAGGGAAGGGCCGCAGGCGAGCGGCCCTTTTTGTTTGACCCTGTCGAGCCGCCCTCATCCCCTGCCGGACCTTCTCCCCCGAGGGGAGAAGGAGGCTAGACGATCAGCCCCTGCATCGGCGCCAACCCACCGGTGCCCGGAAACACCTTTTCGGCCAGAACCGGGCCGGACAGCCCGAACAGGTCGGCGACCACGCCCTTGGCGACCGCGCGGATATCGGTGGTCGGTTTCAGATCGCGCTGCTCGTGCAATTGCTCCGGCTTGAGGCCGGGCCAGTCGGCGATCATCCGCTTGCCCCTGACCGCGCCGCCGACGAGGAAGGCGACCGTGCCGGTGCCGTGATCGGTGCCGACCGTGCCGTTGACGCGGGCGGTGCGGCCGAACTCGGTGACGACCATCACTACCGTATCCTTCCACACCGGTTTCAACCCGCTCTCGAAGGTCGCCAGCGCGCCGTCGAGCCCGCCGAGCAAGGTGGCGAGACGGCCTTTGGCGCCGCCTTCGTTCGCATGCGTATCCCAGCCCTCGAACGCCAGCGCAGCGATGCGCGGGCCATCCTCGGCGCCGACCAGCCGGGCGGCGCCCTCGGCGATGCGCTTCATGCCCTCGGCACTGTCAGGTCCGCCGCCGCCCCGCGGCTGCTCGGCGCCCTGCCTCGACGCGATCAGCTCCGTCTCGATCGCCCGCTTCAGCACGAGCGCCAGAGGGGGATCGCGCTCGCCATAGAGATCACCGAGGCGCTGGACGAGATCGGCGCCGGCCCGCGCCATGCGCGGCGGCGCCCAGCCGAGCACCGGAGCCTGCCCGCGCACGACGAGGGGCGGCACGACGCCGACGCCGAGCGCGCCATGGCGCGAGACCGCCTCACCCGGCGGCAGGCTGGCGATCAACCGGTTGAGCCAGCCTGAGTCGGTCTTGCCCGGACCGCCCTGCCCGCTCTCCAGCACGTCCTGCCCATCGAAATGCGAACGCTCGCGATAGCCGGTGGCACTGGCATGAACGATCGATGCCTGCCCGTTCGCATAGAGCCGCGCCAGGTTCGGCATCGCCGGGTGCAGATAGAAGAAGCCGTCGAGTGGCAGCGCCGCCTCCGGCCCGTCCTTGGCCAGCGCGATGCCTTCGCGCAGGTCCGCATAACCGGGATCGCCGAGCGGCGGCACGGCCGAGAGCCCGTCGAGCGCGCCGCGCAAGACGACCAGCAGGAAGCGCGAGTCGCGCGAGCCGGCCGCCGCATGGGCGAATTTCGGCATGTAGGACCAGGCGAAGAGCGCACTCGCCGCCCCCAGAACGGCCCGGCGCGAGGGCGTCATCCGTTCGCAGTCGTCAGCGCCCATGCTCACCTCCGCTGGAATTCGGGCGACATCAGCAGCAGCGCGAGCGCCTGCGGCTTGCTCTCGGCGCGCGCCACCGCCTGCCTGGTCTGGGCCGAGGCGAGCGGGCCAAGCACCTCCTCGACCAGCGCACGCGGATCGGCAACCGAGCCCGCGGCCTGGCGGCCGAGCTGGGCTGCGACATCGATACGGGTCTTGATCCCTTCCGGCGTCGCCCAGGCCGCGTTCGTGTCGGGATAGCCGTCCGGCCCCGAGGGCTGCCAGAGCGGCTGGCCCATCACACCGAGCGGCCCCGCGATCTGGCCGAAATCTGGCTTGCGGCCGAGCGCCCGGAATGCCGCGACCAGGAATTCCTGCGGCGTGCGCAACTTGGTCGCCGGCGCAGCCCAGGCGAGTTCGGACGTGACCAGCGCCCGCGACAACGCGGCGAGATCGCCACCCGTCTCTCGGAAGACGCGGGTGAGCTCCGCGACCAGCGCCTGCGGCGGCTCGTCGGCGACGAAATGGCGGGCGAGCTTATGGGCGATGAAGGCCGCGGTACTTGGATGACGGGCGAGATCGGCGAGCGCCGCCATGCCCTTCTCTTTGCCCTCCTGCCGGTAGACCTTGCCGAGCAGCCTCTGGCCGCCGGGATCGTGCAGGCCGGGATTGAAGGCGAAGGAACCGGGAAAGCCGAGACGGGCGTCGCGGCCGACAACGGTCCAGCCGGTGATGATCCGCGCCAGGCTGGTGACGTCACCTTGCGTATAGCCGCCGGAAACCCCGAGCGTATGCAGCTCCATGATCTCGCGGGCGAGATTCTCGTTGAGGCCGCGGCCACGACGCTTGCCGGCGCGCGAATCCGGGCCGATCGAAAGCTGGTTGTCGAGGAAATTGAGCATCGCCGGATGGCTCTCGACCGCGATCAACAGCTCCTCGAAGCGGCCGAAGATGTTGGGCCGGATCGCCTCGCGCTCGAAGGCGCCGGCCATGGCGCGCACGAAGTTGCCCTTGGCGACCGAGACGCAGAAATGGTTCGACCAGAACTGGACGAGCCGCTCGGCGAAGCCCGTCTCGGCCTCGAGCGCGCCCTGGACGCGAGCGACCGCTTCCTCGCGGTAGATCGCCTGCGGAAATTGGGGAACCGGCTGCGCCGGCGCCGTCATCTGGCCCTGGGGCTGGCCCGGGGCGGGCGGCGCGCTCGCGACCTGCACGCCCTGCCCCACGCCTTGCTGTCCGGCGACACGGCGCGCTTCACGCGCCGCCCGCTCCTCATCCTCGAAGGCGTAGAGCGCCCGTCCGATCGGAGCGGCGCCGGAAAAGCTGACGTTCGGCTGCGGCGCGCCTTCGCTGCGGATATCCACGAGCAGGCGCTCGCGCACATCCGCCACGCCGGCAGCCCGCCCCGGCTTCAGGCCCAGCCCGAAGCGCTGCAGCGCCAACACTTTCTGACTTGGCTCGGAGCGATCCGCCATGCTCTCGTCTCCGCTATCCGCGTCGCCGATGGCAAGGTCCACTGCAACTATGGCGAAAGCCCGGCCGCACCTTCAACTGCCGCCCAAATGGGAAAGGCCGCCGCTCCTCGCAGAACGGCGGCCTCCCGCAGGTCGGAAGATGCGTTCAGCTTACATCGCCGGCAACGCCGCGACATCACGTACCGGCGCGTTGAGCCCGCTGATCTTGCCGACCATTGCGGCCTTGCCCGAGGTCAGGTCGACCTTGTAGAGCCCGCCATCGGCGACCAGCCAGCCGGTGTTCGTGCCATCGGCGGCCGTCTCGATGTCGAAGGCGATCGCCTTGGCGGTGACGCCGAGCTTGCCGATCGCGCCGAGCACGCCGTCATTCGGCGGCGCCTGCTTCAACAACCCGCCGATCTTGCCGTCGATGTCGTAGAGCGCCGTCTCCTTGGTGCCCTTGACCGAGTTGGTGTAGGCGCCGGCGACGATCATCGGCGCTTCGCCCTTGTGCATGTCGGTCTCGGCGAACTTCAGCTTGCCGTCGACCGTGGTCTTGCCGTCGTCGACATTGACGCGGAGGTTGGTGCCGTCCGAGCCGATCACGCGCAGGCGGTCAGCCGCAGGGTTGAAGTCGACGGTCGCCATGGCGCTCGCGGCGAGCACCGTGTCCATCTTCGACTTCATCGTCGCCTTGCCGGCCTTGTCGACCGTGTAGATCGTGCCGTCGGCCGCGAGGGCATAAAGCATGCCGTCGGCGGGGCGGACGTCGATGCCGGCGATCTTGCCGTTGATGCCGCTGACCTTCATCGACTTGCCGGCCTTCTGGGTGGCGGTGTCGACCATGGTGAGCGTATCGTCGCCGGTCAGCACCGCGACCATGCCGGCCTGGGCTGCGGTCGCCGCGGCAAAAGCCGTGGTGAGAATAGTGGATGCGAGAAGCAGGTTGCGAGCCTTGGTCATTGGATGTCCTCCGGTTCGTGTCGCAATCTCAAAAAGGGGCTGGCCGACGCTTCGTCTGGCGCGGCACCCATGGCGGATATCGACTGGATCGCAGGGCGGATGCGGACGAAAAATAAAAGCTCAGATCGCATCCAAGGCCGCGGCTATCGCGTAACAATGGGCTCGCCGCTTCAGAGAGGTTGGCCGGATACCGGGGAGACGAATGGCGACTGACGCTACGCAGCCGCGACAGATCGGCGAGATCGAAACCGCGCTGCTCGCTTGCGCCGCCGGCGATAAATCAGCGCTCAAACGCATCTACGAGGTGGAGTCGCCGCGTATGCTCGGTGTGGCGCAACGTCTGCTGAAGCGCCGCGCCCTGGCGGAGGAAGCGGTGCAGGACGCGTTCGTGCTGGTCTGGAGACATGCGGCCCGCTTCGACCCGGAACGCGGCGCCGGCCTGACCTGGATCTACGCCATCCTGCGCAACCGCTCGCTCTCGATCCTGCGCGACGAGAAGCGGACCGAGACGAGCGACACCCCGATCGCCGAGGAGACGGCGAGCGAAGAGGATGATCCGGAGACCGTGATGTCGAAACTCTCCGACGCCACAGCGCTGCGCGCCTGCCTCGAGATGCTGCCGCCGCAACGGCGCGGCCTGGTGCTGCTCGCCTTCGTCCAGGGGCTGACCCATGGCGAAATCGCCGGGCGCCTCAAGCTGCCGCTCGGGACTGTCAAATCCTGGATCCGCCGCTCGCTGCTTTCGTTGAAGGAGTGCCTCGGATGAGCCCCGGCGCCGACGCAGCCTCCCCCGAATATAACGCGCTCGCGGGCGAATACGTCCTTGGCCTGCTCGAAGGCCAGGAGCGCGATGCCGCAGAGCACCGTCTGGAGCAGGACACCGCTTTCGCGACAGCAGTCGAACGCTGGCGCCGCCATTTCGCAGCGCTCGACGCTACAGCGACCCCGATCACGCCCCCCGCTGATCTCTGGTCCCGGATCGAGGCCGGAATAGCGGGCCTGATCCAACCGGCAACCTCCGCGTCTGCAGCCGAGCAACGACAGGCCACGGCCGGACCCGGCCGCCTTGCCGCGTGGTGGAACAGCCTCTTCGTCTGGCGCGGCGCCGCCTTTGCCGGCTTACTGGCGACCGTGCTGCTGGCAATCGGCCTCATCGGCGCGCTCGACCGTGCCGGGCGCCAGCCGCTGATGGTTGCGGTGCTACTGACCGACAGCAATGCCGCCGCCGCCGTCGTGCACACCTTTGCCGACGGACGCGTCGAGATGCTGCCTCTGCAGAGCATCGACGTGCCGGCCGGCAAGGCGCTGGAGATCTGGACGCTGTGGGATCGCGCCGTCGGACCGCGCTCGGTCGGCCTGATCGACCGCGCGCGGTCGACACCCTTGCGGCTCGACAACCTCCCGCTCGGCAACGGCCAGCTCTTCGAGATCACCCTGGAGCCGGCGACCGGCTCGCCGACCGGCCGGCCGACCGGCCCGATCATTGCCAAGGGCACGACGTCGCAGCGGCTGTGACAATACAGGCGATGGCTGGGTCGGCACCCATTCGCCGAGACGATTCACCTGCCGTATGTTCGCTTTCCGCGAAGGAGAGATGAATGTCGGATCAGGAGGTGAAGGCCATTCAGGTCTTGATGGCATCATATCTGGCGGCTTGGCACGCCACCGACATGGAACGCTGGGCCGAGCATTTCACGCAGGATTCGGATTTCATCACTTGGCGCGGCATCTGGTGGAAGACACGCGACGAGAACTTCGACGCCCACAAGGACATCCCTGCGTCGATCGCCGAGCAGATGAAGAACTACCAGCTCTCGGTCGAGCAGATCGCACTGCTCTCACCAACGGTTGCGCTGGTGCATGCCCGCTGGCATTGGCCTGATTTTGTCGAGGGCGGGCATCCTCCCGAGGACCGTCAGGGCCTGCTGACCATGGTCGTCGTCAAAGGCGACGATCATTGGAGGATACGCGCCACCCATAATGGCCGCGTCGAAGCATCGGATTAAAGTCTGCTCCGGGCCGGTCTGGCCCGGGTGCCTCCTGCTACTGCATGTCGGCGAACGCCTTCTTCAGGCGCTCTGCGGCCTCGACCACGACGGAACGCTGCGTCGCTAGGTTGAAGCGCAGGAAGCTGTCGCCGCCGGCGCCGAAGCTCGCACCGTGGTTCACCGCGATCTTCGCCTGCTTCTCGACGCGGGCGATGAACTCCTTCGCCTCCATCCCGGTACCGGCGAAATCGACCCAGGCGAGGTAGGTCGACTCCAGCGGCATCGAGCGGATGCCGGGAATGCTGCCGACAGCCTCGTCAAAGAGCATGCGGTTGCCGTCGAGATAGGCGACCAGGGAATCGACCCAGGCTGCGCCCTGCGGGCTGTAGGCAGCCGTCGACATCTCCATGCCGAAGGAGTTGGGGGATATGCCGAGCGCGTTCATCCGGGCGCGGAACGGAGCACGCAGCGCCTCATCGGGAATGATGACATTGCCGACATGGGCGCCGGCGATGTTGAAGGTCTTGGTCGTGGCGGTCATCATCACCAGGCGATCCATGATCTCCGGCGCGGCGAGGGGCATGACCGTGTGCTTATGCCCGGGCATGACCAGGTCGTGGTGGATCTCGTCCGAGACCAGGATCAGGTCGTGGCGGACGCAGAAATCGGCGATTTGCCTGAGCTCATCGCGGCTCCAGACCCGCCCGCCCGGATTGTGCGGCGAACACAGGATCAGCATCCGCTCCTTGCCGGTCATCTGCGCATCCCAGGCGAGGATGTCGAGGACGTAGCGGCCGTCCTCCTGCGCGAGCTTGCATTCGACGACATCGCGGCCCGCCGCTTTGATGACACGGGCGAAGGCATGGTAGACCGGCGTCATCAGGACGACGCCATCGCCCGGCCTGGTATAGGCGTCGACGCAGAGCGCGGTGCCGTTCACCAGCCCGTGCGTGGTGAAGATCGCCTGCGGCTCGACTACCCAGCCATGGCGCTCCTTCATCCACCAGCGAATGGCGTCGCTATTGGTCCGCTCGTCGCCGAAATAGCCATAGACGCCGTGGGCGGCCATCGCCTCGACCGCGGCCTGGACGCAAGCCGGCGGGCGAAAATCCATATCGGCGACCCACATGGCGATGCCGTCGGAAACCGGGACGCCGTAGATGGCCTCCATCTTGTCCCATTTGGCGCAGTTGCTGCCGCGGCGGTCGATCCACAGGTCGAAGTTCTGGGCGATGTTCATGATGGCTCTCGATGCGTCGCCGGGCGGCCCGACACCATCGCATACCAAGAAAATTCTTCTCCGCCAGCATCGCTCCGCGCAATTCCAATCTACCGTGGCGGTCTGCCTCGCCCTTGTCGCGGGCGCGCGCCATCGTTCGCCAGGCATGGCAAGGCCGCTCCGGAAGCTGCTATAGGCCAGCCATGAGCCTGCCGGCGCCCCTGATCGAAACCCTCGGTTCCGTCGCTGCGATCATGGAGACGGCACGCGAGCCCTGGTGGATCATCGCGAGCGCCGCGGCCGCCCTTCACGGCGCCAGCCCGATCGCCGTCGCCGATGTCGATATACTGCTCGGCGTCGAGGATATCAGCCGCATCCTGCCGGCTCTCGGCATCGAGCCCTATCAAGGGCCACCCAACTCGCTATTCAGGTCAGAGATCCTGGCAAAGTGGCCAGCGCCGCCCGTGCCGGTGGATCTCATGGCCGGCTTCGAGCATCGCGTCGGCGAAGCGTGGCATCCGGTCCGGCCGGCGACGAGGCAGGCAATCGCAATCGGCGCGGCAACAGTCTATGTCCCCGAGCGGGACGAGCTCAGGCGCATCATCGAGGGGTTCGGCCGTCCCAAGGACCTCGAGCGCGCGTGCCTGCTCGCAGCCTTGCACCGGCCTATGCCTTGTGGGCCGTGAGCGCGTAGTCGAAGGTGGACAGATCGGATTACGGCGCGCGACCCTAGAAGTTTCATGCCCAGCGCGTTCGGAACTTGCTCCTAAGCGAGGCTTGCTTGGACCTATCGCATCTGGATCTGCCCTTTTTCGAAGCGCCACACCGGGATCTCGCACAGGATTTCGCGGATTGGGCCATTCGCGATCTCCATCGATTTCAAGCCGACGAAGGCGGTGATGGGAAAACCGCTCGCGCAATTTTCGAGATGCTGGGCGCCAGTCGATGGCTCGACCCGACTGCGCCGTCTGATGTGCAGACATCGGGCTTCAGGCGCTTCGATCTGCGCAGCATCTGCCTGTTGCGCGAAATCTCGGCGTACTGCTCTGGCATCGCCGATGTTTCGATCTCCGAGCCGTGGTTGGGCATGTTGCCGATCATGCTCGCCGGGAGCCGATCACAGCTGGAGCGCTATCTGGACGGCTATCTGTCAGGGAGATTGCTTCCCGCGTTCGCCCTGTCTGAGCCGGAGGCCGGCTCGGATGCGCGCGCGATCACCACGAGCGCTCGGCGCAGCGGCGACCAGTTCATCCTGAATGGTCGAAAGACCTGGACGTCCAATGCTGGCCTTGCCGATCTCTACGTCGTGTTCGCGAGAACAGAGCCAGCGGGCGGGATCTCGGCATTCCTGGTCGATGGGAAAAATCCCGGATTGCGTCTGGAAGAGCGTGTTGACGTCATGTCGCCGCATACTGTGGGAACCTGGGTTCTCGATGAATGTCGCGTGCCGGCGGATGCAATGCTCGGGGAGGAAGGGCAAGGCTTCGACATCGCCATGCACGCCCTCGAAGTGTTCCGCCCGACGGTAGGCGCGGCGACACTGGGCTTCGCGAAACGCGCGATGCACGAGGCGACCGGCCGCAGCTTGACTCGGAGCGCCTTCAAGAAGCCCATCGCAGACCATCAGATGATCCAGGGCAAGCTCGCCGATATGGCGGTCGCGATCGATGCATCTGCATTGCTGGTCTACAAGGCGGCCTGGCAATACGATCTCGGCCAGCCGCTTGCCAGATCAGCCTCCATCGCAAAGCTTTTCTCGACCGAAGCCTGTTTTCAGATCGTCGATCAGGCGGTGCAGATCTTTGGCGGTCTCGGCGTCGCTCGCGGCACGGTGGAGCGGCTCTTCCGCCACACACGCGCTTTTCGGATCTTTGACGGGACCAGTGAGATTCAAAGGCTGATCATAGCCAAGGACGTGCTCAAGAATTACGACTCGGGGCATGAAGCATCAGGGCTGGGGCATTCGCCGTAGCGGCCACACAACGCGGTCTGCCTTCCCGACCGAACCTACATCACCACGGTGATCGTCTCGGCCGCCCGCGTCAGGCCGGTATAGAGCCAGCGGGCCCGGTGCTCGCGGAAGGCGAAGGCCTCGTCGAACATGACGATGTTGTCCCATTGCGAGCCCTGCGCCTTATGCACGGTCAGCGCATAGCCGAAGGTGAACTCGTCGGTGTGGCGGCGCAATTCCCAGGGCACCTCGTCCTCGGTGCCGTCGAAGAAGTTCGGCATGACCGAGACCTTGACCGGCTTGCCGCCGGTGTCGTCCTCCGGCGTCACCCGCATGGTGATGAGACCTTTCTTCGAGGTCTTGAGCTCCTGCACGATCCAGGCACCGCCATTGAGCAGGCCCTTGCTCTTGTCGTTGCGCAGGCAAACCAGCTTCTCGCCGACCGCCGGGACATTGGCGACATGGCCCATGAGCTGGCGCATGCGGGCATTGTAGAGCCGGCGCGTCTTGTTCATGCCGACCAGCACCTGGTCGGCCGACAGCACGATCTCGGGCGTGATCTGATCGCGCCGGATGATCCGGCTCGCGCCGTACTCGCCGATCTCGAGCCTGCCGCCCTCGCGGACGATCATCGACATGCGCACGATCGGGTTGTCGGCCGCCTGCCGGTGGACCTCGGTCAGCATCACGTCGGGCTCGGCTTCGGTGAAGAAGCCGCCGCCCTTGACCGGCGGCAGCTGCGCCGGATCGCCGAGCACCAGCACCGGCGTGCCGAAGGACAGCAGGTCGCGGCCGAGATCCTCATCAACCATCGAGCATTCGTCGATGATGATCAGCTTGGCCTTGGCGGCAGTGCTCTCGCGGTTGAGCACGAAAGTCGGGCTCTCCTCGTCGACGCCGCGCGAGCGGTAGATCAGCGAATGGATGGTCTGCGCGCCCTCGCAGCCCTTGTTGCGCAGGACGAGCGCCGCCTTGCCGGTGAAGGCGGCGAAGACGACGGTGCCGTCGACGCCTTCGGCGAGATGGCGGGCGAGCGTGGTCTTGCCCGTGCCGGCATAGCCGAACAGGCGGAAGAGCTGCGGCGAGCCGGCCTTGAGCCAATCGGCCACGGCGGCAAGCGCCGCGTCCTGCTGCGGTGACCAGCTCATGGGAAGATGCACATGCTTTCGGGCATGGCGCACATGGCCGCGAGTCGGCCGGCCATGGCAAGCCGGTTCAGGCGGCGCGCAGGCGCCTCGCGAACTCGTCGGCCTCCGCCTGCAAAGCCGAGATGCGCTCGTCGAGCTGGCGGGCCCCACGCGCGCCCTGCTCGGCATGGGACGTGGTCTGGACGCCGGCGCCGGCGATCGTCGTGACCGCGGCGGCCGCCTGCCCGGTGACCACCGAGATGCGCGCGATGGTCTCGCCCAGCCCCTGCAGCAGGCCGGTATGCGAGGCGACCATGGTCGAGATCTCGGTGCTCGCCTGTTCGACCGCGCCGGCACGGCTGGCGATGCCGATGATCGCCTGAGCGGCTTGCGACAGCGCCGCGTCCACGGTCGCGATCCGGGCCGAGATCTGCGCGGTCGCGTCCGCGGTTTGCGTCGCCAGGATCTTCACCTCGCTGGCGACGACGGC
This sequence comes from Bosea vestrisii, assembly GCF_030144325.1. Classification (NCBI taxonomy): domain Bacteria; kingdom Pseudomonadati; phylum Pseudomonadota; class Alphaproteobacteria; order Hyphomicrobiales; family Alloboseaceae; genus Allobosea; species Allobosea vestrisii. The sequence goes on along the minus strand of NZ_CP126307.1, from coordinate 4,832,228 downwards.
AAAGCCGCGGCCATGCGCACCCGCCCGCGCCGCCTCGATCGTGGCGTTGAGCGCGAGCAGGTTGGTCTGCCGGGCGATCGCCTCGATCAGCTGGACGACGTCGCGGATCTTGCCGGCGTTCTCGGTCAGCCGGCCGACCAGACCGACCGTGCCGGCGGCATCGCGGGTCGCCAGGCTCGCCGTTTCGGAGACCCGCCGGACCTCGCGATTGATCTGCTCGACGACCTCTTCCAGCCGCACCGCGGCATCGGCGATGCGCTCGGCCTCCTCGCCCGCCCCGGCAACCGCCTGCGCGGCGGCACTGCCACTATGCGAGATCTGGCCAGCGCGGGAGGCGGATTCTGTGAGAGCCGCGCGCAGCCCCTCGCTCAGCCGGCCGATATCGGCGAGCAGGCGGCCGATCCGCGCCTCGAACTCCTGTGCAATCCTGTGCAACTCGTCGGTGCGCCGCTGCTGATGCAGCTGCGACAGGTCGGCTTCGGCATCGCGGGTGACGAGCGTGGCGCGGACCTCGCTCAGCGTGCGCACCGTGCGGGCCAGCTCGCCGATCTCGTCGCGGCGCTTGCGATGCGGGACGTCGACGACCCGATCCGACGATGTCGCCAGCTTGATCGTATCCATTAGCTCCCGCAGCGGCCGGGTCAGATGCGCCCTGAGCAGGAAGATCGCCAGCAAGCCGCCGGCGAGCGGCAGGCCGGCGGCAATCATGATGACGCGCAACCGCACTTGCGAGGCGAGATCCTGCGCGCGCGCCGCAGCGATCCCGGCCTGCCGGTCGAGCTCGTCGCGCATGACCGAGGTCACCAGCATGATCTGGCGGACGTTCTCCTTGGCGGCCTCGGCCGAGGCCTCGATCAGCGCCGCCTTCGGCGAGACCCTGCGGCCGATATCGACGATGTCGCGCTGGAAATCGATGAAGCTCCGGATACGCGCATCCAGGGTGGCATTGGCTTGCAGCACGCTCGGCGGCAAGGAGGACATCAGATTGGCACGCGCCGCATCGACGAGTTCCACCGCAGCATCGAGCTGATCGAGTGCCTGCTCGACCGCGCGCGGCTCGGTCGCGTCGTCGAAACGGCTGAGCAGCGAAGCCTGCGCGACGCGGCTGGAGAGCAGCGCCGCCTTGTTGGCGAGCTGCTGTCCGCCAAAGGCTTCGCGGTCGATCTCATGGACGGAATCGAGGCCGCTGACGGCACTGGCAAGACCGAGCGCGGCCGCGATGCCGAAGATCGCGAACAGCACCGTGATCTTCGCCGTCAACCCGAACCGCCGCATCACATCCACCGCCAAAGCCGAGCGGCTGACTTCTCGCAGCGGCGAAGCAAACAGATGCTTAACGGAGCCAGCTAACCAACTCAAATATTTGAAACTTTTAGCTTGACAGCCATTTATCCATCAACCTTCGGCCTCCTGCCGTCAGAGCATGAATCTCATCAGCGGCCGACCGGGCTTCTGCCGGGCGATTTCGGTGAAACCGGCGCGCTGGAACACGCTTTCTGGACCGACATAGAGCCCGTCGGCGCTGCGCTTGCCCTCATTGTCCATCGGTGCGGCCTCGACGAGGCGCGCGCCGCTCGCCCGTGCGAATTCCAACCCGCCGGAGAGCAACGCAGCCGTGACGCCCTGACCACGAAAACCCTTGCGGACGAAGAAGCAGGAGGCGGCCCAGTTGCGCTCGTCTTCTGCAGACGCGTCCGGCAAAGGCGTCGAAGCACGGCGCGGGTTGTTCCACTCGGGCACATGCGCGCGCGGCCCGATCTGCAGCCAACCAACGGCAACGTCATCGGCGAAAGCGAGCACGCCGGGCGGCGGGCCTGTCCTCACCCGCTCCTCGAAGAGCCGCCGCGCGCCCTCCCCCAGCAGCGGCCTCCGCGGCTTCGGCGGCATCCGGAAATGATTGCACCAGCAGCCATAGCAGGGCCCCTGCGGGCCGAAGAGTCCCTCCAGCGCCGGCCAATGCTCCGGCGTCAGCGGGACGATCTGAAAGTCTACCTTCGTCACCCCTGCCTCCTCTCTCGACAGGCTGGCGCAAACAGGAGAGGAATGACGCGCCGCCCGCGAAGCGGCCGCCAAGCCGTCGGAGGTCATTCCATGTCATTCGAGCTGTTCGCTGCCTATCTCGTCGCTTGCTTCGTCATCGTGATCGTGCCCGGCCCTACGGTGACGCTGATCATCGCCAACAGCCTGAAGCATGGTAGCCGCGCCGGCCTTCTCAACATGGCAGGAACCCAGGCCGGGCTAGTGATCATGATCGCGATCGTCGGCATCGGCCTGAGTTCGGTGATCGCTGCGATGGGCCACTGGTTCGACTGGGTCAGGCTCGCCGGCGCCGCCTATCTGATCTGGCTCGGCTGGAAGATGTATCGCAGCGCCGGCGATATCACGGATGGCGCCGCCGAAGCGCGCCCGCCGCGTGGGGGCTTCTTTCTGCAGGGGCTGCTGGTGGCGCTGAGCAACCCGAAGACGCTGGTCTTCTTCGGCGCCTTCTTCCCGCAATTCCTCGATCCGGCGCGTGACTACGCCACCCAGATCGCGATCATGGGCGCAACCGCCATGCTCTTCGCCGCAGTCAGCGACAGCGCCTATGCGATCCTCTCCGGCCGGGCCGGCCGTTTCCTGTCGCAAAGGCGCGTCCGGCTGATGTCGAAGTTCAGCGGCGGCTTCCTGATCGGCGGCGGTCTCTGGCTGGCGTCGACCCGCGGCAACTGAGCTTCAGCGCGAGGCGATCACCACGGAATCGCCTCGCCCTTCCAGTTGCGGAAGCTGTTGGTCTGGGCCATGCCCGAGGCGTCGATCGTTGCGATCAATCCTGCGGCGCTCTCGGTCGGCGGGATGTCGGCGGCGCCGCCGCCCATATCGGTGCGCACCCAGCCGGGATGGAAGAGCAGCACCGCGACCTCGCTATCGCGGACCGCATTGCCGAAGGCCACCATCACCATGTTCACCGCCGTCTTCGAGGAGCGATAGGCGACGGCGCCAGAGGGATTGCTGCCGATCGAGCCCATGCGGCTCGAGATCGTCACGATCTTGCGACCGGAACCCGCCTCGACATTGGGCAGGAAGGCCTGCGCCACGCGCAGCGGCGCATAGACATTGACCTCGAAGACCTCGCGCCAGGCCTTGAAATCCATGTCGAGCGCCGACTGCTTGTCACGCGGCCCGTAGACGCCGGCATTGTTGACGAGCACGTCGATCGGCTTGCCGTCAAGCGCCTGCTTGGCCGCGGCGATGCTCCTGTCGGAAGTGACGTCGAGTTCGAGCGGGGTCAGCGTCCCGGCTTGTCCGCCTGCGACCTCCGCCAGAGCCCCGCCCCAGGGATCGCGCGCCGCGGCGACGACATGGTCGCCCCGTCGCAGCAATTCCATCGTCAGCGCCAGGCCGATGCCGCGATTGGCGCCGGTGATCATCCAAGTCTGGGGCATGGTCGGTCTCCGTCTTAGGGACCAGACCTAAGCCTCTAGCCCTGTCCTTTCCAGAGCAGCCGCCCACGGCGACATGCGAGCGCCGCCGCCCATATGAATATTCACTTGCCTAATGTGAATATTCATATGAAGATCAACCTATGTCCCTCTACATCCGCGACCGCACCGTCGACGAACTCGCGACCCGCCTGCAGAAGGCAACGGGCGCGCGGACAAAGACGGAAGTCGTGCGTCGAGCCCTCGAACAGGAGCTTGAACGGGTAGAGAGTTCCCGTCCGCTGCGCGAACGGATAGCGCCCAGCCTCGCCCTCGCCGACGCGATGGGGCAAGGCAAAAGCGACTTTGACGTCAAGGCCTTTCTCGACGAGATGTGGGGCGAAGCGTGACCTATCTGGACGCGTCCGTGATCGTCGCAATCCTCGGACGGGAGGACGACGCCGAGATCCTGCTCAACAGACTCGAAGCTGCCCAAGCTCCGTTTCTCATCTCGCCGCCGGGACTGTTCGAGGCCGTGCTGTCTCTGGCTGCGAAAAAGGCGCGCGATACGGGTCGTGAACTGGATTCCTCTCTGATCGACCAAGCCCAAAACAGCGTTTCTTTGTTCGCCGCAAATATCAAGGCGCGCGAAATCGAGATCTCGCCCGCAATCGGCCGGGCCGCGATCGAGGCGGCGAAGCGCTATGGGCGAGCGGTCGGCAGCCCGGCCAAGCTCAACTTCGGCGATTGCTTCGCCTATGCCTGCGCCAAGGAACACGGCGCGGTCCTGCTCTACAAAGGCAACGATTTCGCAAAGACCGATCTGGCTTAAGCGGAGCTGCCGCCGTCATTCCGAAGCGCGAACAAGCCCGGAATGACGAAGACGCAATCCTAAGCCTCAACCCTTGCGCTTTCCATAGCCCCCCGCCGTCGGCGTGATCACGGTGACCGCCTCGCCGGCCTGCAGCAGCGTCTGATCGGAGGGCTTGAGCTCCTCGACCGCGCCGGAAAGGCGCCGGACCAGCGTCCTGCCGAGCTCTCCCGGCTCGCCGCCCTTCATGCCGAAGGGCCTGACCTTGCGATGCGACGCCAGGATCGCGCAGTCCATCGTCTTGAGGAAACGGATGGTGCGGCTGGTGCCGTCGCCGGCGTTCCATTCGCCCTTGCCGCCCGAACCGGGGCGGATGTGGAAATCCTCCAGCACGACCGGGAAGCGCGTCTCCAGGATCTCCGGATCGGTCAGGCGCGAATTGGTCATGTGGACATGGACGCCCGAGGTGCCGTTGAAGCCAGGCCCCGCCGGCGAGCCCGAGCAGATCGTCTCGTAATACTGGTACTGGTCGTTGCCGAAGGTCAGGTTGTTCATCGTGCCCTGCGAGGACGACATCGCCTCGAGCGCGCCGAACAGCGTGTTGGTCACGGCCTGGCTGACCTCGACATTGCCGGCGACGACGGCGGCCGGATAGCGCGGCGCCAGCATCGAGCCTTCCGGCACGATCACCTTGATCGGCCGCAGGCAGCCAGCGTTCATCGGGATCGCATCGTCGACCATGACGCGGAAGACATAGAGCACGGCGGCGCGGGTGACGGGCGCCGGGGCGTTGAAATTGTCCGGCCGCTGCGGCGAGGTGCCGGTGAAGTCGACGGTGGCCTCGCGCTTGTCGCGATCGATGGTGATCTTCACCTTGATCGCGCAGCCCTGGTCCATCGGATAGGTGAATTCGGCGTCGTGCAGCTTCGTCAGCAGGCGCGCGACGCTTTCGGCCGCATTGTCCTGGACGTGGCCCATATAGGCCTGGACGACGTCGAGGCCGAAGGAGCGGATCATCTTCTTCAGCTCCGCCACGCCCTTTTCGTTGGCGGCGATCTGGGCCTTCAGGTCGTTGACGTTTTGGACGACGTTCCGGACCGGATAGCGCGCGCCGGTCAGGAGCTTGACCAGATCCTCCTCGCAGAAGCGGCCCTGATCGACGATCTTGAAATTGTCGATATAGACGCCTTCCTCCTCGATATTCGTCGCGAGCGGCGACATCGAGCCCGGCGCAGTGCCGCCGACATCGGCATGGTGGCCACGGCTCGCCACCCAGAACAGGATCTCCCTGTCCTCATTGTCGAAGACCGGCGTGCAGACCGTGATGTCGGGCAGGTGCGTGCCGCCATTATAGGGCGCGTTCAGGCAGTAGACGTCGCCGGGCTTGATCACCGGGTTGTTCTTGATGACGGTCTCGACCGACTTGTCCATCGAGCCGAGATGCACCGGCATATGCGGTGCGTTTGCCACCAGAGAAGCGTCCGAGGCAAAGACTGCGCAGGAGAAGTCGAGCCGCTCCTTGATGTTCACCGAATAGGCGGTGTTCTGCAGCGTCACGCCCATCTGCTCGGCGATCGACATGAACAGGTTGTTGAAGATCTCGAGCATGACCGGGTCGGCTTTGGTGCCGATCGCAGCATTCTGGACCAGCGCCTTGCTGCGGGTCAGGACGAGATGGTCCTTGGCGGTGAGCTTGGCGGTCCAGCCATCCTCGACCACGACGGTCTGGTTCGGCTCGATCACGATGGCCGGGCCGGCAATGCCCTGGCCCCGGGCCATAGCCTCGCGCCGGACGATCGCCGCCTCGTGCCATTGCCCCTTCGAGAAGAAGCGGGTGCGCTCGGCGATTCCGGGCTCGCCAGCGCTCTCGGCCGTGGCGGCCTCCTCAAAGCGGGCGCCGCCACCGACGGCCTCGACCTCGACCGCCTCGACGACCAGCGCCTTGGTCTCGTCCATGAAGCCGAAGCGGGCCTTGTGCGCGGCCTGGAAGGCGTCCTGCATCTCGGCGCGGCTGCCGAACGGCGTCGCGATCGCGGTGTCGGTGCCGGCATAGCGGATATGGGCGCGGACATGGATGGCGATGTCGCCATCCGGCACGCCCTGCCCTGCCACCTCACCCTTCGCCTCGGCGCCCAGCCTGTCGGCGACCACTCCGATCGCCGCCTTGGCCTCGGCATCCAGCGGCACATCGAGCGCTGCGGTACGGGTGGCACGGATCTCGGCGAGGCCCATGCCATAGGCGGAGAGCAGGCCGGAGAACGGATGCAGCAACACGGTCTTGATGCCGAGCGCATCGGCGACGAGGCAGGCATGCTGGCCGCCGGCGCCGCCGAAGGAGTTCAGCGCATAGCGGGTGATGTCGTAGCCCCGCTGCACCGAGATCTTCTTGATCGCCTCGGCCATGTTCGCGACCGCGATCTGGACGAAGCCGTCGGCGACCTCCTCCGGCGAGCGGCCATCACCGACCTGCGCCGCGAGCGTCGCGAATTTTCCGCGCACCGCCGCGACATCGAGCGGCTTGTCCTGGCCGGGGCCGAAGATCGCCGGGAAATAGGACGGGATCAGCTTGCCGACCATGACATTGGCGTCGGTCACGGCGAGCGGCCCGCCGCGGCGATAGGCGGCCGGGCCGGGATTGGCGCCGGCGGAATCGGGGCCAACGCGAAAGCGCGAGCCGTCATAATGCAAAATGGATCCTCCACCTGCAGCAACCGTGTGGATCAGCATCATCGGGGCGCGCATGCGCACGCCGGCCACCTCGGTCTCGAAGGCGCGCTCATATTCGCCGTCGAAATGGGCGACGTCGGTCGAGGTGCCGCCCATGTCGAAACCGATGACCCTGTCGAAGCCGGCCGAGCGACCGGTCTCGGCGAAGCCAACGACGCCGCCGGCCGGGCCGGACAGGATCGCGTCCTTGCCCTGGAACAGCTCGGCTGCGGTGAGGCCGCCCGAGGACATCATGAACATCAGCCGCGCGCCGGTGCGGGCGATGTCGAGTTCTTCCGAGACCTGCGCGACATAGCGGGCGAGGATCGGCGAGAGATAGGCGTCGACGACTGCGGTATCGCCGCGTCCGACCAGCTTGATCAGCGGCGAGACCTCATGGCTGACCGAGACCTGGGGGAAGCCGATCTCGCGGGCGACCTTGGCGGCGAGCTCTTCATGCGCCGGGTAGCGATAGCCGTGCATGAAGGCGATGGCGACGGCGCGAAAGCCGGCATCGAACTGCGCCTGCAAGGCAGCGCGGATCGCGGTTTCGTCAGCAGCCTTCTCGACCGAGCCGTCGGCGAGCACGCGCTCCTCGACCTCGACGACAGCGTCATAGAGCTGCTCGGGCTTGATGATCTCCTTGGCGAAGATATCGGGCCGGGCCTGGTAGCCGATGCGCAGTGCGTCGCGGAAGCCCTTGGTGGTGACGAGCAGGGTGCGGTCGCCCTTGCGTTCGAGCAGCGCGTTGGTCGCAACCGTCGTGCCCATGCGGACCTCGCCGACCGTGCCCGCCGGGATCGGCTCGCCCTGGTTCAAGCCGAGATGATCGCGGATGCCCTGGACGGCGGCGTCGCGATAGGCGCCGGGATTCTCGGAGAGCAGCTTGCGGGCATGCAACTTGCCTGCAGGATCGCGGCCGATCACGTCGGTGAAGGTGCCGCCACGGTCGATCCAGAAATCCCAACGGCTCGCGGTCATCTGATCCCCCGATTATTGGCCATAGCGGCTCGGCGCGCTTTCCGTTCAGCCGGTTCCGGCTGAACGGAAAGAATTCGCGCCAGATAAAAAGCCGAGCATGTTCTCATCGCAAAAGTGGTGCCCACTTTTGCGGAACATGCTCACCGACGTTTCATCGATAAATCGTCGATGAAACGTTGACAAGCTCATTTCGCCGATTAGGATCGGCTCTGCGATCGGGACATGGCTGAGGGGCCGGACCGATCTGAGGGGAGGCTTTCATGACGGGACCGGTCCTGGCAACCGCTGCTTTGCGCATGGCGCAATCGGCCGATGCGGCGGCACGCCGTCCGGAGGCGCACGCATGATCCGCCGCTTCCTCGACGCGCTCTATCTCTTCGCCGGCTATGCCGCCGGCCTCTTCCTAATCGTGATCCTGGTCCTGATGATGGGCCTGTCGATCGGCCGCGAGGTGGGCTTCAACATCCCCGCCGGCGACGATTTCGCCTCCTGGTCCATGGCGGCGATGGCCTTCCTCGGCCTCGCCCACACCTTCAAGTCCGGCGAGATGATCCGGGTCGGCCTGCTGATCGATCATTTCCAGGGCCGCAAGCGCTGGTTCTTCGAAGTCTTCTCCCTCGTCCTCGGCCTCGGCTTCGCCGGCTTCTTCGCCTGGCACGCCGTGGTGATGACCTGGCAGTCCTACGAGTTCAACGACGTCGCCGGCGGCGTCATCGCCATGCCGATGTGGATCCCCCAGCTGGGCTATTCCGGCGGCCTCGTCATCCTGTTCATCGCCATGTTCGACGAGTTCGTCCATGTCGTGCTGCGCGGCCAGCCGCCGCGCTACGAGAAGCCGCCGCCGCAATCCGACGAGGAGATCGTCGAGCGCGCCATGGCGAGCGGAGTCTGACCGATGGCGATGATCGAAATCTCCGCGCTGCTGCTCGTCCTGCTGATCGTCCTGCTCGCCGGCGGCGTCTGGATCGCCATTTCGCTGATGGCTTGCGGCTGGGTCGCGATGCAGTTCGTCGCCGGCGGCATCCCGGCCGGCTCGGTGCTCGCGACGACGATCTGGGGCAACAGCGCCTCCTGGACGCTGGCCGCCCTACCGCTCTTCATCTGGATGGGCGAAATCCTCTATCGAACGAAGCTGTCGGAAGAGATGTTCCGCGGGCTCGCGCCGTGGCTGAACTGGCTGCCTGGCCGGCTGATGCACGTCAACGTGCTGGCTTGCGGCATCTTCGGCTCGGTCTCCGGCTCCTCGGCCGCGACCTGCGCCACCGTCGCCAAGATCGCGCTGCCGGAGCTGAAGCGCCGCGGCTATGACGAGAAGCTCGCGCTCGGCTCGCTCGCCGGCGCCGGCACGCTCGGCATCCTGATCCCACCCTCGATCACCATGGTGGTCTATGCGGTGGCGGCGAATGTCTCGATCATCCAGATCTTCCTCGCCGGCTTCCTGCCCGGCCTGCTCGTGATGGCGCTTTATTCCGGCTACATCATCGTCTGGCACTTGATGAACCCGGACAAGGCGCCGCCGGCCGAACCCGAAGATGGCGCTGCGCGAGAAGCTCAGGGAATCGGCCAACCTCATCCCCTGCATGCTGCTGATCGCCCTGGTCTTCCTGTCGCTGCTGCTCGGCTGGGCGACGGCGACGGAATGCGCGGCCTGGGGCGTGCTCGGCTCCTTCGGCATCGCCTGGTGGTCGGGCTCGCTGACCAAGGACGCCTTTTGGCAGAGCGTGATGGGCACGACCCGGATCACCTGCATGATCATGCTGATCCTGGCCGGCGCCTCCTTCATGTCGACGTCGATGGCCTATACCGGCATCCCGGCCGCCCTCGCCGCCTGGGTCGACTCGCTGCACCTCTCGCCCTACGCGCTGATCGCCGCGCTCACCGTGATGTACATCGTGCTCGGCACCGCGCTCGACGGCATCTCGATGATCGTGCTGACCACCGCGATCGTCATCCCGATGATCAAGACCGCCGGCTTCGACCTCGTCTGGTTCGGCATCTTCCTGGTGCTGATCGTCGAGATGGCGGAGGTCTCGCCGCCGGTCGGCTTCAACCTGTTCGTGCTGCAGACCATGTCGGGCAAGGATTCGAACACGGTCGCGCTCGCGGCGCTGCCATTCTTCTTCCTGCTCGTCGCTGCGGTCGCGATCATCACGATCTTCCCGCAGATCGTGATGGTCTTGCCCCAGCTCGCCTTTCCGCAATGATACATAATCGCCAAGAGGGAACGGAGAACACCATGAAGCGCAGCGATTTCATCAAGGCTATGCTCGTCGCCGGCGTCGCCGCCGCGAGCCTTTCACTCGCCGCCCCGGCGGCATTCGCCCAGGCGAAGTGGAACCTGCCGGCGGCCTACCCGGCGGACAATCCGCACAGCGAGAACCTCGCCACCTTCGCCAAGGACGTCGAGGCGGCAACAGCAGGCAAGCTCTCGATCACGGTCCACGCCAACGCCTCGTTGTTCAAGGCGCCGGAAATCAAGCGCGCCGTCCAGACCGGCCAGGCCCAGATGGGCGAGGTGCTGATGTCTGTGCACGAGAACGAGGACCCGGTCTTCGGCATCGACGTCGTGCCGTTCCTCGCGACGTCCTTCGTCGAGTCGAAGAAGCTCTATGCGGCCTCGAAGGCGGCGGTCGAGAAGAAGCTCGACAGCCAGGGCATCAAGCTCCTGTTCATGGTCCCGTGGGCGCCGCAGGGCGTCTACACCAAGAAGGAGATCAACACGATCGACGACATGAAGGGCCTGAAATGGCGGGCCTATAATGTCGGCACGACCCGCCTCGGCGAAATCCTCGGCATGCAGTCGGTTACGATCCAGGCAGCCGAACTGCCCCAGGCGCTGGCGACCGGCGTGGTCAACTCCTTCATGTCGTCCGGCGGCACCGGCTATGACTCGAAGGCCTGGGAGACGCTGACGCATTTCTACGATGTTCAGGCCTGGATTCCGAAGAACGCGACCTTCGTCAACAAGGCGGCCTTCGCCGCGCTTGACAAGCCGACACAGGACGCGATCCTCAAGGCCTCGGCCGATGCCGAAGCCCGCGGCTGGAAGCTCTGGGAAGAGAAGACCAACTGGTATCTCGACCAGCTCAAGGCCAAGGGCATGAAGGTCAATGCGCCGTCGCCCGCCCTCAAGGATGGCTTCAAGAAGGCCGGCGAGACGCTGACCGCCGACTGGCTGAAGAAGGCCGGCGCCGACGGCCAAGCCATCGTCGACGCCTACAAGAAGATGTGAGGCAATTCCCGCCGCAAAGCGGGAACCACGACAGGCCCTCTCCCCCGAAACGGGGGAGAGATGGAGAGGGGGCCGGCGCTACATTCAACCAGCGTCAGCTCTGCCCCCTCCCAACCCTCCCCCGTTCCGGGAGAGGGCTCCCGCGCCCCTTTCGGCAAGAGACAGCATGCAACCATCCGACGACCTCGGCCCGATCGTCTCCTCCGGCCATCTCGCTTCGGGCGCGATGCCGGCGCTGTCGGAGTTCGAGTTCGCGCTGACGATGACCGTCAACGCCTTCCATCGCTGGATGCTGCGCGCCATGACGGCAGCCGGCGTGCCGGAGCTGACGCCGATGGACGTGCTCGTCCTGCACAACGTCAACCATCGCGGCAAGGCCAAGCGCCTCGCCGATATCTGCCTCGTCCTCAACATCGAGGACACGCATCTGGTGAACTATTCGCTGAAGAAGCTCGAGCGCCTGAAGCTCCTGAAGAGCGGGCGCAAGGGCAAGGAGAAGACCGTTGCCATCACCCCGGCCGGCGAGGACGCCTGCAAGCGTTACGCCCAGATCCGCGAGCAATTACTGGTGAAGTCAGTGCTGGCGACCGGCGTCGATCCGGCGCGCCTGTCGGAGATCGCCGCGGCGATGCGCTCGCTCTCCGGCCAGTACGACCAGGCGGCGCGGGCGGCGGCGAGCCTCTAAACCCCGCCTCTCACCCCTCGACCAGTCTCCGCGCGATCACCTGCGCCTGGATTTCTGCCGCGCCCTCGAAGATGTTGAGGATGCGGGCGTCGCAGAGCACGCGGCTGACCGGGTATTCCAGCGCAAAGCCATTGCCGCCATGGATCTGCAGCGCGTTGTCGGCCGCCGCCCAGGCGACGCGGGCGCCGAGCAGCTTGGCCATGCCGGCTTCGAGATCGCAGCGCCGGCCGGCATCCTTCTCGCGGGCGGCGAAATAGGTGAGCTGGCGGGCGATGACGAGCTCGGCCGCCATCATGGCGAGCTTGTCGGCGACGCGCGGGAAGGCGATCAGCGGCTTGCCGAACTGGATGCGTTCCTGGGCATAGCGCAGGCCGAGGTCGAAGGCGCATTGCGCGACGCCGAGCGCGCGCGCCGCAGTCTGGATGCGGGCGGCCTCGAATGTCTGCATCAACTGCTTGAAGCCCTGGCCCTCGACGCCGCCGAGCAGGTTCTCGCCCTTGACCTCGAAACCGTCGAAGGCGAGCTCGTATTCCTTCATGCCGCGATAGCCGAGCACCTCGATCTCGCCGCCGGTCAGGCCCTCCACCGGGAAGGGATCGGCGTCCGTGCCGCGCGGCTTCTCGGCGATCAGCATGGAGAGGCCGCGATAGCCCGGCGCATCGGGGTCGGTGCGGACCAGCAGCGTCATGATGTCGGCGCGGACCGGATGGGTGATCCAGGTCTTATTGCCATGGACCTTCCAGACATCACCGTCCTTGACCGCCTTGGTGCGCAGCGAGGCGAGGTCGGAGCCGGTGTTGGGCTCGGTGAAGACGGCTGTCGGCAGGATCTCACCCGAGGCGATCTTCGGCAGCCAATAGGCCTTCTGCTCGTCGGTGCCACCGTTCAGGATCAATTCGGCGGCGATCTCGGAGCGGGTGCCGAGCGAGCCGACGCCAATATAGCCGCGCGAGAGCTCCTCGGAGACGACGCACATCGAGACCTTCGACAGGCCCATGCCGCCGAACTCCTCGGGGATGGTCAGGCCGAAGACGCCGAGCTCGGCCATCTGCTCGACCACCGGCATCGGGATGTATTCGTTCTCAAGGTGCCATGCATGCGCATGCGGCGTGACCTGCTGCTCGCAGAAGCGGCGCATCTCCGAGCGGATCGCTTCCAGCGTCTCGTCGAGACCGGGATCGCCGACGCTGGCGAGCCCCTGGCTCTGGCTGAACAAGGCGACGAAGCGGGCGCGGTTCTCCGGCGTGTTGCCCTCGGCAATCAGCGCCTCGGCCGCATCCGAGCAGGCAGCGGCGACCGCCTTGGCCGTCAGGCCGAGCGACGGTAGCCGGACGATCTCGCCCTGGCTCATCGGGATGCCGCCGAAGATCTGCGCGGCGTATTCGCCGGCGCCGATCCGGATGGCGTAGTCCTCGATCGCGCCGTAGCGATCCTCGGCCTGGAGCCGCTCGCCATAGGCTTTCAGCTCGCGCAGCGCCATCACATAGGTGGCGAGCCAGGAGAGGCCGTGAGCGGCGTGCTGCTCCTGCTCCAGCTTGGCCGAGGAGATGCGGCCCTCGACCAGTACCTTCTGCCTGACGGCGGCGACCGCCTCTTCCAGCAAAGCCTCGAAACCGGGCAAGGCGGCGGCGATCAGCGCAACGGCATTGGCTTCGGAATCGGCCTTGAGGGCGGTGGCGGTCATGTCTCTCTCCCTTTGTTGCGGCGCAGCATAAGGGAAACTCCGCCGATCGCGAAAGCCGTCTTTTGGCGGAGATCCGCCGTGGCGGGCGCCGCCGCGTTAACCCCGCTTCAACCCTGACAAGGGATTATCCAACTGTCGCGAATTTGCATCATCGCGCTTCGCGACTGGCTTTTCCTGTCTTGCGGCTATGAGGGCTCTGGTCAGTTGCGTCTGCGTCGGCGATCGAAGCGAATGGGCTGGCAGCGCCTGCGCTGGGCACTGGCGACGGTGGCGCCCTGGGCGCTCTCGGCCGGCATGCTGGTCTCGTTCACCGCTTCGGCCGGGCAAAATCCCGACGCCTCCGGCCCGCCGGGCTCGCTGATCGCGCGGACAGCGCCCGGCCCGCTCTCCGATCTCGCCGAGGGCCCGTCTTTGCTCGTCGCCGCCAGCGCCTTCCATCTGCCGCAGCGCGCCTATTCCCGCCTGATCCAGCCAGCGCGCCACTCCTTCGAGCAGCCCGAGACTGTCTTCGCGGTCGATCCGCGCCGGCCGCGCGAGGACATGAAGCGCACCGCAAGCGCCTTCCCGCAGGTCGACCGCAGCAGCAAGGGCGACCCGCTTATCGGTCTTCGCCCGACCCTGACCCGCAATGGCCCGCCCGGCGAGCTCGAAAGCGTCGTGTTCGGCGACACCCAGCCCGGACTGATCTCGGCCGGCTTCTCGCTCGACGCGCTGGAAAGCCCGGAGGAGCCGCCGCTGGGCTTCGAGCCCTTCCTGCGTGACGAAGGGGTCACCGACCCGGCGCTGTCCGATTCCTCGCCGACGACGGTGCCCAAGAGCATCGGCTCGCCGCGCCATGGCGAACTGAACCCGGAAAACCTCGACGGCGCGACGCCGACCGTCTCCGCGACGCTCGGCCAATCGTCCAGTACGCCGGCGGCCAATGGCATGGCGGCCGCCCCCTCGGCCACGCCGATGCAGATGGCGCCCGTCGCCGCCGAACCGAAATCGCGCAGCCGCGTCGCCAAGTCGGAGCGCGGGACGACCACTGATCTGCGCACCGTCGATCCCGCCGAGAAGCAAATCTACACCAGCCTGATCGCGCCCGAGAACATGGCCAAGGAGCAGCGCTGCTTGGCCGAGGCGGTTTATTTCGAGGCGCGCTCGGAGGGCGAGCAGGGCCGCGCCGCCGTGGCGCAAGTGGTGCTCAACCGGGCCAAGAGCGGGCTCTACCCGAACACGGTCTGCGGCGTGGTCTACCAGAACGCCAGCCGCCACCTCGCCTGCCAGTTCACCTTCGCCTGCGAGGGCAAGTCGCTGCGCATCACCGAGCCCGGCCCCTGGCGCGACGCCACCCGCATCGCCCGCGAGGTCTATGACGGCACGACCTATCTGGCCGAAGTCGGCGCCTCGACGCATTATCACGCCGACTATGTCCGGCCGTACTGGGCGCGGAAGCTGAAGAAAATGGACACGATCGGCCGGCATGTTTTTTACAAGCTGCGGCCTGGGCAGACGTAGGCGCCCAACCACAGGGTTGTGGTGCAGGACAGTGGCGCCGTCTATTTGATTATACTGGTGGTTGGGCCTGATCCGGAGCCTGCGGCTTAGGACGCAACTTCTCGATACGGGCGGGCAGCTCAAACAGATACTCGAACAAGAACTCTATGAAACGGACCGCTTCCGTCACCTCCTTCTTACTCGCTGGCTTTTGGTCAACCTTGGGATGGGCCGAGTCGTTGCCGAACAACCGAACAGCGTGCGCCCAATCCACCATGGTTGGTGGCAGCAGCCCTCTCGAACCTAGGCTTTCGATTTCCTGGAAGAGAGAGGTACCCTCCGCCTTGACGTGTCTTAAGGCCGCCTGAAGCGAGCTTCGGGCCATCACAGCTGCCGCGTCCCAACTCTCGCTTTGGAGCGAGCGCCGAGCCTGCAGCCATAAGTTGCCTACTCCGGCTGGCCAGCTTTCTGGCGCTCGTTCAACCTTCAAAGGCCAGGGCACCAACTTTCGGCCGTGAATGCCGTTGCCGCCGGACCAGAACACCATCACGAGGTTGCCGCAGTTCTCGCATTTGAGAATGTCGTAGTTTAGCGTCTTGCCGCGAGCGTTCTTGCGTTCCGAGTGATGATGCTCTGCGAAGTTACCGCGAGCGTCGCAAAACGCGCATGGGATATCGTATGTTGCCAGCTCGTTGCCTCTCATGCCGGACCATTCACCTAGGTCCCACCAGCTATCCATGCGACGTCTCCGCAGTTTGTGCCTTAGTCGTGCCCCGGTCGTGCAAAGCTGGCAAGCTGAGGTTAGTCGAGCCCTGACGATCGATCTCGCCAGTGGCGCGGGCCAGATCCGGAGCCGAGCAGGATGGCGTAATTCCTTATCTCGATATACTTGCTGCGACCCAGCCTGCTGATCTGGAGGATGCGGGCACAATTGGAGGTTCCGGCGAGTGTCAAAGTTGTCGCCGCTGGAAGAGTTTTTCCTGGCTTTGCGAGTCATCGGGGAGAGATTCACGCGGTTTCTCGACGAGCACGGCGAAGCGATCCTCGAAATGGCCGGCCCATTTTTCGCGGTGGAAGCTCTCGACCAAGCTGGATGGCTGCCGCATCCAGCGGTGAGCTTGCCCGGCATTGAAAGCGTAGCCAACGGCGACGTCGCGGCTCTCGCCGATATTCGGTACCGGGAGGCGACGGCGACGATCGAGGACGATTTGCTGTCCCTTCTTAGCGCGGCACAAGTCCCTGCGCTCGCCAGAAATCCTTTGGAGGATGCGATCAGCGCGCATCGTGCACAACACTACCGAGCTTGCACGCGGCTCGTTTTTCCCGCGCTCGAATCGCTAGTTCGGGTGGCACTGCTGGGCAATCGATGGGGCAACCAGACACACCTTAGACACTTGCGCGGGTTGCTCAGCTCCAAACTGAGTCTGGAAAACCTCCCGGCGCCCAAAGTTCACAGCTTCAAGCTATACTCAAAACTGGAAGCCCACTTTTTCGATCCGGTGAGTTCGCCGGAAGCCTATGATCGCTTCCTCGCAAGTGGGGTACCGAACCGGCACGCATGTGTGCACGGGATTATTGATTACAGCTCGTTTCAGCACAGCATTAATAGCCTAATTCTGGCTAGTTATGTCATCCGCATGGTTGCATTTGTGAAGGCCAATCCGGCCTGACGCCCCGCGCGGGGCGTGTCCCGGCTTGCGCGCGGGCGACGTTGCCCGCGCTATGGCCGCCGACTTCATCGACGTTTCGCTGATCTTCGATCCCGAGACCTGCACGGCTGACGCCGAGCTAGGCGAGGACGGCGATCTGTTGCTCGACGAAGCGTTTCCTGCCCTAACCGCCCCAAGCAGCACAACGATCTGCTTGTGCTGGAGCGCCGCTATGGACCACGACAGAATTCGACAGGCTCAGGCCCTGCGTGTGAAAGCGTTGAAGTGCCGCCGTTGGGCCATTACCGCCTGTGACGATGAGACCGCGGCCCGCCTGACGGCGATGGCAAGCGCGTATGAGGGGCAAGCGGACGCCCTCGAACAGGACGTTGCTGCGCCCTGCCAGTGGCAGCAGGGACGATAGGCGCCGGCCTACGCCAGCGTCGGCCGATCTTGAGGTGTCGTCGCTGATTGCGTTGGCAGGGCCTGGCTAGGGCAAAGCTGCCCTGAGGCCCATGCAAACGCCGACTCCAGGCGGCTATTCGCCGTAGAGCGCCGAGTGCCGCGCTGCTGCGAGGCGGTCGACCTTGCCCTTCCCGACAGTCTCGGGATCATAGAGCCAGCAGATCTCCTCGCCCTCATTCGTCATCCGGCCCTGGGCGAGCTCGGCGCCGGCATAGCCGGCCTCGCGCAGGTCGCGCCTGAGCCTGCGCACGTCCCATCTGATCGCGGCATAGCCGAAGGCGTCGTTGTCGAGGACGAACCCGTCTTCCTTGATGCGGAGAAGGGCGTTTGTGATGTCTTGCGATGAGTACGTCATGGCCTGTTCTGGGCGTTGATGGCGCCCTTTAGGTCACAGGCGATGTGCCGATCGCTACGACGTTGACTCGCATTTTAGCGGACCGTCGATTTTGCCTTTTGGCAGGCCTTTATCCTGAAGGCGGCCTGTTGCCGCCGCCTCCCGCTCTCCGCGCGCCACTGACGCCGCTGGTCGCGGCCAATCCCCCAGCTTTAAAGGCCGAATTGGTAAGTCAGCCCGAGGCCTGCCTTGAACTGGTCCTTCGAGCCGCCGGGCCCGGTCACCAGCGGTGACTTGGCGGCGTCGCCGACAAGCCTGGTGTAGCTGCCGAACGCCATCGCGGAGAGATTGTCGGTGATGCGGTAGCGGGCGCTGCCGCCGACACCGACTTCGGCGACGCCGGCTTTCGCCTTGTAGGGTCGGTAGCCGGATGCCAGCGCCTGGTTGGCCGTGATCCCATAAGCGGTTTCAGCGTATTCCTTGTCGAAGAAGCTGACACGCGGCCCGACCGACAGGTGCAGCCGATTGTCGAAGAGCGGCAGCCGGGCATCGGCGCTCCAGTCGATGCGCGTGCCGAGATTGCCTTCGGTTTTCTCCAGAAATCCTAGGGCATTGATCTTGTTCTTGCTGTCGCCGAACGAAACGATGCCTTTGCTGAGCGTGATCTGCGTGGAGAAGAACCGCCCATAGTCGTATTTGACGAAAGCACCGGCGGCGAGAGCGGGATCGATGTCACCAAGACCGGTCAGATAGCGCCTGCTTTCCTTGACCTCGCGCCCTGGCCGAAGATTCACGAACGCTCCCGCCGTGAAGCCGTTTGCCGAGAAGAGGTTTACGCCGATGCCCTTGTCGATGGAGGCAAAGGCGATGTCCCTGTATTTGATCGAGACATAGGGAAGCGCGGAGAATTTGGAGTCCTTGGCGCCGAAGAACTTTGGCGAGAACAAGCCGAATGCGCCGAGCTCGACCGTCCAGTCTGGCCGCTTTTTCACCGCGGTCTCCGGGATGGCCGAAGCGGCAGGCCTGGCCAGCTCCGCAGCGGACGCCGCCGACATCGGGAAGACGATGGCGAAACCTGCCATCCGGACCCGGCCGCCAAATCGCTGCCGCCTCGGCCGGGCGCTGACGGAGAATCCGGCCGGCATCTGATCAGACGCATCGATCGGGGAAGCATGAGCCGGGAGGAATCCCGGCCAGCTTTGACGGAGGGCTATCGCTATTCTTTCCGGCCGGCCGCAGTAAAGCATTCCAAAGCTCCGATCGCATGTCAGCTCGAGGCGAAGCCATGCAGCCGCGTCTGCGTGCAGATGCAGGCATCTCCGCCCAGTTCATCTGCGCACTGTAAAGATCGTTGATTGCGCCAGGATTGCCACGGCGGACGACCGCCGCCGATCATCCGGAGTGCTGGCGCCGAGGCTGTCCGAGGCCCCTCTGAGGGCGCAGGTGGGGCAAACTGTGACCGCATGCCACCGAACAATTCCGGCGCCCGCGCGTTCCTTAAGCACACCCATTCACGAACAGGAGGATGTCCGATGGACTGGAACCGCGTCGAAGGAAACTGGAAGCAGCTCAAGGGCAAGGTCAAGGAGCAGTGGGGCAAGCTGACCGATGACGATCTCGACGTCATCGCCGGCAAGCGCGACCAGCTCGAGGGCAAGATCCAGGAGCGCTACGGCATCGAGAAGGACAAGGTCCGCACCGATGTCGACGCCTGGTACGGCCGCCAGACCTGGCACTGACCAGTCACGGTCACCGCAGGCTGAAAGGCAGGCGTGATCGTTGAAAAAAGGCCCCGTCGGCTCGCGCCGGCGGGGCCTTCGTTTGCCCGGACCGTCCCGTCATCGCAGCGTCACCGCGCCGCCCTAGCGTAACCCTGTTTGATCTTGCCCCTTTGCGGGCCCGACAGGGTGGATAGACGCATGAAGCTCCTGGCCAGGCTGGCTGTCGCCGGCGCCCTTCTCGCCTCGTCCGCGGCGCCTGCCTACGCCGAGCCGATCACCGGCGCCGGGTCGAGCTTCGCCTTCCCGATCATCGGCAAATGGGCGCAGAGCTATCGCGTCGCCAAGTCGGACGGCGCCGAGATGACCCCGCTCGATATCGGCGTCGACTATGAGCCGATCGGCTCGCTCGGCGGCGAGGTCCGCGTCACCCAGCGCGCCGCCGATTTCGGCACCTCCGACCGGCCGCTCTCCTCCGAGGAATTGCAGCGCTCGGCCCTGATCCAGTTCCCGATCGTCATGGGCGGCATCGTCCCCGTGGTGAACCTCGACGGCGTCGGCCCCGGCCAGATCAGGTTCACCGGCGCCCTGCTCGCCGACATCTATCTCGGCAAGATCAAGCTCTGGTCCGATCCGGCGATCAAGGCGGCCAATCCCGAGCTGAAGCTGCCCGACGCCCCGATCAGCGTGATCTATCGTGCCGATGGCTCGGGCACGAGCTTCAACTGGACCGACTATCTCGCCAAGGCGAGCCCGGAATGGCGCGGGAAGATCGGCGTCAATACGCAAGTCGCCTGGCCGGTCGGAAAAGGTGCCGAGCGCAGCCAGGGTGTGACGGACGCGGTGAAGCGGACGAAGAACGCGATCGGCTATGTCGAGTTCGGGCAGGTCGTGCGCGCCGGCCTCGCCTACGCTCAGGTGCAGAACAAGGCCGGCGTTTTCGTCAAGCCGGACCCGGCGAGCTTCACCGCTGCCGCGGCCAGCGCCGAATGGGCCCAGGCCAAGGATTTCGGGCTGATGCTGACCGACGCGCCCGGTGCCGACGCCTATCCGATCGTCGCCACCACCTTCGCCCTGGTGCCGAAGCCCCGCACGCGCCGCACCCAGGACGTGCTCGACTTCTTCCGCCTCTCCTTCGAGAGCGGCGCGGCCGACGCCACAGCGCTCGGCTATGTCCCGTTGCCCGGGACACTGGTCAAGCAGGTCAAGGACTACTGGGCCGCCGGCATGAAGACCGACAGCTGATCTGACGCGGCCCGCCGGCCGATCCTGCCCTTCGCACTGCCTTGCCGCCCCTCGCTTCGCAACCGATCAAGGCGCCACGATCCACGCTCAGACCCTGTTCATCGAGCGGCCCTTATCCTGCTCTCCAACGATCCGTACCCGGCCACGGCCGTGGGGAGACCAGGAGAAAAGGCATGATCCGGACCCTTGCCATTGCGGCCCTCATCGGCACGGCCATCTCGTCCGTGTCGAGCGCGAACGCCCAGTATTACGACCCCTATTATCGGCCGGCGCCGCGCTATGATTACGACAGGCCGCCGCCACCCTATGGCTATGATCGCCCGCGCTATCGCGATGACGGTCCGCGCTATGGCTATGACCGGCCCCATAGCCGCCGCTTCGGCGATGTCTGCCTGACCTCGCGCGGCTCATGCGCGGCCGAGCCCGCGCCGAGGAACTCGTCCTGCGGCTGCTATATCGAAGGCTTCGGCATGAAGCGGGGCGCGATCGAGTGAGGTCAGCTTCGGCGGAGCCGCTCGGCTGCGCTTCCAGCCAGTCTCGACGTCACCAAATACTGGTTTCACCAAGCGTTCCAGCTGCGGGACAGGCCGCCCGCAGCTGAGCCAGATTGGTTAATTTTACCTTGTTTCGCAGTTAACCTTGTCTTCATAGATCACATCAGGCTTTCTCTCCCCAACGACGCAGCGGCACCGCTGCGCAATGCAGGGTTGAGTCCGCTATGACGTTCAGGCTTCTTTCGCTTTCGGCGCTCGCCACCACGGCCCTCGTCGGCCTTGCCGCCCCGGCTGTGGCCGGTGGCTGCGGCGGCTCTTCCTGCTACAGCGCGCCCGTCAGCAGCTGCGGTGGCGGCTCCTGCTACAAGCTGATCTCGAAGCCGCCGGTCTACGGCGCGGTCGACGAAAGCTATGTCGTGCGTCCCGAGCGCACCTATTCCAGGGTCATCCCCGCCGAATACGATACCGTCACCGAGAAGGTGGTGGTCCAGCCGGAGCGCCGCATCGCCCGCCACATCCCGGCCCAGTACAAGACCGTCTCCGAGAAGGTCCTGATCTCGCCGGCGACCAAGCGCTGGGAAGTCAGCCGCGACGCTTACGGCCAGACCACCGGCTGCTGGGTGTATGCCCCTGCGCAGTACGGCTATCAGCAGCGTACCGTCGAAGTGGCGCCGGCCTCGGTCGATTACGATGTCGTTCCTGCCGTCTATGGCGAGCGCAGCCGGCGCGTGATGGTCAGCGCGACGCGGGTGGTGCACGAGACGGTGCCCGCCGAGTACGCGACGCGCCAGCGCCAGGTCCTGGTCAGTCCGGGCTCACAATACTGGGCCCGGTCCGGCTACTGAAGTTTCTAGTTTTCTACGTAGTACCTGTCACCACGTAACAAACACCTCACGCCCCGGCTTCGGCCGGGGCTTTTTTGTCTGCATGTATGGATGAAATGCACGTCATGCTCGGGCTTGACCCGAGCATCTCAGGCCGGATGAGGCTCAAGCCAGTGCCTTCTCGTCCTGAGATTCTCGGGCCTGCGCTTCGCTTCGCTCGAGAATGACGGCTTTGGTTCAGGCCAGACCGCCGGTCAGCAGGATCAGCACACCGATACCGAGCGCGAAGGCGAGGATGCGGGCGGGCATGGAGAAGAGCGTGCCCGGCGCCTGCTTGGTTACGAAGCCGGCGACGACCTCGACCAGCGCCAGCGCCAGCAGCACATAGACGAAGGGCGGGAAGGTGCCGCCCTTGGCGATCCAGCCATTGTTGACGGCCAGCGAGGCGAACGCGCCGAGCCCGATGCCGGCAGCAACGAAGATTTGCTCGGGCCGGCTGAAGCGCACGGCGTCAGCGCCGGCGGAAGTTCTGCGGACGAGGCGGCATCGGGCCAGGGCTCGCGGTCTTCTGGCGGAAATTGATGCGGCCGCGATCGAGATCATAGGGCGACATCTCGACGACGACGCGGTCGCCGGCGATGGTGCGGATCCGGTTCTTCTTCATCTTGCCAGCCGCATAGGCCAGGATGACGTGATCATTGTCGAGCTTCACCCGATAATTGCCGTCGGGAAGCACCTCGACCACGGTGCCGTCGAATTCGAGCAGTTCTTCTTTCGCCATTCGCTGATCCTTCGTCTTGTCTGCGGCGGGAGGGCCAAGCCATATCGGCTCGGCCCTTGGCTCTAGCGCGTATCAGTTCGGGCGCCGCCGTCCGCCGCCGGTGCGTCGTTGTTCCGTTCTTTGCTGCAAGAACGCCACGCCGCCAAGCCCTTCCTTGCCGGAAACCGCTTCTTTTCGTGCGCTCCCCGCCTCATGGCGCGGAGCGGGGCGCTCATGGCGCGGCTGCTCCTGTCGCGCCTGATGCGGCCGCGGCTGCTCGCGACGCTGCTCCTGCCGCTCGCCCTGCTCGGGGCGCTGGGCGTTGCGGCCCTGCCCGCCCCTGCCGTCGCGGCGCTGGCCGTTCTGCGCTTGCGGCCGGCCCTGCCCCTGGCTGCGGCCACGATTCTGCGGCGGCTTCTTCGGGGTGCGGCCATCCCAATGCGGCACGTCGCCGATCGGGGTGAGCGCGATCTTGGTCAGCTTCTCGATCGCGGCGAGATCGCCGCGCTCTTCCGGCGTGCAGAAGGCGATGGCCACGCCCGACGCCCCGGCACGCGCGGTGCGGCCGATGCGGTGGACATAGGTCTCAGGCACGTTCGGCAGGTCGAAATTGACGACATGGCTGATGCCGTCGACATCGATGCCGCGGGCGGCGATATCGGTCGCGACCAGGATGCGCAGTTCGCCGTCACGGAAGGCGCCGAGGGCACGCTCGCGCTGGCCCTGGCTCTTGTTGCCATGGATCGCGGCGGACTTGATGCCAGCCAGCTCGAGCTGGCGCACGACCTTGTCGGCACCGTGCTTGGTGCGGGTGAAGACGATGGCGCGCTCCATCTCGGGAACGCTCAAGGTCTTCGCCAGCAAGGCCGGCTTCTGGCCCGCTTCCGTGAAGATGACGCGCTGGTCGACCTTCTCGGCTGTGGTCGCAACCGGCGCAACCGCAACCTCGACCGGATCGGTCAGGTAAGCGGAGGCGATCTCGCGGATCGCCTTCGGCATGGTCGCCGAGAACAACAGCGTCTGGCGCTGCTTCGGGATCAGGGTCGCGATCTTGCGCAGCGCATGGATGAAGCCGAGGTCGAGCATCTGGTCGGCCTCGTCCAGCACCAGGAACTCGATCTCCCGAAGCGAGACAGCGCGCTGGTCGACGAGGTCGAGCAGACGGCCGGGTGTCGCGACGAGGATGTCGATGTGCTGGCCGAGCGCGCGAATCTGCTTACCGACCGGAACACCGCCGAAGATCACCGTCGACTTCAGCGGGGTGAACTGGGCGTAGGTGCGGATGCTCGCCTCGATCTGGGCCGCAAGCTCGCGCGTCGGCGACAGGATGAGGGCACGAACGGAACGCGGCTGCATGCGCCGCGGCTGGTTCATCAGCCGGTGCAGCATGGGCAGCGAGAAGGCAGCCGTCTTGCCGGTGCCGGTCTGAGCGGCGCCGAGCAGGTCACGACCGTCGCGAATGGAAGGGATCGCCTGCGCCTGGATCGGCGTCGGCGTCTCGTAACCTTCGGCGGCGAGCGCTTTGAGAAGCGGCTCGGCCAGGCCGAGGTCGGTGAACTTTGTCAAATCAGGTCTTTCTGAGCCGGATGACAGGGGCGCACGTGGTGAACGGAAGCGCCTCGGCATGCCATCTCGGTCTACGCATGGTCTCTTTCCGCCCGGCGAACCGCTAGCCACTGCGCCGGGGGATATGGTGTAACAGGCATGGCACGCCCATCGTCCGACCATGACGGCCGAAGACAGGCGTGCCAGCCCGATCTTGGAGCGGACGGACCGCCACGGTCCGCCCGGATCGTATCGTCAGGCGACGGCGAGATTGCCGGCGGAGGACTTGCCGGTCTTGCGATCGGCGATCAGCTCGTACGAGACGACCTGGCCCTCGCGCAGCTCGCGCAGGCCGGCCCGCTCGACGGCGGAGATGTGGACGAAAATGTCCTGACCGCCGTTCTCAGGGGTGATGAAGCCATAGCCCTTGGTGGCGTTGAACCACTTGACGGTGCCCTTGTTCATAACGGGACTAATCCTTGCACTTCAGATCCGCGTATTCGTGAAACCCAGGACCGGACGCGCGGACGCCTTGCCATGGTCTTGTAGCGACGTGTGGTGGATCTGAAGTGGCCCGCCGGCTGGAATACCCGCGCGGAGGATTGGCCAGAACCGGCCGCATCTCGTCTTACATCGGGCGATCTACCACAAATTGCAAGACTGGTCCAGTTTGCGCCGGCGTGCCTTCAGTCGAGCGCGATATCGAACGTCACCGGGTAATGGTCCGAGCCGTAACTGCCGGCGCCATAGCGCACATTGACCGTCCTGACCTCAGGGCTGGCCAGCAGATTATCGAGCAAGACGACAGGCACGAAACGGTGTGCGGGCCATGATGCGCCCAATGTCGCGTGGCGGTGCAAATTCGCGTGGAATGCCAGAGTGTTGAGCTTGAGAGAGAAGGGGCTGAGGTTGAAATCGCCGACCAGGATCTGAGTGTCGCTTGCCTGCCGCAAGCGCTCGGCGAGCCAATTCATCTGATCGACCTGCATTGCCGGTTGAAACGGATAAGCGAGATGCAGGCCGGTGATCACATAGGGCTTGCCCGCTCCGGCAAAGCGCGCCCAGACGATTGGCGGAGCCAGGTGGGTCCGATCCGAGAAGCCAGCGTCGAGCCAGCCGAGCTTCGACAGCAGGACGAGGCCGCAGTTCCGCCGGGCACAGGAAACCACGTGCGGATATTTGTCCCTGAGCTGTGGGATGATCTCCTGTTCCAGCCGGCTGCCAATTTCCTGAAGCACGACGACATCCGCATCGGTCTCGCGCAGGAAGCCGACCACCGCCTGCGGTTCGCGATTGCCGATCCACAGATTGAAGGTCGTCACGCGCAAGGTCGGCCGAGCGGCCGACGAGGCTTGGGCCATGAGTGGCAGCGACGCCAGCAAGAGGTTTGCGATCAGGACTGAAGCGCTGATGCGAAGCAGCGCACGACCGCCCGCCGTCCAGGCTGCGGCGGTCACCAGGCTCGAAACCGCGAGCAGCAGCCAACGGAAATGATTGATCAGCTCAAGATAGGGGAACACCCCTGCCAGGAGGCCAAGTAAGGTGGCTATCGCGGTGGCCGCGGCGATAATCCCGATCAGGTATCGCGCGACGCGGCGGAGGGGAGTGGCCTCAGGATTCGATGTCACGCAGCACCGATGTCAATCCGCCAAGGTCGGCCAGCTTGCGGTAACGCTGGTGGCCGGCCGGCTCCTCGGCATGCTCCAGTGCCCAGGTCAGATCATGCGGCACATATGCAGCCCAGGCGCCGGCGGCGAGCGCCGGCAGGATGTCGGATTTCAGCGAGTTACCGACCATCAGCGCCCGCTCCGGCCCATCGCCATGGCGCGCGAACAGCTTCTCATAGGTCGTAGCGCTCTTGTCGCTGACGATCTCGACTGCGTCGAAGAAATCGCCGAGGCCGGACTGCGCCAGCTTGCGCTCCTGGTCGAAGAGATCGCCCTTGGTGATCAGCACCAGCCTGTAGCGGCCGGCGAGCGCGGCGAGCGCGTCCTGCGCATGCGGCAGTGTCTCGACCAGGTGGGTTAGCATCTCGCGGCCGGCGGCGAGGATCTCGCCGATCACCGCCGATGAAACCTGGCCGCGGGTGACCTCGAGCGCGGTCTCGATCATCGAGAGGGTGAAGCCCTTGATGCCGAAACCGTAGAAGGCGAGGTTGCGCTTCTCCGCCTCGAGCAGCTTGCCGGAGATTTCGGCCGCCTCGCCGTGCTCGCCGAGCAGCGCGACGAAGCGGTCTTCCGTCAGCCGGAAGAACTGCTCGTTCTGCCAGAGCGTGTCGTCGGCGTCGAAGCCGATGGTGGTGAGGGCGCGTGCCGCCATGATGGATCGCGCCCTCCCCGTTTCTCAGGCGTCCTTCGCCTTGATCGCACCCAGCGCCGCCTGCGCAGCGGCCAACCGCGCGATCGGCACGCGGAAAGGCGAGCAGGAGACGTAGTCGAGACCGACGCTCTCGCAGAAGCCGATCGAGGCCGGATCGCCGCCATGCTCGCCGCAGATGCCGAGCTTGATGTTCGGGCGAGCCTTGCGGCCACGCTCGACGGCGATCCTGACAAGCTCGCCGACGCCATCCTGATCGATCGTCACGAAGGGATCGGATTCGAGCAAGCCCCGGGCCGTGTAGGAGCCGAGGAAGGAGCCGGCATCGTCGCGGCTGATGCCGAGCGCGGTCTGCGTCAGGTCGTTGGTACCGAAGGAGAAGAACTCGGCGCTCCTGGCGATCTCCTCCGCCCGCAGCGCGGCGCGCGGCAGTTCGATCATGGTGCCGACCTGATAGGTCAGCTCGCTGCCGCTCTCCTTGCGGACCGCCTCAGCCATCGCATCGATCCGGCCCTTGACCAGGTCGAGCTCAGGCGCGCCCATGACGAGCGGCACCATCACCTCCGGGATGACCGGATGGCCGGTCTCCTTGGCAGCGATCACTGCCGCCTCGAAGATGGCTCTGGCCTGCATCTCGGCGATCTCGGGATAGGCAACCGCGAGGCGCACGCCGCGAAAGCCGAGCATCGGGTTGATCTCGTGCAGTTCTGCGGCACGGCGTTTCAGCTTGTCGACGGTCGTGCCCATCGCCGAGGCGACCTCGGCGATCTCGTCGTCGGTGTGCGGCAGGAACTCGTGCAGCGGCGGATCGAGCAGGCGGATCGTAACCGGCAGGCCCTGCATGATGGCGAAGAGCTCGACGAAGTCCTGGCGCTGCATCGGCAGGAGCTTGGCGAGTGCGGCCCGCCTGCCCTTCTCGTCCTCGGCCAGGATCATCTCGCGCACGGCGAGGATGCGGCCGGCATCGAAGAACATGTGCTCGGTGCGGCAAAGACCGATGCCCTCGGCGCCGAACTCACGCGCCGCCTTGGCATCGCGCGGGGTCTCGGCATTGGCGCGGATCTTGAGGCGCCGGACCTTGTCGGCCCAGCCCATCAGGGTCCTGAAGTCGCCGGAGAGTTCCGGCTGCTGCATCTTGACCTCGCCGAGCAGGACCTGGCCGCTGCTGCCATCGATGGTGATGACATCACCAGCCTTCAGCGTCGTCGGCCCGACGGTCATCGTGCCCTTGGCGTAGTCGACGCGAATCTGGCCGGCGCCGGAGACGCAGGGCTTGCCCATGCCGCGCGCCACGACCGCCGCATGCGAGGTCATGCCGCCGCGCGTGGTCAAGATGCCCTCGGCGGCGTGCATGCCGTGAATGTCCTCCGGGCTCGTCTCGACGCGCACGAGGATGACCTTCTTGCCGCCCTTCTTGGCAGCCTCGGCCGCCTCGGAGGTGAAGACGATCTCGCCGGCGGCGGCGCCGGGCGAGGCCGGCAGGCCACCGGTCAGCACGCGGCGCTCGGCCTTGGTGTCGATGGTCGGATGCAGCAACTGGTCGAGCGCACCAGGCTCGACGCGGCCAACCGCCTCCTGCTCGCTGATGAGGCCCTCGCGGGCGAGTTCGACCGCGATCCTGAGCCCCGCCTTGGCGGTGCGCTTGCCGGAACGGGTCTGCAGCATCCAGAGCTTGCCCTCCTGGATGGTGAACTCCATGTCCTGCATGTCGCGGTAGTGCTTCTCGAGGATGCCGTAGATGCGGCAGAGCTCGGCATAGGCCTCCGGCATCGCCCTCTCCATCGAAGGCTTGTCGGATTTGGCGGCGGCCTTGGCCACCTCGGTGATGTCCTGCGGGGTGCGGATGCCGGCGACGACGTCCTCGCCCTGGGCGTTTATCAGGAACTCGCCATAGAGCGCGTTCTCGCCGGTCGAGGGATTGCGGGTGAAGGCGACGCCGGTCGCCGAGGTCTCGCCCATATTGCCGAAGACCATCGACTGGACGTTGACGGCCGTGCCCCAGGACGCCGGGATGCTGTTGAGCTCGCGGTACTTGATGGCGCGGGCGTTCATCCAGGAGGAGAAGACGGCGCCGACCGCCCCCAGAGCTGCTCGTTCGGATCCTGCGGGAAGTTGGAGCCGAGCTCCTTCTTGACGATATCCTTGTACTTGCCGACCAGCACCTTCCAGTCATCGGCCGAGAGGTCGGTGTCGAGATTGAGGCCCTTGCGCTCCTTGTAGTCCTCGAGCGCCTCCTCGAAATGGCCGTGGTCGATGTCGAGCACGACGTTCGAGTACATCGTGATGAAGCGGCGATAGCTGTCATAGGCGAAGCGGGCATCGCCCGAGGCCTTGGCGACGGCCTCGACGGTGACGTCGTTGAGGCCGAGATTGAGGACGGTGTCCATCATGCCCGGCATCGAGGCGCGCGCGCCGGAGCGGACCGAGACGAGCAGCGGATTGGCCGGATCGCCGAAGGTCTTGCCCGTGAGCTTGGCCATGCCGGCCAGCGCCGCCTTGACCTCAGCGTCGAGCGCCGCCGGGAATTTCTTGCCGTTGTCATAGTACCAGGTGCAGACCTCGGTGGTGATGGTAAAGCCCGGAGGCACCGGAAGTCCCAGATTGCTCATCTCGGCCAGGTTCGCGCCCTTGCCACCGAGCAGGTTCTTCATGCCCGCCTCACCTTCGGCCTTGCCGTCGCCGAAGGTGTAGACCCACTTCTCGCCTGCCATAGCCTGCCTTTCCCAACGTTGGTGACCGGCATTGAACGCCGGCGCGCCCGCATGGTTCGCATCTGCGCGTCCGCTTGCTGCAGCGCACCTGTGCGGCGCGGTCATGCCGAAAAGCGCATGAACAATCAATGAGCATGCGCAGTGCCATCTCGCCGCCCGGCAATATCGGGCGGGCGGCGACAGGCGGCGCAATATGGCCAAGACTGGCACCGCGCGATAGGGTGCCGTCCCGCCTCGAGAGCGGCAGCCGGCGCCGATCCAACGGCCGTCAGCGCCGCCTCGCCTACCCAGAATGACGCCGAAGCGAACGATGCGCCTGAACGACTGCCATAACTTCCACGACTTCCGCACCCTTGCCAGGAAGCGGCTGCCGGGCCCGATCTTCAACTACATCGACGGCGGCGCCGACGACGAGGTCACCCTCCGGCGGAACTCCGAGAGCTTCGAGCGCTGCGACCTCGTTCCGAATGTCCTGCGCGGCGTGAGCAGCCTCGACACCTCTGTCACCGTGATGGGCCAGAAGCTCGCCGTGCCGTTCTACTGCTCGCCGACGGCCTTGCAGCGCCTCTTCCATCATCAGGGTGAGCGCGCGGTCGCTGCTGCGGCGGCGCGCTACGGCACCATGTTCGGCGTGTCGTCTCTCGGCACCATCAGCTTGGAGGAGCTGCGCAAGGCCCATAGCGGGCCGCAGGTCTACCAGTTCTACTTCCACAAGGACCGCGGCCTGAACCGGGCGATGATGGAGCGGGCCAAGGAAGCCGGCGTGAACCTGATGATGCTGACCGTCGACAGCATCACCGGCGGCAATCGCGAGCGCGACCTGCGCACCGGCTTCTCGATTCCGTTCAGGCTCAACCTTGCTGGCGTGACGCAGTTCGCGATCAAGCCGCAATGGGCGCTGAATTACCTCACCCATGAGAAATTCAGCCTGCCGCAGCTCGACAGCCACGTCGACATGGGCGGCGGCGCGATGTCGATCAGCCGCTATTTCACCGAGATGCTCGACCCGGCGATGACCTGGGACGACGTTGCCGAGATGGTCAGGCTCTGGTCGGGGCAGTTCTGCCTGAAGGGGATCATGTCGGTCGCCGATGCGAAACGCGCCGTCGAAATCGGCTGCACCGGCATCATCCTCTCCAATCATGGCGGCCGGCAGCTCGACGGCTCGCGTGCCGCCTTCGACCAGCTTGCTGAGATCGTCGACGCCGTCGGCGACCGCATCGACGTGATCATGGATGGTGGCATCCAGCGTGGCTCGCATGTGCTGAAAGCCCTGTCGCTCGGCGCCAAGGCCGTCGGCATCGGGCGCTACTACCTCTATCCGCTCGCGGCCGCCGGGCAGCCGGGCGTCGAGCGCGCCCTCGGCCAGCTCAAGACCGAGGTCGAGCGCGGCATGAAGCTGATGGGCGTGACCCGGCTAGATCAGCTGTCGCGCGAGAATTTGCGGTTCCGGTAGACGAGCGACGCGACGACGGGCTATTGCTCGTCCTCTGCTTCAAGAGGGCTATAGCGCCAGTCAAACGCCTGAAGCAGCTCGCGCGCCTGCTCGTCCAGCTCGGCGCGATAGTGATGCTGGTGCGGCACCGGAACCGAGGGTTCCCCCGGCGTGAAGCCAAGCCGACGCAGAGCGCCCTCATAGGCGTCGATGGGCCCGTAAGCGAAGACCATATCATGTCTATCCCAGACGATGGTCGCATGATCTGCCGGAGAATGAAGCCACAACTCGAAACGGCTATCCCCCCGCAAAAGAGCGTCAAAGCGCCCGAGGAACGCCGTAACCTGGGAGGATGAGATAGCGGGGGCTTTGATAGCGCCCAGAATCGCCCTCGCCGCGCGATGTATGCAAGATATATAGCAAGTGGAAGGGTGGCTTTAGACAGGCCGCGAGATGCTCGAATACGAGCGGATCGCTCGCTGGCGCAACCGATACGATCCGCTCTTTCTGCACCTCATATAGAGGTGGATGAGAATACATCCGCCAGACATCATCGACGAGGTGGCCTAGCCGGTACAGCATGGTTTTAAGTTCTTCTAGCCAACCTTCTTGTCGCGCGCCGCCTTCGGCCAGCGCAGCGGCCAATTGACGATGCGCTCGACGATCTCTTCCTCGGCGACCTCGTCCTCATTGGCGTAGACGCGGTTTCTGACAGACACCCCTGCTGCGACGACCGTCTGTGGGTCGCCCGAGACGAGCGGATGCCACCAGGGCAGGTCCCTGCCCTGGCCGACGAGCTTGTAGGCGCAGGTCGGCGGCAGCCAGGACAATGTGCGCACCGCGTCGGGCGTTAGCGTCACGCAATCGGGGACCGTCTTCGAGCGGTTGGTGTAGTCGTGGCAGCGGCAGGTTGACGCGTCGAACAGACGGCAGCCGATATCGGTGGCGTGGAGCCTTCCGGTGTCATCATCCTCGAGCTTGACCAGACAGCAGCGACCGCAGCCGTCGCAGAGCGATTCCCACTCCGCCTCGGTCATCTCCTCGAGCGTCTTGGTGCGCCAGAAGGGTGCGCTATCGGTCATCGGTCCGGCCATGGCTGCTTATGCCCCGCCGCGGCGGCAGAGGGAAGCGCGCGAACGCCGCATCATGCATAGCGCGCACCCTCACCTTAAATCCATTCTAATCTTTGTTTAGAGAGATTATAATCTATGAAAATTGACCGAATACTCGGATCGGCCTAACGGGAGGAAGAATTCCCCTGCTCGCGAGCCTTCCCGATGCTGACCCGCCGACATCTGCTGCGCGCCTTTACCGTTACCGCGGGCCTGGCGATCACGGCCCTGCCCGCTTTGGCCGACAAGGTGACGGTCACCGACATCGTGGGGCGCAAGGTCGAGGTCGAGGCCCCGGTCAAGCGGATCATCCTCGGCGAAGGCCGGCAGATGTATTTCGTCGGGGCGCTCGACAAGGGCGAGCCGTTCAAGCGCGTCGTCGGCTGGCGTGACGATCTCGGCAAGGCCGATCCCGAGACCTACCGCGCCTATGAGAAGCGCTATCCTGAGATCGCCAAGCTGCCGACCTTCGGCGGCATGAAGGAAGGCGCCTTCGACATCGAGCAGGCGATCGCGCTGAAGCCAGACGTGCTCTTCCTCAACATCGAAGCCAAGATCGCCAGCGACGAGGCCAAGCTGGTCGAAAAGCTCGCCTCGGTCGGCATTCCCGTCGTCTATGTCGATTTCCGCGAGAAGCCGTTCGAGCATACCGAGCCGTCGATGCGGCTGATCGGCAAGCTGTTCGGCAAGGAGCAGGTCGCCGAGGAGTTCATCGCGTTCCGCGCCGAGCAGATCAAGGTCGTGACCGACCGCCTTGCCAAGGCGACCGATCTCAAGCGCCCGCTGGTCATGGTCGAGCGCGCCGGCGGCTATTCCGACGATTGCTGCATGTCCTTCGGCAACGAGAACTTCGGCAAGATGGTCGACTTCGCCGGCGGCCGGAACCTGGCGGCCCCGCTGATCCCCGGCACCTTCGGCACGGTCAATGCCGAGCAGATCGTCGCGTCCAACCCCAATGTCATGATCGTCACCGGCAGCAACTGGGACGGCTATGTCCCGGGAGGCGCCTGGGTCGGGCTCGGTTATGGCGCCAACATGACCGAGGCGCGTCGCAAGCTGACCAACCTGATGAAGCGTCCGGCCTTCACGCAGACGGCGGCGGTCAAGAACGGCCGCGTCCACGGCATCTGGCACCAGTTTTACAACAGTCCCTACCAGTTCGTGGCGATCCAGGAGATCGCGAAGTGGCTGCACCCCGATCTGTTCAAGGACGTCGATGCTGGCGCAACGATGAAGGCGTTGCACGAGCGCTTCCTGCCGCTGCCCTATGAGCCCGGCCTGTGGGTCTCGCTCGAGGCCGGCAAATGAGTCTTGCTCCGGCCAGCGCCAACGAGATCGTGACCAAACCGGCAGAGGTAGCAAGGAGCGCAGCCCAGGGGCGCGACGCCTACCGGGCGCTATCGCTGCGCCGCAAGCTGATCCTGGTCGGCTTCGCCGCCGTATTGCTGGCCTGCCTCATCGTCGATCTGATGCTCGGACCAGCCCGCTACAGCGTGGCCGAGGTCGTCAACGCACTGATCTCGCCATCGACCGCGCCAGCCGCAGTCAGGGTCGTGATCTGGGACATCCGCCTGCCGGTCGCGCTGATGGCCGTCGTCACGGGCGCATCGCTGGCGATTGCCGGCGCGCAGATGCAGACCGTGCTGAACAACCCGCTCGCCAGCCCGTTCACGCTCGGCATCTCGGCCGCCGCGAGCTTCGAGGCGGCACTGGCGCTGGTCTTCGGCGTCGCCATCGTGCCGCTAGCGATCGACTACATCGTGCCGCTCAACGCCTTCATCATGGCGATGGGCGCGTCCATTCTCATCCACGTGCTGAGCCAGCGCCGCGGCGTCACCACCGAGACGGTGGTGCTGCTCGGCATCGCGCTGGTCTTCACCTTCAACGCCCTGCTCTCGCTGCTGCAATTCTTCGCCTCGGAGCAGGCGCTGGGTGCCGTCGTCTTCTGGATGATGGGCTCGCTGACCAAGGCGAACTGGCACAAGCTCGCCATCACCACGGCCGTGCTTGTCGCCTGCGTCCCGCTGTTCGCGCGCCGCGCCTGGGCACTGACGACGCTGCGGCTCGGCGACGAGAAGGCGGCGAGCTTCGGCATCGATGTCAGGTATTTGCGGCTCGAGACCATGCTGCTCGTCGCCCTGCTCGCAGCGGTGCCGGTCGCCTTCGTCGGCACGATCGGCTTCATCGGCCTGGTCGGCCCGCATATCGCCCGGATGGTGATCGGCGAGGACCAGCGCTTCTTCCTGCCGGCCTCGGCGCTGGCCGGCGCGGCGATCCTCTCGGCCTCCTCCGTCGTCAGCAAGTCGCTGATCCCCGGCCTGATCTTCCCGATCAGCATCGTCACCGCGCTGGTCGGCGTGCCGTTCTTCTTCAGCCTGATCCTGACCAGCCGGAGGCGCTCATGGTAAAGCGCCTTGCGCTCAACGATGTCGGCGTCGCCTATGGCAAGCGCCAGATCCTCAGCGGGATAAGCACACCGGAAATGAAGGGTGGCGAGATCGTCGCCGTGATCGGCCCCAATGCCGCCGGAAAGTCGAGCCTGTTTCGCCGCATCGCCGGGCTGATCCCGGGAGCAGGCTCGGTCGAGGTCGTCAGCGCCCACGGCAAGACGCCCTGCTACCTGCCGCAGGATACAGCGGTGAACGCAGTGCTGACCGTCTACGAATCGATCCTGCTCGCCCGCAAGCAGGGCGGCTCCTGGAGTGTCGGCGACGACGAGTTGTCGACCATCGACGAGGCGCTGCACGCGCTCGACATCGCCGACCTCGCCTTCCGCGGTCTCGGCGAGCTCTCGGGCGGCCAACGCCAGCTCGTGTCGATCGCCCAGACGTTGGTGCGCCGCCCCGAGATCATGCTGCTCGACGAGCCGACGAGCGCACTCGACCTGCATCGCCAGTTCGAGGTGCTGAGCCTCGTCTCGCGGCTGGCGCGCGAACGGCAGGTCTGCGTGCTGATCGCGATCCACGACCTCAACCAGGCTCTGCGCATCGCCGACAAGGTGATGGTGCTGGCCAAGGGTCGGCTCGCTGCCTTCGGCGATCCGCGGGAGATCATCACGCCGGCCCTGCTCGAAGAGGTCTATGGCGTCGTCGCCCGCGTCGAGGCGGCCGATGGCGAGACGCCCTTCGTGGTCGTGCATGGCTCGGCCCGCGGGCGAGGCCGCAGCGAGGCTCCGCTTGCGCATGCCCAGGCGGCGGAATAACACCCTTTCAATTCAGCTTGGCGAATGCCGATGTCAGACAGCAGTCTCTCCACTCCCGGCGCCAACTACTCCCTCAAGGAGGAGATCCGGACCTACTGGTCCGGCCGGGCCGCCAGCTTCGACCAGCAGGTCGGCCACGCCATCAAGTCTGATGCCGAGCTCGCCGCCTTCCAGTCGCTGCTGCGCCAGTCCTTCGGTGCTGAACCGCGCGAGGTGCTCGACCTCGCCTGCGGTACCGGCGAGATCACCCGCGCACTTCTCTCGCTCGGGCACGAGGTCACGGCGATCGACTTCTCCGAGGAGATGCTGGCCCGCGCCCGCGCCAAGCATGGCGACAGGGCGCGCATCCTGGCCGGCGATGCCGAGCGCCTGCTCGACGACAACGAGAGCTACGACGCGCTGGTGACGCGCCATCTGGTCTGGACGCTGACCGATCCTGAGGCAGCTTTCGCCGAATGGTTCCGGGTGCTCAAGCCCGGCGGGAAGCTGCTCGTGATCGACGGCGACTGGATCAACCGCTCCTGGCTGCAGGGCCTGCTCAACCGGGCGGCGACCTTCCTGCGCGAGCGCGCTGGCGCTGCCCCGCATGCCGCCGACCGCCAGGCTTTCGACTCGATCACCAGCCGTTTCTTCTTCCGCGATGGCCTGAGCGCCGAGCGGCTCTCCGGCATGCTGCGGCAAGCTGGCTTCGCCCGGGTCGAGCCCGCCGACTATGCGCAGGTGGTCAAGGCGCAGCAGCGCCACGCCGCTTTGCACGACGCGCTCCGGCTGGCGTCATCGACCCGCTTCGCACTGCTCGCGACGAAGACCTGAGCGTACCGCGCAGAACACCCGTTTTTGCCGTGCAGCTAAACCGCTGCCCTCTTCCGTTGCAGGCGCCGAGCACTTACCTTCCTGTGTCGGATCGGGCGCTCGCTGCTCGGACCGGGACGCCGCGAGCGCGAGCCGCCGGCATGCTCAGGGTGGCCGAAAGCCGTGATGGAGTTCAGGAAGGCCCGCTGGACGACCCGCCTGAAGCGCCTCGCGCTGAGCGTCGATGCATGGATCGGCGCCTCGCTCTATGCATCCGGCCAACGCGCCGGAGAGGTCTATGAACGCATCCGCAGCGCGACCGACCGGCTGACCGTCAGCGGGCCGAAACGGCTCGCCGCCGAACTCGCCAGCGAGGGGCTGAACGTCGGCATCGCCGGCGCGATCGTGATGCTGATGCTGGCGATCCCCGCCTTTCAGGAGGGGCGCGAAGAGGCGCTCAAGAATCAGGTCTTCGCCGTCACCTTCCTCGACCGCTACGGCTCGGAGATCGGCCATCGCGGCGCCCGCCATGACGATTCGCTGAAGCTCGAGGAGTTCCCGGACCACCTGCTCAAGGCGGTGCTGGCGACCGAGGACCGGCGCTTCTACGACCATTTCGGCATCGATATCTTCGGCACCTTCCGGGCGCTCACCGTCAACGCCCGCGCCTCGGGCGTGGTCCAGGGCGGCTCGTCACTTACGCAGCAGCTGGCAAAAAACCTCTTCCTCAACAACGAACGTTCGCTCGATCGCAAGATCAAGGAAGCCTTCCTGTCACTTTGGCTGGAGTACCGGCTGACCAAGAACGAGATCCTCAAGCTCTATCTCGATCGCGCCTATATGGGCGGCGGCACCTTCGGCGTCGCGGCGGCGGCCGACTACTATTTCGGCAAGTCGGTGAAGGATGTCAGCCTGGCGGAGGCGGCGATGCTCGCCGGCCTGTTCAAGGCCCCGACCAAGTTCGCTCCGCACGTCAACCTGCCGGCAGCGCGCGCCCGCGCCAACGACGTGCTCAACGCCATGGTCGATGCCGGCTTCATGACGGCTGGCCAGGTCGATTCGGCCAAGCGCAATCCCGCGACGCCGATCGACAGGCGGCGTGATTCCAGTCCAGATTACTATCTCGACTGGGCTTTCGACGAGACCCGCAAGCTCGCCGAGGATGGCAAGCTCGGCCCGGAACGGGTGCTGACGGTGAAGACACCGTACGACCCTGCGATCCAGAAGCGCGCCGACGAGGCGGTCGAGTCGATCCTGCGCCAGCACGGCCCGGCCTATCGTGCCAAGCAGGCGGCGGCCGTGATCATGGATCCGGACGGGGCGGTGCGCGCCATTGTCGGCGGGCGCGACTACGGCGCGAGCCAGTTCAATCGCGCCACATCGAGCCTGCGCCAGCCCGGCTCCTCCTTCAAACCCTATGTTTATGCCGCGGCGATGAGCGCCGGCCTCTACAAGCCGACGACGATCGTCACCGACCGGCCCGTCTGCATCGGCAACTGGTGCCCGAACAATTACGGGCGCTCCTATGCCGGCTCGATGCCGCTGACGGTGGCGCTGGCGAAGTCGATCAATACGATCCCGGTGCAGATGTCGATCGCGATTGGCAAGGCCACCGGCGAAACCCACGAGGCCCGCGCGGCGCGCATCGGCCGGACGAAGATCGTCGAGACCTGCCGGGCCATGGGCCTGACCACACCACTGACCGACACCGTCTCGCTGCCGATCGGCGCCGGCGAGGTCACCGTGATCGAGCAGGCCGCCGGCTATGCCGTCTTCGCCAATGGCGGCAAGCGGGCGAAGCCCTATGGCGCCTTCGAGATCAGGAATTCGGCGGGCGAGGAGATCTACCGCCACGACCGCGATGAGCCGGCGCCGGCACAGGTGCTGAGCACGCAGGTCGCCTATGAGATGAACCAGATGCTGTCGACCGTGCCGACGGCGGGCACCGGCCGGCGCGCCGCGCTCGACGGCGTGATCAGCGCCGGCAAGACCGGTACGACCAACGGCTACAAGGACGCCTGGTATGTCGGCTACACCGGCAATCTCGTCGGCGCGATCTGGTTCGGCAACGACGATTCCTCCGAAACCAACAACATGACCGGCGGTTCGCTGCCGGCGATGACCTGGAAGGAGATCATGGGTTTCGCGCATCAGGGCATCGAGCTGAAACCGATCCCCGGCGTGACACCGCAGCCCGGAGACGCCAAGACAGTGGTGGCGAAAGCCAGCGATCCCGCGGCCGGCGCCAGCGCCGGCCATATGTCGCGCAAATCCTTCGAGGTACTCTCCGCCGTCGGCACGATGTTCAAGTCGGTCGAGGCTCCGCGGGCCGCTCGCGCCTCCGTCCAGGCCGGGATCCGCGGCGTTCCCACCGGCCTCTCCGTCATTCGCTAGGCTCAGAGCATTGCGCGAAAAAGTGGGAACCGGTTTTTCGCGGGAGCAGTGCTCTAAACTCATAGAATCGATCACGATTTTCGCATTCGGGCGGTTCCGCCCGAATGTGACGTGATCTAGAGGCCAATGCGGACCAAGATCGTCCCATGCGCGTACTCCCCCTCGCTTATGTAATCGCACTCGGCGCTGGCCTCGGCCTGGTCTCCGCCCGTTACGCAGTGGCGGAGCGGCCCTGGGTCGGCCGGGTCCAGATCGGTGCCTGGACGACCTGGCCGAACGGCGGCGCACGCGACATCGATCCTTATATGCGGGCCTATCTGGCGCGCGGCGTGCACCTGCCGCTCGGAGCCGGTGAAGGCCTGGAGCTCGTCGCCAAGGCGGACGATGCCGGACAGGCGCTCGACGCCCGTTGCCGCTATCTCGTCAGCGGAACAACGCCGCCGGCGCGCGGCTGGTCGCTCGACATCGCCGACCCCGCCGGCCGTTCCCTGCAGCCTACTGCCGAGCGCGCGAGCTTCACCGATGCCGAGATCGTCCGCGGCGAACGCGTCGGCATGCGTATCGTGCTGGCGACGACGCCGGAGGCCGGCAACTGGCTGCCCTTGCCGGCCACAGGCCGTTTCCAGCTCCGCTTGCGGCTCTACGATACGCCGATATCGAGCCATGCCGGCGAACTCCGGCCCGGCGCCCTGCCCCGCATCGCGCGGATCGACTGCCGATGAGCGCGGTGGACGATACCGCGGCGCTGCCTGCGGCGAGCCGGCCCACGGTCACAGGCCGTTCACAGCCCCGCCGCTGGCTGTCGCGGCTCGGGAGTGGCCTGCTGCGGCTGGTACTGCTGACGCTGGCCGGGCTGGTGCTCGCCGGCATCGTTCACATCGTCACCGTGCTAAGGATCCCAGCTCTGGCCTCGGGCGACGCCGCCACCGTCTACGCGGCGCTGGGCATGAACGGCCGGGCCGAGCTGGTCACGCCGCCTCCGGCCGGGCTGCCTGTCATGCTCGACACCGATCCGAACAGCGTCGCGGCCGTGTGCAGCTACGACCTCGCGGCGGGTCCGCTTCGCATCGTGGCACGCACCAGCTCGTTGCCGCTCGGCCTCACCGTTCACCGCCGCGGCGGCGGCGTCGCCTATGCGATCACCGATAGGGCAGCGATCCGTGGCATCCTCGAATTCGTGGTGATGACGCAGGAGCAGCTCGACGAGCGCCTGGCCAATGACGAGGAGGGCGAGACCTCCCGGGAATTGCGTGTGATCTCGCCCTCGTTGCAAGGGCTCGTCGTCGCGCGGGTCATAGTCCGCCGCGCCTTCGACCGTAGCGAGGCGGTAGCGCTAGCGACCGGCGTGGCCTGCGGACTGGCGGATTAGTCCATCTCGCTCGAAAATGCCCTAGAGCCAGCCATTGCGCTTGAAGCGCCAGAACAGCGTCAGGCAGGTGGTGACGATCACCGCCAGGACGCCGTAATAGCCGTAATGCATCTCCAGTTCCGGCATGTTCTTGAAGTTCATGCCGTAGATGCCGGCGAGCGCGGTCGGCACCGCCAGGATAGCTGCCCAGGAGGCGAGCCGCTTGGTGATCGCATTCTCCTGGCTCTGACCGACGAGCAGGCTCGCCTCGAAGGCGAAGGCCAGCACCTCCCGCAGGCTGTCTATCTTCTCCTGGACGGTGCGGACATGGTCGGTCACATCGCGGAACATCGGCGCGAGCGTCGGGCGCACCTGCGGGACGCTGCCATTGCTCAGGCGCTGGCAGACATCGACCAGCGGCCCGACCGCGTTGCGCAGGCGCAGCAGGTCGCGCCTGAGCATGTAGAGCCGCTCGATGTCGGTGCGCGTCATCGGCCGGGCGAGGACCTTGTCCTCGATCTCCTCGACCTCGTCATGGATCGACTCGAGCACCGGCATGTAATTATCGACGATGAAATCGAGGATCGCGTAGAGGATGAAATCCTCGCCCTTGGCCAGAGAAGTCGGGCAGGTCTCCCAATGTTGCCGGACCGATGTGTACGAGGTCGAGGCGCCGTGGCGGACACTGACGATGTAGCCACGGCCGATGAAGATATGCGTCTCGCCGAAGGCGATGCGCTTGTCGATCATCTGGGCGGTGCGGGCGACGACGAACAGCGCATCGCCGTACTGCTCGAGCTTCGGGCGCTGATGCGCGTTGGTCGCGTCCTCGACCGCAAGCGGGTGCAGGCCGAACTGTTCCTGCACGCATTTCAGCAGCGCCGCCTCAGGCTCGAGCAGCCCGATCCAGACGACATGACCGTCCTTGCGGGCCCATTCGCCGGCCTCATCGATCGGGACGTCGGCGATACGCACGCCATGGGCATACACGCTCGAGGCGACGACCCCGGCCTCGTGGCGATGCCCCTGCTCGACAGGCGGATCGCTGGGGGTTTCCGCCGCGACCGAGGGCGTGAACCTGACGTGTGCGACTGACATGGGGTCACTCCACCGTTCGCCAGCTCATGACCGGCAGGCTAGACCTAATCCCACAGGAATGGGAATCCTGTTTTGCGCCTGAAATCGGAGATCGGGCACAAGCTGGCTAGCCCTTGTAGACGACTGGTCCCCGCCCCGCCGGCGCGCCTTCGCCCTTTCCGCCGAACATGCCGATCAGCGGCAGATTGCAGGCGCCGCCCAGCTCGCTCTCCAGCCCCATGATGGCGCGCTCAGCCCGAACGGCCTCACGCGAAGGCATCTCGACGACGAGGTTGTCGAGCGAGAAGCGATAGCTCTTCAGCCTGAAACGGGCCCGTTCGCAGACCCAGAGCATCAGCCCTTCGTTCTCGGCGACGCGCTGAGTGGCCGGATCGCGCTGCTCGAGCGGCACCCGCTGGGAGGCATCGAGGGCACGCAGCCGAGCGCGATCGGCATTGATGACCCGCAAGGCGTTGGCGCGGAACTGGCCAAGCAGCAGCCGGTCGCCATTGGCGTCTTCGGCCAGCCGGTTGTAGCGCGACGCCTGCGAGGCGAAGGAACCGGAGGTCAGGGCGCCGTGATAGGCGGCGACATCGTTCGACTGGGCCTCGACCGGCAGGATACGGGCATGGGCGAGCTTGGAGACCTCCCGTTCGAAATGACTGCGCTCATGGGCAGGCAGGACGATCCGCCAGGCGCGGGCCCGCAACTGCTCCTCGTCGTCGGTCATATGAAACCAGGACGAGGCCTCGCCGCGGAAGCGCGCGCTCCACTCGCCGACGGCCGGTGCGATCTGATCGGCGAAGATGTTTGGGCGGGGGCGGCCGAGATCGCCGGTGGTCGAGCAGCCAGCGAGCAGAACGCAGGACAGTGTCGCCGTTGCGGCCGAGTGGGATGCGAAAAAGTGGGAACCGGTTTTTCGCATGAATCCCACTCGAACTCTCAAGAACGGATCGTGATGATCTTGGACCAATCCAAAATCACGATCCGCAGCTCTCACCCGGGCCGCCTGCGCCGCGTCTCGCGCTCGCCGCGGCCAGCGGGGCGCGGCCGTCGCGGCGGCTTGCTCGCAGCTGGCTCAGGCTGGCGCTCGTAGCGGACGCCGGTGAAGAACAGAATCTGCCCGGAAGGGCCCACCGCTGCGGGGCTCTGGCTGGCGGAGCGCCTGCGCGGCGCAAAAGGAATGACGTCTGCCATGATGCGCCTCCCTTGCTGGCGCCTGTGCCCAATTCGCGGACGACACGTAAGATCGGACTCACGCGCGAGCTACGCCGCCATCCTCCCGACCATCAGCGCTCATCATGGTTAACGCTGTGCTAACGCATCGGGGATAAGTTGCCGAAACGTGAAATTCCTCGACGAGAAACCTCCCATGTCGTCCCGCATCGCCACAGATCTCGCCGAGCTCGCCAGGTTGGCCAGCGATGGCGGGCTCGATCTGCGCCAGGTCGCGCTGCGGGTGAAAACCGATCTGCTGCTGGCGACGCCGAGCCCGTCGGCCGAGGACATGGAGGCCTTCCGCGCCATGGCGGAGGCCTCGATCCCAGTGATCGATGATGCCACGGCGACGATCCTCGCCCGCAAGCTCGCGAGTTGGCCGCATGCGCCGCGTGAGGTCCTCGCGGACCTGCGCGCCCGCGGGGGCGAGGTGCTAGCCGCGCTGATCGGCCATGGCATGCCGCTCAGCGCGACGGAGATCGAGGAGATCGCAGCCGAAGGGGACAGCGAGGCGAAGGTCGCCCTCGCCGGCCGGCGTGATCTGACGGGCAACGCCAGCATTACGCTTTCCGGCTGCGACGATGATGAGATCGACGCGGCGCTGGTCGCCAATACGGCAGCGCCGCTACCGCATGCGGCGCTCGACCTGTTGCTGCCGCGTGCAATCCGTGCACCCGCGCTCGGTGCGAGCCTGCTGGCCCGCGCTGATCTGCCGGTGTCGGAACTAACGCCGCTCTTCCTGCAGGCGAGCCTCGAAAAGCGCCTCGCCATGATCGACGCCGTCGCGGCCCATGAGGCGCTGGCCCCATCGCCGCGACCAGCAACGCTTGCCGCCGAACAGATCGCCGGCCTGGTCGCGACGGCGCTCTCTGATCGGCCCAGCGCCTTCGCGGCGCTGGCAGATGCCTTCGGCAGCGATGCGCGCTTCGCAGCAACCATGGCGAACGATCAATCGCGTCGGCTCGCAGCGCTGGTGCTGATCGGTTGCGGCGCGAGCCCGGAGGATGCGACACGCTTCCTGATCGGGCTCGGCGACGATGCGGCGCGTTCGGTCGAACGCATTTTCGCCCTGGTCGAGCTGATGCGCTCACTGCAGCCGGCCGTAGCGCGCCGGCTGGCGCAGCAGATCGGCGGAGTTGCGCCACGTCATGCCCGTCCTGGGGCCCTGCAGCCCGCCATGGATCCGAGCGGCACGCCGGCCCGGTCCGGCGCCGAGCGTGCGCCGGTGCGTGGCATCGTTCAGGAAGTGCGGCGCAGACTCGGGGGCAAAGGCGACTGAAGCCTACCCTTCGACGACGTCCAAGCGGGCATCGCCGGCGCGGTTCTCGATCTCGACCAGCCAGAGATCGCTGTCGAAGCGTACTTCGCGCGCGACCCGATCTTCGATCGCGAGTGGATCGGCGTCGAGCACGAGCTGGAAACGCCGCTCGCCAGTCTCGTCCGCGAGAGCCTGCGGCGCCGGGCCATAGAGCGCGGCCGTGCCGTCGAGGCGGTCGAGCTTAACGAAAACAGCGCCGGCCTCGCGTGCGCCGCGCCGACGCAACACCGCGACGAGCCCGTCACGAGCCGCCTGGCGCAGATAGGCCGAGACCCAGAAATCGCTGGTCAGGCGAGGCACGAAGAGCGCCCCCGCAATCCGCGGACCACGGAGGTCAGCGCCGCTGTCCCCGGATATCCGCCGGTGGCCGGATATCGGCGCCGTTGATCAGGTCAGCGATCGGGTCGCGTGCCGCCGCTGGCTGAGCGGCCGGAGCCGGGCGAGCCGGGACCTGCGCCGCCTGTGCCTGCCGCGGCTGGGCAGGCGCGACCGGCGCCGGCGGGCGTGGCGCCGCCTCACGGGCGGCCGGCGCCAGCGCGCCGGGCCGCGATGGCGGCATAATGGCCTGCTGGGCTGGTACGGCCGAATTCGCGGGTTCGGCGACTGCCGGCGTCTCGACCCGGCGCTGCTCGGCCGGGCGAGCCGCCGATTGCGACGGCGGCGACAGCATCGGCGCCGGATGACGGCCCTTCTGGAACAGGACGGCATTCAGCACGATCAGCACCGATACGGCTGCGAAGAGGAGCACGACCAACCCGCGACCCGGGCGCCGGGCGAACCAGCGCAGGAGCCGGGCCGGCGCCGAGGGGGCCCGCCGGCCGGCGGAACGGCGGGCGGGCATCGACAGCGTCGCATCGGAGCGGGCGCGGGCGGCGAGCGTGGCTGACATGGTCTTGAACTCTCGGTCAGGCGGTCAGGCGAACAGGTTGCTTGGTTTCGAGGCCGCGGCGCGGCGCACGGGCAAAGGTCGCGATGCACGCCGGCTCGCGTGCGGCCGAAACGCCAGCGATTGGCAGGCGGACGCCGACCCTGGTGCCAATGCCCGGCGCGCTTTCGACAGTGAGCGTACCGCCATGCAAGCCGACCAGGCCGCGCACCACCGAGAGGCCGAGGCCGGTGCCGCCATGAGCCCGGTCATAAGACGACTTGGCCTGGAAGAAGGGATCGCCCAGCCGTGGCAGATCGACCGCCGCAATGCCGATGCCAGTATCGGATACCGACAGGTCGATCATCCCGCCATCGCGCACCAGAGCGAGCGTGACGCGTCCGCCCGCGGGCGTGAACTTGATCGCGTTCGACAGAAGGTTGAGCATCACCTGCTTCAGGGCGCGCCGGTCGCCGAGCAGCTGCGGCAAATCAGGGCCGATGACGCGTTCAAGCGCGACCGACCCGGTCTTGGCCTTGAGCGCGACGACATTGCAGCAGTCTTCGGCGAGCTCGGTCAGGTCGAGCGTGTCCTGCTCGATCGTCATCGCCCCGCTCTCGATCTTCGAGACGTCGAGCAGCGTGTTGACCACGTCGAGCAGATGCTGGCCCGAATCGTGGACGATCCTGGCATACTCCTGACGCTGCACCGGGCTGAAGGAAGGGCCGAGTTCGCCGCTCAGCATCTCCGAGAAGCCGATGATGGCGTTGAGCGGGGTGCGCAGCTCGTGGCTGACGGTCGCCAGGAACTGGCCCTTGACGTC
Source organism: Bosea vestrisii (assembly GCF_030144325.1). NCBI lineage: Bacteria > Pseudomonadati > Pseudomonadota > Alphaproteobacteria > Hyphomicrobiales > Alloboseaceae > Allobosea > Allobosea vestrisii. The sequence goes on along the minus strand of NZ_CP126307.1, from coordinate 4,787,607 downwards.
GCTCGCCTTGACCGCCTCGGCACGGTTGCGCTCACGCTCCTCGTCGATCGCACGCCGGTCGGTGACGTCACGGCTGACGCCGACGACCGTCGCGACGCCATGCGGGCCGACCTGCTCGATACGCCGGGCATTGAGCTCGAGCCAGCGCACGACGGGGCCCGCCGATACGTGTCTATCGCTGCCTGCCGGGACAAACAGGACACGGAAGCAGGCGCTGGCCCGGCCGCTGCCATGTGCGGCATCGCTCAGCGCCTTCAAGAAGAGCGGCCTGTCGGCAATGTGGACGCGCTCGAACAGGCCGCGACCGAAGAGCTGGGCCGGCTCGGCCCCGGTCAGGCCACGGGCGGCCTCGTTGGCGAAGACGACGGAGCCGGCCGCATCGTGCCAGGTGACGAGGTCACCCACATGCTCGAGCATCAGTTGCGCCCGCGCATCGGACGCGCGGTGCTCGCGCAGCTCATCGTCGCGGCGGTAGAGGAAGCCTACCGTGATCAATGCTGTGAGCAGGATCGCGGCCGCGGCGAAAGCAGGCATCGCCTGCCAGGTCCAGGACGCCGGCTCGACGAGCGCTCCCATTCCCTGCAGAGCGACGACAGTACCGAGGCCGATAACCGCGAGCGCACCGGCGCGCGCCACATAGGAGCGGGAGCCGAAGAACATCGCTTCGGCCGGAACTGCCGCAAGCCAGAGCAGCAAGGGCGAGGCAGCGCCGCCGGTCAGGCAGGCGAGCGTGGTGATCAGCAATGTCAGGGCAGCGCCGGAAATGCAGTGCGCGAGATCCAGCCGCCCCGTGCGCGAGAGCAGAAAGACCGCCAGCAGCGGCAGCGCCATCGCGACGAGCACGAGCAGCTCGAACGCGCCGATCCGGGCGCGCCAGGCGACATAAGCCGGCATCAGGCTGAGCGCCGCGGTCGAGGCGATGAGTCTCGTCAGTATGAAGCGCTCATGACGCATGCGCTCGAGCGAATCGGCCAGCGCCGATGGATGGACCATCGCCGCGACCTGCGCCCTCACCGCCGTCATCAAACTGGAAAATCGCAAACGCGCACCTCTGCCGGCCGGCGGCGCTTTCGCTCCGCCTTGTTGCAGTGATCCTCACGGCTGCCGTTTAAGCGGGGCTTAAAGAGACCGGCTTCCAAACTGGGCAATTCCGAGGCGGACGGGGAAGTAGCTTATATTTTTCAATAATTTGTACGGGTCGTAACGCGATATTCAAAGCCAGCGGTTGTTGGCGGCAAGGTGAACGGATGCTGAAGACGATAGGCTGCCTTTGATTCAAATCGATGCTTTCGGGGACACCTGATCTTTCGGTCCACGCGCTAAGGTTCCTCCATTCGCGGGCTGGGGAGCCTGGAACCGGACGGGGACCGACATGGCCTATCTTCTGCGCAGCCTGGCGATCGTCGGCGTGATCGCGCTGAACTCGCCCGTGCACGGCACGAAGAGCGAGCCGGAGACGATCGTCGTCGATGCCAAGGCCGCTATTGCGATCCTCGCCAAGATCGACCCCAAGGCAGCGCTGCAGGGCGCGGTCAGCCTGCGCGAAGCGGCCGAGGTCCTCGCCGGACTGGAACCGGAGACCCGCGCCCGGGTCCTCGCCATGGCGGCGAGTGCCGCGACACGTGCCGGCGAGCCCCAGCCGCGACAGCGCTGACGCTTGACCTCGCCGCGCGAGAGGCCGAAGACGCTCGCCATCGTCGCCCTCATCGGCGGCTGATGGGCTGGAGGCCAACGGCGAAATCCATGAGCGAAAGCCTCGACGAGATCGTCGCCAATTTCGAGCTGCTCGACGACTGGGACGATCGCTATCGCTATCTTATCGAGCTCGGGCGCACGCTGGCTCCCTTGTCCGAGGACGCGCATAACGACGCCAACAAGGTGCGCGGCTGCGCCAGCCAGGTCTGGCTCGAGACCCGTGCCGAAGGCGGGCCTGGCGAAACGATGCGTCTTGTTTTCCGCGGCGACAGCGACGCGCATATCGTGCGCGGGCTGGTCGCACTCGCCATCGCCATCCATTCCGGCCGCACGGCGCAGGAAATCCTGACGACCGACGCGTTCGCGATCTACGAGCGGCTTGGCTTGGCAGCTCATCTGACGCCGCAGCGCTCAAATGGCGTGCGCGCCATGATGGAACGGATCAAGAGCGACGCCCGCGCGGCGCTGGCCTAATTCCCGCGAGGCGGAATTGAGGGGCGTGCATCGGGCGCGCGCCAGACAGCGCTACCGGCAGGCAGACCCTGCTCTGCGCCCAGCCCGTAGTGCTCGACGAGCGCCGACAGCGCCAGCCGGAGCACGACCTTGGCCGAGCGCGCCGGCCATTTGCGCTCGCGCTCGACCTGATCCAGCCCCTTGAGGAAGCCGCAGACGTCGATCGCCAGGCCCGACAACTCGGGGCCGAGGCGCTTGCAGGCGAGGCGCACACGCTGACGCGCCGCAAGGCTGGCATCGGAGGCCTCGGCTGGACCGCGTGCCGATGCATGAGTGCCGCCAGCCAGACCTGCGTCCCAGTTCACCGTGACCCGTGGCAGCATCTGCGCCAGCGTCAGATCGGCACGAAAGCGCTCGCCGGCGGCAAATTCGGCAGCAGAGATCTGCGGCGCCCCGTCCTTGCCCGGACGGCGATGGAGCCAGAGCAATGGGCTCTCGCGTTCATCCAGCACGACCTGCTGCGCCTGCCCATCGAGCATCACCGTCACCGTCGCGGTCGCACGCGGTTTCTGCGCCTCGGAGCCGGGGAGCCGCAGCCGCCGCCTGCCCTCTTCGGTGAACCAGGCGGCAAAACCGGCCGCGACGAGCGCATCGGCTTCGGCGGCGGGGACATAGCCAGCCCCGAGCGTGGTACCATCGGCCGCGCGGCGGTAGAGCGCGACCCGCCCACAGCCCAGCGGCGAGTCGACGGCATAGGCGCCAGGCTCGCTCAGATGCCGCAGGAGACGCGACGGCGCGGGGGTTCGATCACCAACGGCACTCATCGGGAAGCCTCCAAGCCGACTTCCAGCTGCAATCCGAAAGCAAGATGCGCCAGCCCGGCCTCGAGCGCCGAGACGGCGAAATCGAATGTCGGCTCGTCCCGCCGATCTTCAATCAGGGCGCAAGCATGACGCACGGTCGTGCGGTCGCGCTCGAAGCAGGAGCCGACCTCCGTCAGGGTCAGCCCGAAGCCGACATGGGTCAGATACATTGCGAGCTGGCGGGCGAAGGCGATCCTGCGGGCTCCACGGCCGACACGTAGCGCCTCGACCGGCAGACTCATGGCGCCGCTCACGGCCGCTTCCGCTAGCCGGGCCGGAGCGCTCAGCCGAGCCGGATTTGGCCGCTTGGCAATCGCTATGTTCATGATATGTTCCATTGCGGGTACCGTCTCCCCAAATTCAACTGCGACGCTTTCAGGTATATATTCCTAGTGCCACCTGGAGCAAGCGCGTAACCGGCGGTCCCGACAGGCTCCTGACAGTTTTCGGCTTGCATAGTCCTGGGCCCATGGCGCGGACTCGCGGCTCGCTCAGCCGGCGGGCCGCTCCGTGCTGGGCGATCTGCCACAGCGACAAGCACAAAAAAGCCGCCGGTCAGGCCGGCGGCTTCACTACATGGGTGACCAGGCCGGCTTGCCGGCGATCAATCAGCGGCGCTTGCGACGCTGCTGGCCGAGACCCATCTTCTTGGCGAGCTGCGAGCGCGCCTCGGCATAGTTCGGAGCGACCATCGGATAATCGGGCGGCAGGCCCCACTTCTCGCGGTATTGCTCAGGCGACATGTTGTACTGCGTGCGCAGATGACGCTTCAGCGACTTGAACTTCTTTCCGTCCTCCAAGCAGATCAGATAGTCGGCCGTGATCGACTTCTTCACAGCAATCGCAGGCTTCGGCGCCTCGACCGGAACAATCGGGGCAGCGCCACCGACGACACGATTGAGCGCGGCGTGAACGTCGCTGATCAGTGAAGGCAAGTCCGACGCCGGGACAGAATTGTTCGACACATAGGCGGAAACGATATCTGCCGTGAGCTCGATGAATTCGGAACCGTCTTGGTCAGCCATGATGGCGTTGCTCCATTGTTTTCTTGACCAGTCGTAGCGGTGACTGCGCCCAGCTCTGTTTCCAGGCGCAAGCGCCCTCCCTGACCTCCGCCGGCAGACGGTCGAATTCCTACCGGAATAGAATCATGCAAAACGGACCAGCGGGCAACCGTCTAAGCCATGCAGTTCAATATCGCAAGTGGCTTGACAAGGATTCGAATACATTCGCCGAGACATATTATTGCTGAAATTGTGAGCGCGCACCGTAACATGACGCCTTGCGTTGCAGCATTTGCGCGAAAAGGTTGTCCTTGTCAGTGCCGCCACCGACCTCTACCTGTCGTCTCGGCAAAGATGAAGCGATCCCACCATCAATCGAGACTTTAGAGATGGTTGAACCGGGTTTGGAGACCAAGCATGACTAGTCAACGCAGGGTCTCCGCCCAGCCGGTTCCCGCCATCCGTCCTCAAACCAGCACGGTCCATGGCGTTGTCCTGACCGACGACTACGCTTGGCTCCGAGCCGAGAACTGGCGCGACGTGCTGCGCGATCCAGACGTCCTGCCGGCCGAGATCCGCGCGCATATCGAGGCCGAGAACGCCTGGTGCGACAAGCTTATGGGCCCGACACGCACGCTCCAGCGCGACCTCGTCAAGGAAATGCGCGGGCGGATCAAGGAAGACGACAGCGAGCCGCCGCAGCCGGACGGACCGTTCCTCTACTATAGCCGCTACCGGCGCGGCGGCGAGCACCCGCTGATCTGCCGCAAGCCGCGTTCAGGCAAGGCCGGCAAGCCCGGGCGCGAACAAGTGATGCTCGATACCGACGCCCTGTCCGAGGGTAAGGAGTTCTTCGACCTCGGCGATGCCGAGCACAGCCCGGACCATCAGCTGCTCGCCTGGAGCGCCGACGAGGCCGGCTCGGAGCTCTACCTCATCCGAATCCGCGACCTTTCCACCGGCAAGGACCTGCCCGACGCAATCGCCGACACCTCCGGTGAGATGATCTGGGCCGCCGATTCCAGCGCCTTCGTCTATGTCGCGCTCGACGATGACCATCGTCCGACGCGCGTGCTGCGCCATCGGCTTGGCACTCCGCAGAGCGAGGACGAACTGCTCTACGAGGAAACCGACCCCGGCCTGTTCGCCGATATCGACCAGACGCAATCGCGCCGGTTTCTGCTGATCTCCAGCAGCGATCACGAGACCTCGGAGGTCAGGCTGGTCGATCTCGCCGACAAGGCCGGCACGCCGAAGTTGATCGCGGCCCGGCAGGCTGGACGGCAATACAGCGTCGAGCATCATGGCGACGAGTTGCTGATCCTGACCAATGCGGACAGCGCCGAAGACTTCAAGATCGTGCGCGCGCCGCTGGCCGATCCGTCACCATCCAGTTGGGTCGATCTCGTGCCGCATAAGCGCGGCCGGCTCGTGCTTAGCCATCTTTGTCTCGCCGACCGGCTGATCCGCCTGGAACGTGAAGAGGGCCTGCCGCGCATCGTCATCCACGATCTCGAGAGCGGAGTCGAGAGCAGCATCGCCTTCGATGAGGAGGCCTATGGGCTCGGCATCGATGCCGGCTACGAATTCGACACGGATCGGCTGCGCTTCATCTACGCCTCGATGGCGCGGCCGGCCGAAACCTACGATTACAATCTGGAGACTGGCGAGCGCACCTTTGTGAAACGCCAGGAAGTCCCGTCCGGTCACGACCCCGACACCTATGTCGTGCGCCGCATTTTCGCGACAGCGAAGGACGGCGCGAAAGTTCCGGTCTCGCTGCTGCACCGGCGAGACCTCGTGCTCGACGGCTCGGCACCCTGCCTGCTTTATGGCTACGGCTCCTACGGCGCGGCGATGTCCGCCTCGTTCCGGACACGGCCGCTCAGCCTGGTCGATCGCGGCTTCGTCTACGCCATCGCCCATATCCGCGGCGGCACCGACAAGGGCTGGGGCTGGTATCTCGACGGCAAGCGCCAGACCAAGCCCAACAGCTTCACCGACTTCATCGCCGCCGGCGAGATGCTGGCAGCGGAGGGTTTCACCAGCCGCGGCCGGATCATCGCCGAGGGCGGCAGCGCGGGTGGCATGCTGATGGGCGCAGTTGCCAATCTTGCACCCGAGCTCTTCGCCGGCCTCATCGCCGAAGTGCCCTTCGTCGATGTGCTCAACACCATCCTCGACGAGAGCCTGCCGCTGACTCCGATGGAATGGCCGGAATGGGGCGACCCGATCCGGGACGAGGCCGCCTTCCGGACGATCCTGAGCTATTCGCCCTATGAAAACGTCAAGGCGCAGCCTTATCCGCCGATCCTGGCGACCGGCGGGCTGGCCGATCCGCGCGTCACATACTGGGAACCGGCGAAGTGGGTGGCGCGCCTGCGCGCGACCATGACCGGCGGCGGGCCGGTCATGCTGCACACCAACATGGACGCCGGGCACGCCGGCGCCGCCGGACGGTTCGATTCGCTGAAGGAGACCGCCCTCGCCTACGCCTTTGCCATCAAGGCGGCGGCCGGCGGCTGGGGCGAGGCCGGGGAAGAGGTCAGCTCGAGCTAGGCTCGAGCTTGTCCTTCTCGTTGGCGAGATAGGTTTTCAGCTCGTCCATCGAGGCGAAGGTGTAGTCGCCGTCCGGCGTGCGGGCGTGGATAGAACCGTCGGCGAACATGGTGAACTGCGTCTCGCCGACCTGATAGGCTCCGATCACGCCCTCTTCCGAAGCCGCTGGTTCCTCGTCAGACTTGGTCTCGGCGGCCGGTTCCGCCTTTTCCGTGGGCGGGATCTCGGCCTCTGCCGAGATCCGCTCGTCCTGTGGTTCCACCTGAGGCGCAGCAGGCTCGCTGCTGACAACGGTCTCGGCTTCCGCCTTGGCATCTTCCGGTGAAGCTTGGTCGGCGGCCTCGGCCTCGACATCACCAAGGACACCGGGATCGCGTGGCTGCGTCACCGGAGGCCAAGCTCGCGGCGCCATCCAGGTCTCCGATGCGCCCAAGCCCTCCTTTACGCCTAGATCATCGCGATCGCGTCGCGGCAACTCGACCTCCGGCGCGTTGACGACGCCTGAGAGTTGGTCGCGCAGCGCGGTGAACTCGTCATTGATCGAGGCGGTCGCTTCGGTCGACGGGCGGTCGATACGCGGCCACCAGAGGCGGCCCTCATCCTCCACCTCGGAGGCGGTCTCCTGCTTGGGCTCGCCCTCGTCCTTCACCTCCTCCGCTTCAGGCTCTTCCAACGAAACCGTAGCGGGCTTTTCTTCGTCACGTTCCTCGTCGTCCGGTTGCGATGGCTCGTCGATGCCAGCCGAGATCGGTCGATCCAGTTCGTCCTCCGAGGCCTCGGACTTCCCTTGGGCGTCGGCGCTCTCGCTCTGCTCGTCCGGCCTGACCTCCGAGGGCGCGACATCGAGCGCCGCCGGCAGCGGAGGCAGCAACCAGTCGTCGATCTCGCCGATCACGGTGGAAGGCGATTGCTGCGGCTCGGCGGCCACCACCCCGACATGGTCGGATTGCTTGCCCTCGGCTGCGTCATCACCTTCCGGCTTATCGGCTTCTTCCGGCTTGTCCGATGCTTTTTCGTCCGCCGGCTCGTCGGCCTTCGCCAGGCTGGTCAGTGCGCCTGCAACCGCAGCAGCCCCTGCTCCCGCCGCCAGCGTGGTCGCGGTACCGATATGCCCTGCCTCAGGCCCCCGTTCCCTTTCGAGCATGGGCTCCGAGCGCGCCAGCGCCTCGTTCGGTACCGGCCGTTCGCCGGAGCGCGACTCCGACAGCGCCACCACCGCCATGGCACCGCTGACCAATCCCTTGAGCCGGTGGACTTCCGCGAGTACCGCCGCGAGCGCGAGCAGGATCAAACCGGCCGTCACCGCCAGTGCCCCGAGGATGACCTCAGTGAAGCCCCGCTCCAGGACGACATAAGCCCAGCCATCGACGATGGCATAGGCGCCGCCCGCCAGCAGAGCGAGCCCGAGAACCACGAAAAGCTTGACCAACGCTTGCTCCTTTGAGGCTGGGCGAGCTGCAACAGCTTGCCGCCCCAGCGGTTAACCTATCGATACCATGCCTTATTGCCAACCGAACGGCCTCGGGGTCACCTCCCCGTGCGACGCAGGCCGGCCGTGCCGGAATTCTCGGGCCTCGGCGGTTGCCGCTGCGGACCGGGCGGCTTAACTAACAGGCGAATGGCGGGGTGTTCCGCCGGGCATAGATTGCCCATGCGTTGCGTCATTGCAGCCATTCTCACGTCGCGATTTCGACAGCCCAAGGAGAGGCCCCATGTCCTTTACCCTGCCCGATCTTCCGTATGCGCATGACGCCCTCCAGCCCTTTATGTCGAAGGAGACGCTGGAGTACCACCACGACAAGCACCACCTCGCCTATGTCAACAACGGCAACAACGCGATCAAGGGCACCGAATTCGAGGGCAAGTCGCTCGAGGAGATCGTCAAGAGCTCCTACGGTAAGAACCCGGCCGTGTTCAACAATGCCGGCCAGCACTACAACCACCTCCACTTCTGGAAGTGGATGAAGCCGAATGGCGGCGGCAAGCTGCCGGGTGCGCTGGAAAAGGCGATCGTCGATTCCTTCGGCTCGGTCGACAAGTTCAAGGAAGACTTCGTCGCCGCCGGCGTCGGCCAGTTCGGCTCCGGCTGGGCCTGGCTCGAGGTCAAGGGCGGCAAGCTCGCCATCAGCAAGACCCCGAACGGCGAGAGCCCGCTGGTCCATGGCGGCACGCCGATCCTCGGCGTCGACGTCTGGGAGCACTCCTATTACATCGACTACCGCAATCGCCGCCCGGACTACCTCAAGGCTTTCCTCGAGAGCCTGGTGAACTGGGACTACGTCGCCGAGCTCTATGACGGCGCCAAGGCCTGATCCCGACGGATCAGTCGATGAGATGAATACAGACGGGGCCCGCAAGGGCCCCGTTTCGTTTGGCTCGGCCTTCAGGCGGCAACGCGCTTGAGGAACTGGTCGACGGTCGAATCGAGCCGCATCGCCTGGGCCGAGACCTCGCCTGCGGCGTCACGAACCTGCTCGGCCGAACGCCCGGTCTCCTCGACACTGTCGGCCAGCACGCTGAGGTCGCTGGAGACCGAGAGAGCCGACGTGCTCGCCATGGCGACGCCGCTGGCGATCTCGCCGGTGGCGATCGCCTGCTGCTCGATCGAGGTCGCGACAGAATTGGCGAAGCTCTCGATCGCACCCATACGGCTGGCGATATTCTGGATCGCGTCGACGACCTCGGTCGTCGCTCCCTGGATGGCACCGACCTGGCTGACGATGCGGTCAGTGGCAGCGGCCGTCTGGGATGCGAGGCTCTTCACCTCGGCAGCAACGACGGCGAAACCGCGCCCGGCTTCGCCGGCGCGCGCCGCCTCGATGGTAGCGTTGAGCGCGAGGAGGTTGGTCTGAGCGGCGATGTCGCGAATGAGATTGACGACCTCGCCGATGGCGCGCGCCGTCTCGTCCAGCGCCTGGACGGAGCCCGCAGTATCGCGGGAAGCCGAGGCGGCCTCGACGATCTCGGTACGGACGCGACGGATTTGGAATTCGACCTCGCGAATCGCCGCACCCATCTCCTCGGCGGCCTGGGCGGCGTTCTCGACATTGGCCGAGGCGCCTTGCGAGTTATGGGCGGCGCGGGCAGCGCGCTCCGAGGATTCGGCCGCGACGCGTGCCAGGCCGTGGGACGCTTCGCCCATCCGATCGGCATTGCTCTTGAAGGCTTCGAGCGCGACGCCGACCTCACCGCGGAACAGCGCGATCGCCTCTTCGGTATGCTTCTGGTGGCGATCGCGATTCACTTCCGTTGCAAGCTGCTGTTCCTGCAAGCTCGCCCGCTCGGCGAGGCGCAATTTCAACACGCCAAGCGCGCGTGCGATCGCGCCGATCTCGTCCTGCCGGCCGACGGCGTCGATCGGCGTGTCGAGCTTGCCGTCGGAAATGTTGACGATGGCGCGGGTCATGCTCTTCAGCGGACGCATGGTTCGCGAGAGCGAGATCCAGAGCAGTGGCCCGAGGACGACGAGCAGGGCGATGCCGATCCCGATCGTCAGAAACTGCTCCCAGGCCGAGCGTGCGATCAGCCGGGTCTTGTCGAAGCGCAGCGCGACATAGCCGATCTGCTTCTGGAAGCCTCCGACCTTCACCGTTAGCAGTTGCGTCACATAGGTCTTGTCCTCGAGCCGCAACGTATTCTGCTCGCCGAGGACGTCCCAGGCTTCGCGCCCCATCGACTTGGCGAGCCTGTTCGGTGTGAACGAGAGCCGTGCGTCATCGTTGCGGCCAGCCGAGGCGAGCGCGACGAGGTCATCGGCGACGAAGCCGGCGTCGAAGTCGGGATCTCGCTTCAGCGACTCGAGGATGTAGCTCAAGGTGATGGTGTCGCGCGCCAGGATCATAGGCGGCGAGGCATGCGCGATCATCGCCGTCAGCGACATCATCTTCTGCTCGAGGTCGCCGCGTGTCTTGGTTTCATTGTAGCGGGCGGCGGCGATGACGACGAAGACGATGGCGACAGCAACGATGGCGACGGCCGCTCCGGCGATCTGGCTGCTGAGCGAGCGCATCACCGTCTCGACCTGGCCGATCTGCGGCACAGCCACCTGCGATCGCCGCGACCGCGGCTGTAACCAGGTCATCACGCTCATATCCTGCGAACTCCAGACGCTGGCGCCTCCCCGACAGATCGGATCGCCACGCGACAAGATGCGCGATCAGGGTAAATTTTCGATTGCGTACAAGCATAACCTGCACGCCTCTCGACAGGGCGCCCGGATCTACGCGGTCGCCTCGAAACGGCCGATCCGCAGCCCTTGGGGCGGTTCAAAGGTCATCAGCGCCGCGTGCTCCAGAGGCCGCGTCGCAACGACCGGATCGAGCGCGACGAGCTCATCATCGACATGGCCGGGATGGCACATCACCAGATGCGCCGGACCGGGGTTCATGAGAAAGGCTGTGAGGTCGGCGGCGAAGTCGCGCCCCGCATCGAAGGGCGAGAAGCCCGAGAAGCCGCGATTGGTCGGGATGCCACGCTGCGCCGCAGCCCCGCGCAAGCCGGTCGCGAGCCCGGCGACGGTCAGCGCCTTGCCGATGGCGACGCCGCGCGAACGGATCGCCGCGATGGAATCGGAGGGGTCGCGCAGATAGACCGAGCCGGCGGGATAGCGCCGAGCAAGCGCATCGAGCACTGCCCCGCGGATGCCGGGCAGGACATGGACATGCTGGTGGCCATCGACGAAATCCGGCGCCTTGCCGAGATGCTGCTCGAAGGCGTCGAGCTGGCGGCCGATCTCACGGGCGATCTCGTCGCGTGCAGCGCCTGAGCGCAGCGCCAACGGCGCGAGCTCCCGGAGCTTCGGCAGATGGCCCGATGGCGCCACGGTCGGCATCGCCGCAAGCGGCGCCGCGCAGGTCAGGTTGAGGTGAAGCCCGAGATCGGCCCGCCCGGAGAAAGCTGCAAGCTCAGTTGCGAAGCCCGGCCAATGCGGCCGGTTGGTCATCGCCCCCGTGGCCGAGAGCTTGCCCGCCGCGAGGAGCTCGAGGATCGAACAGCTGACGCCCTCGGTCATGGCGAAATCGTCGGCGCAGAGCACGAAGCTGCGGGTCATGCCGGCTGTTACCCCCTATTCATCAGCGCTGGTGTATGGAGCCTGTGACCAGCCACATAATGTCAGCCCTAGCCGAGCAATGAAGGCCCCGAAAGTGTCGTCCGCGATTGCGCCTACTTCTGCCTCCGCCGGAACAGCGTCGCCCGCCCCGCGGCCGGAGCTCTCGATTATCGTGCCGGTCTACAACGAGGCCACCAATCTCGAGCCGCTGATCGCTCGGCTGAAGCCGATTCTCGATGCCCATGTTGCCTCCTGGGAAATCGTCTGCGTCGACGACGGCAGCCGCGACGGGACTCTCGCCGCGCTGCGCGCCCTGCACACGCAGGACAGCCGGATCAACGCCATCTCCTTCAGCCGCAATTTCGGCAAGGAGGTCGCGATCGCCGCCGGGCTCGATCATGCCAATGGCGACGCCGTGGTGATCATGGACGCCGATCTGCAGCACCCGCCGGAGGTGATCCCGACCTTCCTGGCGAAATGGCGCGAGGGCTTCCTCAACGTCTATGGCCAGCGCACCGACCGCGCCGGCGAGGGCCGGCTGAAGCGCAATTTCGCCAAGGCGTTCTACAAGCTGTTCGCCAGCTTCGGCGAGACCGAATTGCCGGAAGGAGCCGGCGACTTCCGCCTGCTCGACCGGCGTGTGGTCGAGGCGCTGCGCGCGCTGCCGGAGCGGGCCCGCTTCTCGAAGGGCCTCTATGCCTGGGTCGGCTTCCCGGCGACGGGAGTGCCCTTCGAGGTCGCCGACCGCGCCCATGGCGAGAGCAAGTTCCGCTTCCGCAAGCTGTTCAGCTTCGCCTTCGATGGAATCTCGTCCTTCTCGACCGTACCGCTGAAGATCGCGACCTGGCTCGGCGTCCTGATCGCGATCGTGGCTACCCTGACCGGCCTGTATTTCATGGTCCGGACGCTGCTCTTCGGTACCGACCTGCCCGGCTTCCCCTCGCTGATCGTCTCGATCATGTTCTTCTCCGGCATCCAGCTGATCTCGCTCGGAATGATTGGCGAATATGTCGGGCGCATCTTTGCAGAGGTGAAGCGCCGGCCGCTCTATCTGGTCGGCGAGCGCATCGGCTTTGCCAAACACGACAGCGCGCCTCCGCACGGCGACGCCCTGCCGCCGTCGATGTAGGGACAACAGCGAGCCCCGTGCTGGACCATCTCGCGCGACGCAGCTATGCGGCTAGGTTCAGTCCGGCCTGCCGATCCCGGCGGCCCCGAGTGGCGCGATGCTGAGAAAGATCCTCTCCGTCAGCGGCTTCACGCTGCTCTCGCGGCTGTCCGGCTTCCTCCGCGACATCGTGCTTGCGGCTACGCTCGGCGCCAGCGGGCTGATGGACGCCTTCTCGGTCGCCTTGCGCCTGCCCAATCATTTCCGCGCCGTCTTCGGCGAGGGCGCTTTCAACCAGGCCTATATCCCGGCCTATAGCCGCATCCGCGAGCAGTCGGGCGAAGCTGCCGCGGCTCAGTTCTCGAACCGTGTCTTTTCGCTCAACCTGAGCGTCCAGCTCGTCTTGCTGGCGCTCGCCATCCCCTTCATGCCGGAGCTGGTGCGGCTGCTGGCGCCTGGCTTCGTCAACGATCCCGCCCGCTTCGATCTCGCGGTCACGCTGACGCGGATCACCTTCCCCTATCTGCTTTTCGTCACCTTGGTGACGCTGCTCTCGGCCAATCTCAATGCTGCCGACCGCTTTGCCGCGGCAGCCGGCGCGCCGATCCTTTTGAACATCTGCCTGATCGGGGCGCTCTTCACCGCCTTCCTGTTTCCGAGCGCAGCCCATGCCGCCGCCTGGGGCGTCGCCGTCGCCGGCGTGCTCGAATGGCTGCTGCTCTGGATCTCGGCGCGTCGGGTGGGCGTCTCGGCTGCATTGACCCGACCTCGCCTCGACGGCGAGGTCAAAGGCTTCCTCAAGGCGTTCGGCCCGGCCGTGATCGGCTCGGCCGGCGTGCAGATCGCGCTCTTCGCCGACACGATCATCGCTTCGCTCCTGCCGGCGGGCGCTTATTCTGCGCTGTATTATGCCGAGCGCCTCTATCAGCTGCCTCTTGGCGTGATCGCGATCGGCGTCGGGACCGTGCTGCTGCCGACGATGAGCCGCGCGATCGCCTCCGGTAACGAGGCCAGGGCAGAGGCCGCGCAGAACCGGGCGATTGCGCTGACCCTGGTTGCGGCAGCGCCCTTCGCCGCCGCCTTCCTCGCCTTTCCGGAGCTGATCGTCGGAGCGCTGTTCGAACGCGGACGCTTCGACGAAGCGGCGACGCAGGCTGCAGGCGCCGTGCTCTTCGCCTATGCGATCGGCCTGCCCGCGACCCTGCTGATCCGTGCCCAGGTCTCGAGCTTTCAGGCGCGCGGCGACACGACCACGCCGATGCTGGTCTCGCTCGCCGCCATCGCCGCCAATGTCGGGTTGAAGCTGCTGCTCTGGAAGAGCCATGGCGCGCCCGGCCTCGCCTTGGCCACCGCGGTCGGCGCCTGGATCAATCTCGGTGCGCTCTATGTGCTGGCGTTGAAGCGCGGCTGGACCAATCCCGATCGCGGCCTGTCCTTGCTGATCGTGATCGTCGGCGTCGCCGCCGGTTTCGCCGCGCTGGTCGCCCGGCTGCTAGCCGAGCCGCTCTACGGCGTACTGATCTCGTTCCCTTACGAGCCGCGGCTGATCGCGCTCGCCATACTGAGCTTTGTCGCTGCCTGCATCTACGGCGCGGTCGCGCTCGGAGGGCTCAGATCGGCCGGGCTCTGGCGGTTGCTGCGCTAGTTCAGCCCGCGATCAGTCTGGCGCCGGCCTTCAATTGGCCGGCTGCCTCCTCGACCACGCGCGCGACGATCTCGCCGGCTGAGGGGATGTCCGAGATCAAGCCTGCCGCCTCGCCGAAGACCACCGCCGCCTTGTCAGGGTCGCCGGCCATGAAGGCCTCGCGATAGGCCGGCGCCTCCTCCTCGATCGCAGCGCGCAAATCGGCATCACGGCCGCGCCATTTGGCGATGAAGGCATTGTCGCTGACGCGGATGTCGAAGGGCCGCGGCCAGTCGAGCCGGCGGGCGATATCGGGAAGCGGCGAGCGCACCGTCTGGTCACCAGTGGCAGCTACAGCAACGGCATGATGGTTCGGATGGACCAGCGCCTCGAGGCTCGCCCACAAACGCGTGCCGACCAGGACGCCATCCGCACCGAGCATCAGCGCCGCAGCAAGGCCGCGGCCATCGGCAATGCCACCGGCAGCGAGCAGCAGGGTCTCCGGGCTCTCGCGCGCCAGCAGGTCGGCCACCTCCGGCACGAGGGGAAGCGTGCCGCGATTGTGACCATGCCCGCCTGCCTCGGCGCCCTGCGCGACGATGATCGCCGCTCCGGCCTCGAGCGCCGTCCGGACATGACCGAGATTCTGGCACTGGCAGATCAGCGGCACGCCGGCCGCAGCGATCTCGGCCGCGAAGGGCGTGGGATCGCCGAAGGAGAGCATCAGCGCCGCCGGCCGATGAGCCAGCACCTCGCCCAGCAGATGCGGCTGCTTCGCCAGCGACCAGGTGATGAAGCCGCAGCCGGTGCGGGTATTCCCGGCGGCGGCATATTGCGTGCGCAGCCAGTCGGCATCGCCATAGCCGCCGCCGATCAGGCCGAGCCCGCCGGCCCGGGTCACAGCGGCGGCGAGCGCGCCGCCACCCGCCAAAGCCATCGGCGCCGACAGGATCGGATGCTCGATCCCGAGGCGCTCGGTCAGGCGGGTGGCGAGCCGGGCCATCTGGCCTCAGGCGCCCTTGCTGTGCGCGAAGTCCATGTAGAGCTCGCGCGCCTTGCGGAACATCGGACCGGGCTGGAGCTGCCGGTCGTCGATGCGCGAGATCGGCATGACCTTCGAGTAGTTGCCGGAGGAGAAGATTTCGTCGGCCCGCTCGAAATCGGCGTAGCCCAGCGTCGTCTCCTCGACCGCGACGCCGGCCTGGCGAAGCAGGCCGATGGTGCGCTGGCGGGTAATGCCATTGAGGAAGGTGCCGTTGACGGCCGGCGTCTTCACCACGCCGTCCTTGGCAAGGAAGACATTGGAGGTGCCGGTCTCGGCGACATTGCCGAGCATGTCGAGCACGAGCGCGTTGTCGAAGCCCCTGCCCTTCGCCTCGCGCAGTATGCGGGCGTTGTTGGGATAGAGGCAGCCGGCCTTGGCGTCGGTCGGCATCGTCTCGAAGGTCGGGCGACGAAAGGCGCCCTTGGTCACCGAGAAGCCGGTGCCGGGATCGCCCATCGGCGCCTCGAACAGGCAGAGCGCGAACTGGGTCGACTCGGGATCGCCGATGATCGTAGAGGGGCCGTCGGCCTCGGCCCAGTACATCGGCTTGATGTAGAGCGCGGTGCCATTGCCGAACTTCTTCACGCCTTCGGCAGCCTTGGCGACGATCTCCTCGGCCGACACCGTCGCCTTCAGGCCCATCGCCGCGGCGGACCGGTTCACGCGGGCGGCATGCCGATCGAGATCGGGCGAGACGCCGTCGAAATAACGGGCGCCGTCGAAGACCTGGGAGGCCTGCCAGGCGGCGTGGGTACGCGGCCCCATGATGCCGGGGTTACCCTCGCGCCACTCGCCATCGAACCAGGTCCATGTCTGCGAATACCAGGCCATCATGCGCTCCGATCGGTCAGCTAAAAGCGAGAGCCGGCACCGTCCGCCGCAGGCAGGGCCGCGTCAACATGCCGGCGAGTGTTTGATGTGATGGATGCGATCGTAGCCGGTGATGGATCAAGGCATCAGGCGCCGTCGCGCCCGGGTGTCAGAAACCGGCAGCACGCATCAGCGAAACCACGCCCATGCCGACGAGCAGCGCCAGCAATTCGCTGCGCCGGATCGCCATGCTCGCGATTGCGGCCAGCAGAGCCAGGCCGGCGGCGAGGCCGAGGCGCTCGATCAGCGGCAGCACGGTCGCGACCACAATCGAACCCGGCAAGGCCGCAAGCCCGCGCCGCACCCGCGGCGTCAGCGGAATGAAGCCCATCAGCACGACGCCGGAGATGCGGCAAAGATAGGTCGCCAGCGCCATGGCGACGATGGCGAGATAGGGTCCCCAGCTTCCGGGTTCAGGCAGGGTCATCGAGGAAAGCCCCTGCCACGGCGCCGGACAGCGCCCCTATGATGATGAAGGCATAGCCGTCGACGAGGCGCACAGTGATTAGTGCGACGACGCCGGCAATGATCCAGGGCAGCGCCGCACGCTTGCCGCGCCAGAGCGGTACGATCATCGCCGCGAAGAAGATCGGCATGACGAGATCGATGCCGTACTGGCGCGGATCGGAAACCAGCGCTCCGAGCAGATAGCCCGGCACGGTCGCCGCCACCCAGACCAGCCAGAGCATGAGGCCTGCGCCGATCAGCACGCCGAGATCGCGCCCGCCTTCGCCATGATAGCGCGTGCCGATCAGCCAGTTGGCGTCGGTGAAGAAGAAGAGGTGCGCCGCATTGACCAGCCTGGGATGGCGCACGAACCAGGGCTGGAGCGAGGCGCCCTGCAGCACCATGCGCGCATTCACTGTCGCGGTGACGACGGCAAGGCCCGCGATCGCTCCCCAGCTCCACTCCGGCCGCCAGAGCTCCATGGCGACGAGTTGGGAGACGCCGGCATAGACCAGTGCACTCATCAGCACGGCCTCGAACAGGCTGAGGCCCTTGGCCGAGGCGGCAGCGCCGAAGGCCACCGAGAAGACGACGATGCCCGGCATCAGCACGGCAACGCGGCGGATCCCGAGCCGCATGCCGGCAAGGGTGAGCTGAGTCGCGGCCGATGGCTCGGGTTTCAGATCGGAAGACATAGTCCCTCGAACCGGTTTCGCTAGCTTACGTCAACGCCCTGCAAGCTCCGGGCCTCCATGAACGCGGCGCAGGGCGGGCCAGGGCCGTCTCCTTCCGCCGCAGGGCGCGGTGCACTAGAACGCCGCATGCACTGGCTCTCCTCCGCCGACGATACTGCCCCTGCCCTGCCAGCCGTCTGGCTGATCGCGACGCAAGAGCAGCCCGCAAACCTGCCGGAGCGCGCGGAGTTGCGCCGCTCGCTCGCACGCAAAGTACTGGCCCGCCAGTTCAGTCTAGCAGAGGATGCTGTCGAGATCGGGCATGAGCCTACGGGGCGGCCGCTGATCGTCGCCCCGCACGGTGCTGGGCTGCACCTGTCGCTCGCGACACGCTCAGGCCTTGTCGCGGTTGCCCTGGCGCATCAGCCGGTCGGCGTCGACGTCGAGCAGGTTGCACTCGCAGGCGAACCGCCGCTCGCCGTGCTGCACCCCGACGAACGAAGCTGGTTCGAGAGCCTGCCCGCCCCTGCCCGGCCGCTGGCCTTCGCCCAGCTCTGGAGTGCCAAGGAGGCCTATGTGAAAGCGCTCGGTACCGGTTTCGCACGGGCGCCAGAGAGCGTCGCCGTACAGCTCGACGGGACCGAACGCTTCACCGTCGTGGATAAGCGGGATGGGCGCCACGCCAGCGGCTTCATCCGGCTCACGAAAAACGGCGGCCATGAAACCATGGCCGCCGCGTTCATCACGCTCGATTGAGGTAGGCTCTAGCCCGGCTGATCGACCGGCTTCTTCTTCAGAGCATAGGCGACGACGACGACGACGATCGCGCCGAGTGCGGCCGCCGCGTAATGCGGCAGGTTCGCAGGCGCAAGCCCGACCGGATTGACGTCGAGCGGCACGGTGACGACCCAGCTCGGGACCACCGTCATCAGCCAGCGCAGCACGGCCGCATCGCCGAGGATCATTTCCGCCGCGATCCAGCCGAGCAGGGCCGCGCCGAGCCAGACGATAATCGGGTAGCGTTCGATGATCTTGGTCAGGAGCTGGGCGCCCATGATGATCAGCGGGATCGTCAGCAGCAGGCCGAAGATGAAGAGCTCGGCGTGGCCGCGCGAGGCGGCCGCGATGGCGACGACGTTGTCGAGACTCATCACCGCATCGGCGATGGCGATGGTGCGGACGGCGCGCCAAAGATTGTCGCTGGCCTCGATCTCGCTATGAGCCTCCTCCTCGCCCATGGCGAGCTTGATCGCGATCCAGAACAGCAGGACGCCACCAACGACCTTGAGAAAAGGCACCGCCAGCAGATAGCTGACGACCAGCGCGAAGATGATTCGCAGGCCCACGGCAGCGCCGGCGCCGAGCCAGATGCCGAGCTTGCGCCGGTTTTCGGGCAATGAGCGGCAGGCGAGCGCGATGACGACCGCATTGTCACCGGAGAGAAGGAGGTCGATCCAGATGATCTGGAGCAACGACACCCAGAATGTCGAAGATGAAAAGTCCATAGGTCGGTCAGTCCCTGTGTCAGAGGGCCGGATCTGGCCGGCGATGCTTGAGGAAGTAGCCAAGGCCGAGCACGAGCAGGGCCCCAAGGATGGCAGCGGGGTATTCGAGCTGGTGGGCCAACGTCTCGCCGAGCTTGCCGATCAGCCAGGGATCGGTTTCGAACATCTCGCCCGCGACCCAGCCGAGCAGGCCGGCGCCGGCCCAGACCAGGATCGGGAAACGGGTCAGGAGCGAGGTGATCAGCGAGGCGCCGAGCACGATCAGCGGGATCGAGATGATCAGGCCGCCGACCAGCAGCGGGATCGAGTCCTTGGCGACAGCGGCGATGGCGAGCACATTGTCGAGGCTCATGACGATGTCGGCGATCGCCACCGTCTGCACCGCCTTCCAGAGCTTGCTGCTGGCAGCGACCGCATTCTCGTCGCCCTCGCCGTCCTCGATGATCAGCTTGACCGCGATCCAGACGAGCAGCAGCGCGCCGACGATGTGCAGGAACGGCATGTTGAGGAGCGAGGCGATCAGCACGGTGAAGACGACGCGCAGCAACACCGCCACGCCGGCGCCCAGCGCAATGCCCTTGGCGCGCTGCTCGGGCGCGAGCGCCCGGCAGGCGAGCGCGATCACCACCGCATTGTCTCCCGACAAGACGATGTTGAGCGCGATGATCTCGAAGAGTTTGCCCCAGAGCGCCGGGTCGAGCAGTGAGAATGTCAGATCGGGCACCTTATCCCCCCTCCTTAAGTCTTACGTCTTTTTCGGCGCCGACCACTGCTTGTGGTCAGCGCCGGCCTTGTCGTCAACCCAGCGCCTGCTCGATCGCCTTGCCGGCAGCCTCAGTATTTAGGCTACCGCCGAGATCGCGCGTGCGGGTGCGGGCGTCGCCGAGCGCGCGCTCGATCGCCGCCTCGATCGCCTTGGCCGCTTCATGCTCGCCGAGATGATCGAGCATCATCGCGCCCGACCAGATCTGGCCGACGGGATTGGCGATGCCCTGCCCGGCGATATCCGGCGCCGAGCCATGCACCGGCTCGAACAGCGAGGGATGATCACCGGTCGGGTTTATGTTGCCGGACGGCGCGATGCCGATCGTGCCGGTACAGGCCGGGCCGAGATCGGAGAGGATGTCACCGAAGAGGTTGGAAGCGACGACGACGTCGAAACGATCCGGATTAAGTACGAAATGCGCGGTCAGGATGTCGATATGGTACTGGTCGACGGCGACGTCGGGATAGCTCTTGGCCATCTCCTTCACGCGCTCATCCCAGTACGGCATGGTGATCGAGATGCCGTTCGACTTGGTCGCCGAGGTCAGCTTCTTGCGCGGCCGGCGCTGCGCCAGTTCGAACGCGTATTTCAGCACGCGGTCGACGCCGACGCGGCTCATGATCGTCTCCTGGATGACGATCTCGCGCTCGGTGCCGCCATACATGCGCCCGCCAACCGAGGAGTACTCGCCCTCGGTGTTCTCGCGCACGACGAAGAAGTCGATGTCGCCCGGCTTGCGGCCGACGAGCGGGCCGGGCACGCCCGGCATCAGCCGCACGGGGCGCAGGTTGACGTACTGGTCGAACTCGCGTCGGAACAGCAGCAACGAGCCCCAGAGCGAGATATGGTCCGGCACCTGCGCCGGCATGCCGACGGCGCCGAAATAGATCGCGTCATGGCCGCCGATCTTCTCCTTCCAGTCGTCTGGCAGCATCTTGCCGTGCTTGGCGTAGTAGTCGCAGGAGGAGAAATCGAACTCGTCGAGCTGGAGCTCGAAGCCGTATTTCTTCGAGGCCGCCTCGAGCACGCGCAGCCCCTCGGGCATGACCTCCTTGCCAATGCCGTCACCGGCAATGGCGGCGATGCGGTAGACGCGGTTGGTGCGGCTCATATGTCTTCTCCGAAAAAGGCCGAGAATTCGGCGGCGACGAGATCGGGGATCTCCTCCGCCAGATAATGCCCGCCCGGCAGGGCCCGGCCTTGGACGTTTTCCGCGCGCTCGCGCCAGAGCGCCAGCACATCGAAGCATTTTCCGACGGCGCCGCGATCGCCCCACAGCGCCAGCATCGGGCATTCGACCTTCTTGCCACCGTCGGCATCGTCATGGGCGATGTCGATCGTCGCCGCGGCGCGATAGTCTTCGCAGCTGGCATGGATCATCGCCGGGTCGCGAAAGCAGCGAAGATATTCGCCCAGCGCCGCAGGCTCGAACAGCCGCATGTCCGAGGCGCGCCGGCTCGTCCAGTAGAACTCCGGATCGGCGCCGATCATGCGCTCCGGCATCGGTGCCGGCTGGATCAGGAAGAACCAGTGCCAATAAGCGCGGGCGAAGGCATCGGTGGTGTGGCGATACATCTCGCGCGTCGGCGCGATGTCGAGCGTCGCCAGCTTGAGAACCCGCTCGCTGTGGTCCAGCGCCAGCCGGTGCGCGACGCGGGCGCCGCGATCATGCGAGCCGACGAAGAAGCGATCGTGTCCGAGCGCTCTCATGACCTCGGCCATGTCCTGCGCCATGGTGCGCTTGGCGTAGGGCGCATGATCGGCCGCGCTCGGCGGCTTTTCGGAATCGCCGTAGCCGCGAAGGTCCGGGCAGACCAGGGTGAAGTGCTGCGCCAGCTGCGGAGCGATCCGCCGCCACATGATGTGGGTCTGCGGATAACCGTGCAGCAGGAGCAGCGGCGGCCCCTTGCCGCCCGTCCGCACGCGGATGCGCGCGCCCGTCGTCGCGACATCGAGCAACCGGAAGCCGGGAAAGAGATCGTCCGCGACAGGGAGCTCGGTCAGCGACATCAGGCCTCTCGGATTGCAACAATCAAAGCCGATACCCGGATTTTCAAACGATTTCTTGCGCCGATTATTTCATAATCCTGATCAATAACGGTGGCGCGGCAAAAGCCGCGCAGCCATCATTCCCGGGCGGAGCTACAGCGAGCGACCATGTCTCCCACTGGATTGAACGAAAACGACCCGGTCAAGCGTCTCTTCGCGCCCCTTATCGGACTACCCGCATGGAGCGTTCAGAAAGGGCAAGGCTCCATGCTGACCTTTGAGTTTGGGAACCCCTCACTCCAGATCAGAGAACCAGTCAAAGCCAGCGCAGACGCAAGTCCTGAAGCAAGGGCGTCATTGGCTCGGCGAAGGGTCATGCCACGCGGGGAGTGGCATCTCTGGATCTACTGCTGCAACTGGCGGTGCCTTGCGAATGGCGTGGAGATTGCCCATTCCGATTCTGCCGATGCTGACATCGCAGCGGCGGCCGCCGAACTGGACGGCCAGCGCCTTCTGGCGGTGAATGTCGAGCCGCTTCAGGGCAGGTCGACTTTCACATTCGATCTCGGGGGATTGCTGGAGACTTCGCCCTATGACGACAGCGAAGACGAGCAGTGGCTCGTCTATCGCGTTTCCGGCGATGTTTTCACCTACCGCGCCGACGGTCACTACCGTTGGGGACCGTCGGATGAACAACCGGGAAACGACATCTGGCTGCCGCTGATGCTGAACCAGATCTGAGCCTCACCGCTGCGACCTGATACTACCCGCGCAGCACGGCACTGTAGCGCTTGGCCATCTCCGCGACGATCTTGGCCGCAACGGCCTCGATCTCGGTGTCGGTCAGCGTCTTCTGCGTCGGTTGCAGCGTCACCGCCAGCGCGACCGACTTCTTGCCGGCTTCGACGCCCGTGCCCTCGTAGAGATCGAACACCCCGACATCGGAGACCAGCGCGCGATCGGCATTCTGGGCGCTCTTGGCCATCTCGCCGGCCGCCACCGCCTTGTCGACGATGAAGGCGAAGTCGCGCGTCACCGGCTGGAAGTCGGAGAGCGCGAGCTTCGGCTTGACCTTGGTCGGCTTGTACTTGGGCAGCGGCAATGCATCGAGATGGATCTCGAAGGCGACCAGCGGGCCCTTGACGTCGAGGGCCTTGAGCACGCGTGGATGGATCTCGCCGAAAGCGCCGATCACACCCTTGGGGCCGAATTGCAGCGTGGCCGAGCGGCCGGGATGGGCCCAGGCCGGACCACCCGCGACGATCTGCAGGCCACCGACCGGAACACCGAGCCCGGAGAGCAGGCCGAACACGTCAGCCTTGGCATCGAAGGCGTCGACCGGCTTGGCCGCGCCGTCCCAATGGCGTCCGGCACCCTCGAGCCGGGCCGTGCCGCGGCGCAGGCCGGCAGCGGCGATGAGCTGGCCTTCCGGCTCGTCGCTCTGGAAGATCTGGCCGACCTCGAACAGCGCGACATCGCCGAAGCCGCGATCGGCATTGGCCTGCGCCGAGCGGATCAGCCCCGGCAGCAGCGAGGGGCGCATATCGGAGAGATCGGCCGCGATCGGGTTGGCGAGCACGAGCTTGCGCGAACCGCCGCCGAAGAGCTTGGCAGCATCATGCGAGATGAAGGACCAGGTCACGGCCTCGACCAGGCCGCGGCTGGCAAGCAGGCGCTTGGCCTGGCGCGTGCGCTTCTGCAGCACGGTCAGCACCGGCTTGATGACCTCGCCCTTGATGCGCGGCAGCGGCGCCGGAGCGACGCGGTCGAGCCCGGCGATGCGCAGGATCTCCTCGACGAGATCGGCCTTGCCCTCGACATCGGCACGCCAGGACGGCGGCGCGACCTTGACGCGCTCGCCAGCCCCGGAAACGTGGAAGCCGAGCGAGGTCAGCGCCAGCTTCATCTCGACTTGCGGCAGGTCGAGCCCGGTCAGGCGCTTGACCTCGGACCAGGGGAAATCGATGGCGCGCAGGCTGTCGGGCAAATCGCCGGCGAAGACGACCTCGGACGGCTCGCCGCCGCAGAGCGTCATGATCATTTGCGTCGCCATGTCGAGACCGGGCCGGGTGAAGTCCGGATCGATGCCGCGCTCGTTGCGGTAGCGCGCGTCGGAGTTGATGCCGAGGGCGCGGCCGGTGCGGGCGATGTTGAGCGTGTTCCAGAGCGCGCTCTCGACCAGCACGTCGGTGGTGGTCTCGTCGCAGCCGGAATGCTCACCGCCCATCACGCCGGCGATCGACTCGACGCCATTGTCGTCGGTGATCACGACCATCTCGTCGGTCAGCGCATAGGTCCTGCCGTCGAGCGCCAGCACCTCCTCGCCTTCCTTGGCGCGCCGGACGACGAGATCGCCCTTGACCTTGGCCGCGTCGAAAACGTGCAGCGGCCGGTTGCGGTCGAAGGTCATGAAGTTGGTGATGTCGACCAGCGCGTTGATCGGGCGAAGGCCGATGGCGCGCAGGCGCGCCTGCAACCACTCCGGCGACGGACCGTTCTTGACGCCGCGGACCAGCCTGAGCGCGAAGACCTGGCAGAGGTTGCGGTCCTCCTCGGCGAAATCGAGCTTGAGATCGACCGGGCACGGGAAGGCGCCGCGCACTGGCTGGACCGGCGGTGTCTTGACCGTGCCGAGACCGGCGGCAGCGAGATCGCGGGCGATGCCGGAAACACCAAGCGCATCGGCCCGGTTCGGGGTCACCGCGATCTCGATCACCGCATCGTCGAGGCCGACATAGGTCGCATAGGGCTGGCCGACCGGCGCATCCTCAGGCAGATCGATGATGCCGTCATGGTCCTCGGAGAGTTGCAGCTCGGCCTCGGAAACCAGCATGCCGTTCGACTCGACGCCGCGGATCACGCCCTTGCCGAGCGTGATGTCCTTGCCGGGGATATAGGTGCCGGGCGGCGAGAAGACGCCCTTCATGCCGGTGCGGGCATTGGGCGCGCCGCAAACGACCTGGACCGGCTCGCCCGAGCCAGTGTCGACCATGCAGACGCGCAGGCGGTCGGCATTCGGGTGCTGCTTCGCCTCGATGACATAGGCGATGGTGAAGGCTGACAGCGCCTTGGCCTTGTCCTCGATCGCCTCGACCTCAAGGCCGATGCGGGTCAGCGCCTCGGTGATGGCGTCGAGCGAATCCGTGGTGTCGAGATGCTCTTTGAGCCAGGAGAGTGTGAACTTCATGGTGTTCCGTCGCTACGCATATTGGCTGCCGACAATGCCGGGGCGGCTTTATTCAGCTCGTCCTCGCCGTCCGTCTTGATCTTCATATCGTTGCCGCGCCAGCTGACTTCGCGGGCGACGAAGGCATAGGCCCAGATGCCGGGAAAGACGAGATCGCGCACCAGATAGGCCGCCGGCGTGCGCCAGTTGACGAACCAGCCGACGCCCTTCGCCAGCACGAGCTCACCGGCATACCAGACAGCGAACACCGCAAGCACGGCCTGCCAGGCTGCGAACCCGAAAGCGGGGGCGGCGTAAGCGGCAAGCAATGCCGGCACCAGCGGCCCGACCAGGATCTCCGGCGCGAAGAAGGGCAGGAAGGTGACGCGGCGCAGCCGCGCCCAACGAAACTGGCGCTGGACGACGTCGCGCAGGCTGCGCGCCCCGAGCGGCTGCTCGAAGGGCTGGCCGACGAGATGGACGTGCTTTCTGGCCTTGCGAACCAGCTTGGTCGCCGCGGCATCCTCGGCGATCTCGGCAGCGAGCGCGGCGATGCCGCCATTGGCATCGAGGAAGGGCTTGTTCCAGAGCATCGACTTGCCCTGGGCGAAGCCGAAACCGAGTGCCTCGCCGGCATATTGCCAGCGCGCCTGGAAGGTATTGAGGAAGGCGCACTCGACCTCGGCACCGAAGCAGCCCGGCCGCGAGCCGGCGGGCGTCGAGCAGACCAGGCCGGTGTCGTCGCGCCAGGATTGCATCAGCCGCTGGATATAGTCCTTCGGCATCAGCACGTTGGAATCGGCGAGGACCACCCAGTCGTGGCGCGCCGCCTCCCAGCCCTTGACGCAGTTGTTGAGCTTGGGATTGGCGCTGACGGCGACGTCTCCGACGATCAAGCGCACGCGGTCCGCGCCATAGGTCGCGATCAGCTCCTCGATCAGTGGCACGATCGGATCATGGCCGTCGGCGACGCAGAAGATCGTTTCATAGACCGGATAGTCGAGCTCGAGCCCGGAGGTCAGCGTCTCCCGGCTGAAGGTCTCGATGCCGCGCACCGGGCGAACGACCGTCACCGGCGGAGCGAGCTTCTGGAGACGCGACGGCGTCTGCTTCCGGCGCAGGCGCACGAAGGCGATCGCCAGGCACAGCAGATTGGCGGCGACCATCAGCGCCGCGATCAGGCCAGCCCACTGCGCGCCGTTCATGCGTCTCCCCTCCCGGTCAGGTTACGAGGTCAGCCCGCCGGTCAGCGTCGGCAGGTCGAGCGGGCGGAAGCCGTAATGCGACAGCCAGCGGATATCGGCCTCGAAGAAGGGCCGCAGGTCCGGCATGCCGTATTTCAGCATGGCGATACGATCGATGCCCATGCCCCAGGCGAAGCCCTGGTAGACGTCGGGATCGAGCCCGCAATTCCTCAGCACATTCGGGTGGACCATGCCGCAGCCGAGGATCTCGAGCCAGTCGTCGCCCTCGCCGAAGCGGATCTCTCCGTCCTTGCGCGAGCACTGGATGTCGACCTCGGCCGAGGGCTCGGTGAACGGGAAGAAGGACGGCCGGAAGCGCATCTTGACGCCTTCGACCTCGAAGAACGCCTTGCAGAACTCCTCCAGCACCCATTTCATGTGGCCGAAATGGGTCTTCTTGTCGATGACGAGGCCCTCGACCTGATGGAACATCGGCGTGTGGGTCTGGTCGGAATCCATCCGGTAGGTCCGGCCGGGGCAGATCACCCGGATCGGCGGCTCCTGCGACAGCATGGTGCGGACCTGGACCGGCGAGGTGTGGGTGCGCAGGAGCTTGCGCTCGCCATTGGAATCCGGCGCGAAGAAGAAGGTGTCGTGCATCTCCCGGGCCGGATGGCCGACCGGGAAGTTGAGCTTGGTGAAGTTGAGATCGTCGGTCTCGACGTCCGGGCCTTCGGCGATCGAGAAGCCCATGTCGCCGAAGATCGCGGTGATCTCGTCAATCACCTGGCTGATCGGGTGGATGCGCCCGCGCGCCTCCGGGCCCTCGCGCACCGGCAGCGAGATGTCGAGCCGCTCGGCGGCGAGCCTGGCTTCCAGCGCGACTTCGCCGAGCGCATCCTTGCGAGCGGCGAGCGCCTGCTGGACGGTGTCGCGCAGGCCGTTGATGCGGGGGCCCTGCTCCTTGCGCTCGTCCGGCGTCATCGTGCCGAGCGTCTTCAGCAGCCCCGAGACCGAGCCGGACTTGCCGAGCGCCGCGATGCGCAGCTGCTCGAGCGCCGCCTCGTCTCCGGCCGCCTCGATCTCACCGACAAGTGAATCGCGAAGGGTGTCGATGTCGTTCATGCCTGCTCTGGTCCGTTTGCGAGGCATCTTCTATGGTGTCGGCGGCGGTGAGGCTAGGGGCAATCGTGCTGGCAAAGCATCGCGCAAGCGAGGAAATGCCGGCCGGATTCCGGGATCGCGTGCAAAGATGACAATCTTGTCTCAAGCCCTGCGCTCGGCGTTCTTATCCGCAGCTTTTGTAGCGCTATTCGCCTTCGCGGTGCCCGCACGCGCCCAGCAGGGCGGCCAGCGCGTCACCGTCACCGGCGAGATCAGCGACAGCTGGTGCACGATCAGCGGGCTGATGTTCGCCAAAGGCACGGCGCATCATCAATGCGCCATCTGGTGCGCACTCGGCGGCATTCCGGTCGCGATCCGCGACGCCGGCGGCAATCTCTACCTGATCCTGAAGATCGGCGACGACGAGGACAGCGCCGCAAATCCGCGCGTGGCGAAGCTGGCGACGCATGAGGTCACGGTCGATGGTGAGCTGCTCGAGCGCGACGGCGTCAAGTACCTGCTGGTCGACCGCATCGCCGACGACAAGGGCGTCATCACGATGACGCATGAAGAACACGGCATCCAGCCGTTCGGGAATTGAGGCGATGGATACTATCGTCAAGGCACTCGGCGTCGCTGTGTTGCTCGCTGGCACGCCGTCCCTCGCTGCCGAGCCCTGGAACATCCCGCACGAAAAGCAGGTGGTGTTGAAGGGTCGCGTCGTCGATGCGCTGTGTCAGCTCAAAGGCCGCTGCGCACCAGATTGCGGCGCCGGCAAGCGGCAGCTCGGGCTCGCGCTCTCCGACGGAACCTTCAGGCTGGTCGCCAAGTCGAACATCGACTTCGCTGGCGCGACCGGCGACCTCGCCGGCTATTGCGGACGCGAGATCGAGGCCGACGGCCTGCTGATCGAGAACCCGGCGGTGACCCTGTTCTTCGTGCAGCGCCTGCGCGAGCGACCGGATCAGGACTGGATCGCCGCCGAACGCTTCAAGGCCGATTGGGAGGCCAGGAACAGCAAGGCCGAGGAATGGTGGCGCGGCGATCCACAGGCCAACCGGATCATCGCCGAAGATGGGCCGTTCGGCGTCAAGGGTCTAGCCCCCAAGCCGAAGCCATGACCAGACGGATCAGCCGCCGCCTCCTGCTCGCCGGTCTTGCTGCCGGCTCGGCGGTTGCCGCTCGCGCGCAGGACCATGGCGGCCACAGCCCCTCCCCGGCCGCCAGGCCACCGCAAGACCCGCTGGCGACGCAATTCGGTGGCCCATTCAGCCTGACCGACCACACCGGGAAGCGGGTGACGGAGGCTGAGTTTCTCGGCCGCTTTATGCTGATCTATTTCGGCTTTACCCGTTGCACCGATACTTGCCCGGTCGACTTGCCGATCATCGCGCAGGCGCTCGATGCGCTCGGGCCTCTGGCCGCGAAGGTCGCGCCGTTGTTCGTCAGCGTCGATCCGGTCAACGACACCCCGGTTGTTATGGCAGCCTATGTCGCGAACTTCCATCCCCGGCTCATCGGGCTATCCGGCAACGAGGCCGAGCTGGCAGCGGTCGCCAGGGCCTACAAGGTGCATCGCCGCAAGCTGACGCAAGCGCATCACGGCAACGGCGAATATACCATCGACCACGGCTCGCTGACCTATCTGATGGGACAGGACGGCCGCTTCCTGACCCTGCTGCCTCATAATTCCGGCGCCGAACGCATGGCGGGCGTATTGCGGAAATACATCTCGTGACGTGATAGGCGTGGCGCATCGTCTCAGCGCAACCCGCCCCCGCAAAGAAGCCCGCCTATGCCAGACAACAGCGCCCAGAAGAACTCGCCCTCCTACCGGATCGCCGCCCTCGACCAGGACTTTCTCCTCGGCGACTCCATGCGCGGGGCGCGCTTCATGCTCGAATACCAGAAGGCCGAGGACAGCCTGCGGGCCCGCGGCATCCTCTCGACCATCGTCGTCTTCGGCTCGGCGCGGGTGAGCGAGGGCAATCCCTGGTACGAGGCGGCGCGTGCCTTCGCCCGGATCGCCTCTGAACGCGGCGGCGCGCTCGACGGCAAGGACCAAGGCCGGAACCACGTCATCGCCACCGGCGGCGGGCCGGGCATCATGGAAGCCGCCAATCGCGGCGCCACCGAGGCCGGCGCGGTCTCGATCGGCTTCAACATTACCCTGCCGCATGAGCAGGATCCTAATGCGTGGTCGACGCCGGACCTGACCTTCCGCTTCCATTATTTCGCGATGCGCAAGATGCACCTCGCCATGCGGGCGGCGGCGCTGGTGGTCTTCCCCGGCGGTTTCGGCACGCTCGACGAATTGTTCGAGATCATGACGCTGGTGCAGACCGGCAAAATGCCGCCGGTGCCGATCGTGCTCTACGACAGCGCCTATTGGCAGGGCCTGATCAACCTCGACCGGATGGCCGAGGCCGGCTTCATCCGGCCCGAGGACCTCAAGCTGTTCTGCTATGCGAACAGTCCGGAGGAAGCCTATCAGCGCATCCTCGACGGTGCCGGCGAGAACTGGACGCCGAAGGCGGTGGAGAAGGTGCAGACGTAACCGTTGGCCGGTCTTCCGTCATGGTCAGGCTTGCCCCGACCATCCGCGTCTTCAGACGGTGTTCAAGACATGGATGCTCGCCACAAGGACGAGCATGACGGCGTGCTCAAACGAAAAAGGCCGGCGTTTCCGCCGGCCTTTTGCAATCCAATCAGGTCAGTCCGCTCAGGCGGCCTTGGCTTCGGCGGCGAGTACGCCCTTGACCGTCTCGACCACTGCAGCGAAGGCAGCCGCGTCGTCGATGGCAAGCGCCGACAGGGTCTTGCGGTCGAGCTCGAGGTTCGCCTTGATGAGGCCGCCCATGAACACCGAATAGGTCAGGCCGTGCTCGCGCACCGCAGCGTTCAGGCGCTGGATCCAGAGCGCGCGGAAGGTGCGCTTCCGGTTCTTGCGGTCACGATAGGCATATTGCATCGACCGATCGACGGCCGCCTTGGCGGCGCGGATCGTGTTCTTGCGGCGGCCATAGAAACCCTTGGCAGCCTCGAAAGTCTTCTTGTGCTTGGCATGGGACGTAACGCCCCGTTTAACACGAGCCATGTTTGATCTCCGGAAAGGTTGTCAGGCGTTAGCCGTTGGGGAGGAAATACTTCTTCACGTTGGCAGCATCGCCCTCGAAAAGAACGTTCGTCCCACGGTGATTGCGGAGCTGCTTGTTGGTCCGCTTGATCATGCCGTGACGCTTGCCAGCCTGGGCATAGAGCACCTTGCCGGTTCCGGTGAGCTTGAACCGCTTCTTAGCGGCCGATTTGGTCTTCATCTTGGGCATTTCAGCTCCTCATAGGTCGCGAGCGCGCGAATTGCGCCGCTTGAGTTTTGCTTTGGGAAGCAAAGAACGACCGCCACGGCAGCCCTTATCAGCCGGGCGATCGAAGGCGCGCGTATCGCAGAAAAGCCGCGCCCTTGCAAGCGCGACTTCTCATTCCTCAGGCGAGTGCCGGCTCGCGGGCCCGCCGCGGCTCGGCGATCAGGCAGAACCCGACCGTGACGATCGCCAGCGCCGAGAACCCGCCGGCGACCGAAACATAGAAGCCGCTGCTCGCGCCATAGACGTCGATCAGCCAGCCCGAGGCGGCCGAACCCGCCGCCATGCCGATGCCCATGCCGGTCATCACCCAGGTGATGCCCTCGGTCAGCTTCGAAGCCGGAACATGCCGCTCGACCAGCGCCATGGCGACGATGACGGTCGGCGAGATCGAGGCGCCGGCGATGAAGAGCACGATGCCCAGCATCCAGAGCGAGGACACGATCAGCAGCGGCAGCGTCGTCGCCGCGGCAAGCCCAAT
Organism: Bosea vestrisii; assembly: GCF_030144325.1. NCBI lineage: Bacteria > Pseudomonadati > Pseudomonadota > Alphaproteobacteria > Hyphomicrobiales > Alloboseaceae > Allobosea > Allobosea vestrisii. The sequence goes on along the minus strand of NZ_CP126307.1, from coordinate 4,756,658 downwards.
CGCAAGCAGTAATTGCGTGGCGAGTGGCATGCGCAGGCGGAGCGCGCCGAAGATGAGGCCGGTGATGAAGGAGCCGGCGGCATAGGCCGCGAGCGCCAGGCTCGCCGCCGCCTTGTTGCCCTGCGCTTCGGCGAAAGCGACCGCGGTGACCTCGGCCGTGCCGAAGACTACACCGAGCGCGACCATCAGCAGCGCGATGATCTGCACCGGCACCAGGCGGATGGCGGAGCTGCTGGCGCCGACGCCCTGCGAGTGCACGGGCGGCTCGGTCGCGCGCTGTACGACGAACAGAGCCATGCCGACGGCGAGCAGGATCGTCGCCGCGAGCGGCCCGGCCTCCGGGAACCAGATGACGCTGAGGCCGATCGAGATCACCGGGCCGAGCATGAAGATGACCTCGTCGATGACCGATTCGAAGGCGAAGGCGGTGCGCAAATGCGGCGTGTCGCGATAGATCTCGGTCCAGCGGGCGCGAACCATCGCCATCATGCTCGGCTCGAGTCCGGCGAGAGCGGCAAAGAGGAAAAGTACCCAGATCGGCGCCTCGAGGCGCGTCGCCAGCATCAGCCCGATCAGCGCGACAATGGTCGCGAGTGTGGCGGGGATCAGCACTTTGCTCTGGCCGTGGCGGTCGACCAGCCGTGAGATCTGCGGCGCGATCAGCGCATTGGAGAACGCGAAGGTCGCGGCGACGCCACCGGCAAGCCAGTACTGGCCGCGCGCCTGGGAGAGCATGGTGACGATGCCGATCGTCAGCATCGAGAATGGCATGCGGGCGAGGAAGCCGGCGGCTGAAAAGCCGATCGAACCGGGGGCCCGGAAAATCTCGCGATAGGGGTTAGGCATGGACGTCTCCGTCACATCAAAGCTTAATTGACATACGTTGCGTATGTGACATGAATAGCTACATACGCAACGTATGTCAATTAACATACGCCTCGTATGCGAAAGGAACATGGATGACGCGCAAGCCGCGCACACAGATGATTGCCGAGACCCGGGCCAAGCTGATCGCCGCGGCGCGCGCCGCCTTCGGCACGGTCGGCTATGCCCAGACCTCGATGGACGAGCTCACCGCCTCGGCCGGGCTGACACGAGGCGCACTCTACCATCATTTCGGCGACAAGAAGGGCCTGCTGGCGGCAGTGATCGTCGAGATCGACGGCGAGATGAACGCGCATATGCGGGCCGCCACGGCCAAGGCTGATGATCCCTGGACCGGTTTCCGCAACGAATGCACCGCCTATATCGAGCTGGCGCTCGATCCCGAAATCCAGCGCATCATGCTGCGTGAGGGCCCCGCCGTTCTCGGCGATCCCTGGGACTGGCCGACGCTGAGCGAGTGCATCCGTTCGATGACGGAGAGCCTGACGAAGCTGGCGGAGACCGGCGTTATCGCGCCGATCGATGCCGAAGCTGCGGCGCGGCTGATTGCTGGGGCGACGCAATACGCGGCGCAATGGATCGCACATGCGCCCGATCCGGAGGCGACCTCGCGCAAGGCGATCGAGGCCTTCAATTTGATGCTCGACGGACTCCTCGTCCGCAACTGAGCCGGTGGCAGAATGCCGCTGCGTCTGTCACCGATGAAACAAATGTTTCTTAGTTTCCATATCGACATTTTTGTTTCATGCGCGCCGACTCCTTGCTAGCATCCCCGCATGGACAAGCCCGGCCTGACGGCGAGCCTCACCGAGAGCTTCGAACAGTTGCCGCAGCAATTACAGGCGGCGGCGCGCTGGGTGCTCGACCATCCGGCTGATGTCGCGCTGCTGACGACGCGCGAGCAGGCCAAGCGGGCCGGCCTGTCGCCGGCCACCCTCACCCGGCTGGCGCAGCGCTTCGGCCTCAAGGGCTATGACGAACTCCGCGCCGTCCACGCCGCGGCGCTGCGGCGGCGGCCGGAAGGCTTTGCCGGTCGTGCCGGCGAGCTGATGCAGCGCCATGGCGAGGAAGGCCCGGGCGCGATCGCACAGGACATGTTCGCGGCACTGGCCGAACATCTCAAGGCTCTGCGTGAGCCACAGGCACTCGCCCGCTTCGAGCAGGCCGCCGACCTGCTCAGCGAAGCGCCGACCGTGTTCTGCTTTGGCCTGCGCTCGGCCTTCCCGGCCGCCTTCATGCTCGACTACATCCGCGACCTGATCGGAGCGGGCTCGGTCCTCGCCGACGGCGCCGGTGGACGCGGCATTGATGCGCTGCGCCGGATCGGCCCGGGCGATGCGCTCTTTGCCGTCTCGGTCGCGCCCTATACGCGGCTGACGGTACAAGCTGCTGAGATCGCGAAAGAGCACGGCGCAATGGTCGTGGCGCTGACCGACAGCGCGCTCTCGCCGCTCGCCGCCCTCGCCGATGTTGTATTGCTGGTGCGCACCGAGACGCCGTCCTTCTTTCACACGATGACGCCGGCTTTCGCCGCGGTCGAATGCCTGGCGGCGCTGATGACGGCGCGCAAGGGCGAGGCTGCGCTCGCCGCGATCGCGCGCCACGAGGCTGCACTCGACGCCGCCGGCACCTTCCTGAATTCAAGAGCCGCCAAGCGAGGCCACCGATGAGCCACATCCTGCATCGCATGCTGAGCAAGACCTATCCGACCGCGACCGGCGGCGAAGGCATGCTGCTGCGCGACCAGAACGGGCGCGAGCATATCGACGCTTCGGGCGGTGCCGCGGTCTCCTGCCTCGGCCATGCCCATCCCGACGTGCTCGCAGCGATGCATGCGCAGATCGACAAGCTCGCCTATGCCCATACCAGCTTCTTCACCACCGACGCGGCCGAGGAACTCGCCGACCATCTGATCGCGCGGGCGCCGGCCGGGATGGCATCAGTCTATTTCTGCAGCTCGGGCTCGGAGGCGATCGAGGCCTGCCTGAAGCTGGCGCGGCATTACTTCGTCGAGAAAGGCGAGCAAACCCGAGTCAACTTCATCTCGCGCCGGCAGAGCTATCACGGCATCACGCTGGGGGCGCTCTCGGTCGGCGGGCGGATGAAGGATCGCGCGCCCTTCGAGCAGATGCTGATGCAGGGCCATCACATCTCGCCTTGCTACGAATATCGCGACCGCCGCGCCGACGAGACCAGCGAGGAATACGGGCTTCGTGTCGCCGACGAGCTCGAGGGGAAGATCCTGGAGCTCGGGCCGGAGACGGTCTGCGCCTTCGTCGCGGAGACCGTAGTTGGGGCGACGCTCGGCGCTGTCCCAGCCGCCCCCGGTTATTTCAAGCGCATCCGCGAGATCTGCGACCGCCATGGCGTGCTGCTGATCCTCGACGAGGTGATGAGCGGCATGGGCCGCACCGGCACGCTGCATGCCTGCGAGCAGGAAGGCATCGCCCCCGATCTGATGGCGATCGCCAAGGGGCTCGGCGGCGGCTATGCGCCGATCGGCGCGATGCTGGCTTCGAAGCGGGTCATCGAGGCGGTCCGGCTGGGCTCGGGCATCTTCCCACACAGCCAGACCTATGTCGGCCATCCCCTCGCCTGCGCCACCGCGCTCGCCGTGCAGCAGGTGATCGAGCGCGACGACCTGCTCGCCAATGTCCGCAAGCAGGGCGCCAGGCTGGAGCAGCGCCTGCGCGAGCGCTTCGGCAATCACCATCATGTCGGCGATATCCGCGGGCGCGGCCATTTCTGGGGCATCGAGATCGTCGCCGACCGCTCGACCAAGACGCCCTTCGATCCAGCACTGAAGCTCAACGCCAGGATCAAGCAGGCAGCGCAGGACCGCGGCCTGCTGATCTACCCGATGGGCGGCACGGCCGACGGCACCGCCGGCGACCATATCCTGCTCGCACCGCCCTTCATCATCGATGCCGCGACCGTCGACACCATCGTCGAGCGACTCGGCGACGCCATCGACGCGAGCCTGGCCTCGGCCCGACCGGCCTGAGGCTCACCACAATCCGGGCCGCCAAGAGCCCGTAGCGACCACGACAGGGGAACTGCCATGAAAACCAAACAGCTGAAACATCTGCTCTTCGCTGGCCTCGCCGCGCTCGGCTTCTCCGGCGCAGCCACCGCCCAGACCGGCACGCTCGACCGCGTCAAGGCGCGCGGCGAGCTGATCTGCGGCAACCACATCGCCCTTCCTGGCTTCGGCATCCAGGGGTCGGACGGGCGCTGGGACGGGCTCGACATCGATCTTTGCCGCGCCGTCGCCTCTGCGATCTTCAACGACCCGAACAAGGTCCGGTTCATCCCGACGACGCCGCAGATGCGCTTCGTCGTGGTGCAGTCGGGCGAGGTCGACATGCTCGCCCGCAACGCGACCTATACGATGTCGCGCGACACCACGGCCGGCATGTCCTGGCCGATCATCAACTATTTCGACGGCCAGGGCTTCATGGTGCGCAAGTCTCTGGGGGTCACCGAGGCGAAGGGCCTGAACGGCGCCTCGATCTGCGTGACGCAAGGGACGACGACCGAGCTCAACCTTGCCGACTTCTTCCGCGCCAACAAACTCAAATACGAGATCATCGGCTTCGCCACCAATGAAGAGGGCGTCAAGGCGCTGGAGGCCGGGCGCTGCGACGCCTTCACCACCGACACCTCCGGCCTTGCCGCCGAGCGCCTGAAATTCTCCAAGCCGGACGATTTCGTCATCCTGCCGACGCTGATCTCGCGCGAGCCGCTCGGCCCGGCGGTGAAGCGCGGCGACGAGAGCTGGGTCGCGCTGGTGAAATGGGTGCATTACGCCATGCTCAATGCCGAGGAACTCGGGGTGAGCAAGGCCAATGTCGAGGAGCAGCTCAAGTCGGGGAACCCCGAGATCAAGCGCCTGCTCGGCGTCGAGGGCAAGTTCGGCGAGGGCCTCGGCCTCTCCAATGACTGGGCCCATCGCGTCATCAAGCATGTCGGCAATTACGGCGAGAGCTTCGAGCGCAATGTCGGCGCGGGCTCCAAGCTGCAATTGAAGCGCGGACTCAACGACCTCGCCTCGAAGGGCGGGCTGCAATACCCGCATCCGATCCGCTAAAGCCTGCCGATGCGAATCGCACTGATCCATGCGCTGCGCCATTCGCCGCCTCCGATCGAGGCGGCGTTCGCGCGGCTGTGGCCTGAAGCCACGCTGATGAACCTGCTCGATGACAGCCTATCGGCCGATCTTTCCCGCGACGGGCGGATCACCGAGGCGATGACCGGGCGCTTCCTGAATCTGGCGAGCTATGCCCGGGCGACCGGCGCCGACGGCATCCTCTTCACCTGCTCGGCATTCGGACCCTGCATCGAGGCGGTCCAGCGCGCGCTCGCGCCGCTGCCGGTGCTGAAGCCGAACGAGGCGATGATCGAGGAAGCGGAGACGGTCGGCAGCCGGATCGGCCTCCTCGCCAGCTTCGGGCCGACGCTCCAGTCGATGCCCCCGGAGTTTCCGGGATCGCTGACGGTAGTGCCGAAGCTCGCCGACGACGCGTTCGCCGCACTCGATGACGGGCCCGAGCATGACCGGTTGGCGGCTCTCGCAGCCAGCGAGCTGACGGATTGTGACGCGATCGCGCTGGCGCAGTTCAGCCTGGCGCGCGCGGCATCGGCGGTCACAGCCGCGACAGGCAAGCCGGTGCTGACGACGCCGGACAGCGCGGTGCGGAAGCTGAAGCGGCTGCTCAGCCGATAGGCCCTGCCGGATACCGGCCCGTGATGCTAGACTGGCAAGGCAGGCCCGGCGGATGGTTCAACAACCCATCCGGAACCAGTGCGGCGACAAGCCGGCGCCGTATACTGCTTCCGACGGAAAGGCCGGGCCTTTTCGGGGAGAGGCGCGATGACCACCTACATCATGCTGCTCAACTGGACCGACCAAGGCGCGCGCAAGCTGAAGGATTCGCCCGCCCGTCTCGACACCGCCAAACAGGCGCTGAAGGATATGGGCGGCGATTTCAAAGCCTTCTTCATGACGATGGGCAAACACGACATGGTCGTCGTCTGCGAGGCGCCGGACGATGCCGTGCAGGCGCGCTTCTGCCTGCAACTGGCCATGCTCGGCAATGTCCGCACGGAAACGCTCAAGGCTTTCCCCGAGGCGGCCTATCGCGAGATCATCCGCTCCGTCAGCTAGAGCCGGATCCGTTTCTCACTTTGAGTTTGGAGACCGCTTTTTTTTGATCAGCTTGCCGTGCAAGCTGATCGGAGCGGGCTCTAGGGGATGCCTTGACCTGGTCGACTGATGGCCGGATCGGGCCGAATGCAACGAAGCCCGGCCGAAACGGCCGGGCTTCGTAAAAACGGTGCGAATGCGGGCCTCATTCGGGCGCGCGGCTCGACATCACTTCGGCGCGAGCACCATCACCATCTGGCGGCCTTCGAGCTGCCAGTCGCTCTCGACCTTGGCGATCTCGACGAGATCGGCCTTGACGCGCTCCAGCACCTTCACGCCGAGGTCCTGGTGCGCCATCTCGCGGCCGCGGAAGCGCAGGGTGACCTTCACCTTGTCGCCTTCGTCGAAGAAGCCGTGCATCGCCTTCATCTTCACGTCGTAGTCGTGCTTGTCGATGCCGGGGCGGAGCTTGATTTCCTTGATCTCGATGGTGCGCTGCTTCTTGCGCGCCTCGGCCGCCTTCTTCTGCTCGAGAAAGCGGAAGCGGCCATAATCGAGAATCTTGCAGACGGGCGGCTCTGAATTGGGGGCGATCTCGACCAGATCGAGACCGGCGTCCTCGGCAATCTTGAGCGCCTCGAAGAACGAGACCACGCCACGGTTGGCGCCGGTATCGTCGATGAGCTGGACGTCGCGGACGCCACGAATGTCGCGGTTGGCGCGGGGGCCGTCCTTGACGGGGGTTGGTGCGGCACGGAAGGGACGACGAATGGCTGTATTCTCCTGTGATTGGCGCATCGCGCCGTTGGTGAGACACATTGCACAATGCGAAGCGTTGTCAATGGATCAGGTGGGTTCAGCGCCCCAGCAGGGCGCAATAGACGTCGAGTGTGTCGTTGACCATCGACGCCAACGAGAAATGGCGCTCGACATGCAGCCTGGCGCGGCGCGCCAGCGCGTCGCGGGCGGAAGGCCGAAGCGCCAGCGCTTCGCGCAACGCTTCGGCGAGCGCTGGCGCATCGCCGGGCGGGATATGCCAGCCGCTGCGCTCCTGAGGCGAGACCTGCGGCGGCGCCAGCACCGTCTCCGGCACGGCGCCGAGATTGGAGACGATGACCGGCGTGCCCATGGCCTGCGCCTCGACGGCGACACGGCCGAAGGCTTCGGGCTCGGTCGAGGGTACGGCGACGACGGCCGCCGCCAGGAAGGCCGCCGGCATGTCGCTGCAATGGCCGACGCGGCGGACGCGGCCTTCGAGCTTGGCTTTGGCGATGGCGTCGTCGAGCTCGCGCACATAGCCGTCGCGGCCCTGCGCATCGCCGGCGAGGATGAAGGCGGTGTCCTCGTCGCCGGCGTCGCGCAATTGGCGCGCCGCCTCGATCAGCACCTTCTGGCCTTTCCAGCCGGTGAGCCGGCCGGGCAGCAGCACGATGCGCTGATGCGGCTCGACACCCCAGGCGCTGCGCAGCGCGCTGATCCGCTCCGGGTTCACCGCCGCCGGCGCGAAGGCGGAAAAGTCCGTGCCGCGATGGACGACGCGAATGCGGTCACGGGCGAAGCCGTGCCGGGCCCGGATCAGATCGGCGGTATAGGCGGAGTTGGCGATCACGCAGTCGCTGCGCGCCATCACCGAATTATACAGGTTCTTCACCGCCGAGCGGGCGTTGTAGGAGCCATGATAGGTGGTGACGAAGGGCAGCTTCAGTGCCCGCGTCGCTGCAAGCGCGACCCAGGCCGGTGCCCGCGAGCGGGCGTGGACGAGATCGACCCGTTCGCGCTTGCACAGCAGGGCGAAGGTCCGCACGTTCAGCAGCATCGAGACCGGGTTCTTGGCCGCGGCCGGGAACGGCAGCCAGATGCCTCCCTTGGCCTGCAGCTCGGCGACGAGCCGCCCGCCTTCGGTCGCGACCAGCGCACGCGCACCGACTTCGGTCAGCCCCGCGGCGATATCGACGGCGGTGCGCTCGGCACCACCCGCTTCCAGATCCGGGATGATCTGCAGCACGGTGCGCCCGGCGAGCGGATGCGTCTCGGTCGAAGGCAGGGACAATTGTGCGCCGGAACGCAGGGAGGTGCTCACTACTCGAAAAGGCCTTCTGCTTGGCGACTCGCGGGTGCTATCGGGTTCAGATGATGACCAAATCGGGCGGTATTGCAGCTGGCATCTGCCTGCTTTCACCCGGTTCACCACAGGAGAGCATAGGGTGACGAAGCCTGAGCCGCAATTTTTGAGCATCGGCACCGGTACGGAGCGCCGCGAGATCGCGGTGCTCGCGCAGGCCGGCAAGGGCCCGCCGGTGGTCTGGCTCGGCGGTTTGCGCTCGGACATGCGTGCGACCAAGGCCGAGGCGCTCGCCGCCTGGGCGCAGCGCACGGGACGCGCCTTCATCCGCTTCGACTATGCCGGCCATGGCGAGTCGAGCGGCGACTTCGCGCAATGGACGATGTCGCACTGGATCGAGGATGCGCAGGCGGTGCTCGCTGCCCACGCCCGAGGCCCGGCCGTCCTGGTCGGCTCGTCCATGGGCGGCTGGGTTGCGCTGCTGACGACGTTGCAATTGCGCAAGACCGCTCCGCAACTGCAACCGGCCGGCCTCGTGCTGATCGCGCCGGCCGTCGACTTCACCGAAGAGCTGATGTGGGCGCAGATGCCGGAAGCGATCCGCGAAACCATTACGAAGGACGGCGTCTGGCAGCGGCCGTCGGAATATTCGCCGGAGCCGATGCCGATCACGCGAGCGCTGATCGAGGACGGACGACGCCATCTCCTCTTCGGGCAGCCGCTCGAAACCGGCTGCCCCATTCATATCCTGCAGGGAATGAAGGATCCCGACGTGCCCTATGGCCAGGCGCTGAAGCTGGTCGAGCACCTGCCGCACGATCCGGTCGTGCTGACCCTGATCAAGGACGGTGACCACCGGCTGTCGACACCGGACGACATCGAGCGTCTGGTGACAGCCGTCGCGGGGATCGTACCCGCGACGGCCTGAAACCGGTTAGTGCAGGCTGACCATCCTGAGGTCGTGCTCCCAGGCGTTGGCCGTCGCGGCCTCGCGGGAATCTGTCACCAGGATCGGTGCACCATCGGCCGAAAGCAGCGCAAAGAGCTGCAGCCCGGGCTCGATTTCCGGCGCCTGCGGGAAGATGCGCGCCAGCTCGTCCGACATAATCGGCTTGAGATAGGCGACCTGGCCGTTGCCGAGAGCGGCAAATTCAGCCGTGGTCAGGGGGTCTCTCTGGTCTCAGTCATCGCGCCCTCCTTCAGAGCAGTGCGAGGCGGCTTGATTGTGCATCCGTGATCATGAACGGAAGGCAAACCGCATGCCTTCCCGGACTGACGTCTATGAAGCGCCTTCTTGAAGGCCCCTAGTCGCGGCTCATGATATCGATACGCCGGACGAGCCGTTCCGGTTCCGGACGAGCCAGGTCGATGGCGAGCAGCCCGTTCGAGAGATCGGCGCCAAGGACCTGCATGCCGTCGGCGAGCAGGAAGGAGCGCTGGAACTGCCGCGCGGCGATGCCGCGATGCAGGAAATGCCGCGTCTTGTCGTCGACCTGCCGGCCGCGGATGGTCAGCTGGTTTTCCTCCAGCGTGATCTCGAGCTGTTCGCGCGAGAATCCGGCCACCGCGAGCGTGATCCTGAGCTTGTCGGGCTCGTCCTCGGTGCGCGGCATGCGTTCGATGTTATAGGGCGGATAGCCATCGCCGGCGCCTTTGGCGACCCGGTCGAGAGCCCGCTCGATATCGTCGAAGCCGAGCAGGAAGGGATGCGACAGGCTAGGCGGACGCGTCATCACGAAGCCCTTGAAAGGCGCCTCTGGAACTACCGGAGCCCGCTTGCGCAGCGCTCCGTACGCGAAAGGCGAACCCAACCGCGTGAACCGGATATGGCGAGCGCCGCCCTTTGTCGCAAGTCCTGCCGGTTGGCACTCAATCCAGCGCGGCGATCGCCTCGATTTCGATCAGGAGGCGCGGGTCGACCAGGGCGGTGACGCCGACCATGGTGCTCGCCGGATAGGGGCCGTCGCCGAGGTATTTCAGGCGCACCTTCCGCACTGCGATCGCCTTCTCCGTACTGAGATCGACGACATAGGTCACCAGCTTGAACACCCTGGTGAAGTCTGTGCCGGCAGCAGCCAGCGCCGCGGCGAGGTTGGCGTAGACCTGCTCGGCCTGGGCGGCGATATCGCCCTCCCCCACCACCTTCCCCATCGGGTCGTAAGCGACCTGGCCGGAGACATGAACCTGCCGCTCCGCCTTGACGATGGCGAGGTGCGAATAGCCGGTCGGCGGAGAGAGCGAGGCGGGATTGAGGAGATCGATCTTGCTGGGCATGGCGTGCTCCCGAAGCCGGCGGCCCGTGCCGCGCGTCAGGGCGGCAAGCTAGGCCGGCGCAGGCCGCGCGCGCAATCTCAAGGACCAACGGAATCGGATAAGGAGAGATGGTACAGCCACCCCGGCTTGAACGGGGGACCTCTAGATCCACAATCTAGCGCTCTAACCAACTGAGCTATGGCTGCACGGCTTGCGCCTGATGTCGCGGCGCCCGGAAGCTGTCCGGCGACGGCGCGGAACCTAGTGCCGCGTTTCGCCGAATGCAACGGCGAAATGCAGGCCGGCGCGGGGAAAACCGCGCCGGCTTTGAAAATCAGGAGCGCGGCAGGTCCTTGCGGGCGGTCGCGGCGAGATCGCCGAGATGGGCAGCGAGCGATTCATAGCTGCGGCGGAACGCCTTGGCCTGGAGCGCGACCGCGTCGGCGGCGCTCGGCGTGCGCGCCAGCGTCTCGATCTCGCCCAGCGTCGCCTTGAGCTCGGCGCAGGCATGATCGAGCACCTTAGCCTGGACGGCCCCGAAGGTGCGCGTCAGTACCAGCGTCTGCTCGAACCAGTTGACTGCCGAGAAGGGCGCGACGGCAACCGGCGTCGGTGCCTCGACCGCTTTGGCAACGGCGGGCGTGGCCGCAGGAGCCGGCTTGGCCCGCTGAGCGACCTCGACGAGCTTGAGCGGGGCGGGAGCGGGCTTTGCTGCAACCGGAGCGACCGGCTTTACCGCAACGGGCTCGACCTTGGTGGGAGCGGGCGACGCCTTGACCGGCTCAGCCACAGACTTGGCCGGCTCGGAAGTGGGCTTGGCCGGCGCGGCCTTCACAGCCGAGGCCTTGGCAGCCGGCTTTGCAACCTTCTTCTGCAGGACGATGCGCTTGGCGGGCTCGGCGACAACCTTGGCGGCGGGCTGCGGCGCAGATTTGGCGACGGCGGCGGGAGCAGCCTTCGCGACCGGCTGAGCTACTGGCTGCGGGGCGGCAGGCTTGGAAGCGACAGGCTTGGCCTCGACCTTCGGGGCGGAGATCGCTGCCGCCGGAGCGGTGGCCGGCTTCACGTCCATGACGGGCTTGGCCTCGGGAGCTTTGGCGACCGGCGGCACAGCGGCAGCCTTCACCACCGGCTGGGGTGCAGCCGGCTGAGGTGCGACTTTGAGCACGGGCGCGGCCACAACCGGGGCGGCCACAGGCTTCGCGTCCACCGCAGGCTTGGTCTCGGGAGCCTTGGCCGGAACGGCCGGCGTCACCGGCTTCGACTCGCTCAACGCCTTGACCGGCGCGAGGCTGATCGGAGCCTTGCCGGGGATAGTCTGCTTCGCCATCGGATTCTCCTTCACGGTTCCGGCAGGGCCAGCCTGCGCAATCGACGAAACCGGACCTAAGTCATGTCCCCGCGAGGAGTTCACTCCTTCACGGGGCCGTGCGCTGGTCCGGCCGCCTCATCGTGAAGCCCGCACCGCCCCGCGGCGCGACGGCTTCACTTCAGCTTGGTCGCCTTGGCGGCGGTCTCGGCCGTCTTCTTGGCGACGTCCTGCACCGTCGTGCCAAGCTCCTTCAGCTGCGCCTGGAGAGAGGCCATCTGCGATTTCAGGAACTCAGACTGATGCTGGAGCACCTCGTTCATGTCGCGGGACTTGACCAGCTTGTTGGCAAGATCGAAAGCCGCCGAGACGTTGCCTTCGGCATAGGTCATGGCCTTCTTGGTCATGTCCTGGACGTTGACGCGGGCCGACTCGGCCGAACCATGGGCGCTGTCGACAGCCTTCTGCGCCGCGCCAATGAAGCCGTCGAAAGCCTTGCGGGCCTGGTCGACGCTCTTTTCAGCGAAGTCGCGCATTTCGGTGGGGACTTCGTAGGGGTTCTTGCCGTCCATGGTGGTCCTCCTGTGACCGAGCCAGGCTTCTGCGCCGCCTCCGACGTCGAGCCTTAATTGTGCACTGCAATATCATTATTGCAGTGCAATGACAACGCCGCCCCGGCCAAGACGGCGGGCGCCATATTAACGCTGTTTGGAAACGTCAGGGGAGAGGCAGTGTTCCCGCATGGATTCACCGTCCTCGCGCGGTTATTAAAGATTTGTTAGGCATATTCGCGCGGGCTTACGTCGCCAGCAGGTTGAGCGGAACGGGATGAGCGAATCCGTGCAGGATTGGAACGGCCTTGCCGGCGCGCTGGCGCAGGATCCCGCACTTGCTGAGTTCGCCAGCAAGGGCGCGCTGCTGCTCTGGCCAGCCGATGGTGATGCGCCGGCTTTCGCCAATGCGGGCGGCCAGGCGCTCCTCGACGCCTTCGGCGGAGCTGCGAAGCTGCCGGTGGCGACACGCGAGCGCCTGCGCCTGCTTGCGGGCGGGCTCGCCTCGCGCAACGGGCTCAGGCTCGAAAGACTGCGGCTCGGCGCTGCGCTGGCCGGACTCGTGACCTGCGCCTGCAAGCTCGTCGAGACCGAAGCCGGCTCTGCGCTGGCCGTCGGTGTCACGGCCTCCGACTTGCGCCGCCTGGGCATCACCGTGCCACAGGACGAGCCGCGCGTTCCGGCGGCAGCGACGACCTCGCCCTCCCCGGCCACCCCTGCGGCGCTCGCCACGGCAGCCGATACCCAGGCCGAATCACCCGAGCAGCAGCGTCGCGCCAATCTGCGCTTCCTGTGGGAAAGCGACCTCGATGGGACGCTGATCAGCCTATCCCAGGACTTCGCCGAGCTTGTCGGCCAACGGACGGCGAGCGCGACGCAGGGCCGCGACTGGCCCGCCTTGCTCGCGACCGACATCCTCGACCTCGACGGTGACCTGGCGACGCGCCTTGCGACCTCGTCGACCTGGAGCGGCCGGGCCGTGCTGTGGCGCGTTCACTCCGGCGAAGGCGCCCGCGTCGAGCTCTCGGGTTTTCCGCTGTTCGACAGCGAGCGCAATCCCGCCGGCTTCCGCGGCTTCGGTCTGATCCGCTCGCCGGCCAACGAGGCTTTTCCTGATCGGGAAGCGCCGATAGAGGCGCTCGTCCCGGCCGTGCTAGAAGCCGACGCCCCGGAGGCGGCTCCCCTTGAGGCGGCGGCCACGGAAGATCGCGTGTCTGAACAGGTTTCGGACGAGGTCATCGAGGCAGTCCCGGCTCCGACGGCCCAAACCGATTCCAGCGAGGGCAAAACTGAAGAGGCCGCACCAGCCGAACTGCCTACAGAGGCAGAGATCGAGGATGCGGCAGCCGAAGCCACGGAGACTGATGCCGATGCTCTGACGGCGCCCGCCGACGACGGCGACGCAGCGCCAGAAGCCGAGGAGCCGTTGCAGTCGCCCCCCGAGGCACCGCGAGCCAATGTCGTGCCGCTACGCAACGGCCATCTGGCGGCCGTCCGCCCGATGCTCGAACCGTCCAAGACCCTGCTGTCCTCGGCCGAGAGGAACGCCTTCCGCGAGATCGCCAAGGCGCTCGGCGCCCGCATCGCGGGCGAAGAAGACATGCCCGGCGAGCCGCGCCTGCCGGTTGCCGCTCCGTTGCGCATTCGTGCCAAAGACACCGAGGACTCGCAGGCGGACACTCCTGCGACGACCACTCCGCCGCCGGCCGCCATACCCGGACAGCGGCCGCGCGTCGCGAATGCCCATGCCGAGATCCTCGACCGCCTGCCGATCGCGGTGCTGGTCAACCGGGACGAGGCTGCGCTCTATGCCAACCGCACTTTGCTCGATCTGCTCGACTATGCCGACCTCGACGACCTCACTTCGGCCGGTGGCGTCAGCCAGCTGATCAAGGGGGCCAGCCGCGGCAGCGACGGTGCGATGATCCTGGTCGACCGCAAGGGCGGGCTGATCAGCGTCGACGGCCGGCTCTCCAGCGTGAGCTGGCAGGGCGAACCCGCAACGTTGATGGCCTTCCGCAACAGCGTGCCCGCCGGCGACCTCAAGATGCTGTCGCCCGAAGAGGCGGAGGAGCAGGAGCTTGCGGCCGAATTCGAGGCAGAGGAGGAAGAGAGTGCATCCCGGGTAGCCCAGCTCAGGCTCGAGGGCCAGGCGAACGACGCCCGCGTCGCCGAGCTTTCGGCGATGCTCGACACGGCGACGGACGGGGTCGTCACCGTCGACGGGCGTGGCCGCATCCTTTCGCTCAACAAAAGCGCCGAAGCGCTGTTCGGCTACGATCAGCGCGAGGTCGCCGGCGAGCTCTTCACTCTGCTCTTCGCGCCGGAAAGCCACTCGCCGGCGCTCGACTATCTCGACGGACTGATCGGCGGCGGCGTCGCCTCGCTGATGAACGATGGCCGCGAGGTCGTCGGCCGCGTGCGCCAGGGCGGGCGCATCCCGCTGTTCATGACGATGGGACGGATTGCCGAGAAGCCGGACAGCAAGTTCTGCGCGGTCCTGCGCGATATCACCGCCTGGAAGAAGACCGAGGGCGAGCTGGTTGAGGCACGCAAGACGGCCGAGAAGGCGAGCGCGCAGAAATCCGACGTGCTCGCCAAGATCAGCCACGAGATCCGGACACCGCTCAACGCCATCATCGGCTTCGCCGAGGTGATGGCGGAAGAGCGCTTCGGGCCGATCGCGAACGAGCGCTACAAGGAATACCTGCGCGATATCCACCTGTCGGGCGGCTACGTCATCAGCCTGGTCAACGACCTGCTCGACCTCGCCAAGATCGAGGCCGGCAAGCTCGACCTCGACTTCGGCAGCGTCAACCTGAACGAGATCGCACTCTCGACCGTCAACCTGCTGCAACCGGAAGCCCAGCGCGGCCGGGTCGTGCTGCGCTCAGGGCTGGCGCCGAAGCTGCCGCCGGTCGTCGCCGACGAGCGCTCGCTGCGCCAGATCGTGATCAACCTGCTTTCCAATGCGGTGAAGTTCACCGATGCCGGCGGGCAGGTGATCGTCTCGACCGCGCTCGGCGACCAGGGCGAGGCGATCCTGCGGGTGCGCGACACCGGCATCGGCATGGACGATGACGAGATCAAGCTGGCGCTAGAGCCGTTCCGGCAGGTGCCGACGACGCGCAGATCCGGCGGCACCGGCCTCGGCCTGCCATTGACCAAGGCACTGGTCGAAGCCAACCGGGCGGCGCTGACCATCACCAGTGTCAAGAAGGAAGGCACGCTGGTCGAAGTCACCTTCCCGCCGCAGCGGGTGCTGGCGAGCTGAAAGGATGGCGGACGAGACGCCCGGCCTCCTCGCAAGTCTCGACCATTTCGTGCTGACGGTCATCTCGATCGAGCAAACCTGCGGCTTCTAGCCTCGGCCGCAGCAACGAACGCACCGCTTGCCGGCGCCAATACTGCCGTAGCGGAATGTTAAGGAAAGCGCTGCACACCTGCGATGTGCCCTGCGCAGCCCCGCAGCTCCGATGACCAAGCGCTCTGGCTTTACGGCACGCAACGCCGGGGCGTTTCCCCGACGGCCGGCCAGCGCCGACTCCTCTTCCGGTAATGCCTATGTCGAAGCATCGCAGTCTCAGTTACCGGTTCTGGGCGGCCCTCGCGGTGATCCTCGGCTGCTCGGTGGTTCTCGGCGCGATCCTGATCTCGACCTATTAGAGGGAACTCCAGGCGACCCGGCTCAGCGAGACACGGCTCGAGCGCTTCCAGCTGGTGATGCGTGCCGTGAACCGCCTCTCGGCCGAGCGCGGCCCGGTCAACAGCGTGCTTGGCGAGGAGCCCAGCACCGACAGCGCCTCGCGCAGGCGCCTGATCACGTTCCGAGCGAACACCGATGCCGCACTGGATCGGCTATCCCCGATCGCCGGCTTTTCGCAACAGCTGGCCGAGACGAGGCGGTCGCTGACCGAGGCCCGCCAACTGATCAACGCCCTCGACAGGCAGCCCTTGCGGGCGCGCAGGCCGCAGGACTTCCACAAAGTCGTCCTGACCATGTTCGGCGTCGTCGACACGGCGCAAGCGCTGGTCGATGCCGCGATCAGCGATTTCAACACCGCCGAATCCGACCATCTGATCGGCACCGCGCTGGTCGCCCGAATGCTGAGCGATATCCGCGAGCAGGTCGGGCGCATGGGCTCCAACTTCGTCGCCTCGATCGCGGCGCGCACGCCGATCGGCCCCGAGCACCGCTCGGCACATGATATCGCCTATGGCCGCGTGCTCGGCTTCTGGCAGCTGGTCGAACAGCAGACCGGCACGAACACCAACCCGCAGATCGCGGCGACGCGCCGCGCCGTGGTCGAGGATTTCTTCGGCAAGGGCATGGCGATCTACCGCGAGCTCCTGGGCACAGGCGAGGACGGCAATTACGGCTTCGACACGATCACCTTCACGAACCAGATCGTGCCGACCTTCGCCTCACTTGAACGGCTGCGCGACCTATACCTCGATACCGCCATGGTGAAGGTTAAAGCCGACGGCGAGCATGCGCACCGGGTCCTGATCATCATCAGCGCCATCACCCTGATCGCCCTGCTTCTCGAACTCATCCTCGTCATCGCCAGCCAGACATTGCTGTTCCGTCCGCTGCTTTCGGCGCGTGACGCCGTCATGGACATGGCCGCTGGCAAGACCGGCGCCTCCTATGCGACGCGCAAAACGCCCAGCGAAATCAGCAGCCTTTTCGACGCGCTCGATGCCTTGCGCAGCAAGCTGACGGAGCGTGACGCCCTCGATCGGGAAAAGCTCAAGCTGACGGCCCAGTTGCGGCAGCTGGCGGAAACGGACGGTTTGACCGGGATACTGAACCGCGGCGCCCTGGAACAACGCGCCGCGAGCATGCTGGCTGCGCGATCCGAGCAGCAACCGCTGCCATTGATCCTGCTCGACATCGACCATTTCAAGCGGATCAACGACAATTACGGCCATATCGCCGGCGACGAGGTACTGAAGGAAACCGCCCGTCGGTTGCAGGCGGCCTTACGACCGACAGACGTCATCGCCCGTTTCGGCGGCGAGGAATTCGCCATCCTGCTGACCGATCCCACAGCGCAGCCTGACCAGATCGCCGAGCGTCTACGCAGCGCCTTCCTTGCCGCGCCCTTTTCGCTCGATACCGGCGCGACCCTCAACGTCACCGCGAGCTTCGGCGTAGCAGCAATGGCGCCTGCCGATGGCAGTTGGCCCGATCTCGTCGAGGCGGCGGATCAGGCGCTCTACGAAGCCAAGGCGGCCGGCCGCAACCGGGTGGTCGCGCGCGCGGCCGCCTAAGCGAGAGGATGCCGGGCAATACTCTCCAACTGTGGAGCATCGACAGGCGGTTGATGTGAGCCGCAGGTCGACAGTCTCATCGGAGTCTCGCGGGGTTATCTAAAAGGCGTTCCGCACCGAACCATGTCGGGCCCGATTGCGCCGGGCGGTTGCTCAGGTCGCGATATCATTGACCGGTCGCAGCGCGCTTGGCAGGTTGCCTTCTCCAAGGCCCCTCCGCAACTCGATCTCGATATCCCTGCAGATTTGGGAGATGGGCACGTCATTGGCGTTGCCCTCAAACGGATTGGCACTGCTCTCGCCGACCAGGTCGAGGGACATGTACACCCATCCAAGAAGCGCACTGAATGGGATCGTTAGCCAGATCGCGATAGAGCTGAGAAAGCCACCCAATTTGCCCATTTCCGCAAAGACCGGGACGATTCCAAACGGCAGCAAGGTGCAGAAGATAGTCATGAATATCGAGCTGATGATCGCGTATTGCCGGGGGTAAGGATTGTTCTTGATGCGATCGCAACGCGCCTGTTGGTCATGGAAGTCACGCAAGAGCTTCGTAAGTTCAGAATATATCTGCGGTGGGATGCTAGTACTTTTGAGCAGCCCGTTGACCTGAGCCAATTGCATATCAAGGAGAGCTATCGCCGGCTGCGGCGACTTCAAGACACTCTCGGCTTCTTCGCCCAACAGCTCGCGCAGTTCGTCTGGAAGCGATTTTTTGTCCTCCTGGATGTGATATCGCCGCCGCCGGAACTCGACGTTGGCTGCTCGCACCAGGGACTCCCAAGGCATCGGCCGGCGTAACGCGAACCGCAATGCCGTCATCCAGGCGATATGACGGTAGATGAGCTGCGTTGCCGTCGATGTATCCGTGAAATCTCGACAGAAGCTGGACCACATCCGGCTGCTCGCGGTAATTTGCGAAAAAGCCTGAAGAGCCTCGTTAGCGCGCGTAAATACCTGCGAATTCTTGAACCCGGCTACAAGTGAAACCGTCGTGCCAAGCACCAGCACGATAGACCAAGGCACCGAGAACCCTGAGGTGCCCGGAAAGCGATAGGCCGCTACGGCCAAGGCGCTCACCACGACCATGTAGATGACGCTACGTCGCGACCAGAGGGCGAAGTCCAACAATCTGTAAGAACGGCCTACATACATTGAACGTTTCGAAGCCCCTCACCGCACACGGCGCACGCCATTGGACGATCGCGCCCACCATAGGCGGGCAAGATCGTTTTGACAGCTACACCGTATGCAGCCTTCCATTTATTCGGGGCAAGCAATCCTTGTCGCCAAACAACTCGATCCGGTGGCTAGCCGTGAGCTCTCGACCGGCCGATCCGGTTCCTCGCAAGGATACTGAAGCTTCGCAACGCAGCTTCCTGGCTCAGAATCGGATGGACCACCTGCTGCCGCTCGGCATCTAGAGCAACGTGCCGCTCAGGATCATCAGGGCAATGCTGAAATAGATCGCCAAGCCGGAGACATCGACCAGCGTCGCGACGAAGGGTGCCGAGGCGCTGGCTGGATCGAAGCCGAGCCGCGTCATGATGAAGGGCAGCATCGAGCCGGTCAGCGAGCCGAAGGTGACGATGCCGAGCAGGGCCGCGCCGACCGTCGCCGCTACCAGCGGCCAATGCTCGCCATAGTCGTAGAAGCCGAGCTTCTGCCAGGCCACGACGCGGACGAAGCCGATCGCTCCGAGGATGGCGCCGAGCGTCAGTCCGGTCGGGACTTCGCGCAATGCCACGCGCCACCAGTCACGCAGGTTGAGCTCGCGCAGCGCAAGAGCGCGGATGATCAGCGAGGTCGCCTGCGAGCCGGAGTTGCCGCCCGAGCTCATGATCAGCGGAATGAACAAAGTGAGCACGATCGCCTTCTCGAGTGCGCCCTCGTAATGTTGCAGGACGGACGCGGTCAGCATCTCGCCGACGAGCAGGATGCTGAGCCAACCGGCCCGCTTCCTGATCATCTTGAAGAAGCCGATCTGGTTGTAGGGCTCGCCCAGCGCCTCCATGCCGCCGAGCTTCTGGACGTCCTCGGTGGTCTCGTCGACCATCGCGTCGATGACGTCGTCGACGGTGACGATGCCGAGGATAAGCCGGCTTTCGTCGACCACCGGCACCGCCAGCAGATTGTACTTGGCGATCAGCCGCGCCACATCCTCGCGGTCGGTCAGGGGCGAGACGCTGATCGGATCGCGCCGGGCTGCCGCCGAGCCGACGAGAGCGTCGGACTCGCCGGAGATCAGGCGACGCAGCGCGACAGCCTGCTGCAACGTGCCCGTCGCGGGATCGAGGACATAGATCGCGTAGACGGTTTCACGGGTGCGCTCGACGGTGCGCACGTGCTCGAGCGTTTGCGCGACCGTCCAGTCGGCGGGTACGCTGACGAACTCCGTGGTCATGATCGCGCCGGCGCTGTGCTCGGGATAGGCGAGCAGCGAGGCGAGCGCGGCCTTGGTTTCACGGTCGAGCCGCGCCACGAAGCGATGCCGCTCCGGCTCGGAGAGGTCGTTGCGGAAGATGTCGGCGATCCGGTCGGACGACATGCCCTGGATGAGGCTGACGGCACGGTCGAGCGGCAGCGCCTTCAGGATAGCGCCGGGCTCGTTGAGTTCGGGCTGGTCGAGCACATCGACCGCCCGTCCGCCCGGGAGATTGAGCAGGACTTCCGCGGCATAGGCCGGCGCGTGCTCGTTGAGCGTCTCGACGATGTCGGCGACGTGGGTGCGCGCCAGCGTTGCGGCCAGGATTCCGGCCGGGAGATCGATGGTGGGCAGGACTTCGGTGATAGCGGCGTTCATGGCTCGCTTCCTTCGGTTTGGCCGTCGAACGGCCAAACCGGGGCGAGCCTGCCGGTTAGGGATCAGGCGCCCGGGCGGACCGAGGACGGCAAGGACTGTCGACTGGGACTGTCGCTTGGCATGGGGTTCATGGGTTCCTGTGGAGTCGCCGGCCGGCCGTAGCGCGGATTGGCGAACGACCGGGCAGATGCGCCTCGCGGCTGGCCCCGTCAAGTCAAAATTCCATAAGGAGAACGAGCGCTTGCGAGCGCACGACCGGGCTGGCGAAGCCGCGCATTGGCTCGCCTCTCGCCAGCTTCTAAGCTGACGCCCAAGAGCCTCAACCAAGCGAGCCTGTCCCATGCAGTTTTCCCTGACCGAGGAGGAAGAGCTCATCCGCGAGGCGCGCGCAAGCTCGCTACCGAACGGCTGGCTCCTCTGGCCGAGCGGCTCGACCGCGGCGAGGGACGGCCGGAGTTCCTCACCAATCTGAAGCTGCTCGCCGAAAACGGCTTCATGGCGCTCAACATCCAGGCCGGCTTCGGCGGCACGGAGGCCGGCACCGTCGCCTTCGCGCTGACGCTCGAGGAGCTGGCGGCCGCCTGCGCCTCGACCGCCGTGACCACCTCGGTCACCAACATGGTCGGCGAGGTCATCCAGGCGGTCGGCTCGTCGCGGCAGCAGGCGGATCATCTGCCCAGGCTTGCCGACGGCACCTATCCGGCCGGCGCCTTCTGCCTGACCGAGGCTGGGGCGGGCTCCGATCCCGCCGGCATGAAGCTGCGCGCCCGACGTGACGGCGATGCCTACGTTCTCGACGGCGAGAAGATCTTCATCACCTCGGGCGAGTACGCCGGGCTTTTCGTGGTCTGGGGCGTGACCAATCCCGATGTACCCAAGGGCAAGGGCATCTCGGTCTTCCTCGTGCCGGCGGACACGCCGGGCGTCAGCGTCGGCAAGGCCGAGAAGAAGATGGGCCAGACCGGCTCGGCCACCAACACCATCCATTTCGATGGCGCGCGCGTCCCTGCCGCCAATCTGATGGGCAAGGAGAATGACGGCTTCCGGGTCGCGGTCGGCGAGCTCGCCGGCGGTCGCATCGGCGTCGCTGCGGTCTCGCTCGGCATTGCCCGCGCCGCGATGGACGCCGCCAAGTCCTATGCCCGCGAGCGTAAGCAGTTCGGCCAGGCGCTCACCGAATTCCAGGGCCTGCAGTGGCTGATCGCCGATCGCGAGGTCGACCTGCATGCATCGCGCCTGCTGATCCTCGATGCCGCGGCGAAGAAAGACCGCGGCGAGCCCTTCGCGAGGGAAGCCTCGATGGCAAAGCTCTTTGCCTCGGAAGCGGCCCATCGCTGCACCGACGCGGCGATCCAGATTCATGGCGGCGCCGGCTATTGCCGCGACTTCCCGGTCGAGCGCTATGCGCGCGACGCGCGCATCACCCGGATCTATGAGGGCACCTCCGAGATCCAGCGCCTGATCATCGCCCGCGAGACCTTGCGCCAGCTCGGCTGAGCTTCGTAGAATATTTTTCTCCGCATCTGCTGGATTCGGAGCCCCTCCCGTCTGCCGGAATCCTGCCCATGTCCCTGACCATCTATGGCTGCTACCGCTCGCGCGCGACGCGCAATGTCTGGCTCGCCAACGAGCTCGGCATCACCTTCAAGCATGTTCCGGTGATCCAGGTCTATCGCGTCGCAGACCCCCATGCGCCGGACGCGCCGATCCACACGCGCAGCGCCGAGTTCATGGCGGTCAATCCGAACGGCCACGTTCCGTCGATCGACGATGACGGCTTCGTCCTGCACGAGTCGCTGGCGATCAACCTCTACCTCGCCCGCAAGCATGGCGGCCCGGTCGCGCCGAAGGATGTGCAGGAAGAAGGGCTCGCGGCGATGTGGTCGCTCTGGGCCGCGACCGAATGCGAGACGCAGGCGCTGAACCTGACCTATCACCTGGCTGCCTATCCGCCAGAGAAGCGCGATCCCGCCATCGTCGCCACGGCTCTCGCCGCCCTTCCCGCCCCCTTTGCGGTGCTCGATAAGGCCCTGGCCGAGGGCGGCGGCTTTGTGATGGGCGGGCGCTTCACCGTCGCCGATATCAACGTCGCCGAGGTCATCCGTTACGCCAAGCCGGCAACGCAGCTCTTCGACGCGGCGCCGAACGTCAAGGCCTGGCTCGACGCCTGCCATGCCCGGCCGGGTTTCAAGGCGATGTGGGCAGCGCGCGAGGCCGAGCCTGCGTAAGACGAGAGCAGGATGCGAAAAAGTGGAAACCGGTTTTTCGCGCGAATCCTGCTCTGACTTTTTGATAAGAGACGGATTCAGACGTCAGACGGAACCGCTTGGCGGTTTCGTCTGACGTCATCCGGCTCTAGCCGGAAATCGGGTGGCCTGGCCCTGCCCGGCTACCTACTGACGCAGGATGACCCGCCCTGCGAGGACAGCTTCCGTCATGACACAGTCGACCTCCGCTCCCTCGCTGCGCATGGGCCCGATAGAATGGCTCCTGCTCGTCGCCCTCTCGATCCTGTGGGGCGGCTCGTTCTTCTTCAACAAGCTCACCGTGGCGGAGTGGCCACCCTTCGCCGTCGTGCAGGTGCGCGTCGGTCTGGCGGCGCTGTCGCTTCTCCTCGTGGTCCGGATCACGGGTCAATCCATGGCGGTCGGGCGCAGCATCTGGCTCGCCTTCTTCGGCATGGGCATCCTCAACAATCTGATCCCGTTCAGCCTGTTCCTGTGGGGCCAGCAGCAGATCGCGAGCGGCCTTGCCTCGATCCTGAACGCGACCACGCCGATCTTCGCCGTGCTGGTGATGCACTGCTTCGGCAATGAGAGGGCGACCGGGCTGAAGCTCGGCGGCGTACTGGCAGGCCTTGTCGGTGTCGGCATCCTGATGGGCCCCGACGTGCTCGGAGGGCTCGGCTCCAATCTCGCCGCCCAGCTCGCCTGCGTCCTCGCCGCAGTCTCCTATGCCTTCTCCGGCCTGTTCGGACGCCGCTTCCGCGGCCTACCGCCACTCGTCGCTGCCACCGGCCAGCTCAGTGCCTCGACGGTGATGATCGTTCCGATCGTATTCTTCCTGCATCCGCCATGGACGCTGCCAGTCCCGTCGCAGCAAGCCGTCCTCGCTGCGATCGGCCTGGCGCTGATCTCGACGGCGCTGGCCTACATCATCTTCTTCCGGATCATGCGCACTGCGGGACCGAGCAATGTCATGCTGGTGACCTTCCTGATCCCAGTCAGCGCCATTCTGCTCGGCTCGGGCCTGCTGGGCGAGGAGCTGCTGCCGCGTCACTTTGCCGGTATGGCCGCGATCTTCGCCGGATTGGCGCTGATCGACGGGCGCGTAGCCGGGCTGTGGAGCGCCAAGCGGGCCGACGCTCCGACTGCTTGACCGGGCTCAAGGCCGGCACTCACCAACGCAGATAGCAAGTCACTGCAGCATGACGGAACGCGGCGGCGGTGTTCACCCTGTGGACGCCGCTTTCGTGTTTGCGAGCTTTGTTGCCAAAAAATTATGAATTGCTCTAGGGTCGCAAAACTGGCGATACGCGCTAAAGGGCATAACCGAAACGACTGGACGATATCACAAAAAGCGATACGCCAGAGGGGAGCGCGACAACCATGGACCTGCGGCAGCTGCGATGCTTCATCGCGGTGGCGGAAGAGCTGCACTTCGGCCGGGCTGCCGAGCGGCTCGGCCTCGCACCGCCAGCACTTTCACGCCAGATCAGCGCGCTCGAGGACGAGCTCGGCGTCAGCCTCCTGACCCGCACCACGCGGCAGGTCGCGCTCACCCGCGCCGGGCTCATCATGCTGGAAGAGGCCAAGGCCATCCTGGTCCGGATGGAGCGCGCCTCCCGCTCGGTCCGCGAGGCTTCGCTGGCCTCCAGCAAGGTGCTGCGGGTCGGCGCGATCGACGCGGCATCGTCGAGTTTCGTGCCGGAGGCGCTGGTGACCTTCCGCTCGCGCCATCCCGGCATCGAGATCAAGTTCGTCGAGGCGATGACCGCACCCCTGGTGCAGATGCTGGAGGCCGGCAAGCTCGACCTCGCTCTGCTCCGCCCGCCCCGCAAGCCGACCGATTGCGCTTTCGAGATCCTGCGCGTCGAGCGACCCATCGTCGTGCTGAGCGAGAGCCATCCGCTCGCTGCGCGCGAATACCTGACCATGCAGGATCTGGTCGGCGAGCCCTTCGTCGTGCCGTCGAAGCGTATCCGCCCCTTCGCCTATGACCTTGTCATGGCCTATTTCGAGAGCGTCGGCGCGGTCCCGAACGTCACCATCGAGGCAACCGAGAAGCCGGCGATGATGTCCGCGGTCGCAGCCGGGCTCGGCATGGCGCTGGCGCCGGACTGGGTCTCGCGGCTGAGCTTTCCCGGAGTCACCATGCGGCGCCTGCGCGGCGCACTGCTCGACCCGCCACCCCCGGGGCCCTGGTCGGCGTCGCCTGGCGGCCGCATCAGAAGCTCGCGGCGCGCGACGATTTCCTCGCCATCCTGCGCGAGAGCGTGACCTTGATCGACGACGGCAATGTTCTGCCGTTCAGCGTAACCGGGCGCGGCAGAAAGTCTGCTCCGCGCACAGCAACCACCCGAGCCGGAGGACATTGATGAGTCTGAACAAGATCGAGGCTGCGCAGGGTTGGCGCATCCGCTCGACGCAGGATTTCGCGGGCGGCCTGTTCATGATCGCGCTGGCGGGACTGGCGCTGTTCCTGGCGCGCGACCTGCCGCTCGGCACCTTGCGCCAGATCGGCCCGGGCATGCTGCCCAAGTCGATCGCGGTGATCTGCGCCGCGCTCGGCGCGCTGCTGGCCTTCAACTCGCTGCGCTACAAGGGTGAGAAGCTCAGTGGCTGGTCCTGGCGCGGTGTCCTCTTCGTTCTCGGCGCGGCAGTGATCTTCGGCCTGACGATCCGCGGCTTCGAGATCGGCCCGCTCAAGGTGCCGCAGCTCGGCATGCTGGTGTCAGGGCCCCTGGTCGTGTTCATCGCCGGCCTCGCCGCCGATGACGTCAGGATCAAGGAACTCGCCATCTTCGCCGTGGCGATGACGGCTGCCTGCGCCCTCCTGTTCAAATACGCGCTGAGCCTGCCTATCCCGCTGGCGCCCTGGCTGCTGGGAATCTGATCGATGTCTGAAATGTTCGCTCATCTCGGGCTCGGCTTCGGTGTCGCGCTCACGCTCCAGAACATCGCGCTCTGCTTCGTCGGCTGCCTCGTCGGCACGCTGGTCGGCGTCCTGCCGGGCGTCGGACCGATCGCCACCATCGCCATGCTGCTGCCGATCACCTTCGGGCTCGATCCGGTCGGCGCGCTGATCATGCTGGCCGGCATCTATTACGGCGCTCAGTACGGCGGCTCGACCACGGCCATCCTCGTCAACATTCCCGGCGAGGCCACCTCCGTGGTGACGACGCTCGACGGGCACCAGATGGCCAGGCAGGGCCGCGCCGGCGTCGCGCTCGGCACCGCCGCGCTCGCCTCGTTCTTCGCCGGCTGCGTCGCCACCGTCGTCATCGCGGCGCTGGGAGCGCCGCTGACCAAGCTGGCGCTGCTCTTCGGTCCGGCCGAGTATTTCTCGCTGATGGTGATGGGCCTGTGCTTTGCCGTCGTGCTGGCGCGCGGCTCGATCCTCAAGGCCTTCTGCATGATCATGCTCGGCCTATTGCTCTCGACCGTCGGCACCGATCTCGAGACCGGCCAGGAGCGCATGACCTTCGGCTTCCCACCGCTCTCCGACGGCATCGACTTCGCCGTGCTGGCGATGGGCGTGTTCGGCTTCGCCGAGGTGCTGCGCAACCTGGAGAACCCGGAGGCGCGCGACGTCGTCCGCGCCAAGATCGGCCGACTCCTGCCGGGCTGGAGCGACATCAAGCAGGCGGCCCTGCCTGTCGTTCGCGGCACCGGCATCGGCGCGATCCTCGGAATCCTGCCCGGCAACGGCGCGGTGCTTGGCCCCTTCGCCAGCTATACGGTGGAGAAAAAGATCGCCAAGGACCCGTCGCGCTTCGGCAAGGGCGCGATCGAGGGTGTCGCCGGACCGGAAGCGGCCAACAACGCCGGGGCCCAGACCGCCTTCATCCCGCTGCTCACGCTCGGCATCCCGCCGAATGCGGTGATGGCGCTGATGGTCGGCGCAATGACCATCCACGGCATCATTCCCGGGCCGCAGGTGATGACCAAGAACCCCGACCTGTTCTGGGGCATGATCGCCTCGATGTGGATCGGCAACCTGATGCTGCTGGTGATCAACCTGCCACTGGTCGGGCTGTGGGTGAAACTGCTGCAGGTGCCGTACCGCCTGATGTTCCCGGCGATCCTGATCTTCTGCTCGATCGGCATCTACTCGGTGAACAATCAGCCGGTCGACGTCGCCTTCACCGCGCTATTCGGCCTGTTCGGCTACATCCTGATCAAGCTCGGCTTCGAGCCCGCCCCGATGCTGCTCGGCTTCGTGCTCGGCAAGCTGATGGAAGAGAAGCTGCGCCAGGCCCTGATCATCTCGCGCGGCTCGTTCATGACCTTCATCGAGCGGCCGATCTCGGCCGGCCTGCTGCTGGTCGCCGTCGCGATCCTCGTCATCGCGCTGCTGCCGTCGATGTCGAAGAAACGCGAAGAGGTCTTCACCGAATGAAGGGGTTGTCGCCCATCCCCGTTCCACCATCTTCAGGATATCGCATCAGGGAGGATTACCCATGAAGAAGCTCGCCCTCAGTCTCACCGCAGCGCTCGCGTTGGCGCTGCCGGCTCAGGCCCAGTCCAAGTATCCGGAGCGGCCGATCACCATGATCGTGCCGTTCGCGGCCGGCGGACCGACCGACATCATCGCCCGCATCGTCGGCGAGAACATGTCGAAGACCCTCGGCCAGCAGGTCGTCGTCGAAAACGTCGCCGGCGCCGGCGGCACCACCGGCATCACCCGCGCGCTGACGGCGACGCCCGACGGCTACACCATCGCGATGGGCCATCTCGGCACCTTCTCGGCGGCGCCCGCCACCTATCCCGGCCTGAAATACGACCCGATCAACGGCATGCAGACGATCGGACTCGCCGGCGGCACGCCGATCCTGATCGTCGCCAAGAAGAACTTCGAGCCTAAGGACCTGAAGGAGTTCGTCGCCTATGTGAAGACGAACACCGACAAGGTGAACGAAGCCCATGCCGGCGTCGGCTCGGTGTCGTGGACGACCTGCACCCTGCTCAAGGGCCAGCTCGGCGTGCCGAAGCTGAACTCCGTCGCCTATCGCGGCACCGGCCCGGCGCTGAACGACCTGGTCTCCGGACAGATCGACTTCATGTGCGACCAGATCGTCAGCGTCGCCGAGCAGGTCAAGGCCGGCACGATCAAGGCCTATGCCATCGCCTCGGCCCAGCGCTCGCCGGCGCTGCCCGACGTGCCGACCACCAAGGAAGCCGGTCTGCCGGAGTACCAGATCGAGGCCTGGAACGGCATCGCCGCGCCGAAGGGCATGCCGAAGGAAGCGATCGACAAGCTGGTCGCCGCGCTCGGCAAGGCGCTCGACGACGAGGGCGTCAAGAAGCGCCTGCTCGATCTCGGCACTGTGCTGCCTACCGCCGAAGAGCGCACGCCGGCCGGCTTCGCCGCGATCGTCAAGCGCGACGCCGACAAGCTCTCGCCGGTGCTCGCCGCCGCGCCGAAGCAGTAAACGGCTCGGATCATTTACCTACCGAACGGCGGGCTTCATGCTCGCCGTTTTCTTTGGCGGCGGCGCATTACGATGCCGGCATGCGCCGCATCGTCCTGCCCGTCTCGCCACTCACCGCCGAAGCCTTCGCTCCCTACGGCCGCGTCCTCTCCCCTGCGAGACCACGCGATGCCGGGCGCGAGGGCTACGACATCTGGATCCAGCCCTTCGCCGCGGAGAGCCGGCCACGACTGCAGATCGTGCGCTATCACGCGCGGCCCTTCCTCGTCGCCCTGATCGAGCGGCACCTGCACGTCACCGAGGCGCGCCAGCCGCTCGGCGGTCCTCCGGCGATCATCGTGGTCGCCGAGCCGTCCGAGATACCCCCCGGCACCGGAGGCGCTCCGGGCGTTCCGGCTCGATGGCGAGGGCGTGCTGTTCCACCGCGGTATCTGGCACGCGATCGACGCCTATCCCGAGAGCGGAAGCCATGCCGATTTCCTGTTCCTGTCGGAGGAGGCGACGGTCAGCGAATTATTCGACAATCCCGGGCGCGCACCTGAACGGACCAAGGTTTTCGATTTCCTGGCTGCGGGAATCGAGCTCGTGATCGACACTAACTCGCCGGAAAATCAAAAGAATCGATAAGTCCGGTTACGATCGTACACAGCTCGTGACTCTCGAAGCGGAACCCTTCTGGGCGCTTATCCGTTTCCCCTCTGAGGTTTCCCCTCTGAAGGAGAACGACATGTTCAAGAAACTTGCTCTGGTTACGGCCCTCGCCATCGTTCCGGCTGCAGCCTTCGCTCAGAATCCTGAAGGCGCTCAGGGCGGCGCGGCCAGCGGCATCGTCGGTGGCGCAACTGCGGGTGCTGTCGGCGGCGCCGTCGTCGGCGGCCCGGTCGGCGCAGTCGTCGGCGGCGTCGGTGGCGCGGTGGTCGGCGGCGTGACCGGTGGGATCATCGGTGACAACACCCCGCGCTTCCGTACCTATGTCGTCGAGCAGCGCGTCCCGTCCTACACCTATGCCGAGCCTGTAGTCGTCGGCACCGTGCTGCCGCAGCAGGGTGTGGTCTATCGCGAGGTGCCGGCCGAATATGGCGAGCGCGCCAGCGGCTATCGCTACACGGTGGTGAACAACCGCGCCGTGCTGGTCGAGCCGCAGAGCCGCCGCGTCGTCCAGATCATCGAGTGATCTCAGGTTGATCCGCTTGCCGCTCGCGCCATCAAGGCCTGAGTGACCACCCGGATCGCAAGGCCCGCCCCGGCAACGGGGCGGGTTTTTTGTGGTGTCAGTTGGTCAGCGGCAACCACAGCCGCCTGTCGAAATCGAAGGACTGCGTCGCGATGACCTTGATCCCGGCCGCATCCGGATGGCGCGGGTTGACCAGGACGTTGAAGCTCCGCGGCGCGATGAAGGACGGCACCTTCAGGAGCGCGGTCTCTCCCGCAGTCAGCCAGGCATCTCCCAGCGCCTGCGGCTCCAGGGCCGCCGGATCGCCTTCACCGATCGAGGCAGGCCCCGTCTCGATCTCGATCAGGACATAGTCGTCCGGGATCAGCTCCGGCGTGAGATCGAGATGAACCCGCACCTCCAGAATGGCGAGGGCGGGGTTTTCGGCCGTGTAGACGACAGGCCATCCGGGAGAGTTCCAGCGCCCGCCATAGAGCCGTGCTCCCTCGCCGCTGAGATCGGCGAAGGCAGCACGCGCAACGCGCCAAAGTCTCATCAGGCGGCGATACCGTGCGCGATCCTGCCGAGCAACGCCTCGACCTGCGCCGCGCCTTCGCCCGTGTCGAGCAGCGCCAGCGGCTTCTCGCCATCGAGCGCGACAGTCGCCCGGCGCAGCCAGGCTGCCGCCTTGTCCTGCGAGCCGAAGGTGACCTCCGCCTCGGCGATGACGCGCGCGGCGCGCATCAGCCGGTCGGACTGCTCCGTCGTCAGCGTCCCGATCTTGCGGCGGTGGCTCAGCGTCTTGCGCGGCAACACGAGCTCGTCGATCTCGGTCAGCGTCATCCGGCCGCTCTCGATGACATGCTCGATCGTCCGCACCGGAAATCCGCGACGGACAGCGGCGATGAGATCGCGGCTGCTGGCGGCGGGGCCACCCAGCGCCGCCTGGCCACCGACGACATCCAATGCAGTCAGGGCAACCATGGCAAAACTCCTTGGCGATATGCACATAAGATAAGGGCATATCGCCGGAGCTTCAAGTGGATGGTTAGCGCGTCCCGAACATGCGGTCGCCGGCGTCGCCGAGGCCGGGGACGATGTAACCGTGATCGTTGAGGCGCTCGTCGATCGCCGCGGTCCAGATCCTCACATCGGGATGGGAATCGCGCATGCGGGCGATGCCCTCGGGCGCCGCGAGAAGGCAGACGAAGCGCAGATCCTTGGCGCCGCGCTCCTTCAGCCGGTCGACCGCCGCAACCGCCGAGTTCGCCGTCGCCAGCATCGGATCCATCACCACGATCATGCGGTCGGCGATGTCGGAGGGCGCCTTGAAATAGTATTCGACCGCCTGCAGGGTCTGCGGATCGCGATAAAGGCCGATATGGGCGACGCGAGCGGCCGGGACGAGCTCCAGCATGCCGTCGAGGAAGCCGACGCCGGCACGCAGGATCGGCGCGAACACCAGCTTCTTGCCGGAGATCACCGGCTGCATCGACTTCTGCAGCGGCGTCTCGATCTCGATCAGCTCTGTCGGCAGGTCGCGCGTGACCTCGTAGCAGAGCAGCATGCCGATCTCGTTGAGGAGCTGGCGGAAGCTCTTGGTCGAGCGGTCCTTCTCGCGCATCAGCGTCAGCTTGTGCTGCACCAGCGGGTGGTCGACGACGGTGACGCCGTTAGCGCTCGTGGCCATGCAGTCCTGATCCCCTTCGTCTTCTTTTGGTTGCTTAGAATACCGTGCCATCGCTGACGATGGTCAAGGGCGGACCACCATCCTCGCGCTTCTCGCGGGCGATGCGGCGGCCGGCAGCCCAGGTGCCGCCCTCGAGCACCTTGGCGAGCGGCAACTGCTCTGCGCTCATGCCGAGCTGTGCCCGAACCAGTTCGCCGATCTTGTCGAGCAGCGCAACCGTCAGCGCTCGCCACTCCACGACGAGCTGCGAGCCGACCTCGTGGCCGCGCACGGCATCGGCCGGGTCCTTCAGCGCGAGCACGCCGAGATCGAGCAGGAGCCCGCCATTGCGATATTCCGGCAAGCCGGTGAGATCGTCGATGCCCACGACCTGGATGCCGGCCCATTGCAGCGGCTCGATCAGCGAATAGCTCAGCCATTGCGAGAGCTTGTGGAAGGGCACGATGCCGGCCGTCACCTCTCCCGGCGCGATCAGCGGATGCTTCCAGCTGTCGCCGAGCGCGATGCCGGCATAGCTCAGGCGCGACGGCCAGATGCCGCCGAGCACCTCCAGCACCTGCGAGAGGATATAGGCGGCGCGGATCGAGCGACCCTCGGCCGCCTCGACCAGCCGGTCGAACAGATCGCCAGGCCGGGTGAGGCCGTGCTTCTCCAGTTCCTCGCCGAGGCGGTTGAGCAGCGCGGCGCGGCCCCCCATCCCTACGAGGGGATTGCCTTCCGAGACCTGGAAGCCAGCAGCCAGCGCCGTGGCGTCGAGATGCCTGAGCGCCTCGCTATCGACCCGCAATGGCTGCGCTGGATCGCTGGAAAAGGCGCCTGCGGCGAACATGTCGAGCGAGGCCAGCGCCAGCCCTTCCGAACGGCCGATGCTCTGGCCGGTCACCGCATCGCGATAGCGCCAGTCGGCGCCGGCGCCGGCATCGAGCAGGACGCTGACGACAGCGAGGTCGTAAGCGGCGCGTCCCCTGGCTCGGGCGTCGGCGAACTGGGCGCCAGCATCCAGCACCTTCCAGCGGTCCATGCCGGCGATGATGAAATGGCGCCAGCGAGCGTGGAAGGGGATGTCGAGCGCTGGGTAGTTCTGGCGGATCGTTTCAGGACATAAGCGGCGCAGGCCGGCAACCGCTCAGGATGGACGCTGAAATGCGTCAGCTTGCCGGCCAGGCCCAGCTGCAGCATCTCACGCGCACGCTCGCGGACAGCAGCCGGCTTGAGCAACAGGCGGACGGCGTCGGGATTGGAGTCAGGCATAGGCGGGTTCAGAACTTTTCGAGGTCGCGGCCGACAGTGGCCTTGAGTGCATTATCGCCGGGCGTGCCGTCGGGCGAGTAATAGCCCGCCGCCTTCTTGGCCTCGATCTCGACCGAGGCATCCGGCGGGACCAGCTCGGGCGGGATGGCGACACGTTCGCCGATCTCGATGCCGCTCTCGACCATTGCGTCGTATTTCATGTTCGACATCGACATCAGCCGGTCGATCTTCTTCACGCCGAGCCAATGCAGCACATCCGGCATCAATTGCTGGAAGCGGGCATCCTGCACGCCGGCGACGCATTCGGTGCGCTCGAAATAGGTCGCGGCGGAATCGCCGCCCTCCTGGCGCTTGCGGGCGTTGTAGACGAGGAACTTGGTGACCTCGCCGAGCGCCCTGCCCTCCTTGCGATTGTAGACGATCAGGCCGACGCCGCCGGCCTGCGCTTCCTTCACCGCTTCCTCGATGCCGTGCACCAGATAGGGCCGGCACGTGCAGATGTCGGAGCCGAACACGTCCGAGCCATTGCACTCGTCATGGACGCGGCAGGCGAGCGTCTTCCTCGGATCGCAGATCGCCGAGACCTCGCCGATGACATAGGCGGTGATCGAGCCGATCGGCGGCAGGAAGACCTTGAGGTCGGGCCGCGTCACCAGCTCGGGATACATGCCGCCGGTCTGCTCGAACAGCGTGCGGCGCAATTCGTTCTCGCTGGTGGCGAAGCGCTCGGCGATCCCCGGCAGGTGCCAGACCGGATCGACCGCGATCTTGGTGACGCTGATGTCGCCCGAGCCGTGCAGGATGGCGCCATCCGCGGCCAGCCGGTGTCCAGCCATGGCGGCGAGGATCTCGGGCAGGTTCAGCCGCGCCTTGGTGACCGCGATGGTCGGGCGGATGTCGATGCCCTCGCCGATCCACTTGCCGAAATCCTGGGCGACGCGATGGCCGAACGGATCGAGCGAGACGATCCTGCCCGGCTCGAACCATTGCGGCTGCGGCAGGATGTCGGAGGTCGGGTAGGTGTTGGTCAGGTCCGGACGCTGGGCCGGGTTCATGGCGCGGGCGGAGATGGCGAGCGCGCGATAGACCGAATAGGAGCCGCCATGGGCGCCGATGCAGTTGCGGTCTCCCGGCGCCGTGGTCGAGGCGATGACCGGGCCGCGCCCCTCCGGGGTCCCGGCGCCCCACTGGATCGGGAAGCGGGTCGAGGCGTTGCCGGGCTCGGGATGCGAGGTCAGGCGGATATGGGTGGTGCGGTTCTGCGAATTCATCGCGGTGATCGCTCGATCTGTCGGGCATGGTCTGGTCGCAAAAGCGCTCGCCGCTCCTGCGTGAACATGCCCAAACGGGAAAGGGCCCCGGGACGGGTCGCGTCCGGGGCCCTCTGGACCAACGGGATTCTGGATCAGTGCGGGATTTTCGTCAATCCAGCTGCCGAAACGTCACCTCCGTCACGGCCGGGCCTTGTCCCGGCCATCCAGCGCTCGCCACGAAGGCGATGTTCACATGGACGCTCGCCACAGGACGAGCATGACGGCGGCCCCTTTGGCTAGAAGACTGCGAGATAACGCAGCAGCGAAATGATGCCGATGATGATGACGATGATCTGGACGATGTTCTTGATGTTGCCGTCGATCGGCAGCATCCGCACGAGATAAAGCACCAGAGCGATCACCAGAATGGTGATCAGAAGCGAAATCAGAATGCTCATGGCTCAAATCCTCTTATCGCGGCCGAAAGCCGGCCCCCGAGGCGCTAGCTGCGACGCATTCGCAGGCAGCGACCTCGGGCAAGAGAACGTCGAGCCCTGGGAAAAAGTTCCGGAAGGATAGCTGGCTGAGGTCTTGGCGAAGAGCCACCAATGTCGTCATGGTCGGGCTTGTCCCGACCATCCACGCCTTCGCTCGGCTGATCGAATGCCGTGTTCAAGACATGGATGCTCGCCACAAGGGCGAGCATGACAGGAGGGCGTCATTCTCG
The DNA here is from genome assembly GCF_030144325.1 of Bosea vestrisii. NCBI lineage: Bacteria > Pseudomonadati > Pseudomonadota > Alphaproteobacteria > Hyphomicrobiales > Alloboseaceae > Allobosea > Allobosea vestrisii. The sequence goes on along the minus strand of NZ_CP126307.1, from coordinate 4,722,644 downwards.
GGCGAAGCGAAGCGCAGACCCGAGAATCTCAGGACCAGAAGGCGCCAGCCACAATCTCATCCGGCCTAAGATGCTCGGGTCAAGCCCGAGCATGACGAGTGCTTATCCGGCAATCCGCGAGAAATCCGCCACGGCGCGCGTCGCCTCGCGCAGCTGGTTCAGCAGCTTGAGGCGGTTGGCGCGCAAGGCCGGATCGGGATCGTTGACCGTGACCTTGTCGAAGAAGGCATCGACCGCCGGCCTGAGCTCGGCGAGCGCCGTCATGGCGCCCTCATAGTCCTCGGCGGCGACCGCCGCTTCCGCCTTCGGCGTCGCCTGCGCGAGCGCGACCGCGAGCGCCTTCTCCTCGATCAGCCCGGCGTCGGCGATGAGCTGGAGATCGGCCGCACCGGCAAAGGCACCCTCGCCGTCCTTCTTCTCCTCGGCCTTGAGGATGTTGGCGGCGCGCTTGTAACCGGCGAGCAGGCTCTTGCCGTCTTCCGTTTCGAGGAAGCGGCCGAGCGCGGCGACGCGGCGGGTGATGAGCAGGAGGTCGTCATTGGCGGACGCCCCCTCGCCCAGCACCGCATCGACCAGATCATGCCGCGCGCCCTGGTCGCGCAGCATGACCTTCAGACGGTCGTGGAAGAAGGACACAAGCGACGTTAGGATTCCTCCGCGCACTGCTACGCTTTCTGGATCCGTATACCCGGGTAAATTATCTGCAACTCTGGCCGTTAGATCGCTTGCGTCCAACTCAAGCTCAGAATTATGCAGAGCTTGAATGGCCGGGTCGTATTTTTCGAACGTTTTCTCAGTTGCGAGATGGCCCCAGATTTCTGAGATCGGCTGCTCAAGTACTTGGTTTAGCGGCAACCGCACCCCGTTCTCCGCCACCAACCGAATAACCCCCAGCGCCGCGCGGCGCAGCGCATAGGGATCCTTGCTCCCGGTCGGCTTCTCATCGATCGCCCAGAAGCCGACCAGCGTGTCGAGCTTGTCGGCCAGCGCGACGGCGATCGAGACCGGATCGGTGGGGACGCGATCGGAGGGGCCGAGCGGCTTGTAGTGCTCCTCGATCGCGGCGGCGACCGAGGCGTTCTCGCCCTGCAGCTCCGCATACTTGCGGCCCATCAGCCCCTGCAATTCAGGGAACTCGCCGACCATCTCGGTCGGCAAATCGGCCTTGGCCAGCTTGGCAGCGCGCTCGGCCAGCGCCGGATCGGCGCCGACGATCGGCGCCAGATCCTTCGCCAGCGCGGCGATGCGCTCGACGCGCTCGCCCTGCGTGCCGAGCTTGGCGTGGAAGACGACGCCGAGCCTGTCGAGCTTGGCCATGCGCTGATCGAGCGGCTTGGTAAGGTCGAGGCCGAGCTTGTCGGCGCTGTCCTTGAGCGTCTCCAGATCGGGCAACGGCCCGCGATCGGTCTGCCAGAAATAGGCGGCGTCGGAGAGACGCGCGCGCACGACCCGGCCATTGCCGGCGGTGATCGCCAGCCCGCCATCGCTCGCCATCAGGTTCGAGACCGGGATGAAGCGGTTGGCGAGCTCACCGGAATTGGGATCGCGCAGCACGAAGCATTTCTGGTTGGCGCGGATGGTGGCGCGGATCGCCTCGCCGGGGATTTCGAGGAAGCGCTCCTCGAAATCGCCGAGCAGCACGACCGGCCATTCGACCAGGCCAGCGACCTCCTCAAGCAGGCCCTCGTCCTCGACCAGTTCGAGCCCCGCCGCGAAGGCGAGGTTCTTGGCGTCGGTCAAGATGATCTGCTTGCGGCGGTCGGCATCGAGCACGACCTTGGCCCGCTCCAGGCTCGGGACATAATCGTCGAAGCGCTTGACCGTGATCGGGCCCGGCGCATGAAAGCGGTGGCCATAAGTGATGTTGCCGGAGCGGATGCCTTCGACCTCGAACGGCACCACCTCCGGGTCCTCGGTCTCGGCGCCGAAGGTGCAGAGGATCGAGTGCAGCGGGCGCACCCAGCGCAGCGAGCCGCTCTCAGCCGAAGCCTTGCCCCAGCGCATCGACTTCGGCCAGGGGAAGGCGCGGATCACCGCAGGCACGATCTCGGCGATGGCCTGAACCGTCTCCTGCCCAGGCTTCTCGATCACGGCGACGTAGCTATCGCCCTTCTTCGGATCGCTGACGATCGTCGCCTGGTCGAGCGAGGCCAGCCCCGCCGCCTTGAGAAAACCCTGCACGGCTGCATCGGGCGCGCCGACACGCGGGCCCTTGCGCTCCTCGCGGACATCGCGGCCGCGCACCTGCAGGCCGGCAATGGTGAGTGCGAGCCGGCGCGGTGTCGCGAAGGCCTTGGCGCCCTCATAGGTCAGCCCACGCTCGACCAGCGCATCGGTGACGAGCTTCTTCAGGTCCTCCGCGGCCTTGCGCTGCATGCGCGCCGGGATTTCCTCGGAGAAGAGTTCGAGCAGAAGATCAGGCATCAGTTTGCTCCCCCGCCGGCGGTCTTCAGCCAGGCCGCACCGCAGGCCTTGGCGAGCTCGCGCACGCGCAGGATGTAGCTCTGGCGCTCGGTGACCGAGATCACGCCGCGCGCATCGAGCAGGTTGAAGACATGGCTCGCCTTGATGCACTGGTCATAGGCCGGCAGAGCGAGCTTGTGGCTGGGATCATTGCTGTCGGTACCCGCCTCGCCGGCTGCGAGCAGCGCCTTGCACTCGGCCTCCGCATCGCTGAAATGGCGGAAGAGCACCTCGGTGTTGGCGTGCTCGAAATTATGCCGCGAGAACTCCTGCTCGGCCTGCAGGAAGACGTCGCCATAGCTGATGCGGTCCTCGCCCTCGAGGCCGTTGAAGTTGAGATCATAGACGTTCTCGACGCCCTGGACATACATGGCGAGGCGCTCGAGCCCATAGGTCAATTCGCCCGCAACGGGCGCGCATTCGACGCCCGCGACCTGCTGAAAGTAAGTGAACTGGCTGACTTCCATGCCGTCGCACCAGCATTCCCAGCCGAGGCCCCAGGCGCCGAGCGTCGGGCTCTCCCAGTCGTCCTCGACGAAGCGGACATCGTGCAGGGCAAGATCGACCCCGATCGCCTTGAGCGAGTCGAGATAGAGCTGCTGCAGATCCGGCGGCGACGGCTTCAGGATGACCTGGAACTGGTAATAATGCTGCAGCCGGTTCGGGTTCTCACCATAGCGGCCGTCCTTGGGACGGCGCGAGGGCTGGACATAGGCCGCCTTCCAGGGCTTGGGCCCGAGCGCCCGCAGCGTCGTCGCCGGGTGGAAGGTGCCGGCGCCGACCTCCATGTCGTAGGGCTGGAGAATGACGCAGCCGCGCTCGGCCCAGAAGCGCTGCAAGGTCAGCAGCAAGCCCTGGAAGGAGCGGGTCGGGTTCAGCGGATCGGAGGACGCGGCCAAGGGCATCAGCCTTTTAAACAATCGAGAAACTTGCGGCGTGATTAGGGGCTGGCGGCGCTCATGGTCAAGCGCAGCGGGATGAACGCTGCCTGAACCCCAGCGCAAGGATCGCGTTCAGGAAGGGAAGCGCAGGGTGCGCAGTATCGAACGGTCCGCGGCTCTCGGGGCGAGTGCTTGAGTCGGGTCGATCCGATAAGTAGGAGATTTGCAATGCCGTCCAATCGTCTCGCCGCCGCCCTGTTCGGAGCCGGCGCTCTGCTTTTCACCGGTCTTTCCGTCGCCCCGGCCAGTGCCGCGCCTTTCGCAGCCGGCGCTCCCGCCGCTTCGACGAGCGCCGGGCTGGTTGAACAGGTCCAGTACTACGGCCGCCCCCACTATGGTCCGCGCCGCTATTACGGCCGTCCGGTCTACCGCCCACGCTGCCATGTCGTCGACCGGCGCGTCTGGAATGGCTGGCGCTGGGTGATCCGCCCAGTGCGCGTCTGCCGCTGACGAGGCGTCAGGGCAGATGAAGAACGGCTGAACGGCCCGGCCACGCGCCGTTCAGCCTCGATGCCGCAAGCTTGCCGCAACGATGACACCCGATGACCCGGCATAGCCGGGAGGGCACTCGCGCAGGAGGTAACCATGCTTCGCAAACTCGTTCTTGGACTTTCGGCCGCCGCCTCGCTCGGCGTAGCGGCGCTCGGCATCGGAGCGGTCACGGCAACTCCGGCTGAGGCACAGTGGGGCGGTGGCGGCTATTATGGCCGGCCCGGTTGGGGCGGTGGCGGTTACTATGGCCGCCCTCATTACGGCTATGGCCGCCCCGCTTACGGCTACGGCGGCGGGTACTACGGCCCGCGCTGCTTTAGCCGACCGGTCCGCTACTGGGACGGCTGGGGCTGGGTTGTGCGCGAGCGGCGCATCTGCCGCTGAGCTAATCTAGGCGAGCACGGCCTCGCCGCGATGGAGCGCCTCGCTGAAGGCGGTGAAGCGCCCATCGCCCCCGTTGAGAACGAGAGCCGGCAGCAACGCTGCCGGCTTTCTGCTGCCGAGACGCGCGGAGACGATCACCCGGATTGCCGGCCGCTCGGCCTGGCCGTGGATCGCGCGGATTTCGATCGCGCCGAAGCCCGTCTCCAGACCAGCGAGAATCAGCCCCAGCGCCTCGGCACGGTGGATAATGCTGACACCGCCGTCCGGCTTCAGCACATGCCGGGCCGCCTTCAGCCAATCGGCGAGCGATTGCCCGGCGACATGCGCCGCGCGCCGGTTGGCGACCGGCGATTCGCGCACCTCGCCCGATTCAAAGAAGGGCGGGTTCATTGCGACCCAGGCCATCGAGGCCGCCGTCAGCCCGTCCCGGGCGAGGTCCGCGTTCCGCTCGCCAATCACCCCGACCACGGTGCGCGCCCGCCCGGCGAGATCGTTGAGCTCGGCATTGCGGGCTGCCAGCGCGGCCAGCTCCGGATCGCGCTCGACCAGGACGACATTGAGCCCGGGCTGCCGCGAGGCGACGGCAAGCCCGATTGTACCGACACCGGCGCCGAAATCGGCAAGCGGCCCCTCGCCCAGTTCCGGGATCGCCGCGGCAAGCAGCACCGCATCCGAGCCGGCGCGATGACCCTTCACCGGCTGCAGCAAGCGAAGGCGGCCTCCTAGCAGCCGATCCTCGGCGATCTCGCCGAGACCGGGCGCCTCAGCGTTCATGGCGCAGTTCGTCGCCATAGCCCGCCTCGATCAACAAAGCGCGAGCGCGCTTGCTGTCCTGCTCGCGGACCAGGAGGCGTCGTGGAAAGGCGCCGATCATGCCTTCGAGCGCGCTGATGTGCTGATCGGCGATCAGGCAACCCAGATCAGCCGAGGCCAGGAGCGCCTCGATGGCCCCAAGCAGGACGATGTCGTTCGAGCGGACGAGTTCATGCATGCCGCCATGGAGCCTTTCGTGTCGGCCCGGCGCAACAGGAAAGATCGCATGACCCGGAACGGTGCCGCGGTGCAGCGTCAATCTGCTGCGTCGCGAAAGGATTGCCGGGGCTGGTCACGCATGCGACGTTTATGGCAAGGGCATGGCGCGCGAGCGCGTGAGAAACGGCCGGAGTTTGCGAGTGGGCGTCGTCGTAGCTTTCGAAGACAAGGACACCGGCCAAAGCGGGATCGCGCCGCTGGTCGGGCTGACGCGCGCCGACATGGAGCGCGTCAATGCGATGATCCTGTCGCGCACCGGCTCAGAGGTCACGATGATCCCGGAGGTCGCGAACCACCTGATCTCCTCGGGCGGCAAGCGCTTGCGGCCGATGCTGACGCTCGCAACGGCGGCGCTCTGCGGCTATCAGGGCGATGGCCATGTCAAGCTCGCGGCCTCGGTGGAGTTCATGCACACGGCGACGCTGCTGCATGACGACGTCGTCGACCAGAGCGACATGCGCCGCGGCAAGCTCGCTGCCCGCATGCTGTGGGGCAATGAGGCGAGCGTGCTGGTCGGCGACTTCCTGCTCGGCCAGGCCTTCAGGATGATGGTCGAGGTCGGCTCGCTGCGCGCGCTCGACATCCTCTCGACCGCCGCTGCGGTGATCGCCGAGGGCGAGGTGATGCAGCTCGCCGCCGCCAAGAACACCGAGACCACCGAGGACGAATATCTCGCCGTGATCCGCGGCAAGACCGCCGAACTCTTCGCCGCCGCCTGCGAGGTCGGGCCGGTGATCGCCCAGTCGTCGAAGGGCGAGGCTGCCGCCTGCCGCAGCTACGGGCTCAATCTCGGCATCGCCTTCCAGCTCATCGACGACGCACTCGACTATGGCGGCTCATCGGGCCAGCTCGGCAAGAATGTCGGCGACGACTTCCGCGAGGGCAAGATCACCTTGCCCGTCGTGCTCTCTTTCCGCCGCGGCAGTGAGAGCGATCGCGCTTTCTGGCGCCGCACCCTGCAGGAGGGCGAGGTCCGCGACGGCGATCTCGACGAGGCGCAGGCCCTGATGCGCAAGCACGACGCGCTGGCCGACACGATCGAGCGCGCCCGCCACTACGCCAAGATGGCGAAGGATGCGCTCGGCCTGTTCCCGTCATCGCCGATGAAGCAGGCGCTCAACGACGCCGTCGACTTCTGCGTGGCGCGGGCGCACTGAGCCGGTTCAGCGCTGCTCCGCCGCAATCCTGAGGCCCAGCGCCAGCAGGAGCCCGCCGGTCAGCGCCTCGATGACGCGCCGAACCTGCGAGCGCCGCAGCACGTCACCGGCCTTGGCGACGACAAGCGCATAGGCTGAGAGCCAGAGCAGGGTCATCGCGGCGAAGACCAGTCCGAGCAGGAACAGCATGGTGAAGCTGCTGCTGCCGGCCGCGAACTGCGGCAGCAGGCTGGCGAAGAAGACCGCGATCTTCGGATTGCCGAGATTGCTGATCAGCCCCTGCCGGTAGGCGATGGCGGGCGCGAGCCGCCGCGGCGAGATCGCGGCAGCAGCCGGCGATGCAGGCCCCTGCCGGCGAAAAAGCGTCCCGCAGCGCCATGATACCGAGATAGATCAGATAGGCAGCGCCGGCGTACTGGATGGCGCGGAAGACCGGCTCGCTCGCCACCAGCAGGGCGACGAGGCCGAGGCTGGTCGCCAAAGCCCAGACCGAGAGACCTGTCGCCACGCCGAGCGCGGTCAGCACGCCGGCGGCGCGCCCGCCGAACAAGGTGTTGCGGATGGTCAATGCGGTGTCTGGCCCCGGCGTGCAGATCACCAGCGCCGCGACACCGACATAGGCGAGAAAAGAGGCCAGCGTCATGATGCGTCCTCCGGCTTGAAGCCGAGGCGCCTATCTCAGCACAGTCGCCTTCACCCACCAATCCGGCCGGCCATGCGTCAGAAGCTTGCCGGCCTCGGCGCTGACGCGGCAATCATCGAACAGGGCGAAGCAGGTCGCGCCGGAGCCCGACATGCGCGCCAACCGGCAGCCGGGCAAGGCCGACAGCGCCGACAACACCTCGCCGATGATCGGCGCAACGCTTCGGGCCGGCGCTTCGAGATCGTTTCCGGAGGCGGCTAGCACGGCGATCAGCGCCGCCGGGCTAGCCGGTGGTGGATCACCCGGCTCGAATGCATCGACGCCGCCCGCATGATCCTGTCCCGGAGGGAGGCCAAGCGCGCGGAACACCGCGGCGGTCTCGACCGCGACACCGGGATTGACCAGCAGCGCGAACAGGCGCGGCGGTTTCAAAGGTGGGCCGAGCCGTTCGCCGATACCGGCCATCATGCGGGCGCGGGCTTCGAGACAGACCGGGACATCGGCGCCGACACGGCCGGCGGCAGCGTGCAGCGCCGGATGCGATAGCGGCAAGTCGTTGAGCCGCGCCAGCAGGCGCAATGCAGCAGCCGCATCGGCCGAGCCGCCGCCGATGCCGGAAGCGACCGGCAGGCGCTTGACGAGATGGAAGCGGCCGGAGCGCAGCCCGGCGATCTCGTCGCGCAGGGCGCGCTCGGCCTTGAGGACGAGATTGTCGGGTCCGGTCGAGAGGCCTGCGGCGAACGGGCCTGAGATCTGGACTCCCGCGGGCTCGCCCGATGACAGGCTCAGTTCGTCGCCGACACCGGCGAAGGCGACGAGGCTGTCGAGCTCATGATAACCGTCGGCCCGGCGTCCGAGGACGCGCAAGGAGAGATTGACCTTGGCCGGGGCGCGGGTCGCCAGTCTGGCAGGCAAGGATCAGCCGCCATCCTTCTTCGGCTCGGCCGCATTGGCCGAGGGCGCCTGATCGTCGAGCCCCTTCTCGATCTTGCGCTGGATCCGGGTGAGGTCGTCCGGCTCCGGGCCGAGGTCGCGGGCATAGTTCCACTGAAAGCGCGCCTCGAGATAGCGGCCGGTCTTCCAGTAGACGTCGCCGAGATGGTCGTTGATCACCGGATCCGAAGGGCGCAGTTCCATCGCCTTCTCAAGCTCCGTCACCGCCTCGTCATAGCGGCCGAGGCGGTAATGTGCCCAGCCGAGCGAGTCGATGATGTAGCCATCACGCGGCCTGAGCTCGACGGCGCGGCGCAGCATGCCGAGCGCCTCCTCGAGCTTGAGGTTCTGGTCGACCAGCGAATAGCCGAGATAGTTGAGCACCAGCGCGCGCTCGCGGCTGAGCGCTTCCGGCATCAGCTCCAGCGCCTTGCGCAGATCAGCCTCGGCCTGGGGCCATTTCTTGGTGCGCTCATAGGCGATGCCGCGCGAATAGAGCAGGTCCCAGTTGGAGCGGCCGGGCGTGCCGAGCTTGGCGACCGCCTTGTCATAGGTTGCGGCCGCCTCCTCGAAGCGCTTGCGCGAGCGGTAGATGTTGCCGAGCGCGGAGATGGCGTCGACGTCTTCCGGCCGCGCCGCGATGATCGTCTCGAGATGCTTGACCGCTTCCTCAGTCTTGCCGAGCTGCTCGAGGCCAAGCCCGATCTGGATATCCGCGACCGGCCGTAACGGCGAGTTCTCGGGCATGCGCCGGTAGACCTGGACCGCATCCTCGGTCTGCTTGGCGCGCTCGAGGATGTCGGCCAACGTCAGCACGGCAAGGTCGTGGCCTGGGTCGAGATAGGCTGCAAAGCGCAGGTAAAGCAGCGCGGTCGCCTCGTCGCCCTGCAAAATCCCGGCACTGGCGAGGCCATAGAGCACCTCAGCCGCGCCCTGCTGGGTGTTGCCGACGATGCGTTGCAGCGGCTCCTTGCTGCTGATCTTGGCGATCGCATCGCGCACGATCGGATGGTTCGGGCGCACGCGCTGCTCGAAATCGTTCAGCGTCGCCAAGGCCGCGTCACTGTCGCCCGCGCGCGCCTGCTGGCGGGCCCAGAGATCGACGAGGCGCAGATTGGTCTTCTCGGCGTCATAGGCCGCCTTGAGCCGGCGGTTCGCGTCGTTGCGGCGGCCGGCGATGTCGAGGATCAGCCCGGCATGGAAGTCGCGGAAGCGGTCGAAAGTCGCCTCGCCCTTGAGGCGGTCGAGCGTCTCGAGCGCGCGGTTGGTCTCGCCGGAGCCGGAATAGGCCCAGGCGGCGAGCAAGGTCGCGGTGATGTCGGCGGAGCGGCCGCGGCCGCCGCGCTGCAACTGGGTGCGCGCAGCCGTATAGTTCTTCTGCTTCAACGCGCGCACGCCAAGCGCCAGCTGGGCGAGGCCGTTGGTGGCATCGCGCTGGATCAGCTTCTCGGCGGCGCGGAAGGTCTCGTTCATCGCGCCGTCGGCGAGGAAGGCGACGAAACCGCGCTCGAGCAATTCGCTGTTCTGGGGATCGTTCTTGATCGCCTCGCGCAGATAGATCGAGGCCGCACCGAGGTCCCGGGCAGAACCCGCCACCACCGCCGCCAGATAATTGCCTTCGAGACTCTCGGCCGGCTCGAACTTGTCGACCGGACGCGCCTGCGCGAGCGCCGGCATGCCGACATGCAGTCCCGCGATAAACGCAAGCATAAGAGCGGCGCTACGGCCGTCGATCTGAAACGTCACGTCCACCATTCTCCCTCGGTCCGCCCCGGCTGCCGGGAACTGGTCCGTAGACGGGACCGTGACCTGAACGATCTAAGAGCCTTTAAGCCGCCAACATGGCCGTTTCCGGGCTTGGCGACAAGTGCGGCATAGCAGTTGCAGCATCGCCGTCACGCTCACGTGAAAAGCGCAACCCACTGCTATAGCGGCGTCGAAATCATAGATTTCCGTAAAGCAAATCGGCATAGAATTGCGCCGTCGCGGATATTCGCGACGATTCGTTTAGGACACTTCAAATGAAGAAGGTCTCGCTCGCGCTCGCTGCTGTCCTGACGCTTGCCGGCATCGCCGGCGGCTGCGCCACCAAGGAGCCGGAGAAGCCCGCTCCCGTCGTCCGCAAGGGCTGATTCGCCACCTCTTCAGGCGTCAATAAAAAGGCCGCGCCGGATACACCCGCCGCGGCCTTAATCTTTGGCAACAATATCGAATACTATCACATATTCGAGTAATTCGGCCCGCCCGCGCCTTCCGGCACCGTCCAGGTGATGTTCTGGGCAGGGTCCTTGATGTCGCAGGTCTTGCAGTGCACGCAGTTCTGCGCGTTGATCACGAAGCGCGGCAGCGACTGCTTCTCGGGATCGGCATAGACCACCTCGTAGACGCCCGCCGGGCAGTAAAGCCGCGCCGGCTCGCCATAGATCGGCAGGTTCTGCAGCACCGGAACATTGGGGTCGGTCAGCTTCAGATGCGCCGGCTGATCCTCCTCGTGATTCGTCGCCGAGAGGAAGACCGAGGAGAGCTTGTCGAAGGAAATCTTGCCGTCGGGCTTGGGATAGACGATCGGTTTGACCATGCCGATCGGCTTCAGCGTGGCATGGTCGGGCTTGCCGTGCTTCAGCGTGCCGAAGGGCGACCAACCGAAGAGCTGGTTCAGCCACATGTCGATGCCGCCGAGCGCGACGCCGCCGAGCGTGCCGAGCTTCGACCAGAGCGGCTTGACGTTGCGCACCAGCTTGAGGTCGCGCCCGATCTCGGAGGAGCGCCAGCTATCCTCGATGCCGTCGACGACGTCATGGGAACGGCCTGCCGCCAGCGCCGGCACGAGATGCTCGGCCGCCAGCATACCCGACAGGATGGCGTTGTGGCTGCCCTTGATGCGCGGCACGTTGACGAAGCCGGCCGAGCAGCCGATCAGCGCCCCGCCCGGGAAGGTCAGCTTCGGCACCGACTGCCAACCGCCCTCGGTGATGGCGCGCGAGCCATAGGAGAGGCGTTTTGCCCCTTCGAAGACATCGCGGATCATCGGGTGGGTCTTGAAGCGCTGGAACTCGTCGAAGGGCGAGAGCGTCGGATTGGTGTAGTTGAGATGGACGACGAAGCCGACCGAGACGAGGTTGTCGTCGAAATGGTAGAGGAAGGAGCCGCCGCCAGTCGACATGTCGAGCGGCCAGCCGAAGGAGTGCTGCACCAGCCCCTTCTTGAACTTCTCCGGCTTGACCTGCCAGATTTCCTTGAGGCCGATGCCGTATTTCTGCGGTTCGCGGCCTTCATCCAGTGCAAAGCGCCTGATCGCGATCTTCGAGAGCGAGCCGCGGGCGCCTTCGCCAAGCAGGGTATAGCGGCCACGCAGCTCCATGCCGCGGGTGAAGCGCTCGGAGACGGTGCCGTCCTTGGCGACGCCCATGTCGCCGGTGGCGATGCCGGCGACCGAGCCGTCCTCGTTGAAGAGCAGCTCTGCAGCCGCGAAGCCAGGATAGATCTCGACGCCGAGTGCCTCGGCGCGGGCGGCGAGATAGCGCGCGACCAGGCCGAGCGAGCCGACGAAGTTGCCGTGATTGTTCATCAGCTTCGGCATGGCGAAATTCGGCAGGCGCGCGCCGCCGGCCGGGCCGAGGAAATAGAAGACGTCCTCGCTGACCTCCGTATGGAGCGGGCGCGCCTCGTCCTGGCGCCAGTCGGGCAGGAGCTTGTCGAGGCCGATCGGATCGATGACCGCGCCGGAGAGGATGTGCGCGCCGACCTCGGAGCCCTTCTCGACCACCACCACCGAAATGGCTTCGTCGAGCTGCTTCAGCCGGATCGCGGCGGCCAGTCCGGCCGGGCCGGCGCCGACGATAACGACGTCATAGTCCATGCTCTCGCGCGGCGTGCTCTGTGCTTCCTTCAGATCCATGCTGCCCTCCACCCCGCGCCGCTTATATGTCATTAGATAGTTTATATATGAACTATCTCGATCATCCCGCCAAGCCGCGGGGCTGATTGGAATTCCTCTATCCGGGGCTCCCGGTTATTTTGCAACAGCGAACGGGCTCGCTTCGTTCCAAGCGCCGCGGTATTCTGTCGCCCATGTCCTTCGACGCCGTCTCCGCAGCCGAACTGATTGCCTGGTACGCCGAGATGGGCGTGACGGAGGCGCTCGACGAGACGCCGCACGACCATTTCGCAGCTGCAACGGAGCTTGCTCCGGCGCGACAGCCTGTCGCACGCCTCGTGGCGTCCTCCCAACCGATAACCGCGCGCGCCCCGACAGCGGCCCCGGCGCCGCCGGACGAAGCGGCGCTGTCGGCCCAGGCGCTGGCGCGCGAGGCGACGACGCTGGAAGAGCTCAAGGCGGCACTCGCCAGCTTCGAAGGTTGCCCGCTCAAGGCCTCGGCGAAAAGCCTCGTCTTCGCCGACGGCAATCCGGCCGGGAAGGTGATGGTCGTTGGCGAGGCGCCGGGCGCTGACGAAGACCGCGCCGGCCTGCCCTTCGTCGGCCGTTCAGGCCAATTGCTCGACCGGATGCTGGCTTCGATCGGCTTCAACCGGCAGGAGCATGTCTATATCGCCAACCTCCTGCCCTGGCGCCCGCCCGGCAACCGCACGCCGACGCCGCAGGAGGTCGCGATCTGCCTGCCGTTCATCCAGCGCCAGATCCAGCTCGCCGATCCCGACATCCTGGTCTGCATCGGCGGCCCGTCGGCGCAGGGGCTGCTCGGCGTCTCCGGCATCCTGGCTTCGCGCGGCCGCTGGCGGGAATACGATACCGGCACCCGCGTGATCCGGGCGATCGCGACGCTGCACCCGGCCTATCTGCTGCGCCAACCGCTGCAGAAGCGCCTGGCCTGGCGCGACTTGCGAGCCCTCAAGGCGGCACTCGACGCGCTTTGACGCAGCGGCGCGATGCCACTGCGTCACCACAGAAGGCTGCCCTGTCGCATCGGCTTGATTATTCCGAGTACAAAGTAGACCCTGCAACCGGCAGGGTCTTTCGGCCATGACGTTCGTGGCCGGTACGCCGGAGCGATGCGATGGAAATCGACGCCTTTCTGCTGTCCCGCATCCAGTTCGCCTTCACGATTTCCTTCCACATCGTCTTTCCCGCCTTCACGATCGGGCTGTCGGCCTATATCGCGACGCTGCTCGGCCTGTGGCTGAAGACCGGCGACCAGAAGTTCCATCTCCTCGCCCGCTTCTGGACCAAGATCTTCGCGGTCTCCTTCGCCATGGGCGTGGTTTCCGGCATCGTGCTCTCCTACCAGTTCGGTACGAACTGGAGCCGGTTCTCGGCAGTCACCGGCAACGTGCTGGGCCCGTTGATCGGCTATGAGGTGCTCAGCGCCTTCTTCCTCGAAGCATCCTTCCTCGGCGTGCTGCTCTTCGGCTGGAAGCGGGTGCCGCCCTGGCTGCATTTCCTCTCGGCGGTGATCGTCGCCGGCGGCACCGCGCTGTCGGGCTTCTGGATTCTCTCGGCCAATAGCTGGATGCAGTACCCGGTCGGGCACGAGGTCCGCGACGGCATCGCCTACCCCGTCGACTGGATGAAGATCGTCTTCAGCCCGACCTTCCCACTGCGCTACGCACACATGATGACGGCGGCCTACCTCACCACCGCCTTCGTCGTGCTGGCGACCGGCGCCCGCCACCTGCTCGCCGGCCATCGCACCGAGTCGGCCAGGACGATGGTGCGGATGGCGATCCTGATGATCGCGCTGACCGCACCGCTGCAGGCTGTCATCGGCGACTTCCACGGCAAGCAGACCGCGATCTACCAGCCAGCCAAACTCGCTGCGATCGAGGCGCACTGGGACTCGTCCAAGCCCGGCGCGCTCGTGCTCTTCGCCTGGCCTGACGAGAAGGCTGAGCTCAACCGCTTCGAGATCGCGATCCCCGGCGTCGCCAGCCTGCTCACCCATGGCAGCATGGACGCCCTGTTCAAGAGCCTGAAGGACTTCCCGCGCGAAGACCGCCCGCCGGTGCTGATCCCCTTCTTCGGCTTCCGGCTGATGGTCGGGCTCGGCACGCTGATGATCCTGTTCGGCTGGATCGGAGCCTGGCTCTGGTGGCGCGGTCGCATCTTCGAGTCGCAGCGCTGGCTCTGGATCGCCCAGTACACCTGGCCCGCCGGCTTCGTCGCCATTCTCGCCGGCTGGTTCGTTACCGAAGTCGGGCGCCAGCCCTGGGTCGCCACCGGCATCCTGCGCTCCAAGGATGCGGTGTCGCCGATCACCACCGCCGAGGTCGCGATCTCGCTGGCGTTGTTCGTCTTCGTCTATTGCGTGGTGTTCACCGCCGGCATCCTCTTGATCAACCGCCTGATCGCCAAGGGACCAGACGAAATCAGCCATGAGGACCCGCCCGAGCAGCCATCGAAGCGGCCGCTGAAGGCGGCGCAGGCACCGGCCTCGGCGATCTTCGGCGACGGTCATCCCGGCGACGACAAGATCCAGCCGGCGAGCTGAGGAGAATCCAGATGGAATGGTATCTCCCCGTGATCTGGGCCGGACTGATCGGCACCGCCGTCATGCTCTATGTCGTGCTCGACGGTTTCGACCTCGGCATCGCCATCCTGTTCCCGACGACCGCGGACGAAAGCGAGCGTGACCAGATGATGAACTCGGTCGCGCCGTTCTGGGACGGCAACGAGACCTGGCTGGTGCTCGGCGGCGCCGGCCTCTGGGTCGCGTTCCCGCTGGCCTATTCCGTGATCATGCCGGCCTTGTACCTGCCGGTGACGCTGATGCTGCTGTCGCTGATCTTCCGCGGCGTCGCCTTCGAGTTCCGCTGGGTCGCCAAGCCGAAGCACCGGATCTGGGATCTGGCGTTCTGGCTCGGCTCCACCACCGCTGCCTTCTCGCAAGGCGTCATCCTCGGCGGGCTGATCCAGGGCGTGAAGGTCGTCGATAACCAGTTCGCCGGCGGCCCGTTCGACTGGCTGACGCCATTCTCGCTGATGTGCGGAGCCGGCGTCGTCGTCGGCTACGCCCTGCTCGGCGCGACCTGGCTGGTCTTCAAGACGGAAGGGGCGGTGGCCGATCGCGCCCGGCGCCAGGCCAAGACCCTGCTGCTTTGCCTGCTCGCCTTTGCCGCGCTGGTCTCGCTATGGACGCCTTATGCCCATCCGCGCATCGCCGAGCGCTGGTTCACGCCCTCGAATCTGTTGCTGCTCTGGCCGTTCCCGGTGCTGACCGCCTTCTGCGGCTACATGGTTTGGAAGCGACTGCACGGGAACCACGAGTTCACGCCCTTCGCCTTCACCATCGCGATCTTCCTGCTCTGCTTCCTCGGCCTGGCGATCTCGAACTATCCCTATCTGGTGCCACCCGGCCTGACGATCTGGGACACCGCAGCGGCTCCGAGTTCGCACATCTTCGTACTGATCGGCGTCAGCTTTCTCCTGCCGATGATCCTGTTCTACACGGCCTTCGTGTACTGGACCTTCCGCGGCAAGGTGAAGGCCGATAGCGGCTATCATTGAGGCCGCCTGCGCAACGGGACTTGAGTTCGGCCGCCGCGTCGCCGACATTGGCGGCGCTGCAACAAGGGTTCGCGCATGCGTTGGGAAGATTATCGCCAGTCCGACAATCTTGAGGACCGGCGTGGCGGGGGTGGCGGCGAATATGCCGGCCTTCCCGGCGGACGCGGCGGTATCGGCATCGGTACCATGGTCGTGCTCGGCCTGCTCGGCTGGGCGCTCGGCATCGATCCGCGCCTGCTGATCGGCGGGGCCGAACTGATCGGTGGCATCGGCGGGCGCACTGCGCCGACGCAGGAGCAGCGCAAATCGGCCGGTCCGCCACAGGACGAGATGGGCCGCTTCGTCTCGGCCGTGCTGGCGCAGAACGAGGATGTCTGGAGCAAGGTGCTGCCGCAGCAGGCCAACCGCAAATATGTGCCACCAAAGCTGGTGCTGTTCAGCGGCGTCGACCGCTCAGGCTGCGGCACGGCGCAGGCGGCGATGGGGCCGTTCTATTGCCCCAACGACCAGCGGGTCTATCTCGACCTCTCCTTCTTCCAGGAGATGCAGCGCAAGCTCGGTGGCGGCGGCGACTTTGCCTATGCCTATGTCGTCGGCCACGAGATCGGCCATCACATCCAGAACCTGATCGGCATCCTGCCGAAGGTGAACGAGATGCGCCAACGGGTCTCCGAGCGCGAATCGAACCAGCTTTCGGTACGGGTCGAATTGCAGGCCGACTGCTTCGCCGGCGTCTGGGCCTATAACATCCAGGCGATGGACCGCATCCAGCCCGGCGACATCGACGAGGCGATGCGCTCCGCCTCTGCGATCGGCGACGACAAGCTGCAGCAACAGGGCCGCGGCGTCGTCGTGCCGGATTCCTTCACGCATGGCTCGTCGGCACAGCGCACGCGCTGGTTCAACACGGGCTTCAAATCCGGCTCGATGCAGAGCTGCGACACCTTCAAGACGAACCAGCTCTGACGGCTCAGCCTTCGGCGCGCTCGCGACGCACGGTGAGCCGGCGCGGCGCACGCGCCAGCCGGCCGGACAGGATTTGCGTCTTGGGCGCCAGGAGCCCGGCCCTGACGTGGCGCGAGCGCAGCGAGACTGCGCCCCATTCGCGCAGCGCCGCGGCCATGCCGCGCAGCGGCATCAAGGCCGGCCGCATCGCCATCGTCAGCAAATGCCGCTCGATGCTCGGCGTCCATTGCGGCTCGGGCAGATCGCCGGCTTCGAGCAGGATGACCCAGTCGCCGCGCGCCTGCGCGACCCCGCTGGACCAGGCCTCGCCGTTCCTGGCCAGATTCTTGGCCCTGACATAGCTGGCGCCGGTCTCGTCGGCGAGACGCTCGATCGCAGCGTCATTTGCCTCGTCGATCACCACGGCATGGCCGATCACGCCCTGCGCGACCGCGGGAATCAGCACGGACAAGGTCGCTGCGAGCGCTTCGACGTCGCGATTGGCCCGGATGACGGCGGTGATCATGGGGGATCAGCTTATGACGCAGTGCAACATGTCGCAATCCTGTCACTTGCATTTTGTTCCTGTTATGTTCACATTCCTTGGTCTCGGATCAACCGATTCCGCCGGGAGACGAAGCCATGCTGCAGGCCAGACCCTCAGCCAGGACGCAACCGCTGAAACGCCGCGACAGCGAGCCGGGAAGCGTCTCGGCGCCGGTGCGGCTCGCACCGGTCGATCCGCTCGCCCATGTCGGCAGCCAGATCGACCCGGAGCGGCGGCGCGGACGCGGCGCGACGATCAATCCCGGCGGCCGCTATGAAGCCGAGACCCGCATCAGCGAGGATGACGGCTGGGGCTCGCTCGGCGAGCTGCCGGCGTTCAAGACCGAGGTCTCGGTCGAGAAGCCGCGGACGATCATTACACGCAATGATTCGCCCGATATCTCGTTCGACCGTTCGATCAACCCCTATCGCGGCTGCGAGCATGGCTGCGTCTACTGCTTCGCGCGGCCGAGCCATGCCTATCTCGGGCTGTCGCCCGGGCTCGACTTCGAAAGCAAGCTGACCGCCAAGCCGGACGCGGCGCTGCTGCTGGAAAAGGAGCTGTCCTCGCCGAGCTACCAACCCCGCACCATCGCGATCGGCACCAATACCGATGCCTACCAGCCGATCGAGAAGAAGCTGCGGATCATGCGCGGAATCCTCGAAGTGCTGGCGAAGTTCAACCATCCGGTCGGCATCGTCACCAAATCGGCGCTGGTGCAACGCGACATCGATATCCTCGCACCGATGGCGGCAAAGGGGCTGGTCAAGGTCGCGCTCTCGGTGACGACGCTCGATCCAAAGCTCGCCCGCGACATGGAGCCGCGCGCCGCTTCGCCCGCCAAGCGGATCGAAACGATCCGCAGGCTGTCGGAAGCCGGCATTCCGGTGACCGTGCTGGTCGCGCCGATCGTGCCAGCGATCAACGAGCACGAGATCGAGCGCATCCTGGATGCCGCGAAAGCGGCGGGGGCGCGCGAGGCCGGCTATGTGCTGCTGCGCCTGCCGCTCGAGGTGAAGGACATCGTGCAGGACTGGCTGGTGACGCATCACCCCGACAAGATGCGCCATGTCGTCTCGCTGATCCGCTCGACCCGCGGCGGCAAGGATTACGATGCCGCCTGGGGCCAGCGCCAGGTCGGTTCCGGCCCGTATGCCTGGATGATCGGCCGGCGCTTCGAGATGGCGGCCGAGCGGCTCGGCTTCAACAGCACGCGGCTGCGGCTGCGCACCGACCTCTTCGTCAAGCCGGAGAAGGAGAAGGCGCAGCTCAGCCTGTTCTGATCGCTCCAGTCTGGGGCATGGCGGCACCGATCGACCTGCTGCGCGTTTCCGCCAGAGGAAGCGGAGGTCGGCATGGACGATTTCAGCAACGAGATCATTGAAACGGAGGAAGCTGCGATATTCCTGCGCAGGATGGGCTCCGGCCCACCACTCCTGCTGCTGCACGGCTTTCCGCAGACGCATCTGATGTGGCGGGACGTGGCTCCGCTACTGGCGGAGGAATTCACCGTCATCTGCGCCGATCTGCGCGGCTATGGCGCAAGTTCCTGCCCATCCTCGACCACCGACCATGTGCCCTACAGCAAGCGGGCGCTCGCCGCTGACATGGTCGCCGTCATGGAGAAACTGGGCTTCAAGCACTTCGCCGTGGCCGGGCACGATCGCGGTGGCCGCGTCGCCTATCGTCTGGCGCTCGACCATCCCGAGCGGATCACGAAGCTCGCCGTGTTCGACATCGTGCCAACAGCCGAAGCCTGGGATCGGGCCGATGCCCGCTTCGCCCTCAGCTTCTGGCCTTGGGCGCTGCTCGCCCAACCGGAGCCCTTGCCAGAGCGGCTCATCGCCGCGGCTCCGGAGGCGATCGTCGACAGCGCCCTCAATGGCTGGGGGACCCCGGCCTCGACGTTCTCACCGGCCGCGCGCAAAGCCTATGTCGCAGCCCTAAGCGATGCCGACCATATCCATGCGATCTGCGAGGAGTACCGGGCGGCTGCCGCAATCGATCGCGAACATGACGCCGAGGACCAGCGAAACGAGCGGCGTATCGCCTGCCCGGTGCTCGCCCTGTGGAGCGCCGAGGGCGCGCTGGCGCAGTGGTATGAAGCCGACGGCGGGCCGCTCGCGATCTGGCGTCGCTGGGCTGACGAGGTCGAGGGCAGCGCGATGGCAGGCGGGCATTTCTTCCCGGAAGAGCGCCCGATGGCGACGGCGGAAGCGCTACGCGCGTTCTTCCTGGACCCGGGCTGAACTGTGGATGTGATCCAGCCGGCGGCAGACCTTCGCGCCATGATCTGGCATAGCGGAGCCATGACCGCCGATTTCAGCCGCGAACAGGCCGCAATGATTGCCGGGCGCGCTCGCGTCGCCGGCGTGGACGAGGTCGGGCGCGGCCCACTCGCCGGCCCGGTCGTAGCGGCCGCCGTCATCCTCGATCCCCTGGCGATCCCGGACGGGCTCGCCGATTCGAAGGAACTCACTGCCCAGCGCCGCGAAGAGCTCGCCGTCCTGATCCTCGCCAGCGCATTGGCGGTCGGGGTCGGCAGTTCCTCCGCGGCGGAAATCGACACGATCAACATTCGGCAGGCGACCCTGCTCGCCATGCGGCGTGCAGTGACGGCGCTGCCGCTGTCGCCCGATCTCGTGCTGGTCGACGGCAACGATCCGCCGGCGCTGGCCTGCGGCTGCGAGGCGATCATCGGTGGTGACGGACTGATCGCCTCGATCGCCGCGGCCTCAATCGTCGCCAAGGTGACGCGCGACCGGATGATGGCGCGGCTTTCGCTCGCTTATCCGGCCTATGGCTTCATCAGCCATGTCGGCTATGGCACGGCGGCGCATCGCGCCGCGCTGAAGACGCATGGCCCCTGCCCCGCCCACCGCTATTCCTTCGCGCCGATCAAAGGTGTCTGGTCGCGCTCGCTTGGCTGAGCTTGCCGGAGGCACCATGCCCACCCTGACGATGCATCAGGTCGACGCCTTCACCGACCGGGTGTTCGCCGGTAACCCGGCTGCCGTCCTCATCCTCGACGACTGGCTGCCCGAGGCGACGATGCAGGCCATCGCCAACGAGAACAATCTGGCCGAAACCGCCTTCGCCCGCCCGAGCGGTAGCGGCTGGGATCTGCGCTGGTTTACCCCTGTCCACGAGGTCAATTTCTGCGGGCATGCCACGCTCGCGACCGCGCATGTCCTCGCCAGCGCTCACGGCATCTCGGGCAAGATCGAGTTCGCCACCCGGGTCGGACCGATCCGTGTCTCGCAGCAGGACAATGGCTACCGGCTCGACCTGCCGGCCTTCGCACCAGAACCGGTCGAGGCACTGCCTCCGGTCATCGCCGCGCTCTTTGCGGTTCCGCCGCGGGCGCTCTTCCGCAATTTCGAGAACGTCTTCGCCGTCCTGGCGGACGAAAAGGCGGTGCGCACCTTCGTGCCCGATGCCGCCGCGATCGCGACGCTCGCTCCGCTCTGCTTCGGCATCACAGCGCGCGGCGAGAGCCATGATTTCGTCTCGCGCTATTTCGCTCCCAGCGCCGGCATCCCGGAAGATCCGGTCACCGGCTCGATCCATGCGACGCTGGTTCCGTACTGGGCCGGCGAGCTCGACAAGACCCGTCTCGAAGCCTTCCAGGCCTCGGCGCGCGGCGGGCATCTCAGCTGCGAAATGGCAGGAGCGCGCGTGCTCATCACCGGGCAGGCAGTGACCTTCATGAAGGCCGAAATCTACCTGCCCGAGTGACGGTCAAGGGACCCGCGGAACTGCTCCCGAACTGCCGCAACGGCAGCTGGAGCCGCTTACGATTCCTTAACTTCCGTTAGGAATTCATCAACACATTCAATGGGCTAGGCAAAATCTGCAGCCCCAGAATGGGACGCATTTTTTTCACCCCGGAAACCCGCCCTTTACCCTGACCGGCCAGGATCGCGACTGTTGAAGTTGCGTAACGGTCTTGGCGTCATGAGTACCTCGCGTACCGGGATCGCCAGCGCTCCCGTCCGGATTCAGGTTTCGCGTACCGGACGGCCCGCGCTGGCGACCCGGATGAAGGCCAAGAGCCTTCTTCCCACTCAGGTTCTCCCTCGGGAGCTGCCGCTCGATCAGGTGATCGTCGGCGATTGCGTCGCCGCGATCGAGGCGCTGCCCCCGGGGAGCGTCGATCTCGTCTTCGCCGACCCGCCCTATAATCTCCAGCTTGGCGGCGATCTGCGCCGGCCCGACGACAGCCTCGTCGATGCCGTCGATGACGACTGGGACAAGTTCGCCTCCTTCGCCGAGTATGACGCCTTCACCCGTGCCTGGCTCACCGCCTGCCGCCGCGCGCTGAAGCCCGACGGCGCGCTCTGGGTGATCGGCTCCTATCACAACATCTTCCGGGTCGGTTCGATCCTGCAGGATCTCGGCTTCTGGATGCTGAACGACATCGTCTGGCGCAAAGCCAACCCGATGCCGAATTTCCGCGGCCGCCGCTTCACCAATGCGCATGAGACGCTGATCTGGGCGGCGCGCGGCGAGGCCTCGAAATACACCTTCCACTACGAAGCACTGAAGGGCGGCAATGACGATTTGCAGATGCGCTCGGACTGGTACCTGCCGCTCTGCACCGGCGACGAGCGCCTGAAGGACGACAAGGGCGTCAAGGTCCACCCGACCCAGAAGCCCGAATCGCTGCTCGCCCGCGTGCTGCTCTCGGCCAGCAATCCCGGCGACGTCGTGCTCGATCCCTTCTTCGGCACCGGCACGACCGGCGCGGTCGCCAAGGCGCTCGGCCGCCATTTCATCGGCATCGAGCGCGAGCAGGTCTATGCCGACGCAGCGCGCGAGCGCATCGCCGCGGTTCAGCCGCTGCCACCGGAAGCCTTCGCCACCGCGCCTTCGAAGCGCAGCGAACCGCGCGTGCCCTTCCTCAGCCTGGTCGAGGCTGGATTGGTGAAGGCAGGCGAGCGCGTCTTCGACGAGAAGCGCCGCCACAGCGCCACCATCCGCGCCGATGGCACGCTTGTGCTCGGCCCGGCCGTCGGCTCGATCCACAAGGTCGGCGCACTGGCGCAGGGACTTCCCGCCTGCAATGGCTGGACCTTCTGGCATGTCGAGCGCGACGGCAAAGCCATGCTGCTCGATGTCCTGCGCGGCGAGATCAGGACGCAGATGGCGGCGGCCTAAGGCCGCTGCAGCTCTTCCAGCCCGGCTTCCAATGCCTTCAGGAAGACGTTCGGGAAGGCTTCCTCCTTCAGCCGGTTGAACGGCGTGAAGCGCATGCCGTCCGGCGCCTGCGTCTCCAACGGCACGCGCCCGGCGAACACCGTCAGCTCCAGCGGGAAATGCGTGAAGACGTGGCGGACCGGCAGCATCAGCCGCCGCCAGCGTGCCGACACCGGCTGGTCGCGCAGGGCATCGGCTAGCTCATAATCCGCCCGCCAGTCGCTGCCAGGCACTTCGACCATGCCCCCGAGCAAACCCTTGGCGGGCCGGGTGCGGACCAGGACGGCGCCATCCTCGCGCATCGTGACGAAGGCCGCGCCATAGCGGGTCTTGCCGGCCTTCTTCGCCGCCTTGCGCGGGAAGCTCTCCTGCGTGCCGGCGATGCGCGCCTCACAGGGCTCGCGCCAGGGGCAGAGCCCGCAGGCCGGCGAGCGAGGCGTGCAGATCGTTGCGCCCAGATCCATCAGCGCCTGCGCGAAATCGCCGGGCCGGTCGTGCGACAGCAATACCAGCACCCGGTCGCGGATCAGCGGCTTGGCGGCCGGCATCTCGTCCTCGATCGCAAAGAGCCGGGTGATCACCCGCTCGACATTGCCGTCGACCGCGACCGCCGGCCGATCGAAGGCGATCGCGGCGACGGCTCCCGACGTATAAGCGCCGATGCCCGGCAGTGCGCGCAAGCCGTCCTCCGTATCGGGGAAGCGGCCGCCATGCTGATATGCGACCGCCTGGGCGCAGGCATGAAGGTTGCGGGCGCGGGAATAATAGCCGAGCCCGGCCCAAGCCTGCATGACGTTCTCGGACGGAGCGGAAGCAAGGGCCTCGACGGTCGGAAACCGTGCCATGAAGCGCTCGAAATAGGGTTTTACCGCCGCGATCGTGGTCTGTTGCAGCATGATCTCGGAGACCCAGACCCGGTAGGGATCTGCCAGCTCGCCCGGCAGCGCCCGCCAGGGCAGGACGCGGCGATGGCGGTCATACCAGGCGAGGAGATCGGCCGCCTTGGCCGCCTGCGGTCGCGTTGCGAGGCTCATGCGCCCGGTTTAGCGTGCCTGCCCCCGACCGCAAGCGGGACCTTCCGAAGAACCAGCGGACAACCTCGTCGACGATGACCAATGTCATTCCCAGCCTCGAAACCGAGAGACTGCTGCTCAAGCCGCTGGCGCTCGACGACGCGCCGACAATCCAAGCCGTTTTTCCGCAATGGGAGATCGTGCAGTTTCTCGACAGCCACGTGCCCTGGCCCTATCCGCCCGATGGTGCCGAGAGCTTCCTGCGCAATGTCGCGCTGCCGGGTATGGCCGCGGGCACGGAATGGCATTGGAGTCTGCGCCCGAAGACCGAACCCGGACGGTTGATCGGCGTGATCAGCCTGCTGATTGGGGAGAAGAACAATCGCGGTTTCTGGATCGCACCCGAATGGCGCAATCAGGGCCTGATGAGCGAGGCGGTCGTCGCCGTCACCCATTTCTGGTTCGAGGCGCTCGGACACAGCGTATTGCGGGCGCCGAAAGCAGTGAAAAACATCGCTTCGCGCCGCATCTCGCAGAGCAGTGGTATGCGCATGGTCGGGATCGAGACCCACAATTTCGTGTCCGGCGAGCATCCGGCGGAGATCTGGGAGATCACGGCGGCGGAATGGCGCACCCGCAAGGAGAACGGCTGATCTGCTTGCCGCCGGATGGCTCTCGTCGCAAACTGGGCCATGGTCGCAAAACCCCTCGCCGAACTGATCGACGACTGCCTCGCGCCCGCGCTCGCCGCGCAGGGCTTTGCGGGGCGCTCGGTCGTCGCCTTCTGGCCGGAGATCGTCGGCGAGCGGCTGGCGCAGCGGACGCGGCCGCTCAAGATCGACTGGCCGCGGCGACGCGGCGCGCCGGGAGAGCTGTCGGACCCGGCGACGCTGGTGGTGCGCGTCGAAGGCGCCTTCGCCCTGGAGATGCAGCAACTCGGCCCGCTGGTGCTGGAGCGGGTCAACAGCCATCTCGGCTGGCGCGCCGTCGGCAAGCTGGTGCTGAAGCAGGGGCCGGTCGCGCCGCCGCCCGCGCCGAAACCGGCTCCGCCGCCGGATCCTGCCGTATTGGCGCGGATCGAGGCGCAGGTCGCAGGCGTCGAGAGCATCGAGTTGCGGGAGGCGCTGGCACGGCTCGGGCGCGGCATCGCGCAGCGGCGCCGCGCCGCGGCCGACGACACGGCTTCGTGAGTAGGAACCGGCGAACCGATCTTGCCACAATCCTGATGGTGACTATGGTCCGCAGCAATTACGTCGCCATCAGGGATTGTCTCATGACCAGCCGCCGCCAGGTGTTGATCGGCTCCGCCGCCTTGGCCCTCTCGCCGCTTCTCGCCAGCCAGGGTGCCTTCGCTCAGACCGCTCCCGGCGTCCCCAATCCGCTCGGCGACGTCTGGCTCGGCAGCCCCGACGCCAAGGTCTCGATCATCGAGTACGCCTCGCTGACCTGCAGCCACTGCGCCACCTTCCACAAGGACACCTGGCCGGCGCTGAAGGCCAAGTACATCGACACCGGCAAGGTGCGCTTCGTGCTGCGCGAGTTCCCGCTCGATCCACTCGCCACGGCCGGCTTCATGCTGGCGCGCTGCAACGGCACCGACAAATACTACCCGCTCACCGACCTGCTGTTCGCGCAGCAGCGCAACTGGGCCTTCACCGAAAAGCCGGTCGATGCTCTCTCCAGCCTGGTCAAGCAGGCCGGTTTCACACAGGAATCTTTCGAGGCCTGCCTGAAACGACAGGACATTTACGACGCTGTCACGCAGGTTAAGGAAGGTGGGGCCAAGGCTGGCGTGGACTCCACCCCGACCTTCTTCATCAATGGGCAGAAGCGCTCCGGTGCACTCAGCCTTGCCGAATTCGACAAGATCATCGAGCCGCTGCTCGGCAGCTGAGCCGGCCGATAGCTTTATGGCGCGTCGATGCAGCTGACGCGCCTCAAGCTTGCCGGCTTCAAGACCTTCGTCGAACCGGCCGAGTTCCAGATCGAGCCTGGCCTGACCGGCATCGTCGGCCCCAATGGCTGCGGCAAGTCCAATCTCGTCGAAGCCCTGCGCTGGGTGATGGGCGAAAGCTCGTTCAAGAACATGCGCGGCTCGGGGATGGACGACGTCATCTTCGGCGGCTCGTCCGAGCGCCCGGCCCGCAACATGGCCGAGGTCGCGCTCACGCTCGACAATAGCGACCGCAAGGCGCCCGCCGCCTTCAACGATGCCGAGGTGCTCGAGGTCACGCGCCGGATCGAGCGCGAGGAAGGCTCGACCTACCGCATCAATGGCAAGGAGGTGCGCGCCCGCGACGTGCAACTCCTCTTCGCCGACGCCGCCACTGGCGCGCGCTCGCCGGCGCTGGTGCGCCAGGGCCAGATCAGCGAGATCATCTCCGCCAAGCCGCAATCGCGCCGGCGCATCCTGGAGGACGCCGCCGGCATCGCCGGCCTGCACAGCCGCCGGCACGAGGCGGAGCTGCGCCTCAAGGGCGCCGAGGACAATCTCAACCGGCTCGAAGACGTGCTCGCCGAGATCGACGGACAGGTCGAGGCGCTGCAGCGCCAGGCACGCCAGGCGACGCGCTATCGCAATCTCGCCTCCGACATCCGCAAGGCCGAGGCGGTGCTGGCCCTGATCGCCCATCACGAAGCGCGGGCGCAGGAGGCCGTGGCAGAGCGCGCCCTCGAAGCGGCCGTCCGCGAGGTCGCCGACAAGACCGGCGTGCAGGCTGAAGCGGCGCGGTTGCAGGCGATCGCGGCGCATGCCCTGCCGGAGCTGCGCGAGAACGAGGCGGTCGCAGCGGCTGCACTCGTCCGGCTGAAGCGCGGTCTCGACGAGATCGAGGCCGAGAATCGGCGCGCCAAGCAGCGCACCGAGGAATTGGCGAAGCGGCTTGCCGAATTGCAGGGCGATCTCGCTCGGCAGGAGAGCCTCGGGAAGGATGCCACCGACAGCTTGTCGCGATTGACGGCCGAGGATGAGAGTCTGCGGCTGGAGGCCGAGGCTGCGGCGGGTGGAGCTAAGGCCGCTGCGACCGAGCTCACTGAGGCTGAGACGGCACTGGCGGCGGCGGAAACCGAGCATGCCGCGGTACAGGCGCGGCTTTCCGAATTGGCAGCCCGGCGCGGTGCGCTCGAACGGGCCGTGCGCGAGGCGAAGGAGCGCGAGGCCCGCCACGCCAGCGAACGTGAGCGCCTGCAACGCGACCAGGCGGCGCTCGACGCCGACGGCACCGCCGCCTCGCTTGACGGGCTGCGCGCCGCGGTCGCGACCACAGAGACCTCGATGCAGGCCGCGGATGCGGCTACTGGCGCCGCACGCAGCGCCCTCGTCGCCGCTCGCGAGGACGAAACGCGGCTGCGTGGCCCGCTCGCGGAAGCCGACCGCAAGGCACAGCGCCTCGAAACCGAAGTCCGTACCTTGCAGAAGCTGCTCGCCCCAGCGGCGGGGGGCGCTGGCCGGCGATCCTCGACTCGATCGCAGCCGCCAAAGGCTATGAAACCGCGCTGGGCGCGGCGCTCGGCGACGATCTCGACGCCTCGGCCGATCCGGCGGCGCCGGCACACTGGTCCGACGGCGGCGGCGGCGAGAGCGACCCTGCCCTCCCCCGATGGCGTCGAGCCGCTCGCCAAGCATGTCCGCGGGCCGGCGGCGCTCGCCCGGCGGCTGCGCCAGATCGGCGTCGTCGCCCGGGGCGATGGCGCTGGGTTGCGGCCAAAGCTGCTGCCGGGGCAGCGACTGGTCTCGCGCGAGGGCGACATCTGGCGCTGGGACGGCTTCACCAGCGCGGCCGATGCCCCCTCGCCTGCCGCCCGCCGGCTCGCCGAGAAGAACCGGCTCGGCGATCTTGAACACGAAGCGCAGGCGGCGCGCGAGGCAGCCGAAGCGTCGCGCGACGGTCTCGACCAGGCGAGTGAGCGCACCAAGATGGCGGCGCTGATCGAGGCGAAGGCACTGGAGGCGGCCCGCGACGCCAGGCGCAGCCTCGATCAGGCCCGCGAGCGGCTGGCGCAGGCGGAGCGCAGGGCCGGCGAGACGGCGGCCCGCCGCTCGGCCCTGACCGAGGCGATCGGCCGGCTCGGTCAGAACATCGCCGATGCGCAGGCGCAGGCCGAGGCCGCAAATCAGGACTTGGCCGATCTCGCGCCGGCCCCCGAACTGGAGAACGCGCTGCTCGCCGCCCGCGCCGAATTGGGCGAGCGGCGCGCCGCAGCGTCCGGAAGCACGAGCCCGCGTGCAGACGCAGGGGCGTGAGGCTGAGCTGCGCAGCCGTCGGCGCGAAGCGATCGCAGGGGATCTGCGCGCCTGGCGTGAGCGGGCGGCGGCGAACGAGCAGAGCGCCGCCGATACGCGGCGGCGAATCGAGACGACCGCGGCCGAGCACAAGGCGCTGCAGGAAGCGCCCGACACCTTCCTGGTCGAACGTCGCCGCCTCCTTGCCGAAATCGAGGCCGCCGAGGGCAACCGGCGGGGTGCTGCCGACAGGCTCGCCGCCGGCGAGGTCGCACAGACCGAGGCTGACCGGCAGGCACGCGCGGCGCTGGAGGGGCTGGCGGCTGCGCGCGAAGGCCGGGCGAGCGCGGAAGCGCGGCTCGAAGCGGGACGACAACGCCTTGCCGATGTCGTGCGCCAGATCGTCGACGGGCTGGAGACCGAGGTCGCCAGTCTGCATCAGCTCGCCGGGCTGAAGGTGGGGGATACGCCACCGGATGCGGAAGATGTCGAGCGCCGGCTCGGCGGACTCAAGGCCGAGCGCGAGCGGCTTGGCGCCGTCAACCTGCGCGCCGACGACGAGCTCTCGGAGGTTCAGGGCAAGCGAACCGGCCTCGCGAGCGAGCGCGACGACCTGACCGAGGCGATTCGGCGGCTGCGCCAGGCGATCGGCGCGCTCAACCGCGAAGGCAGGGAGCGGCTTCTTGCCGCATTCGAGATCGTCAACGGCCATTTCCAGCATTTGTTCGGGGTGCTGTTCGGCGGCGGCACAGCCGAGCTCTCGTTGGTCGATTCGGAAGATCCGCTCGAAGCCGGGCTCGAGATCATCGCGCGCCCCCCGGGCAAAAAGCCGCAGGTGATGACGCTGCTCTCCGGCGGCGAACAGGCGCTGACCGCGACCGCTCTGATCTTCGCGGTGTTCCTGACCAACCCGTCGCCGATCTGCGTGCTCGACGAGGTCGATGCTCCGCTCGACGATGCGAATGTCGAACGCTACTGCGACCTGCTCGAGGAGATGGCGCGCAACACCGCGACCCGCTTCATCCTGATCACCCACAACCCGATCACCATGGCCCGCATGGACCGGCTCTTCGGCGTCACCATGGCCGAGCGCGGGGTGAGCCAGATGGTCTCGGTCGACCTCGCCACGGCCGAGCGCATCCGCGAGGCGGTCTGACATGCTTGCGGCAGCGCACAAGAATTGCTCCGACCGCTCTATCGCACTCTAAAATCATTTTATTTTTCAAGGCATTAATCGGTACTGGCACAGCTTGACACCACCTGGAGCCGCCAATATGGTGCGGCCGATTTTTCCGGGCGGCGAGGCTTTTTCATCGCAGGGAACGATCGGCAATCCGACGAGCGCCCGCCATTGGCGATCCGGCAACGGGTCAACCGGTTCAGGCAGCGCAAATCAGCGACAATTCCGGTATTGTCCGGTTCTCTCGCGAACCGAGCACGGAAAGGTCGTGTCATGATAGCTGTCTATCTGCGATGACGGGCCGGGACGAAAAAGGCCTGGACCCGCAGCGGCCTGCGGAAACGGATGCGAGCCTGGAGAGCCGGCTCAAATCCCTCGATGCGGGCCTGAAGCGTGTGACCAGCCAGGCGGAGGCCGAAAGTCGCAGCGAAAGCGGTCGGACCGATTCCAGCGGAATCGGTCAGGCGATGCGGCTTTCCACCGAATTCATCGCCGGCATCATCGTCGGCGGCGGGCTCGGCTGGGCCGTCGACAAATGGTTCGGGACGGCGCCCTTCGGGATGATCGTCCTGCTGATGCTCGGTTTCGGCGCTGGCGTGATGAACGTCGTGCGCGCAGCGGAGCTTGATGAAATCGCGCACTGACGATAAGTCGAGCGCGCAGAACTGAGGCGCGGCTCCGAAAGGGGCCGTCTTATGGCAGGAACAAGGGCGACAGATGGCTAGTCCGATCGAACAATTCGAGATCAAGCCGATCGTGTCTCTCGGCAAGATCGGCGGAAGCGAAATCGCTTTCACCAATTCCGCTCTGTTCATGGTCATCGCCGTCGCCGTCATCGCGCTGCTCTTCGTCTACGGCACGCGCAATCGCTCGCTCGTCCCGGGCCGGCTGCAGGCGCTGGCGGAGATGGGCTATGAGTTCGTAGCCAGTACGGTAAAGGACTCGGCCGGCCATGACGGAATGAAGTTCGTGCCGCTGGTGTTCTCGCTCTTCATGTTCGTGCTGGTCTGCAACCTGCTCGGCATGATTCCCGGCTCCTTCACCGTCACCAGCCACCTGGTCGTCACCGCCGCGCTCGCGGCGATCGTGATCCTCACCGTCATCATCTATGGCATCGCCAAGCATGGCGCGCATTTCTTCGGCCTGTTCGTACCCAAGGGCGTGCACCCGCTGATGCTGATCATCCTGGTGCCGATCGAGGTGATCTCGTTCGTCTCGCGCCCGATCAGCCTGTCGGTTCGTCTCTTCGCCAATCTGCTCGCCGGCCACATCGCGCTGAAGATCTTCGCCGGTTTCGTGGCGACGCTGCTCTTCGCCGGCGGCTGGGCGATCCTCTCGCCGCTGCCGCTCGTGCTGACGATTGCGTTGATCGCGCTCGAATTCCTGGTTGCGGTGCTGCAGGCCTATGTCTTCGCGGTGCTGACCTGCATCTACCTGCACGACGCCCTGCATCCGGGCCACTGAGCGGCCAGGTTCTCAAGTTCACCCCTCGACTGCCACAACCATCCCCCTAAGGAGCATTTCCATGGATCCCCAAGCTGCCAAGTACATCGGCGCTGGTCTCGCTTGCCTCGGCATGGCCGGCGCGGGCATCGGTCTCGGCAACCTGTTCGGCCAGTTCCTCTCGGGCGCCCTGCGCAACCCGTCGGCCGCCGATGGCCAGCGCGGCACCCTGCTGCTCGGCTTCGCGCTGACCGAAGCGCTCGGCATCTTCTCGCTGCTGATCGCGCTGCTGCTGCTCTTCGCGGTCTGATCGCGAACGCTACCGGGCCTGCCGCAGGCGACACCCTCCGGGGCGTCACGCGGCGGGCTCCCCCGCCTCCCTTCCCATATGCCGTGCGAACCCTCCGGGCTCGTGCGGCCGGATGAGGTTCAGTGATGGCAGCGCCAGCCACGACCACCGGAACGACCGCCCATGGCGGCGCGGCTCCCGCCCATGGCGGCAGCTTCCCGCCGTTCCAGGGCGATACCTTCGCCTCGCAGCTGCTCTGGCTCGCGATCACATTCGGCTTCCTCTATTGGCTCTCCGCCAAGGTGATCGTGCCGCGTCTCGGCAACATCCTTGAGGATCGCGCCAACAAGATCGGCAACGATCTCGACGAGGCGGCCGCGATGAAGGGCAAGGCCGAAGAGGCCGGCCAGGCCTATGAGAAGTCCCTTGCCGAAGCCCGCGCCAAGTCGCAGGCGATCGCGCAGGAGACGCGCGAGAAGGTCAATGCCGACAGCGCCGCGCGGCGCAAGACGGTCGAGGCCGATCTTGCCGCCAAGCTCGCCGACGCCGAGGCCATGATCGTCGCCACCAAGACGGAAGCGATGAGCCATGTCGGGGCGATCGCCGCCGACGCGGCGAGCGCCATCGTCAACCGCCTGACCGGCGCCGCTCCGGCTCCGGCCGACGCCGCCAAGGCGGTCAAGACCGCGCTGGGAGGCTGAACGCCATGCTGAGCAACCCAACCTTCTGGGTCCTGGTCTCGACCGTCATCTTCCTCGCCATGGCGGTGAAGATGGGTGCCCTCAAGAGCATCATCGAGGCGCTCGACGGCCGCGGCGAACTTGTCGCCCGCGAACTCGCGGAAGCCAGGCGCCTGCGCCACGAGGCCGAACTGCTGCTCGCCGAGTACGAGAGCAAGCGCAAGGCGGCCGAGGCCGAGGCCGAGGCGATCGTCGCCAACGCCAGGGACGAGGCCCAGCGTCTCGCCAAGGACGCCGAGGAGAAGCTGGCGGAGTTCGTCACCCGTCGCACCAAGTCGGCCGAGGACAAGATCACCCAGGCCGAGACCCAGGCGACCGCCGAGGTCCGCGCCGCCGCCGCCGAGGCCGCGTCGCGCGCCGCCGAGGTCATCCTGCGTGGCCAGGTCGCCGGCAAGACCGGTGCCGATCTGATCGCCGCCGGGCTGAAGGACGTCCGCGCCAAGCTCAACTGAGCCGCCCGAGCCTTAGGCAAAGAAACAAAAACGCCGCGGTCTTCGGACCGCGGCGTTTTTCGTTTGAACTCCTGGAATCAGGCGAAAGCCCTCGTTCCTTACTGGATGGCGACAGCCGTCCCAGGTGGCGGGAGCGGCATCGGGACCGGAGCGGCTGCAGACTTCGGCATGGCTGGCCGGACGACAGGCTGAGGCAGCTTCGCGGTGGCGGGCGCTGCCGTCGGCGCGACCACCGGCTTGGGCTTCGGCCGGCGCGGCTGGATCGTCGAGGTGACGATGCCCTGCGGCGTGTCGAGCCCGTAGATGTCGTCGCGGAACTGCACGAGGCCGTCAGCGTCCTGCCAGCCAGTCATGTAGACCCAGGCGACCGGCACCGCCTTCTTCAGCGTGATGTTCTTGCGCTCGCCCTTGGCGATCTCGGCCTCGATCGCCGGTTGGGTCCATTCGGTGCCCTCGAGCAACCAGGCTGCGAGGTCACGCACGCCCTCGATGCGGGCGCAACCCGAGGAGTTGAAACGGACATCGTTGCGGAAGAGCGACTTCTTCGGCGTGTCATGCATGTAGACCGCCTCGCTGTTCGGCATGTCGATCTTGAGCTGGCCGAGCGAGTTGGTCGGCCCCGGTTCCTGCCGGACGTAGAAATATGGGTTGGTCAGGCTTGCCCAATTGACGCTGGCCGGATCGATCTCGCGATTCTCGGCGCCGAGCAACTTCATGTTCGACTTGGCGATGAAGCCCGGATCCTTGCGCATATGCGGGATGATGTCGGCCTTCACGATCGACATCGGCACCGTCCAATAGGGGTTGAGGTTGACCGAGGTGATACTGGCCTGCAGCACCGGCGAGGCCCGGTCGGGCCGGCCGACAATGGCGAGATGGCGGCGCTGGACCACGCCCTTCTCCACCGCCTCGACGCTGGCACCGGGGATGTTCACCACGACATAGCGCTCGGTGAAGCTGAAGCCGTTGCCCTTGAGCCGCTCCAGCGTCGCGGTCAGCTGATTGAGGCGGACCTCGACCGGCACGTTCAAGGACTTCAAGGTCAGGCGGCCGACGGTGCCCAGCTCGGACAAGCCGTGACGGCGCTGGAAACGCTTCACCGCGGCGATGACGGTCGCGTCGTAGATGTCGCCCGGCAAGGCGTCGGGCGACAGATCGCCGCTCAGCATCAGGCGCTGCTTCAGCAGTGCCACGTCCGGCCCCTGCGAATCGGGTTTCAGCGCAGCCGCCGCGCCCGGCACCTTCGGCCAGCCGCCACGGCCGGCGATATCCTCATGCGTGATCAGCGCCTCGAGCGTGCGGTCATAGGTTCTGGGGCCATAGCCCGGCTCCTCGGCGCGGGAAGCCGAGAGCATCGCCACGAAGGAGACCGTGGCGGCGAGCACATGGCGAAGGCGAACGCGGTACATGGGCGAGCTTCCAAGGCGCGAGAATACACGCCGTCGGAAGCTTCTCTCGCATATGGTCAAGGAAGCCTTAAGGCAGCCGGAAGCGCTGACCATAAGTCAGCTTGCCTTGCCGAAAGCAAGCAATGACCCATATAGTCATGATGGTCATTTTCAAACGGAGGCAGCGCATGACATCGGCATCGAAGACGAGCTGGAGCGTCGCCAACGCGAAGGCGCGCTTCTCCGAACTCATCGACAAGGCGAAATCCGAAGGCCCACAGACTGTGACGCGCAATGGCAAGCCGACGGTGATGCTGGTGTCGGTGGAAGAGTGGGAGAAGAGGACGGCGCCGAAAGGAACCTTGCTCGAATTTCTCCAGAATTCGCCACTTCGTGGGGCTGACCTCGATCTCAGGCGCCTCGCCGACCAGCCGCGTGACATCGAGCTGTGAGAATCCTGCTCGACACTAACGTCATTTCCGAACCGCAGAAACCGCAGCCATCTGCGGCAGTCGAGCGTTTCATTCGGGACACGCCGGAAGAAGGCCTCTTCCTCAGCATCATCACGATAGCGGAACTCTACCGCAGCGTAGCGTTTATGACGGAAGGTCGCCGACGCATCCGCTTGAGCGAATGGGTCACGGCCGAGCTTCCGGAGCGTTTCGGCGACCGGCTCCTGCCCATCACAACATCAATTGCCGCGCTCTGGGGCGACGTGATGGCGCAATCTCGTCGCGACGGGCTGAACATGTCCATCATGGACGGCTTTCTCGCTGCAACAGCAGCGGCGCACGGCTTGGCCATCGCCACGCGCAACGTGCGCCATTTTACAGGCCTTGGCCTGACCGTGATTGATCCTTGGGGCGAGAGCTAGAAGCACCTGATCCGATCAGATGATCAATCTGATCGGATCAGGTTAGACATGCCCGCTCTACTCCGCTGCTTCCTTCACCGGCGCGGGCTTTTCCCATTTCAGCACCGGCTGGCGCGCGGCTCTCGTCTCATCGAGGCGCCGGATCGGAGCGTGGTGCGGAGCTGCGGTGAAGCGGCTCTTGTCGTTGCCCTTGGCGGCCATGGCGAGGTCGCGCAAAGTCGCGACGAACAGGTCGAGCGAAGCCTTCGATTCCGACTCGGTCGGCTCGATCAGCATGGCGCCGTGGACGACGAGCGGGAAATACACCGTCATCGGGTGATAGCCCTCGTCGATCATCGCCTTGGCGAAATCGAGCGTCGAGACGCCGGTGCCCTTCAGCCACTCGTCGTCGAACAGCGCCTCGTGCATCGAGGGATGATCCGGGAAGGGCAGCGACATCAGGTCGGCGAGGCCGGCGCGGATGTAGTTGGCGTTGAGCACGGCGTCTTCCGAGGCCTGCTTCATGCCGTCGGCGCCGTGGCTCAGCATATAGGCGAGCGCGCGGACATACATGCCCATCTGGCCATGGAAGGCAGTCATGCGGCCGAAGGGGTCGTTACCCTCAGGCGCATCGGCCTTGTGCTCGACGAGGCGCGACTTGCCGCCCTCGACATGGATGAACGGCACCGGCGCGAAGGGCGCCAGCCGCTCCGACAGCACGACCGGGCCGGCGCCCGGACCGCCGCCGCCATGCGGGGTCGAGAAGGTCTTGTGCAGGTTGATGTGCATGGCGTCGACGCCGAGGTCGCCAGGTCGCGCCTTGCCGACGATCGCGTTGAAGTTGGCGCCGTCGCAGTAGAAATAGGCGCCCGCCTCGTGCATCGCCGCGGCGATCTCGACGATCTGCGGCTCGAAGATGCCGCAGGTGTTCGGGTTGGTCAGCATGATCGCGGCGACGTCGGGGCCGAGCAGCGCCTTGACGTCCTCGACCGCGACCGTGCCATCGTCACGCGCCGGGACCGACTTCACGGTAAAGCCGATCAGCGCCGCGGTCGCCGGGTTGGTGCCGTGGGCCGATTCAGGGACCAGCACGACATTGCGGGTCGCGCCCTCGCCCTTGGCGGCAATCGCGGCCTTGATCGCCATCATGCCGCAGGCCTCGCCATGGGCACCAGCCTTGGGCGAGAGTGCCACCGCCGGCATGCCGGTCAGCGTCATCAGGTAGCGGGCGAGCTCGAGCATGACGTCGAGCGCGCCCGGCACGGTCGAGACCGGCTGGAGCGGGTGCACGTCGGAGAAGCCCGGCAGCCGCGCCACCTTCTCATTGAGGCGGGCATTGTGCTTCATCGTGCACGAGCCGAGCGGGAAGAGCCCGGTGTCGATGCCGTAGTTCTTCTGGCTGAGGCGCACATAGTGGCGCATCGTCTCGGGCTCGGAGAGGCCGGGCAGGCCGATCTCGCCCTGCCGGGCGTGCTTGCCGAGGCGGCTCTTGAACGGCGCCGGCTTGTCGATGTCGACGCCGGTCGTCTCGTGATGGCCGATCTCGAAGATCAGCGGTTCGATCTGCTGCAGCGCGCGGTTGCCGGTGAAGGTCTCGTGGCGCTCGCTCGCACCTTCGCCAGCCTGGCTGGGACGTCCCTGACGGTTCAGCATCACAGCACCTCCGCGAGCGCCGCCACGAAGGCCGCCCGATCTTCATCCGTGTTCACTTCGGTATTGGCGACGATCAGCAGATCGTCGAGCCCGGCGCCGGGCTTCAGGCGCGACGCCGGCACGCCGGCGAGGATGCCCTTCGCGGCCATCGCCTCGACCACCTCTGCCGCCGGCTTCGAGAGCCTCAGCGTGAACTCGTTGAAGAAGGTCTCGTTGACGACCTCGACGCCCTTCACCCCGGCAGCTGCGTCGGCGAGCTTGACCGCATTGGCATGGTTCACCTCGGCGAGCCGGGTCAGGCCGGCCTGGCCGAGCAGCGTCATATGGATGGTGAAGGCCAGCACGCAGAGGCCGGAATTGGTGCATATGTTCGAGGTCGCCTTGTCGCGGCGGATATGCTGCTCGCGCGTCGAGAGCGTCAGCACGAAGCCGCGGCGGCCATCGGCATCGACCGTCTCGCCGCAGAGCCGGCCCGGCATCTGGCGGATATATTTCGACTTGGCGGCGAAGAGGCCGACATAGGGGCCGCCGAAGTTCAGGGCATTGCCGATCGACTGGCCCTCGCCGACAACGATGTCGGCGTCCTGCGCACCCGGCGGCGTCACCGCGCCGAGCGAGACGACCTCGGTGAAGACCGCGATCAACAGCGCGCCATGGGCGTGAGCCTTGTCGGCGATGGGCTTGAGATCGCGCAGGTTGCCGAAGACGTCGGGTGACTGCACGACGACGCAGGAGACGCTGTCGTCGATCGCAGCGAGGATATCCTCGGTGGCGCGGACGTCGGGCTTGAGCGCCACGACCTCGTCGTTGGCCATTTCGGAGAGCGTCTCGACGACCTGGGTATAGTGCGGGTGCAGGCCACCGGAGAGCACCGCCTTGCGCCGCCTGGTGACGCGGTGGGCCATCAGCACCGCCTCGGCCGTGCCGGTTGAGCCGTCATACATCGAGGCGTTGGCGACCTCCATGCCGGTCAGCGCCGCGACCTGCGTCTGAAACTCGAAGAGATATTGCAAGGTGCCCTGCGCGATCTCGGGCTGGTAGGGCGTGTAGCTGGTCAGGAATTCCGAGCGCTGGATCAGGTGATCGACCGTCGCCGGGACATGGTGCTTGTAGGCCCCTGCCCCAACGAAGAACGGCACGGCGCCGGCGGCCGTGTTCTTTGCCGAAAGCTTGCCTAGGATGCGCTCGACCTCGAGCTCGCCCTTGGCGCGGGCTAAGTCGAGCGGTTCTTTCAGCAGCTTGCCGGCTGGCACGTCGGAGAAGAGCGTATCGACATCGGGCACGCCGATGCGCGCGAGCATGTCCTCGCGGTCGGTCTCGGTCAGGGGGAGATAGCGCATTTAAGAATATCCTCGGGTCATTCCGGGACCGAGCGCAGCGAGGAGCCCGGAACCCATGAACTCAGGTCGTTGAAAGCCAGCTCGACCCGCGCCGCTTCATTCCAAAGCGTCGTGGTCATGGGTTCCGGGCTCGGCCTCCGGCCGCCCCGGAATGACGGTTTCAGAGCGTCTTGACGTAGTCCTGGTACTCGGCCTCGCTCAGCAAGCCGTCGAGCTCGCCCGTGTTCGTGAGCTTGATCTTGACGAACCAGCCCTTGCCGGCCGGGTCCTCGTTGACCGTGCCGGGCGCGGCTTCGAGCTCGCTGTTGACAGCGACGACCTCGCCGGAGACCGGCGCATAGACCTCGGAGGCCGCCTTGACGCTCTCGACCACGGCGGCCTCACCGCCCTTGGTCAGCGCCTTGCCGACCGAAGGCAGCTCGACGAAGACGACGTCGCCGAGCTGGCCCTGGGCGTAGTCGGTGATGCCGACCGTGCCGGTGTCACCGTCGATGCGGATGTATTCGTGGTCCTTGGTATAGCGGGTCTCGGCCATGGGTTTCCTCCGGCGAAAAGGGGTGAAGCTCAGCGCTTGTAGCGGTTGGGGACGAAGGGCATCGCGGCGACGGTTGCCGCCAGCGGCTTGCCGCGCACAATCAGGTCGAGCTTCGTGCCGGGAGCGGCATGCTCCCTGGCGACGTAGCCCATGGCGCAGGGGCCGTTCAGGGTCGGGCCGAAGCCGCCCGAGGTGACCTTGCCGACGATCGTGCCGTCGGCGGTCGCGATATCCGCGCCTTCGCGCGCCGGTGCCCGGCCCTCCGGCAGCAGGCCGACGCGGACGCGGGCCGGCTTCTCGGCGAATTCGCGCTGGATGCGGGCCGCTCCGGGAAAGCCGCCCTCCTCGCGCCGGCGCTTCTGGATCGACCAGTTGAGCGCCGCCTCGACGGGCGAGGTCGCGGTGTCGATGTCATGGCCATAAAGGCACAAGCCGGCTTCGAGGCGCAGCGAATCGCGGGCGCCAAGGCCGATCGGCTTGACCTTGGGATCGAGCAGGAGCGCATCCCAGATCTCGCCGATGCGATCGGCGGCAGCGGAAATCTCGTAGCCGTCCTCGCCGGTATAGCCGGAACGGCTGACATTGGCCTTGACCCCGCCGAGCTTCAGCGTGCGCAGGGTCATGAAACCCATCTCAGCAGCTTCGGGATTGAGCGCCGCCAGCACCTCTTCAGCCTTCGGCCCCTGCAGGGCGATCAGGCCGCGATGCTCGGCCTTGACCAGCTTCACATTGGCCGGCAGGCGCGCCTCGATATGGGCGTAGTCGGCGGTCTTGCAGGCGGCGTTGACGATGAGCAGCAGCGCGCCGTCCTCGTCCGGATCGGCCGAGCGCGTCACCATCAGATCGTCGAGGATGCCGCCTTCCTCGTTCAGCAGCTGCGAGTAGCGCTGCTTGCCGGGCGGCAGGTTGACGATGTCGGCCGGGATCAGCGCCTCGAGCGCGCGGGCCGTGGTCTCGTGATCGGGGCCGACGAGGAAGGCCTGGCCCATATGCGAGACGTCGAACAGGCCGGCGTTCTCGCGCGTCCAGTTGTGCTCGGCCATGATGCCGGCAGGATACTGCACCGGCATGTCGTAACCCGCGAACGGCACCATGCGCGCGCCCGCCGCGACGTGGCGGGCATGGAACGGCGTCTTGAGCAGCGGTTCGGTGCTTGCAGTCTCGGCTTCGGCAGCCATGGCATCCCTTCCAGAGTCGAGCGCGAACCCCGGACGGAATCGTCCGGAGCGCGCCCCCTCTGTCTCGGGACCTGAGAGATTTCCCCGTCCGGCCGAAGCCTTGGGCGAGTTACCCCCGTCGGTGGGCGAGCCTCGAAGGCCCGCCACTTTCCAGAGCGCCAATTCCCACGCGGTCCGTTTGCCTGAGCGTTTCCGGGGCGGTTGCGCCTTCGGCGCCGGGTCCGGACAAGTCCGGCTCCGGTCTCTCCCGCGGGGATGATGCGGCTGAGCCAGCAATAGACGAGCGAGGAGCCGAGTCAATCGGCCCCTCTGCCTCAGTTGACGGCAGTGTGCCGCTTACCTGCGCCGACGCCGCGCCGGTTCCCCGCCGCCGGTGTTCAACCCGACGATGATCTCGACCTCGCCGGAGCCGGCGGGGACGACAATGTTGCCCTCGACATGCGAGAAGTCGGCGCCGGTCTGGCCGGAAGGGATCGCCCCGCCGACACGGGCGCTACGGCGCGCAATGACCTGGTTGTTGCGCAGCACCTGGGTGACCAATGTCGCGCCGTAGCTGCCGGCGCCGCCGGCGGGGCCAATCAGGATGCGCCCCTCGACGCCGACCTTGAGGGTGAAGCCGCCATCCTTGTTCGCCTGGGTGCACTCGCGCGCAGTGGTGGTGATCGAGACCTGGCTGCGCAGGCTGCCGCTGTCCTGGCCCGACTGGGCGCGGATCGCGGCGCCGCCATCGGCGATGATCACCGAGGGGCAAACGAAGTTGACCTCATCGTCGGTCGGCAGCTGATCGGCTGCCGGCGGCGTGGTCGACTGGAACATGAGGATATTGCCGAGCTTCTGCGTGGCGCTGGGCTCCCCGGTGCTCGACGAACCGG
Source organism: Bosea vestrisii (assembly GCF_030144325.1). Lineage (NCBI taxonomy): Bacteria > Pseudomonadati > Pseudomonadota > Alphaproteobacteria > Hyphomicrobiales > Alloboseaceae > Allobosea > Allobosea vestrisii. Next base: position 4,683,288 of record NZ_CP126307.1, on the reverse strand, counting down.
AAGACCCGCAGCCGGCGAGCGCGAGCGCCAGGCCGGCGGGCAGAATGAACCGGCCGAAGCGGCCAGCAAAGCGATCAATCACGGCAAAGCCTCCACGCCGGGGCCGAATCCGTTGAGCGAAACCGGAATACCGACCCCTTCCTCCGGTGTCTGAAACACGATGAATGTGGCGCTCTTACCAGTCTTGAGCTGACCGAGCAGGGTATCGTCCATCACCACCTCGGCGACACAGCCGGTCGTCAGGCAGCGCACGAAGCCGGCGCGACCGATATCCTTGTCGTCGATCTTGAGACCGAGGCCGGAAGGGAGCAGCACGCCGAGCGGAGCGACCACCCGCAGCAGACGGCTCTTCTGGTCAGCCGTCTTCAGCACGATCACCAGGAGGGTGAGGTTCGGCCGATCCTCGGCCGCGACATTCTGCACGAGCGCGCATTGCTCGGCCTTGGCGCCGGGCGGGGTCTCGCAGCGCATCTGCCAATCGCCGTGAGTGGAGCGCACCGCACCCTGCGCGTGAGCAGGCGCAGCCGAAAGCCAACTGCAGCCCAGGACGGCAAGCGCCGCGGCCACGGGACCGATAGATGAGCGCATCGCTGTCCTCCTCTCCTTGCGGGCGCTGGGAATGCAAGCAGACCCACGCCGAACGGCACCCCCGCCATGCGAGAATGCGTTCCGACCATGCGTCCCGATTCCTGTCAAGGCGAAGCATCATAAGCACCCGCGCGGCCGACTCGACGCCGATAGCGTCGACCGGCTGCCCGCCGCTCATGCATGTGTCGCGTACTTATGCCGCACGGACTGCGTCACGGCCTGTCATTGTCCCACTGGCGCAAGCGTGATCTTTGATTTATCGCAATGCCGAACAACCGGGATAGCCAGACGTGGCCGTCCCGGTGCGCGCCTGTCTTAAAGCTGACGAAGGCGGATCGCGCGGCATCAAAGGAGCTATGTCGGACCGATGCGATTTGTGACCACTCCTCTCAGGAACGCGCTGGCGGCCCTCGCTGCAGCTCTGGTAGCGTTTTCGCCGGCCGTCGCATCGGCCCAGAACGGCATGCCGCAGCCCTGGGAGCTGAATCTCCAGCCGGCCAATTCCGAGGTGATGACGTTCATTCACTGGTTCCATGACTGGGTGAACGTCCTCATCTTCATCATTACGCTCTTCGTGCTGGGCCTGCTGGTCTATGTCGCCTGGCGCTTCAACGAGAAGGCCAACCCGGTTCCCTCGAAGACGACGCACCACGCGCTGCTCGAAGTGGCCTGGACGATCATTCCGGTGCTGATCCTGGTCGTGATCGCCATCCCCTCCTTCCGCCTGCTCAAGCTGCAGCTCGAGATTCCGCAAGCCGACATGACCGTGAAGGTCACCGGCAAGCAGTGGTACTGGTCCTACGAGTACCCGCAGGAAGGCGGCAGCTTCGGCTTCGATTCGCTGATGCTCGACGAGAAGCAGCGCGCCGAGGCGATCCAGTCCAAGAAGATCGCCGAATCCGAGGCGCCACGCCTGCTTGCCGTCGACAACGAGGCGGTCGTTCCGGTCGGCAAGATCGTGCGCGTGCAGGTCACCGGCGCCGATGTCATCCACAAGTTCGCGCTGCCGGCCTTCGGCCTGAAGATCGACGCCATCCCGGGCCGCCTGAACGAAACCTGGTTCAAGGCCGACCGCGAAGGCATTTTCTACGGCCAGTGCTCGTTCATCTGCGGCCAGAACCACGCCTTCATGCCGATCGCCATCCGCGTCGTCAGCCAGGAGCGCTACACGGCCTGGCTCGCGGAAGCGAAGCAGAAATTCGCCAATGCGGCCGACGCCGCCAGCAAGGTCGCCGAAGCGGCCCGCTGAACCCGACACTCTTGAAAGAACTCACGCGAACCGTATTCGCAGGAGGAGACGAATTTCATGGCTACCGCGGCTCCCCACGCCCACGGGCATGACGACGCCCACGCCCACGAGCACCACACCCCCACGGGTTGGCGGCGCTGGCTGCTCTCGACCAACCACAAGGACATCGGCACGCTCTATCTGATCTTCTCGATCATCGCGGGCCTGATCGGCGGCTTCCTGTCGATCATGATGCGGATCGAGTTGCAGCAGCCGGGCCTGCAGATCTTCGCCAATGGCCAGAGCTACAACGTCTTCGTCACCGGCCACGGCCTGATCATGATCTTCTTCATGGTCATGCCGGCCTTGATCGGCGGCTTCGGCAACTGGTTCGTGCCGCTGATGATCGGTGCGCCGGACATGGCCTTCCCGCGCATGAACAACATCTCGTTCTGGCTCACGGTCGCGGGCCTAATCCTGCTGCTGATCTCGATGTTCGTCGAGGGCGCCCCCGGCGCACACGGCGTCGGCACCGGCTGGACGATCTATCCGCCGTTCTCATCGACAGGCCATCCCGGCCCGTCGGTCGATTTCGGCATCCTGGCGCTGCACCTTGCCGGCGCAGCCTCGATCCTGGGCGCGATCAACTTCATCACCACGATCCTGAACATGCGCGCGCCCGGCATGACCATGCACAAGATGCCGCTGTTCGCCTGGGGCGTGCTGGTCACCGCCTTCCTGCTGCTGCTGGCGCTGCCGGTTCTCGCCGGCGCGATCACCATGCTGCTGACCGACCGCAATTTCGGCACGACCTTCTATGATCCGTCCGGCGGCGGCGACCCGGTGCTCTACCAGCACCTGTTCTGGTTCTTCGGCCACCCCGAAGTCTACATCATGATCCTGCCGGCCTTCGGCATCATCAGCCACATCATCTCGACCTTCTCGAAGAAGCCGATTTTCGGCTATCTCGGCATGGCCTACGCCATGGTCGCGATCGGCGTCGTCGGCTTCATCGTCTGGGCCCACCACATGTACACGGTCGGCCTGTCGCTCAACACGCAGCGCTACTTCGTCTTCGCGACGATGGTTATCGCGGTGCCGACGGGCGTGAAGATCTTCTCCTGGATCGCGACGATGTGGGGCGGGTCCTTGCGCTTCACCGCGCCGATGCTCTGGGCGATCGGCTTCATCTTCCTGTTCACCGTCGGTGGTGTCACCGGCGTGGTGCTGGCCAATGCCGGCCTCGACCGCTCGCTGCATGCGACCTACTACGTGGTGGCGCATTTCCACTACGTGCTGTCGCTCGGCGCCGTGTTCGGCATCTTCGCGGGCTTCTATTACTGGTTCCCGAAGATGAGCGGCTACGTCATCCCGGACTGGGTCGGCCGCCTGCACTTCTGGGTCGCCTTCATCGGCGCGAACCTGCTGTTCTTCCCGCAGCACTTCCTCGGGCTGTCCGGCATGCCGCGGCACTATGTCGACTATCCCGACGCCTTCGCCGGCTGGCATTTCTGGTCGTCGATCGGCTCGTACATCTTCGCCGCCGGCCTGCTGATCTGGCTCTACGGCATCGTCGTCGCCTTCACGAAGAAGGAGCTCGCCGGCAACAATCCGTGGGGCGAAGGCGCGACCACGCTGGAGTGGACCCTCTCCTCACCGCCGCCCTTCCACCAGTTCGAGACGCTGCCGCGCATCACCGGCTCGGACCACTGAACCAACCGGCGGCGGGCTTCTCGCCCGCTGCCGCCCCTCCCCCGAGCGCCTGGTTCGAGGCGTTCCGGAGACGGGCGGATCCCGCAAACGATGCCCTCGGGCATCACGAATGTTGAAGCGAACGAATTTCGATGTCTGCTGCCTTCGATCAGATCACCCAGGCTGACGACGGAGTCTCGCTGAGTTCCACCGGCGAGGCGCGCGACTTCTTTGAGCTGCTCAAGCCGCGCGTGATGTTCCTCGTGATCGTGACGGCGCTCGGCGGCATGGTCGCGGCGCCGGGTGCGGTCAATCCGGTCATCGGCTTTGCCGCCCTGCTGGCGATCTCGGTCGGCGCCGGCGCCTCGGGCTGCCTCAACATGTGGTGGGATGCCGACATCGACGCGGTGATGACGCGCACTGCCAATCGGCCTATCCCCGCCGGCCGTATCCTGCCGTCCGAGGCGCTCGCCTTCGGGCTGACCCTCTCGATCGGCTCCGTGCTGGTCCTCGGCCTCGTCGCCAATCTGCTCTCGGCGGCGATGCTCGCCTTCACAATCTTCTTCTATGTCGTCGTCTACTCGATGTGGCTGAAGCGGGCGACGCCGCAGAACATCGTGATCGGCGGCGCCGCCGGCGCCTTCCCGCCGATGATCGGTGAGGCGGTCGTCACGGGCGATTTCGGCATGACCTCGATCGTCCTGTTCGCGATCATCTTCCTGTGGACGCCGCCGCATTTCTGGGCGCTGGCGCTGGTCAAGTCGGCGGATTACGCCCGCGCCGGCATCCCGATGCTGCCTAACGTCGCCGGCCCGGCCGCGACGCGTCGCCAGATCGTCGCCTATACGCTGGTGCTGGCCCCAGTCGCGGTGCTGCCGGCGCTGATGGGCTTCGGCGGGCTGATCTATCTCGTCGTCTCGGTGGTGACCGGGCTCGCCATGATCGGGCTGTCGCTGCGAGTGCTGCGGGTCACGCAGGGCGAAGCGGCCAACAAGGCGGCCTATGCCCTGTTCGGTTTCTCGATCCTCTATCTCTTCCTGCTCTTTGCTGTGCTGCTGGCCGAGAACGGCCTCGGCCTGATGTGGGCCCTGCCCAAGGTGCTGGGATGAGCGAGGGCCCGCAGGACAAGAAGCAGCCGCCGGCGCCGTTCTCGCCGGAGGACATGGCCCGGCGCAATCGCCGCTCGATCGCGCTCGCGCTCGTGCTCGGCGGGCTCGTGCTGTTCTTCTTCATCGTGACGCTGGCCAAGACCGGGCCGGCGATCCTCAACCGCCCGCTGTGACGCGATGACGGCCGCCTCCCGAAACCGCCGCACCGTCCTCGCCTGCAGCGCCGCCGTGCTCGCCATGACCGGGCTCTCCTTCGCCGCCGTGCCGCTCTACAACCTGTTCTGCAAGGTGACCGGCTTTGCCGGCACGCCAATGGTCGGCACCGCCGCCACCGGCAAGACCAGCGAGCGGATCGTCTCGGTCGCCTTCGACGCCAATGTCGCGCCGGCGCTGGGCTGGCGCTTCGAGGCGGAGAAGACGGAGATCAAGGCGCAGGTCGGCGTGACGCAGACGGTGTTCTACAAGATCACCAACACCTCATCGCGGCCGATGACCGGCATCGCGACCTACAATGTCCAGCCGAACCAGTCGGGCGCCTATTTCGTCAAGATCCAGTGCTTCTGCTTCACCGAGACGACGCTGCAGCCGGGCGAGACCCTGGAAGCGCCAGTGGTGTTCTACATCGATCCCGAGATCGAGCTGAACCGCGAGCTCGCCAGCCTGAAATCGATCACCCTGTCCTACACCTATTTCCCGTCGAAGAACGGGCAGCCGGTGGCGGAAAGCAAGGGTGACGGCAACCAACCGAAACTATAAAGCTGCGTTGACGCGCTGCGCTTCTATCGGACGTGGAGAGTTGAACACGATGGCCGGGGCCCATACCAAGAACCACGACTACCACCTCGTCGATCCGAGCCCGTGGCCGATCGTCGGCGCCGCCAGCGCGACCACGATGGCGATCGGCGCCGTGATGTGGATGAAGTCGCTGCCGGTCGCCGGCATGAATATCGGCCCGCTGGTCTTCGGCGTCGGCCTGCTCGGCGTGCTCTACACCATGCTCGCCTGGTGGATGGACGTGACCCGCGAGGCCGAGCGCGAGGGTCATCACACCCGCGTGGTGCAGCTGCATCACCGCTACGGCATGATGATGTTCATCGCCTCCGAGGTGATGTTCTTCGTCGCCTGGTTCTGGGCCTATTTCGACGCCAGCCTGTTCACCGGCGAGCACATCCAGTACGCCCGCGCCGAGTTCACCGGCGGGCATTGGCCGCCAAAGGGCATCGAGACTTTCGACCCCTGGCACCTGCCGCTGCTCAACACGCTGATCCTGCTGACCTCCGGCACAACCGTGACCTGGGCGCACTACGCCCTGATCCAGGGCGACCGGAAGGGCCTGAAGCAGGCCCTGTGGCTGACCGTGATCCTCGGCATCCTGTTCACGGCCTGCCAGGCTTACGAGTACTCGCACGCCGCTTTTGCCTTCAAGGGCAACATCTACGGCGCAACCTTCTTCATGGCGACCGGCTTCCACGGCTTCCACGTCATCATCGGCACGATCTTCCTGGCGATCTGCCTGTGGCGCGTCTATCTCGGCCACTTCAAGCCGGACCAGCATCTCGGCTTCGAGTTCGCCGCCTGGTACTGGCATTTCGTCGACGTGGTCTGGCTGTTCCTGTTCGCCTCGATCTACGTCTGGGGCTCCGGCGTACCGGCGGCGCACTGAGTTCCAGGCCGGAAGCGGCCGCGAACCTGAAAAAGGGGCGGCCGCAAGGCCGCCCTTTCCATTTGAGGAGGCTGTCATGGCCGAGTCGCAGATCACTCCGCCCTCCCCGTTCTCGACGGGACTGACCGGCCGCTGCCCACGCTGCGGCGAGGGCAAGCTGTTCGACGGCTACCTCAAGCTGAAGCCGCGCTGCGCCGCCTGCGGGCTGGACTTCGCCTTCGCCGATTCGGCCGACGGTCCGGCCGTCTTCATCATGCTGATCGCCGGTTTCTTCGTGCTCGGCCTCGCGCTCTATGTCGAGATCGCCTACACGCCGCCGATCTGGCTGCATCTTCTGCTCTGGCTGCCGCTGGCGCTCGTCACCTGCCTCGGATTGCTGCGGCCGATGAAGGGCCTGGCAGTCGCCTTGCAATACGCCAACAAGGCCGAGGAAGGCAGGCTGAAGAAGTGAGCGAACAGGCTTCTCCAGCCGCCCGGCCGAAGTTGCTGCTGCCGGCTGCGCTGACGGTCATCGGCGTCGGCGTGCTCTTTTACCTCGGCGCCTGGCAATGGCAGCGCATGGACGAGAAGCACGCCTTCATCACGCGGCTGGAGACCCAGGCCAAGGCAGCCCCAGTAGCGCTATCCGCCACCGGCGGCTGGCCGAAGCTCGACCTCAGCCGCGCCACGGCCAAGGGCAGCTATCTCGACGGCATCGCCGGCGTGCGCACCACCATCGCCGCCGGCCCGCCCGGCTCACGCCAGCTCTCCGGTTTTGGCCGCTGGGTCTTCCAGGGTTTTCGCCTGGATGATGGCATGACCATCCTGGTCAATCGCGGCTTCGTGCCGGAAAGCCGTTTCACGACGATCGTGCCGGCAAACGGGACCGCGACCATCACCGGCTATCTGCGCGCGCCGGAGGCTCGCAACAGCTTCACCCCGGCCGATCTGCCGCAGCAGCGCGAGTTCTACACGCGCGATCCCGTGGCCATCGCCGCGGCACTGGGCATCGGAACGATCGCGCCCTTCTATCTCGAAGCCGAGCGCCAGGGCGATGGGCTGACGCCGCCAGCCGGCGTCGATGTGAACGAGCTGATCGCCCGCATCCCCGACAACCATCTGCAATACGCGCTGACCTGGTGGGGGCTGGCGCTGACGCTGATTGGCGTGTTCGGCGCCTATGCCTGGCAGGCGCGGAGGCCGACGCAGGGCAGCTAGACTGCCTTTGGTTTTGCCCTCCCCCGCCAACGGGCCTATAGGATCAGCACGACATCAGAGACCATCATCGTGCTGCATATCTCGACCCGTGGCGAAGCTCCGTCGCTCTCCTTTGCCGACGCGCTGCTAGCCGGACTCGCCCGTGACGGCGGCCTCTATCTGCCGCAGACGCTGCCGCGCCTAAGCACGCAGGAGATCGCGGGCTTTGCCGGCAAACCCTACGCCGCCGTGGCGGAGCGTGTCGTCGGTGCGCTCGCCGATGGCGACGTCGCGGCCGATGCGCTCAAGACGATGATCGGCGAGGCCTATGCCAGCTTCCGTCATCCAGCGGTCTGCCCGCTCGTCCAGCTTGGCGACAATCTGTTCTCGCTCGAACTCTTCCATGGCCCGACGCTCGCCTTCAAGGACGTCGCGATGCAGCTGCTCGGGCGGCTGATGGACCATGTTCTGGCGCAGCGCGGCGAGCGCGCCACCATCGTCGGCGCGACCTCGGGCGACACCGGCAGCGCCGCGATCGACGCCTTCAAAGGGCTGGAACGGGTCGACGTCTTCATCCTCTATCCGGAAGGCCGCGTCTCCGACGTGCAGCGCCGGCAGATGACCACGGTCGAAGCCGACAATGTCCACGCCATCGCGGTCGAGGGCACTTTCGACGATTGCCAGAACCTGGTGAAGGCGCTGTTCAACCATCACGCCTTCCGCGACGAGATCCGGCTCTCCGGCGTCAACTCGATCAACTGGGCGCGGATCGCGGCGCAGGTCGTCTACTATTTCACCGCTGCGAGCGCGCTCGGCTCGCCGCACCGCCCGGTCTCTTTCGCGGTGCCGAGCGGCAATTTCGGCGACATCCTCGCCGGCTGGATCGCCAAGCAGATGGGGCTGCCGGTCGGGCGGCTGATGATCGCCACCAACAGCAACGACATCCTGGCGCGCACGCTTCAAACCGGCGTCTACGAGATGCGCGGCGTCGCGGCGACGACCTCGCCCTCGATGGACATCCAGATCTCCTCGAATTTCGAGCGACTGCTGTTCGAGGCGCATGGCCGCGACGGTGCCGCCGTGCGCCGGCTGATGCAGTCGCTGCAGCAGTCCGGCCGTTTCGAGATCGCGCCCGAGCCACTCGCCCGCATCCGCGCCGATTTTGACGCGGCCTCGCAGGAGGAGGCCTCGATCGCGGCCGAGATCGGCACGACCTGGCGCGAGGCCGGCTACCTGCTCGACCCGCACAGCGCGATCGGCGTCGCCGCCGCGCGCAAACTGCTCGCGAGCGACCCGGCGACGCCGGTGGTCGCGCTCGGCACCGCCCACCCCGCCAAGTTCCCGGCCGCGGTCGCGGCGGCGAGTGGCGTCACGCCCGCCTTGCCCGCACATCTGTCGGACCTGATGGAGCGCAAGGAGCGTTTCAGCGTGTTGCCGAACGACCAAAGCAAGCTCGAGCGCTTCGTCGCCGAGCGCACCCGCGCCGTGCGGAGCGCCGCAGCATGAAGGTGATCAAGACGTTGAAGGCGAAGACGGACAAGCCGAAGACCGTGAAACAGGGCGAGGCAGCCGGCCACGATCCGGCCGTCAGCCTGACGACGCTGCCATCCGGCCTGCGCATCGTCTCCGAGCGCATGGCTCATGCCTCGACCGTCTCGCTCGGCATCTGGATCGGCGCCGGCGCGCGCGACGAGCTGCCACATGAGCACGGCCTTGCCCATCTGCTCGAGCACATGGCGTTCAAGGGCACGGCCCGGCGCTCGGCCCTCCAGATCGCAGAGGAGATCGAGAGCGTCGGCGGCGATCTCAATGCCGCGACATCAGTCGAGTACACCTGCTACACCGCCCGCGTGCTCGGCCAGGATCTGCCTCTCGCGGTCGATATCCTCGCCGACATCCTGACCGCACCGGCGCTCAGCGAGGAGGAGCTGGCGCGCGAAAAGGGCGTGATCCTGCAGGAAATCGGCGCCGTCCAGGATACGCCGGACGATCTCGTCTATGACCGCTTCCTGCAGGCGGCCTTCCCGGAGCAGCCACTCGGCCGCCCGATTCTCGGCACCGCCGAAACGGTCAACAGCTTCACGCCCGACGCGATCCGCGCCTATCTCGGCCGGCACTACCATGCCGGCAACATGGTGCTGGCCGCAGCCGGCGCCGTCGACCATGACGAGCTCGTCGCGCTTGCTGAGACGGCTCTGGCATCCCTGCCGGCGCAGCCGAAGACCGGGCCCGGTGCACGCGCGCAGGCCAGCTATCATGGCGGCGAAGCCCGCATCGACGGCGACGAGGAGCAGGTCCATATCGTCCTCGGCTTCCCCGGCAAGCCGTTCACCAATGGCGCGCATTATCCGCTGCAGATTTTCTCGGCCGTGCTCGGCGGGGGGCTGTCTTCCCGCCTGTTCCAGGAGGTGCGCGAGCGCCGTGGCCTCGCCTATGCGATCGACGCCTTCCACTGGCCCTTCTCCGATTGCGGCGTCTTCGGCATCAGCGCCGGCACCGCGCCGGAGGATGTCGGCGAGTTGGTCGAGGTCGCGCTCGACTGCCTGAGCCAGGCGGCCCGCGATGTCAGCGAGGTCGAGGTCGCCCGTGCCCGGGCCCAGATGAAGGTCGGGCTTCTCGCCTCGCTCGAAAGCCCAGGCGGCAAGCTCGAGCAGATGGCGCGGCAGGTGCTCGTCTTCGGCCGGGCGATCCCGCGCGAGGAATTGGCGCGCCGGCTCGATGCAGTCAGCCTCGCCGATGTGCGTGCCGCCGGGCAGGCTCTGCTCGACGGCGTGGTCACCGTCGCGGCCGTGGGCCCGCTCGATGATCTCGCCCCGGTGGCCGCCCTGCGCGCCATGCTGGCGCGGGCCGCCTGACGGCGATGGCACTCTTCCGCTTCGCCACCGACCCACCGGCGCGGCCGCTGATCAGGACGCAGAACTTGATCATGCGCGCCCCGCTCGCCGGCGATTATTCGGCCTGGGCGAGCCTGCGGATGCAGAGCCGCGACTTCCTGACCCCGTGGGAGCCCGTCTGGAGCGAGGACGACCTGACCCGCACCTCCTTTCGCCTGCGCGTCAAGCGCGCCGCCCGCGAGATCGCGTCCGACGAGGCCTACTCGCTGTTCATTCTCGATTCTCATTCGGAAACCCTGCTGGGCGGGCTGACGATCGGCCTGGTCCGGCGCGGCGTCGCGCAGGCCTGCACGCTCGGCTACTGGATGGGCCAGCGCCATGCCGGCAAGGGCCATATGACCGAAGCGGTGCGCGGCGCGCTCGACTTCGCCTTCTCCGAGCTGGCTTTGCACCGGGTCGAAGCGGCCTGCCTGCCGAACAACGAGCCGTCGCGCCGGCTTCTGGAGCGTGTCGGCTTCACACGCGAAGGCGAGGCCCGCGGCTATCTCAGGATCAACGGGGTCTGGGCCGACCACCTGCTCTATGGCCTGCTCTCCTCGGAGCCGCGCCTCACTTCCGCAACTGGCCGCAAGTTGTGAACAGGCCGGCATTGCCTTGCCCTCGCCACGTCGCGCCGATACCACTGACCGTCACGCCTGAAGAGCCTCCCGCAGAGTCCACCTTGTCATCGCCATATCGCTTTTTCCGGTCCGGCATCGCCGTTTGCGGCCTTCTCATGCTGGTGCTGCTCGCGCTGCTGCGCCCGGCGCTGGCGGTCGAGGCACAGCGCGTGCCGCTCGACGTACCGGTGCTCGACCTGACCGATGTGGTCGAGCGCAATAAATCCGACGGCGACGTCATCCAGATCTCGACTGCGCCTGGTGCCGACGGCATCGTCCGGCGCATCGCCGTCAGGGCGCGCGAATCCGGGGCGCGGCCGGACTGGATCGTCTTCGCACTGACCAATGATTCCGACGAGCAGATCGACCGCCTGCTGGTCGCCCCGTTCCACCGCCTGATCGGTTCCGGCGTCGTCTGGCCCGATCTCGGCGACCGCCGCATCGAGGCGATCACCGCGAGCCAGGGCCTGCGGCCCGAGCGCGAGGAAGCGCCCGACGCCGACATCTTCCAGATCACGCTCGATCCCGGCACCACCGTCACCTTCGTGGCGGAGCTGAAATCGCCCAACCTGCCGCAGCTCTATCTGTTCGAGCCGGAAGCCTATCGCCAGAAGACCAATGGGCTGACGCTCTACAAGGGCATCATCATCGGCATCGCCGGCCTGCTCGCGCTGTTCCTGACCATCATCTTCGTGGTCAAGGGCGCGGTGATCTTCCCGGCCGCGGCGGCGCTGGCCTGGGCGGTGCTGGCCTATGCCGGGCTCGATTTCGGCTTCTTCCAGCGCATCTTCCCGCTGACCCCCGCGATCGAGCGAATCTATCGCGCCGGCGCCGAAGTGGTGCTGGCGGCGACGCTGCTCGTCTTCCTCTTCGCCTATCTCAACCTGTCGCGCTGGCATGTGCGCTACAGCCACATCACCTTCATCTGGATCCTCGGTCTCGCCGGGCTGGTCGGCCTGGCGGTCTTCGACGCGCCGATGGCGTCCGGCATCGCCCGTATCTCGATAGCGGCCGTCGCGGCGATCGGCTTCGTGCTGATCCTGCACCTCGCCACCCATGGCTATGAGCGGGCGGTGATGCTGATCCCGACCTGGTTCCTGCTGCTGGTCTGGGTAACGGCGGCCGGCTTCACGGTGGTCGGCCAGGTTACCCGCGATCTCGTGCCGCCCGCCCTGATCGGCGGCCTCATCCTGATCGTCCTGCTGATCGGCTTCACCGTGGTGCAGCACGCCTTCGCCGGCGGCACGCTGGGTCAGGGGCTGGTCTCCGACACCGAGCGGCAAGCCCTGGCGCTCTCTGGCTCCGGCGATCTCGTCTTCGACTGGGACGTCTCCGCCGACAAGATCTTCGTCTCGCCGCAGACCGAGACGTTGCTCGGCCTGTCCAAGGGTGCGCTCGAAGGCTCGGCCGCACGCTGGCTCGAACACATGCACGTCGCCGATCGCGATCGCTACCGGGTCTCGCTCGATGCGGTGATCGAGCAGCGTCGCGGCAAGCTGAATCTCGATTTCCGTCTGCGCGCCGCGAGCGGCGCCTATCACTGGTTCAGCCTGAAGGCCCGGCCGGTCGTCGGCTCGGATGGCGAGGTCATGCGCGTCATCGGCACGCTCTCGGATGTCACCGAGCAGCGCACGGCGCAGGAGCGCATGCTGCACGACGCCGTGCACGACAACCTGACCGGCCTGCCCAACCGCGAACTATTCCAGGACCGGCTTACCGCGGTGTTCGGCTTCAGCCGCGCCGACGACGCCATCCGCCCGACCGTGATCGTGATCGACATCGACCGCTTCAAGCAGGTCAATGAATCCGTCGGCTTCTCGGCCGGCGATTCGATCCTGCTGACGCTGGCGCGCCGCCTCGGCCGGCTGCTCAGGACGCAGGACACGCTGGCGCGGATCGGCGGCGACATCTTCGCGATGATCCTCGTCTCGGAGAACGATCCAGAGCGCGTACTGGCACTCGCCGAACTGATCCGCCGCGCCGTCTCGACGCCGATCACCTTCGCCGAGCGCGAGATCGTGCTGACTCCGTCGATCGGGCTCGCGCTCTTCGACGGAACGCCGACGGCCCGCAAGGACGATGCGCTGAAGAACGCCGAGCTCGCCATGGCGCATGCCAAGAACCAGGGCGGCAACCTGGTCGAGGTCTTCGTCCCGGCGATGCGCAGCGATCGCAACGACCGCCTCGCGCTCGAAAGTGACCTGCGCCGGGCGATCGAGCGTGGCGAGATCCAGGTCATGTACCAGCCGATCGTCAGGCTGGAGGACCGGACCATCGCCGGCTTCGAGGCGTTGATGCGCTGGGACCATCCGCGCGAGGGCCGGCTGCTGCCGCAGGACTTCCTCGCGATCGCCGAGGAGAGCGGGCTGATCGTCGATCTCGGCGTCTATGTGATGGATCGCACAGCGCGCGAGCTCGCCGCCTGGCAGGCCGCGCTCGAGGTCGACCCGCCGATCTTCGCCAGCGTCAACGTCTCCAGCCGTCAGCTGCTGCGCCACGACCTGCTGCGGGACGTCAAAGCGGTGCTGGCGCGCCGGCGCGTGCTGCCCGGCACGCTCAAGCTCGAGATCACCGAGAGCCTGGTGATGGAGAACCCGGAATATGCGGCGCAGATGCTCTCGCGCATCCGCGATCTCGGCGCCGGCTTGTCGCTCGACGATTTCGGTACCGGCTATTCCTCGCTGTCCTATCTGCAGCGCTTCCCCTTCGACACCATCAAGATCGACCAGAGCTTCGTGCGCCAGATGGGCAACGGCAAGCCGCCGGTGATCCTGCGCTCGATCGTCCAGCTCGCCGGCGACCTGCAGATGGACGTCGTCGCCGAGGGTGCCGAAACCGAATCGGACGCGATCGAGCTCTATCAGCTCGGCTGCCAGTACGCGCAGGGCTACACCTTCGGCCAGCCGATGACGGCGGCGGAGGCGCGGCGGCTGGTGGGGGCGTCGAGCTCGACGTTCGAGGCGGCTTGAGCACCAAGCGTCATTCTCGGGCGAAGCGAAGCGCAGACCCAAGAATCTCGTGACAAGCAGGCTCCGGTTGGAGCCTCTTCCGGCCTGAGATGCTCGAGCCGAGCCCGAGCATGACGCTCTTCAGGCGTGCCCGGCGTCTTTCGACAGGAAGGCCGGGTCGATGCCGAGCTTGCCGAGCGCGCGGGTGTATTTGGTGTCGAGCGCATCGTCGAAGAGCAGCGCCTGGTCGGCCGGGCAATGCAGCCAGCCATTGGACTGGATTTCGGATTCGAGCTGCCCGGCCCCCCAGCCGGCATAGCCGAGCGCCAGAACCGCACTCTCCGGCCCGGTGCCGACAGCGATGGCGCGCAGGATGTCGAGCGTCGCAGTCAGGCAGATGCCGTCATCGATCGGCAGCGTTGCCGATTCCAGGAAGAAGTCGGCGCTGTGCAGGACGAAGCCCCGCTTGGTCTCGACCGGCCCACCGCGCAGGACCTTCACCTTCTCGGCCTGGCTCGGCAGGCGAATCGCCTGGTCGGGCGGGATCACGTCGAGCTGGACGAGCAGCTCGGGAAAGCGCGTATCGGGGGCGGGCTTGTTGACGATGATGCCCATCGCGCCATCCTCGGAGTGGGCGCAGAGATAGACGACGCTGCGGGCGAAGCGCTGATCGCTCATGCCCGGCATGGCGATCAGGCATTGCCCGTCGAGATAGCTGCGTCCGCTGACGCGCTGGTTCGAGCCGAGATTCATGTTCGCCATGGTAGAGCATGTTGGTCTGATGTGGGAATCACTTTGGCTCGGTAGCGATCCCCGCCTTCCGGCGTAGCGCGAACGTGCCCTGAAACGCCCCGATCGTACTCGCCGTAATGCTGGCGCAAAACTGGCGATGCTTGAACATGTCCCGATACGGGATCACAGCATCGGTATCATCCTCGCAAAGTTGGACGGGATCGCCTAAATCAAGCGCGTGAAAACGGTCACAGCCCTCACTCTCCTGGCCGCGCTTGCGCTCGGCGCGCCGGCTTCCGCGCAGGAAGGCGCGGCTTCGCCATGGTCCAAGGCCGCATATTCGTCAGTGCGCCTGATCGCGGGCGCGACCGCGCCTTCGGGCAAGCAGCGCATCGGCGTCGAGATCACGATGTCGCCTGGCTTCAAGACCTATTGGCGCAGCCCCGGCGACGCCGGCGTACCACCGATCTTCGACTGGAGCGGATCTGAGAATGTCGGCGGGCTCGATGTCCGCTGGCCGACCCCCGAGCGCTTCGAGGACGGCGCCGGCTCCGGCATCGGCTATGTCGGCCAGGTGGTAGTGCCGGTCTCGGTCCAGCCGATCGACCCGGCGCGCCCGGTCACGGTCGTGCTGAAGCTCGACTATGCAGTCTGCGACAAGATCTGCGTGCCCGCCAAGGGCGAGGCGCGCCTGTGGCTCGAGCCGGGCGTCACGTCGGTGGCCTCGCCGCGGCTGGAGCAGTTCGAAGCAATGATCCCGCATGCGATCAAGGTCGGCGAGGCCAGCGATCGCCTTTCGATCCTGGAGGTCACGCATAGCGACGCCGCGGTGAAGCTGCTGCTGAAGGCGCCCGAGGGCGGTTCGGTGGAGGATGTCTTCGTCGAGGGCGCCGGGATGTGGTCGTTCGGCCGGCCTATACTGACGCAGCAGCCCGACGGCACGGTCGCCGCAAAACTCAAGATCGTCGAGCGCCCGAAGGGGGCGACCGGTCCGACGCCGCTGATCATCACCGTGCGCGGAAAACCGCAGGCGGTGGAGACGCGGCTCGAACTCGACATCGGCAACGCGAAGCCGTAACCCTGCGCCCGGGCGGCGCGACGCCGCAGCAGGAGACATGGCGATGGCGATCAAGGTCGGTGACAAGCTTCCGCAGGCGACGTTTCGCGTGATGACGGCCGACGGGCCGGCCGCCAAGACCACGGACGACCTGTTCAAGGGCCGCAAGATCGTGCTCTTCGCAGTGCCGGGCGCCTTCACGCCGACCTGCCACAAAAACCATCTGCCCGGCTTTGTGAACAAGGCGGCCGAGATCAAGGCCAAGGGCGTCGAAGAGATCTTCGTCACCGGCGTCAACGACGTCTTCGTCATGGATGCCTGGTCGAAGGCAACCGGCGGCGTCGGCGTGATCACCTTCCTCTCCGACGGCAATGCCGACTTCGCCAAGGAGATCGGCCTGTCGATGGACGGCTCGGGCTTCGGCCTCGGCACCCGCTCGCAGCGCTATTCGATGATCGTCGAGGACGGCGTCGTGACCACACTCAATGTCGAGGACGCGCCGGGCAAGGCCGACCTCTCCGGCGCCGAGGCGCTGCTGAGCCAGCTCTGAGCCGAGCCCGTCATTCTCGGACGAAGCGCAGCGTAGATCCGAGAATCTCATGACGAGAAGGCGCTTGCTGGCGCCTCCTCCGGCCTGCGATGCTCGGGTCAAGCCCGAGCATGACGCCGAGCCAATCCCAGCACCGAATCCGATCGATCCGATCTGCGCTTGTCATGAGACAGCGCCGAAGACCGCCGCTAGCCTCCCCGCAACAGCGAGGAGACGCCAAGCCCATGTCAGAGATCAGCATCCGTCCGCTCGTGGCGAGCGACCGCGCCGCCTGGGAACCGCTCTGGCTGGGCTACATCACCTTCTACAAATCGTCGCTGACGCCGGAGACGACGGACACCACCTTCACGCGATTGACGAACGGCCAGGAGCCAATGGGCGGCTTCATCGCCGAGCGCGACGGCAAGGCGCTCGGCATCGTCAACTACGTTCTGCACCGCACGACCTGGAGCCAGAACGAGATCTGCTACCTGCAGGACCTGTTCACCAGCGAGGAGGCGCGCGGCCACGGCGTCGGCCGCAAGCTGATCGAGGCTGTCAGGCAGATGGCCGAGGCGAAAGGCCTCTTCCGCGTCTACTGGCAGACGCATGAGAGCAACCTGCAGGCGCAGGAACTCTACGACAAGGTCGCGCAGAAATCGGGCTTCATCGTCTATCGCCAGTCGCTGGGCTGAACCGGCGCGCCGTACTGCTCCCGCCAAGCTTGCATCGCGACATTGGCGTCCGTGCATGAACGCCAGGGCAATGTCGTGGATGCCGCCTATATGAGGAACACATACGCCCGACGGCAGCGGCCGCCCGGGCGTTTTCCTGTCGCGGAACAGCTCCGCGCTCGCGGTCATTCACAGGCGCAGCACCATGAAGAAGATCGGCTTCCTGTCCTTCGGGCACTGGTCGCCCTCGCCGCAGTCGCAGACGCGCTCGGCAGGCGACACGCTGCTGCAGTCGATCGAGCTTGCCGTTGCGGCCGAAGAACTGGGGGCTGACGGCGCCTATTTCAGGGTGCACCACTTTGCCCGGCAGCTCGCCTCGCCCTTCCCGTTGCTGGCTGCGGTCGGCGTCCGGACCAGCCGCATCGAGATCGGCACCGCCGTGATCGACATGCGCTATGAGAACCCGCTCTACATGGCGGAGGACGCTGGCTCGGCCGACCTCATCGCCCGCGGGCGCCTGCAGCTCGGCATCAGCCGCGGCTCGCCAGAGCAGGTCATCGATGGCTGGCGCCATTTCGGCTACCAGCCGGCTGAGGGGCAGAGCGATGCCGACATGGCGCGCCGCCACACCGAGGTCTTCCTCGACATGCTGCGCGGCGAGGGCTTCGCGCGTCCCAATCCGCGCCCGATGTTTCCCAACCCGCCCGGCCTGCTGCGGCTGGAGCCGCATTCGGAGGGCCTGCGCGAACGCATCTGGTGGGGCGCCTCCTCCGACGCCACCGCCGTCTGGGCGGCGAAGGCCGGCATGAACCTGCAGAGCTCGACGCTGAAGACCGACGAGAGCGGCGAGCCCTTCCACATCCAGCAGGCCAAGCAGATCCGCCTCTATAGGCAGGCCTGGAAGGAGGCCGGCCATGCGCGCGAACCGCGCGTCTCGGTCAGCCGCAGCATCTTCGCCCTGGTCGACGACCGCGACCGCGCCTATTTCGGCCATGGCAACCAAGGCGACGATTCGATCGGCTACATCGACGACAACACGCGCGCGATCTTCGGGCGCAGCTACGCAGCCGAACCCGACAAGCTCATCGACGAGCTGGCCAGGGACGAGGCGATCGCCGAGGCGGACACGCTGTTGCTGACGGTGCCGAACCAGCTCGGGGTCGACTACAACGCCCATGTCATCGAGGCGATCCTGAAGCATGTCGCGCCCGGGCTCGGCTGGCGCTGAGGGCGCGGCGCTTTGGCGTCGGAGAGAACGGGATACCGGTCTGATGGTTCCGCTTTCGACCCATTTCGGACCTGTCGAAGCGTGGCCGTGAAGGGCGAAAATGGCCCATTGAAAGGCCCTCTGGACGTCTTGCTTTTGGGTAGTCTGTTTCGCGCGCTGGCCTACAGGCAAATTGGCTTACGAGATGGGGGCTCTGAAAGAGAAAGGTCGGTCCACGGTCTACGGCGTGATCCGGGCAACGCAGTCGGCACCGGAGACCTTGTTCGACGACGAGGGCTAATCCTGCGATCCGCCGGCGCCTCGAATAACAGTTCGGACGGCACACGTGAAAACACCAATTTATGCAGCATCCTCCTCGCCACTCATTGACGCTCCCGTATACGATCGCGACAGTCAGTCGCCATGGGAGAAGCAGTTGCCCGCGCCAAAAGAGCTATCAGATCTCGTTGCACGCTATGCCGCGAACCGCGACGACTTCAGGAAGAACGCCTTTAACGAGACGCAAGCTCGCATCGAGCTGATCGATCCGCTGTTCAAGCTTATTGGTTGGGACATGGCTAACTTGAAGGGTTATTCCGACGAGTACAAGGAGGTGCTCCACGAGGATCGCGTCCGCGTCGAAGGCAAGTCCAAGGCGCCGGACTACGCGTTCCGCATCGGCGGCATCCGCAAGTTCCAGCTCGAAGCCAAAAAGCCTTCGGTCAATATCGCCAACGATGGCGCGGCCGCCTTCCAGATCCGGCGCTACGCTTGGAGCGCGAAGCTCAGCCTCTGCGTCCTGACGAACTTCGAGAACCTCGCGATCTACGATGCGGCCGCCAAGCCGGCAAACACGGACTCCGCGAAGAAGGCTCGCGCAAAGTTCTACGGCTACGCGGACTACGAGACGAAATGGGGCGAAATTTGCGAGCTGCTCTCTCCGGACGGGATCCAGAAGGGAAATTTTGGCAAGTTCGCCGCCGGAGCCGGGACACGGCGCGGCACCACCACGATCGACAACGAGTTCCTCGAAGATATCGAGTCCTGGAGAAGCGCACTCGCAATCGACATCGCGTCGAAAAACCGCGGGCTCGACATCCGCGCTCTCAACCAGGCCGTCCAGGTCCTGATCGACCGCATCGTGTTCCTCCGTATCGCCGAGGATCGCGGCATCGAGAAGTATGGGCGGCTGAAGGACGCCGCCTCGAAGGCGCATATCTACAAGCGCCTTGTCGAATCTTTCATGGACGCCGATCGCCGATACAACTCCGGCCTGTTCCACCTCATCAAGCAGCATGCGAAGGACAGCGAAGTCGACGAGGTCGCTCCGGCCCTCAAGATCTCGGACGGGGTGCTCAAGCCGATCATAGACGGCCTGTACTATCCGGACAGTCCCTACGAGTTCTCGGAAATGCCGGCCGACGTCCTCGGCCAAGTCTACGAACGCTTCCTCGGAAAGGTGATCACTCTTAAGGCGGGCGTCGCCGAAATCGAGGTGAAGCCAGAGGTTAAGAAGGCTCCGGCGGCGTCTTCTACACGCCGTCTTACATCGTCAGGTACCTCGTCAACGCTACCGTCGGCGCCGACCTCGCCGCCTCCCAGGTGACCGACATTTCCCGCAAGGGGAAGAGAGCCTCGGCGCCCTACCGCGTTGTCGATCCCGCATGCGGATCAGGTTCGTTCCTCATCGAAGTCTACCAGAAACTGTTGGACTGGTACCTCGCCCAATACGTCGCCGCCGAGAAGACCTACTCCAAGGGCAAGGATGCGACGATCTATAAGAGCGCGGGCAGCTGGAAGCTCAGGATCGCCGAGCGCAAGCGGATCCTGTTGGACCACGTCTACGGCGTAGACATCGACTCCCAGGCCGTCGAGGTAACGAAGCTCTCTCTTCTCTTGAAGGTGCTTGAGGGCGAGAACTCCGACGCGATCGCTAAGCAGATGGACCTCTTCAAGGACCGCGTGCTGCCGGATCTTGGCAACAACATCCAGTGCGGGAACTCCCTCATTGGGGACGAGTACAAGGCGCTCTATCCCGCCGATATGCTCGATCCCGAAACCCGCTACACCGTCAACACCTTCGATTGGAAGAGCCGGTTCCTGGACGCATTTAGGTCAGGCGGCTTCGACGCGGTCGTCGGTAATCCCCCTACTTCAGCATCGACAAGACCTGGGGCGCCGGCGACCACAAGACGAGCGCCCTAAAGTCCATCTATCCGAAGATCCATACCGACAAGACGGACATCTACTACTACTTCCTGGCAAAGGGCGTGGAGATCACGCAGGGCATTGTCGGATTCATCGTCTCTCGGGCGTTCCTCGAGGCGGTAAAGGCCGAGAAGGTCCGGTCGTACCTGTCGGCGAACTCGGGCGTCGTCGAGATCTTCGACTTCCAGAACTTCCCCGTCTTCGACGGTGTCGGTATCGCGACCGCGATGGTCCTCCTTTCCAAGAGGGATCGGCCGAGACAGACACGAGTCGTCAAGGTTTCGGGATCGATCGCGCCGATAGACCAGACGGAGAAGTTCCTGGCCGACAGCGACAAGCTGGCCCGCTTCGCCGTTCCCCGCACGAGTCTCTCCTCGACACCTTGGAGGTTATCAAACACGGACATCTCCGCCGTGTTCGCCCGGATCGACAAGGCCGGCCAACCGCTCTCCCGCCTGTGCAAGCTCGGACAGGGAATGCAGACCGGACTGAACTCTGTCTTCGGCGGAAAGACGCGGGCCGCCATCCACGCCATGGGCGCTCTGCCTGCCCAAGTCCGCCATCGCGTGCGGAACACGGACATCCAGCGCTTCCACATCCTCGATCGCGACGAGCTAATGCTCTACCTTGAGGATGTTCCGAAGTTTTCGTCGCTGCCGGCCGGCGTGAGGCGGTACCTCGAGAGCGAGCGGGATGAACTCGAGAAGCGGGCCGCCTTCATACGGGGGAACTGCGAGTGGTGGAGATGGACCTGGCCGCTGCAGAAGGAGCTGTACGGCGGCCCCCGGATTGTCTGCCCCTATCTCGCCAAAGAGAACCGGTTCGCGATCGACGAGGACTTCAGCTTCGTCGGGCTGACGGACACGACCGTGATTTTCCCGACCAACCAGAAGGAGGACCTCAAGTACATCTGCGCGGTCCTGAACGCTCGGCTCCTGAACCTCCGCTTCAAGGGCATCGGGAAGCTCAAGAGCAACGGCATTCGGGAGTATTTCGACAATGCCGTCAGCCAGATGCCCATCCGAAGGATCAACTGGAAGCAGCTTAGGGACGTCGAGATCCATGATCGGATCGTCGAGCTTTACGACACACTCGCTGACGCTCAGTTTGCGAGCTGTACGGCTTCAGAGTGAAAGAGCTAACCGATGCCGAGAACGTCTTTGCTTGACCAGCCGGATTTCCACGTAAATCGCCCAATTAGTGTTGGAATCGCAGCCAGTCGCCGAAGCGCGAGATCCCGTTGTCGTCGCGCGGCACGTAGGTCACCCGCGCGGCCGCAGGGGGAGGGGTGTCCGAATGCCCGCTTTCCGCGCTTGGCCCAACGACCGCAAAGGGCGCAATCGGGGCGTGCTTAGCTCGTCTGACCAACTTCTCCTCCCCCACCCACGGCTGCCGTTGAGATAGCAGCCCGCCGCCCACTCACCGCCCCGGCTTGAACGGCGCCATGCCGGCCCGCGCCAGTGCGTCGGCGCGCTCGTTCATCTCGTCGCCGGCATGGCCCTTGACCCATTTCCACTCGATCTTGTGCTGCTTCAGCGCGGCGTCGAGGCGCTTCCAGAGCTCCTCATTCTTGACCGGCTTGCGATCGGCGGTCTTCCAGCCGTTCTTCTTCCAGCCATGGATCCAGCTGGTGATGCCCTGGCGCAGATACTGGCTGTCGGTGTGGAGCGCGACGGTGCAGGGCCGGGTCAGCGTCTCCAGCGCCGCGATCGCGCCCATCAGCTCCATGCGGTTGTTGGTGGTCATCGCCTCGCCACCGGAGAGCTCGCGCTCCTTGCCCTTGAAGCCGAGGATCGCGCCCCAGCCGCCAGGTCCCGGATTGCCCGAGCAGGCACCGTCCGTCCACACTTCTACGATGTCGCTCATCGCCTCAATCCGTATTCTCTGCTGTCCGAGACCCGCTGGTGGAAAGCGAGCTTGCGGTCGTATTCGAGCGGATCGAGCGGTTTGACGAACGCACCCGGCGGGACGTTCAGCCAGTCGACCAGCCGCGTCAGCAGGAAGCGCAGCGCCGAGCCGCGGCAGAGCGCCGGCAGTGCCGCGACTTCCGCCTCCTCGAGCCGGCGCACGCTCTCATAGCCGGCCAGCAGCGCCTGGCCCTTGGTCAGGTTGAACGAGGCATCGGCCTCGAAGCACCAGGAGTTCAGGCAGATGGCAAGATCGTAGGCGAAGGCGTCGGTGCAGGCGAAATAGAAGTCGATCAGCCCCGACAGCCTGTCCTTGATGAAGAAGACATTGTTCGGGAACAGGTCGGCATGGATCACGCCGCGCGGCAAATCCTTCGGCCATGAGCGTTCATGGATGTCGATCTCGGCCATGATGCGGTTGGCGAGCCCCGGCGAGACAGTGTCGGCGGCGGCGCCGGCCCGTTCGGCCAGCGGCCGCCAGTCGGGGACCGACAGCGAGTTGGCCCGTTCCATCGGAAAATCAGCGCCGGCCTGGTGCAGCAGCGCCAGCCCGCGACCGAGCTCAGAACAATGCGTCGCGTTCGGACGCCGCACCGACAGCCCGTCCAGGAAGGTCACGATCGCGGCCGGGCGGCCGGCCAGGCGGCCAACGGCCGAGCCGTTCAGCGCCTTGACGGGCTGCGGACAGATCAGGCCGCGCGCCGCCAGATGCTCCATCAGGCCGATGAAGAAGGGCAGATCGGCGAGATCGACCCGCTCCTCGTACAGCGTCAGGATGTAAAAGGCCTTGCTGGTGTGGAGCAGGAAATTGGAGTTCGAGACGCCCTCGGCGATACCCTTCACCGCGAGCAGATCGCCGATGCCATAGCTCGCCACGAAGGCAGCCATCTCGTCATCGGGCACTTCGGTATAGACGGCCACGCGTTCTTTACTCGGCTGCGGTCGGGGTCGGCTCGCGCAGTTCGCGCGGCAGCGGGAAGAAGACGCTCTCATCGGCGGTCGAGACCGTCTCGACCGTGACCTCGTAACGCTCGGCGAAGGCGTCGATGATCTCCTCGACCAGCACCTCGGGCGCGCTGGCGCCGGCGGTGATGCCGAGGCGACGCAGATTGCTGAAGAGCGACCAGTCGATCTCGTCGGTGCGCAGGACGAGGCGCGAGACCGGGCAACCGGCCCGCTCGGCGACCTCGCGCAGGCGCTGCGAGTTCGAGGAATTGGGCGAGCCGACCACGATCAGACCATCGACCAGCGGGGCTACGCGCTTGACCGCCTCCTGGCGGTTGGTGGTGGCGTAGCAGATGTCTTCCTTGTGCGGGGCGATCAGCGCCGGAAAGCGCGCCTGCAGCGCCTGCACGATCTCGCGGGTGTCGTCGACCGAGAGCGTGGTCTGCGTGACATAGGCGAGCTCCCTGCCCTCCGGCGGAGCGAGCGTCGCGACATCGTCGAGCGTCTCGATCAAGGTGATCGCGCCCTCCGGCAATTGCCCCATCGTGCCGATCACCTCGGGATGGCCGGCATGGCCGACGAGGAGGATATGCCGGCCGCGCTTGCGATGGACCTCGGCCTCGCGATGCACCTTGGTGACCAGCGGGCAGGTCGCGTCGATCGCGAAGAAGTTGCGGGCATGCGCCTCCGCCGGCACCGATTTCGGGACGCCATGGGCGGAGAAGATCACCGGCCGTGTCGCATCCGGGACCTCGGAAAGCTCGGCGACGAAGACCGCGCCCTTCCGCTTCAGCGATTCGACCACGTATTTGTTGTGCACGATTTCGTGGCGCACGAAGACCGGTGCGCCATGCAGTGCCAGCGCCTTCTCGACGGCGTCGATCGCCCTGACCACGCCGGCGCAGAAGCCGCGCGGGGCACAGAGCAGAATGTCGAGCGGCGGCTTGGCGGTCACTGGCGCGCTGGTTCCAAGGAGATCGCGCCTTCTTTCGGTCTGGCGGCTTCGATGTCAAGAAAGCCTGGCGCCGCAGCGCATCGCCGCCCATGCAACACCGCCTCTCGCAGGATGCCGCGGCAGGCCCTACATTGCTCGCAATCGGCCATTGCCTCCGCGCGGCCAGCCCTTCGCCTTCAGCCCGAGTTCCCGCATGGCCGACGCCGCCTCGCATGCCAGCTATCTGCCGCCGATCCTGACCTTCTGTGCGGGTGCGGTGGTGGCGGTGCCCTTGTTCCGCCGCTTCGGGTTGTCGGCAGTGCTGGGCTATCTCGCCGCCGGCATTGCGATCGGTCCCTCGGCGCTCGCGGTGATCAAGGATCCCGACGCGATCCGCGGCACGGCCGAGATCGGCGTCGTGCTGCTGCTCTTCCTGGTCGGGCTCGAATTGCAGCCAGCGCGGCTCTATTCGATGCGCAAGGACATCCTGGGCGCCGGCCTGACCCAGATGGCGCTGAGCGCACTGGCGATCGGCGCGGCCGCCTGGCAGTTCGGTGTCGCCATGGGCGGCGCAATCGCGATCGGGCTCGCGCTTGCATTGTCGGCGACCTCGATCGCCCTGCAATTGCTGGAGGAACGCGGCGACGGCGCCGAGCCCTATGGCCGACGCACCTTCTCGATCCTGCTGTTCCAGGACATCTCGATCGCTCCGGCGCTGGCCCTTCTGCCGCTGCTGGCGACGACCGGCGCCGCCCATGGCGGCGGCTCGACCAAGGCGCTGACGGGGCTTGGCCTGGCCCTGCTCGCCATCGCCGTCGTGGTCCTCGCCGGCCGCTATGCGCTCAATCCCTTCTTCCGCCTGCTCGCCAAATCCGGCGCCAAGGAGGTGATGACGGCGGCCGCGCTCCTCGTCGTGCTTGGCGCCGCCCTGCTGATGGAGCAGGTCGGACTTTCCATGGCGATGGGCGCCTTCCTCGCCGGCGTGCTGCTGGCGGATTCGCATTTCCGGCACGAGCTCGAGGCCGATATCGAACCCTTCCGCGGCGTGCTGCTCGGCCTGTTCTTCATGGCGGTCGGCATGTCGATCGACCTCAAGCTCATTGCCGAGAACGCGCTGCTGCTGGCGCTGGCAGCGCCGCTGCTGGTGCTGTTCAAGATCGCGGCGGCTGCTGCGATCCTGCGCGCCTCCTGCTCCTCGACGAGCGAAGCGATCCGGGCCGGCGCCCTGCTCTCGCCGGCCGGGGAATTCGCCTTCGTACTGCTGCCGCTCGCCGCCTCGCTCGGCCTGCTCGACGAAAGGCAGGGCGCGCTGGCGACGGCGATCGCCGCGCTCAGCATGCTGATCGGCCCGATCGCCGCCAAGCTGATCGACATCTGGCTCGCCGCCAACGCACCGCCGCCCGAGGAAATCGAGGAGACCTTCGACGGGGTGACGCCTTCGGTGCTGGTCATTGGTTTCGGCCGCTTCGGCCAGGTGGTGACGCAGGCGCTGCTGCTGCAGCATCTCGACGTCACCATCATCGATTCCGACATCGAGCGGATCCGCTCGGCCGCCAAGTTCGGCTTCAAGATCTACTACGGCGACGGCACCAGGCTCGACGTGCTGCGTGCCGCCGGCGCCGGCAAGGCGAAAGTCGTGTGCATCTGCATCGACGACCGGCAGGCGGCGCTGCGCATCGTCGAGATGGCCAAGGTCGAATTCCCGGCCGTGCGCATCCATGCCCGCGCCTATGACCGCGTCCATGCGATGGATCTGATGCGCCTCGATGTCGACTACCAGATGCGCGAGACCTTCGAATCGGCGCTCGGCTTCGGCCGGGTGACGCTGGAAGCCCTCGGCCTGAGCTATGAGGAAGCGAGCTTCGTGATCGAGCATGTGCGCGACCGCGATGCGCAGCGCATGGAGATCCAGTTCAGCGAGGGCGTCGCCGCCGGCCTCGAGAAGGTGCCGCGCGTCACGCCCGAGCCCATCGTCGCGCCGAAGGGCAAGTCGAAGGCGCTCACCAAGGAGACGCAGGACGTCATCGAGGATGGCGGCGCCGAGGTTGCGGTCGGCGGAGTCGGGGAACCGGCAGAGTGAACGCACCAACGCTCCCCTCGCAGGCCGTCTTCGTCAGCGGCTCGACCCTGCGCCATGTCGCGGTGATGACGGCGACCGCCTCGGTCGGCCTGATCGCGATCTTCGTCGTCGATTTCCTGTCGCTGCTCTACGTCTCGCGCCTCGGCCGGCCCGAGGCGACGGCGGGCGTCGGCTACGCGACGATCGTGCTCTACCTGATGATCTCCTTCAATGTCGGCCTGATGATCGCGGTAACGGCGCTGACAGCGCGCGCGCTCGGTGCCGGCGACCGCGAGGGCGCCCGGCGGATGGCCGGCTCCACACTCACGGTGATGGCAATAGCGGGACTGGGGCTCAGCTTCGTCATGCTGCCATTGCTGCCCTGGCTGCTGCCCAAGCTCGGCGCGCATGGCGAGTCGCTCGCCGTCGCGACCTCCTTCCTGTGGATCACCCTGCCCTCGAATGCGCTGATGGCGCTCGGCATGGGCCTGTCCGGTGTCCTGCGCGCCGTCGGCGACGCCAAGCGGGCGATGTATGTCACCCTCGCCGGCGGCATCGTCACCGCAGCACTCGACCCGCTCCTGATCTTCGGCCTCGGGCTCGGCCCGAATGGCGCCGCCTGGGCGACCGTGTTCTCGCGCGTCGTCTTCCTCGCCGTCGGCTTCCATGGCGCGCTTCGCGTGCACCGGATGGTCGCCCGACCGACGCTGGCGGCGCTGCGCCGCGACGTCAGGCCGACTTTCGCGATCGCGGCCCCGGCGATCATGACCAATCTCGCCAATCCGATCGCCAATGCCTGCTTCTTCGGCATCATCGCCCGCTTCGGCGACCAGGTCATCGCGGCAAGCGCGATCATCGACCGGCTGGTCCCGGTCGCCTTCGGTGTGCTGTTTGCGCTGTCTGGCGCGGTCGGGCCGATCCTGGCGCAGAACTGGGGTGCTCAACGCTATGACCGCATGCGCCAGGCGCTGACCGATTCCGTCAGCTTCGCGGCGGCCTATGTTGCGGTCGCCGGCCTGCTGCTGGCGCTGCTGCGTCACCAGATCAGCGCCCTGTTCGGCACCAGCGGCGAGACGGCCGAGCTCGTCGCCTTCTTCGGCCTGATCGCCGGGCCGATGTGGCTCTTCGTCGGCGCTCTGTTCGTCGCCAACTCGGCCTTCAACAATCTCGGCATGCCGTTCTACTCGACCCTGTTCAGCTGGGGCCGCGCCACGCTCGGCACGGTGCCGCTCGCCTGGCTCGGCGCACAATATGCCGGCCCCAAGGGCGCGCTCGCCGGCGCGGCTCTGGGTGCGGTCCTGTTCGGCATCGCCGCGCTGGTCACCGCCTATCGCGGCATCGCCCGGCTCGAGCGCTCGGCCCAGATGGCGGCGAGACCGTCGCTTGCCTGATCACGACCGGCTGCTATCGTCGATTCCGTGAGTTGGCGGGCTCGTCCCGCGAGGGAGCGCGCCATGATGAATCTCTTCGAGATGATGCAATCGGCCCAGAACGGCCAGGCCATGCAGAACCTGGCCCGGCAATACGGGCTTTCGATGCAGCAGACCCAGTCCGCGCTCGATGCTCTGCTCCCCGCCTTCTCGATGGGGCTGCAGCGCCAGACCCAGAACCCCTACGCGTTCGGCAATCTCGCGCAGATGATGACGGCGACGCCCTTCGGCCAGATGTACGACAGCGACGGCGACGGCATTCCCGACCGGGCGATGCCGATGGGCCAGGACGTGATGAGCCAGCTCTTCGGCTCGAAGGAGGTCGCCAACGCCGTTGCCGCCCAGGCGGCGGCGACCAGCGGCGTCGGCCAGGCGGTCCTGAAACAGATGCTGCCGGTGATCGCCTCAATCCTGATGGGCGGGCTGTTCAAATCGGTGAACAACCAGGGTCTCGGCGGCATTCTCGGCCAGTTCGCCGAGATGATGCGCGGCCAGATGCCGGGTCAGCAGCCCCAGGCTCCGCAGGCGAACTCCGCCAATCCGTGGGAACAGATCCTTGGTGGCATGTTCGGCGGGCAAAAGCCCCCGGCCGGCCAGGCGCAAGGTGGCGGACCCTTCGGGGGCGGCGCCATGCCGGGAATGCCCGCCGACATGGGCAATATCTTCGGCCAGATCCTCGGCGGCATGTTCGGCGGTGCGCAGGGGCAGGCCCCGGAGAGCAGCCCCAGCCCGGCGCCACAGTCCCGCCGGCCGGCGCCTGCGCCCGAGCCGGACGAACCGCCTCCACCCTCCGGAGAGACCGGGCCGGGCTCGATCGGGCTCGATGCGCTGAACCAGATGTTCGAGCACGGCCGCCAGGTCCAGGCGGGTCAGCAGGACGCGCTGCGCTCGATCTTCGAGACGATGCTCGGTGGCGGCCAGCGCAAGGGCTGAGCCCATAAGCAAACGGCCACCCGAAGGTGGCCGCCATCAATTTCGGTGATGCCGCTTATGCTCAAGCGCGGCGGCGTTCATCCCATTCATAGGCCTCATCCGCGACCGGCGCGCCGATCAGCGTCGCGGCATTGTCGCCAGTGCGGAAGCTCGCGACCAGCTCGTTGAGACGACGGATCTGACCGCTGAGCGAGCCTGCGGAAGCGGCGCTCTCCTCGGCGAGCGCCGCGTTCGCTTGCGTCATCTCGTCCATATGGGCGACGGTCTGGCTCATCTCGTCGATGCCGTTCGACTGTTCGGCCGCCGCGGCTGAAATGTCGGAGACGGTCGCCGAGACCTTTTTCGAGGCTTCGACGATCCGGCTCAGCGCCTCGCCGGCTGCCCGCACCAGCCCGACACCCTGCTCGACCTCGACGCCCGACTGCGCGATCAGGGCGGTGATGTCCTTGGCGGCCTCGGCCGAACGCTGCGCCAATGTGCGAACCTCGCTGGCGACGACGGCGAAGCCCTTGCCGGCGTCGCCGGCGCGGGCCGCCTCGACCGCGGCGTTCAAGGCGAGCAGGTTGGTCTGGAAAGCGATCTCGTCGATCACCGAAGTGATGTCGGAGATCTTCTTCGAGGCCTGCTCGATCCGCGCCATGGCGTCGACCGCCTGGCTTGCGACGGCGCCGCCGTTGACCGCGACGCCGGTCGCTTCGTTGGCAAGCTGAACCGCCTGCCGCGAGGCCTGCGCCGAGGCTTTGACAGAGGCTGCGAGTTGTTCGGTGGTGGCGGCCGTCTGCTCGAGCGAGGAGGCCTGCTCCTCGGTGCGCTTCGACAGGTCGTCGGCGCCGGAATTGATCTCGCGCGCGGCAGTCCCGACATCGGCCGAGGTCGCCTGGATGGTCGCGATCGTCTGCGCCAGATGGCTGACGGCGCTGTTGAAATCCTGCTTCAGAGCAGCATAGTCGGCAGCGACCTCGTCCTCGACGCGGACGCTGAGATCGCCCTGGGAGAGCCGGGTCAGACCTTCGGCCAGGGCCCTGACCACCACCGCCTGCTCAGCCGCAAGGCGCTGCTGCATCGCTCCTGCACTGGCGCGTTCGGCATCGGCCGCAAGGCGCTGCCGCTCGGCTTCGGTGCGGCCGGCTTCCGTCTCGCTCTCGAGGCGCTGAACGGCGAGGCCGTTCTCCCTGAACACCTGGACGGCGCGGGCCATCTCGCCGACCTCATCGCGGCGGCCCTGGCCCTCGACCTCAGCGGCATAGTCGCCATTGGCGATCTGTCCCATGCTCTGCTTCAGCCGATCGAGCGGCCGGGTGATCGCGGCGCCGGTCAGCAGCACGCCGCCGAGCAGGCCGAGCAATGTCCCCGCGAGGCTGAGACCGATCGCGATCATGGTGATGCGGTGCGCGTCGGTCGCGAGCAGCTCCGACGTCGCCTCGGTATCCTTCTTGATATCGTCGTTGATCTTGGCGGCAGCGCCGGCGATATCGCTGATCGTCCTGTCGAGCTGCGACATGATCGAGAGCGCCGGCAGGTCTTCGTCGCGGGCGGCCTGCGCGATGATCTGGTCGATGTCGGACTTGGTCGCCTGCAGACGGCGGCTGAGTTCGTCGAAGCCCTCGGCCCGTTGCGGGAAGCTGATCTTCGCCTCGACCAGCGCCTGCAGCGAAGCCGCATAGGCGGTCTTCACCTTCTCGATGCTGGTCGCGTTCTGCTTCATGAACTCCGGGTAGGCAATGGCCTGATAGAGATTGCCGACGATCCCACCCATGGCGCCGGCAGCGCGGGCTGAATCGAGGATGGCGGCCGCACGCTGCGAGATCAGATCGGAATAGGTCTTTTCGATTCTGCGGAATTCGATTGCGCCATAGGCGGCCGAGCCGATGCCGATCGCTCCCATGACGAGCATCGGGATGGCGATCTTGGTTCTGATCCGCAGATCCTGAAAGCGAAGGCGACGCATAAAAAACCCCGGGGCGAGGGATCGGGGCGCCGGGCTCGGCGCAATGCGGCGCAAATGTGGCCGAACTTGCTGAATGAAGCGTTACGCTGCGCGCCCAGCGGTTAACGATCGCGGCCAGGTTGCACGTCGAGCACAAAAAAGGGCGGCAGCCGAAGCCACCGCCCGCAGGGACGCGTCACGCCAAGGGGTCAGGCGTTGCACGCGATCTTGATATCCTTCGCGCTCGGCCGCAGCGCAGTCTGGATCACCACCGGCCGTCGAACCCCGGCCTCTCGCCGGCTCGCGGCAGCCGACTGCTGCTGGTCGGAGCGGGCCTGCAGCACGCTGGACGGATCTTCCAGCCAGGAGGTGGCGAGCGCGCCGGCGATATCGGAACGCACGAGGCCGATATCCTTCAGCCCGCGCTCGTCGAGCTCGCTGAGATGCATCACCTCGCGGCGGTGCACCAGGGCTCGCACCAGATTTTTGACGCCGATGACCGTCTGGGTGGCAGCACGCGTCGCGCCACCAGAAACGGCAGACAGGGACTTCGTGACGAAGGTCATGACCAGCATGACAGCCTCCTCGGGAGTTGAGCGGTTCATCCTCCCACCCCGCCGCGACATCGGCGGTCAGGAGCGGGACAGTGACCAAAGGATAACTCTGCTCTGGTCATCAGCCAAACGAATGGTTATGATGGTTGACACAACCGATCTTGATGAACCTCTGGGAGGAGGCCGGTCATGGCCCATGTGCTCGACGCCGATCAGCTCAAGACCTTCGTC
This sequence comes from Bosea vestrisii, assembly GCF_030144325.1. Taxonomy (NCBI): domain Bacteria; kingdom Pseudomonadati; phylum Pseudomonadota; class Alphaproteobacteria; order Hyphomicrobiales; family Alloboseaceae; genus Allobosea; species Allobosea vestrisii. The sequence continues at coordinate 4,652,064 of NZ_CP126307.1, read as the reverse complement.
GCCATCTCCGACACCGGCTCTTTCACCCGCGCCGCCGAGATCGTCTTCAAGACGCAATCGGCCGTTTCGATGCAGATGAAGCGGCTCGAAGAGCGTGTCGGCCGGCCGCTCTTCGGCCGCGACGGGCGCCATGCCAAGCTGACCGAGGACGGCGAGCGCCTGCTCGATTATGCCCGCCGCATCGTCCGGCTCAACCTTGAATGCGTCGCGAGCTTCACCGAGGCCGATCTCAAGGGCCGCATCCGGCTCGGCGTGCCCGACGACTACGCCGACCGTTATCTGCCGGAGATCCTGGCCCGCTTCGCCCGCTCCAATCCGCGCACCGAGGTCACCGTGGTCTGCGAGCCGACGCCGATGCTGGCGGAGCGGATCGGCACCGGCGACATCGACCTTGCAATCATCACCCATGTCGAGGGCCGCGGCCAGGGCGAGATCATCCGGATCGAGCCACTGCTCTGGGTGACTTCGGCGCGTCACTGCGTGCACGAGGAGGATCCGTTGCCGCTGGCGCTCGGACGGCCGACCTGCAACTGGCGCCAGGCGGCCGTCGAGGCGCTGGAGAGCAAGGGCCGGCGCTTCCGTGTGCTCTATGCCAGCTGGAATTCGACCGCGGTCGGCGCGGCCGTGGTCGCAGGCCTCGCCGTCTCGGTGCTTCCGGAGAGCGCGGTCCGGCCCGGCATGCGCATCCTGGGACCGGGGGAAGGCTTCTCCACCCTGCCCTCGTGCAAGATCGGCCTGCTACGCACCAGGCACGACCCCTCGATCCTGTCGAACGCACTCGCCGAGCACATCATCCAGAGCCTGGACAATCTGCAGAGCTTCAAGGTGGCGGCGGAGTAGGGTCGCTTTGCCGATCAAGGAGCTCGCAGCCGAATCGTCACGGTCGCTGCGCGGAAATTCTTGGTGGTGAAGCCCCAATCGTCGGCGAGGCCGAGGATGATTGGCTGGTGGGTATAGGTAGCAAGGACAGCGACACCGCTATCCCCGTCCGCCAGAAGCGCCAGAGCTCGCGCGCTCAAATCGGCCGGCAGGAAGGTCATCGTTCCGCCGAGGCTGTTGGCCTCGATCTGATTGTTCTTTTCTCGGAAACGCGCCATTCCGAGCTGCATGGTCGGAAGCTTGGGCGCGATATTCGCGCGCCGCGCCATGATCGATTGCATCGTCTGGTTAAAGCAGTCCTCGTTGGGGCAAGCTGCGAGGACCATGGCCGCCTCCGCTGCGACTCGATTGAGATCACGCTTGATGGTAATCGCTTGTGTCAGATCGACGGCGCCCGAGAGCAGCGCGAACATGGCCGTGCTGATCAGGGCGAACTCGATGGCTGCGACACCGCTCTGATCCCTGACGATGTCACGGCGAGGGATTCGACGAAAAAAAATCGATGATACGCCTCATCACGGCCTCGTATAGAGGGCCGCCGCGCTGACATGCAGCGTTGGCAAGCCAGGGACGAAGGTTATCACCGGCGCACGCGCCCGGATCAGCATCACGGTTCCTGAAGTACCCGCAACAAAGGTCGCCCCTGTAATCGGCTGGGCGTTCGCCGGATAGCTCGCCAGCGGCTGCGTCTCCAGTTGCAGATTGATTGCGCAGTTATCGAGCGCGAACATCCGCGCGCAAATCTGCGTGACCACCTGGCTGCGGTTGCCCGCATAGGTACCCACGGTGCGGCCGGTCGCCGCCTCGGAAACGGCATCATGGATGTACATCTGTGCGAAGAAGGCGAGCGCGAATTGGAAGATACCGAGTAGCAGAACGATGAAAGCCATGCCGATGAAAGCGAACTCGACCGCTGTCGAGCCCGCGGCATCCTGGCGGAAGGCGCCCATGCGCGCCGCCAGGCGCTTTGTGCTGGTTCGTCGAGAGCTGTGCGCAACCATATTGGCGCTCGTCACGGACACGAACCACTGCAGAACCGAATGTAGTCGATCAGGCCACCATAAGTGTCCTCGCGTCCAGCAGCCTGGAAGAAGATGCGATAGGTCCCCTTGGTTGTAACCTTCAGCGAAATCTTGCGCTCGGTCCACTTGTCGGTGTGAACGCACACATCGACCTGGTCGGTAGCCTTGTCCACATCCTTGGTGGGCGTGGTATAGCTACTACCCGACTTCTTCTGAAAGAAGACTTCGATGCGGTTGGTCCTCTCTCTCCAGTCCGCGGTCTTGATCCTGTCCCACGCCGCTTGTGGGTCAGTCTTTTTGGCGCAGATTACCTCGCTGCCGTAAGCTGGATTACGCTCGCGCGAGATGTACCAGTAGCTCAACTCGTAATCGCCAGGCTCAAGCTGTGGATTGCTGAATTCCCGCCACATGCTCGAATTAGTGCTGCAGCCCGACGTATAGCAGTGCGAGTCCAGCTCGGCGAAGAAGTTACCGAAGCGGATGGTGTTGGCCGCGAGCTCGGGAATGCCGTTGATCTCGATGCCGCCCTGATTGCTCTGGGTCGTCCAGCCGTTCCAGTTCTTCAGCACGGTCCAGCTGTTCGAGGCGACGTTGTGCCCGGACTCGAAGGATTCAACGAACAGAACCTTGCCAGTTCCCGTGCTGGGCGGCGTCCCGGGAGTACCCACCACATAATTGCATTTTCGCTCAATGCGAAGTGCAATCGTGCTGTAGCCCAGTACACCTGCGAAGGCATTGGCGCTTGTGGCCGCAGCAACGGCGGTGATGACATTATTGGCGAGTGTCGTGCTTACGGTAATCCCGGTGACACCGGACTGGGAAATACCGGTGACCCTGTCCTTGATCTTGGCGTTCGCGACCGAGGTGTAATCCTTTTTCGGATCGGCCCCGGTCTTCCGCGACAGAACGTCGATATCCATCGACGCTTCCCGGCAGCCGAGCTCGACCTCGGTGGCGATAAGCTGCCGCCGCGCTGCCGCCTGACTGAGATCGATGCCACCGCCGACCGCAAGCACCAGTGCCGGCGCGGCGAGGCCGAACATCAGCGCGCTGACGCCGCGGACGTCCTTCAGGAAAGATCGGAACAGGCCGGGCATCGGAAGGCCTCGCAGACGGTACAGATGAGCAACGGGACGATTGCCTGAATGCTAGGCGTGACGCGATTGAGAAAACCTTTCCAGAACCCGTGAATGTCACTGGTATCACTAGGAAAACCCGCCAAACGGCATGGTCTTCGCGCGGTATGGTAAAATGCAGTTAAAACTGAATGGAGAATCCAGGCCCTGGCATGACATGAGGGCCCACGACCGGGCGGCGCGGCGTTATTGCAGGCCCGGCAGGACGCCCGCGTATTTTGCGGCCAGCAACGGGCCGATCTGCTGGAGGGTGGCAAGCGCAGCAATCGAAATCAGAAACGCGATGAAACCATATTCCAGCGCGGTCGCACCACGGCGATCACGCAGGAAGTCGAGGGCCAGGGCGAAAAAGCGTGCCATGGCCTCAAGATAGCGCGAAACTGCGGATGATTGGTTAATCCGAAGCGCGAAACCCGTTGGTTCGCCTCGCTTGGTCTTCAGTCTGGCAGTTACAGCGCGAGCTCCGGGAAGACCGGTTCGACCTTGCCACCCCAGGCGCCCTGTTCGCGCACCGCCAGGCGCTCGGCGAGCGTACGGCCGCTTTCGGCGATCGCGACGACCGGATCGAGATATTGCGTCTCGTCGCGGCCCTGTGCGTCGAGCAACGCCCGGCGGGCAAGGCCCGCGCGCGACAATTCCACGACCTCGCGGGCGAGGTCCCGCAGCGGCCGCCCGCCGATCCGCGCATTGAGCCCGGCCTTCGGCGTCGTATCGCGCAGCTGCTGCCGCTCCTCGGCACTCCAGCCCTTGACCAGGTCCCAGGCGGCCGCGAGCGAAGCGTCATCATAGAGCAGACCGACCCAGAAGGCCGGCAAGGCGTTCAGCATCTCGACCGGGCCGGCATCGGCGCCGCGCATCTCGATATAGCGCTTCAGCCGCGCCTCGGGGAACAGGGTTCCGAGGTGATTGACCCAGTCCGACATGGTGGCGCGCTCGCCGGGCAATTGCGGCAGCTTGCCAGCGAGCAGGTCGCGGAAGGCGGCGCCGGCGACGTCGTGATAGATATCGCCACGCTTGACGAAATACAGCGGCACGCCGAGCGCCCAGTCGACATAGGCCTCGTAGGACATGCCCTCGTCGAAGGCGAAGGGCAGCATGCCGGAGCGGGCGTTGTCGGTATCGCGCCAGATCTCGGAGCGCATCGACTGGAAGCCGTTGAGCCTACCCTCGCTGAAGGGCGAGGCGGCGAACAGCGCCGCCGCCAATGGCTGCAGCGCGAGCGAGACGCGCAGCTTGCGGACCATGTCGGCCTCGCTGGCGAAGTCGAGATTGACCTGGACCGTGCAGGTCCGGAACATCATGTCGAGGCCGCGCGTGCCGACCTTGGGCATGTAGTTCTTCATGATCGTATAGCGCCGCTTCGGCATCATCGGCGTCTCCCCGCGCGTCCAGAGCGGCGAGTGCCCGAGCGCGAGGAAGCCGATGCCGTGCGGCTCGGCGACAGCCTTCAGATCGGCGAGATGCTGGTCGAGCTCGCGGGCCGTCTCATGCATGGTTGCAAGCGGCGCGCCCGAGAGCTCGAACTGGCCGCCGGGCTCAAGCGAAATCGCGCCGCCGCCATCGGGACCGGCGAGGCCGATAATGTGACCGGCGTCGAGAATCGGCTCCCAGCCGAGGCGCTCCTGCATGCCCTCGAGCAATTGCCTGATGCCGCCGCTGCGGCCCGCCGCCGCGCCCTCATAGGGAACCGGGCTGAGATCGTCGGTATAGAACGGGAACTTCTCGTGCTCGGTGCCGAGCTTGAATTCGGAGGCCGGTTTCTCGCCCTGCGCGATCCAGCCGATGAGTTCGGCCTTTGAGCTGATCGGGGTGGTATCGGATACGTCGCGGGCCATGGGCGCTCCGGCATGCGTGCACCGGCGCGCCGCCTGCCTTTTTCAGGCAGTTGGAGAACGCTCCGGATCGAACGGGGCGACATGGCCAGCGGGAGCGGATGCCCCGCCGCGCCATGCGCTGAGGAGCGCCAGACATAGGCGAGCCGCGACAATCCGACAACGACCGCCAGCGCGTGCTGACGCGCTTCGACCTTGCACGGATGCATGCATGACCAGGGGCGCCTCAGGCAGCACCCTGCAGCAGATTTGCCCCTTGCGGCAACAGCTCGTCATCGTCCGCACGCGTCTGCGCGGCAATCCAGTCGGTCACGGCGACGAGCCCTGCGGCCTGTCCGCCGGCGCCGGCGCGCGCTTCCTCGAAGATCGCGAGCTGCATGTCGGCGCTGGTGCCTCCTGCAATGATCGTGCGGCAATGGGCGAGATCAGGGCCGCAGCCGAGCGCCGCGGCATCGTCGTCGAGCAGTTCCAGCACTTCATCCAGAACCTGCCCGACCGGGAGCATGGCGCGGCGCTTCTCGCAGACGAAGCCGCCATGCAGACCATAGCGCTGGGCGCGCCAGATGTTCTCGCCGGCGAGGGCGCGCGAGGCGGCCGTCAGATCGGCGTTGAGCCCAGGCTTACGGGCGAGATGACGCACGAGGCAACGATAGAGAGCGGCGATGGCGAGCGTGTCCTCGAGCCGCGTACAGCTGTCTGCGACGCGCAATTCCAGCGTCGGATGCTTCTGGGACGATCGGATCGCCCACCAGATGAAGCTGGAATCGCGCATGGCGCCCGACGCCACCATGGTGTCGACATAGGTCTGGTAGTCGGCGGCATTGGTGAAGAGCTCGGGCAGGCCGGTGCGCGGCAGTTCCGCATAGGCGCAGAGCCGATAGCCCATCAGGCCGGTCCGCCGCCCCTGCCAGAAGGGCGAGGAGGTCGAAAGCGCGAGCAGCAACGGCAGATAAGGGAGAATCCTGACCATGATCGAAAGGCGCTGCTCTTCATCCGGCACTTCGACATGGACGTGCAGGCCGCAGAGCTGGTTGCGGCTGCCGAGCATCTGCAGATCGCGCATGATGCCGTCATAGCGTTTGGCCTCGGTCGCACGCTGGCGGGCCCAGACCGCGCTCGGATGCGTGCCGCAGGCCAGCAGGAGCATCTCGTGTTCGCGGGCGATCGCAGCCAGGCCGGAGCGCAACTGCTTCAACGACTCGCGCGCCTGGACCATGCTTTCGCAGACCGGCGTCGCCACCTCGATCTGCGATTGCAGCATTTCGCGCTGCAACTCCTTGGGGAAAGCGGCTTGCGCTGCCTCGATGAAATGCGGTGCGATCTTGCGCACGACGCCGCGGCTTTCGGCATCGGACAGGAAATACTCTTCCTCGACGCCAAAACGGTAGGCGCTGCTCACCATGATGTCTCTCCCCCGTGGCGGCGCGCCCCGAAGCGGAGCGCGGCGCCAGACTGCCCGTCAATGAGTCGGAACTGCGACCTGCGGCGCGGTTTCCACGCCTAAACGCGGCCCGGGCCGCCGCGTTCCGACCGGCTGCGAAGAAGCCGATCTTCCGCAAGCCACGGAGTTAATTGGCGGACCAGTCGCCGAGGGTCGCCTGGACGACGGCGAGCGCCGCGACCGCCGCGGTGTCGGCCCGCAGGATGCGCGGCCCCAGCGACAAGCGCAGTGTCCGCTCGCGCTGGAGAACCAAAGCGCGCTCCGATTCGTCGAAGCCACCCTCGGGTCCGATCAGCACGGCCAGCGGGCCGCGCGGCGCCCCCTGCAGGGCAGCGATCGGACTTTCAGTGCCGAGCGTCTCGTCGCAGAAGATCAGTAGCCGTTCCGGCTCGAGGGCAGCGAGCGCCGCGGCGAGCGGTTGTTCGGGCCTGATCTGCGGCAGGGCCAGGATACCGCATTGTTCCGCCGCCTCCACCGCATTGGCGGCGAGCCGGTCGAGATTGAACCGCGAGACCTGGGTGAAACGGGTCAGGACCGGCTGGAGTACGCCCGCCCCCATTTCGACAGCCTTCTGCGCCATATAATCGAGCCGTGCATGCTTCAGCGGCGCGAAAAGGTAGGTGAGATCGGACGCCGCCGGCTGCGGGCGAACCTGCTCCAGCGCCTCGAGGCTGGCCTGCTTGCGTCCCTCCGCCCGGACCGCGCAGAGCCATTCGCCATCGCGGCCGTTGAAGACCAGGATGGTGTCGCCGCCGCGCAATCTGAGGACGTTGAGCAGGTAGTTCGCCTGGTCGCGCGCGACCTCCAGCACGGCTCCCGCGACCAGCGGCGCCTCGCTATACAGCCGATGCTTGGTGAAATCCCGCATGCGAACCCGATCCGATATCCACAAGAATGGCGCGAAAGTCGCCACAATCCCGCGCTATCGGCAAGTGGATCTTGGCTAAATGCGAGCCGGCGCTTGTTGGCGCATGGCTCTCGCTGTTATGGAAAAGCCCGCAACGCCGGGACGGGCGTAGATTACGGGACAAGAGCGGAGCGGATGATGCGGCGATACGCGACCCTGAAGCTGGCTGCGGCCCTGGCTAGCCTGAGCCTGGCCGAGCCGGCCTTGGCGCAGGCGCCGTCGGGCTGTGAGAACCTGCAGAAACTGCTGCAGGAGCGTCAGTCGATCGTGGGGCAGCTCAATGCGAACGCGAAGGCCAAGCGCAAAATGACCCCGCAGCAGGCCTGCGGCATTTTGGGCCGACTGGTCGGCAACGGCAACTCGCTGATCAAGTTCGCCACCGCCAATCAGGACTGGTGCCAGATTCCGGCGACCTTCGTCGACGGCATGAAGACCGACAATGAAAAGGCAGGCACCATCCGCGGCCAGGCCTGCAATGCGGTCAAGCAGCAGGCGACGATGCAGCGGCGTGCGCAGCAGCAGGCGCAACAGCGGCAGGGCGCCAACCCGTTCGGCGGCTCCGACTCGATCACCGGCGGCGCGATGCGCGTGCCGCAGGGCGCGCTCTGACGCCGCGGGCGCCATGGCGCCTCCCCTCACCGATGCGCCGCTCCCCGACGCGCTGACCGGGCATTGGGTCGACACCAGAGCGCCGAAGCGTCTGCGGCCCTATCTCAAGCTCGCCCGGATCGAACGGCCGATCGGCTGGCAGCTACTGCTGCTGCCGTGCTGGTGGTCGGCCGGTCTCGCCGCGATCGCCGCCGGACTGCCTTTTCCCAATCTCTGGCACTGCCTGCTCTTCCTGATCGGCGCCATCGTAATGCGCGCCGCCGGTTCGACCTTCAACGACATCGTCGACCGCAAGCTCGACGCGCAGGTGGCGCGCACGCGCGGCCGGCCCCTGCCGTCGGGCCAGGTCAGTGCCAAGGCGGCCGCACTGTTCATGGTCGGTCTGTCGCTGGTCGGCCTTGTCGTTCTGCTGCAGTTCAACCGCTTCACGGTGATCGCCGGCATCGCCTCGCTGGCGATCGTCGCGATCTATCCGTTCATGAAGCGGATTACCAACATGCCGCAATTCGTGCTCGGTCTCGCCTTCTCCTGGGGCGGGCTGGTCGGCTGGAGCGCAGTGTTCGGCCGGCTCGATGCGCCGGCCTATCTGATCTATGCCGCCGCGGTGTTCTGGACGATCGGCTACGACACGATCTACGCGATGCAGGACATCGAGGACGACGTGATCGCCGGGATCAAGTCGAGCGCGCGCTATTTCGGTGCCTTCACCCAGCAGGCCGTCGGGCTCTGCTATGGCGCGACGATCGCGCTCGCCGGGGTTGCCGCCTGGTTCGCCGGGGCCGGCTTCGTCGCCTTCATCGGGCTAGGGATGTTCGCGCTCCACCTGGGCTGGCAGGTCCACAGCATCGCCAGTGCCGATGGGCGCGCGGCGCTGCTGCTGTTCCGGTCCAATTGGCATGCCGGCCTGATCCTGGCGGCCGGCTTCGCACTCGACGCGCTGGTCGCCTTCGTCTTCTAGGACAGAATCTCGCCCCGGATCACCACCGGGCGCTCGGCCAGGCGGCCGGTCTTGCGCCGGGTCAGGAAGCGCGGGCGCCGGCCCGCCAGCAAGGCATGGCGGCGGCGGATGCGGGTCGGTCCCAGAGCGAGCCGGCCGAGCTGCGGGTAGGGCTCGGTAATCGCGCCATCGCTGGTTTCGAGCAGGAGCGGCAGGCCGCTGGCGCGGCCGGCGTCACGCCAGACGGCGATGGCGTCGTCCTGATCGAGCACAGCGACGATGACGGAGCGGCCGTCACCCGCGGTTAAAGCGAGTTGAAAACGGTCGTCGTCGGCGATCGCGCCACCGGCCAGGCGCAGCGCAATGCCACGCCAGCCGGCGCCACCGCGCAGGATGCGCACCGGCCCGATGCGCTCGATACGGGGCCCATCTTGTTGCAGCGGCGCGTTCGCCGGCTGCGAGAGCTGTCCGTTCTGATTCTGTGCGCCACCGGGGGAAGGTAGGCACGCAGCCAACCTCCCCGGCGGCCGGCGTGACGCTGGCCATCGGTTTTAACGCCTCTCTTCAATCCCTGCTGCCGGAACCCTCTGTCGATGCGGGGTTCTCGTGCTTACAGGGAGGAGAGTGGCCGGAAGGATTGTCCGAGCGCTTAAGAGCTTGGGTTAAACAAAGGTGTTGAAGCGGTTTTCGGTCCGATCTCGGCCGGTTTCCCGGATGATGCTTGACGAAATCTTTCGGGTGGTCCCGGTTTTTTCCTTGTTCCGTCGCACTCTCCGGCCATAACGGGACATGATGGAAAAGACTCCACTGCCAATTGCCGAGGATATGTTGCCCGCGGTTGAGGCCTCCTGCCGCGAGGCCGGCCAGCTTGCGCTCGACCTGTTCCGCCCCGGCGCGCAGACGGCTGCCAAAACCTGGTCGAAAGCCGGCGGCTCGCCGGTGACGGAAGCGGATATCGGCGTCGACACCTTCCTGCATGTGCGCCTGTCGGCGCTGCTGCCGGACGCCGCCTGGCTTTCCGAGGAAACGGTCGACGATGCGCTGCGCCTGTCGCGCCGCTTCGTTTGGGTCGTCGATCCGATCGACGGCACCCGCGCCTTCATGACCGGCTCGCCCGACTGGGCGGTCTGCGTCGCCCTGCTCGACGAGGGCAAGCCGATACTCGGCGTCGTGCACGCCCCTGCAGGCCCTACGACCTATACGGCGATCAGCGGCGGCGGCGCCATGAGCAATGGCAAGCCGATCCGGACGCGCGCGGTCGACACGCTCGCCGGCGCGCGCATTGCCGGTCCGAAACCGATGCTCGACGCGCTGGCGCGTCTGGAGAGCTTCATCCCGGCCGACAAGATCCCGTCGCTGGCGCTGCGCCTCACCCGCATCGCCGACGGCACGATCGATGCCGGGCTGGTCTCGCCCGATGCGCGCGACTGGGACCTCGTCGCCGCCGACCTCGTCCTCAGCGAAGCCGGTGGACAGGTCACGACAGGCGAAGGTGAGGCCATGCGCTATAATCGCGAAGTGCCGATGCACGGCATGCTGGTCGCGTCCGGAAACAGCCTTGTCGCTCCGCTCGCGCAGGCCTTGCGCCGCCTGCGCGAAAGTCAGCCGCAGCGCAGCTGAGCGCAACGCAGCGCTGCTGCCGTCACGTCAGAACGAAAACTGCCGGAAATAACCGCATTTTCTTGCTGAACGGGCCTCGCGCGCGCGCCGCGGATGGCTTATCTGATCGCACGGCAAAAATGCGGTTGGGGCAAGCCGGAGCGGGTCCGGCAGCGCCTCGGCGTGCTTTCGACAGAGATTTCAAGATACAGGCCGGAGACGGATGATGAGCGCGAGCCAGGACAATAAGCAGCTGCTGCACCTCGTGATCGGCGGCGAGCTGAGTTCGCTCGACGGCGTCGAGTTCAAGGATCTCTCCAAGGTCGACATCGTCGGCGTCTACCCCAACTATGCTGCCGCTCATGCCGCCTGGAAGGCGAAGGCGCAGGCCACTGTGGACCAGGCCCAGACCCGCTATTTCGTCGTGCACCTGCACCGCCTGCTCGATCCGTCAACGGGCCAGCACTGACGATAAAGGACGCTGTCAGACCGGTTCGATGGGATTTTCCCTGCTCAAGACGAAATTCGCACAAGAGGCGCTCGGCCGGAGCCTCGCCTTCTATCTGCGCGTGGTCAGACGCACGAACCGCTTCGTCGTCGAGCCGGCCGACATTTATGAGCAGGTCCGCGGCGAGCTGCCGCTGATCATTGCGATGTGGCACGGCCAGCACATCATGATCCCGTTCGCCCGGCCGGACTGGATGCCTTCCTATTCGCTGGTCTCGCGCCATGGCGATGGCGGCTTCAACGCCGTGGCGCTGCGCGAGCTCGGCATCGGCGCAATCCGCGGTTCGGGGGCCTCTGGCAAGAAGGTCCGTGAGAAGGGTGGCGCGCCGGCCTTCCTCGCCATGATCAGGCGGCTCGCCGCCGGCGACACCATGGTGCTGACCGCCGATATTCCAAAGCGTGCACGCGTCTGCGGGCCTGGCATCATCCAGCTGGCGCGGGCCTCGGGCCGGCCGATCCATCCGATCGCGGTGGTGACGAGCCGACGGATCGATTTCAACAACTGGGACCGTGCCTCGATCGGCCTGCCCTTCGGGCGCGGCGCCATCGTTGTCGGCGAACCGGTCCGGATCGCCCGCGATGCCGACGAGGCGACCTGCGAGGCTGCGCGCCTCGCCGTCCAGGCCGGGCTCGATGCCGTGCACGAACGCGCCTACGCGCTGATCGGCGCGCGCGATCCCGGCGCCGGGCTGCGCGAAGCTGCAGCCGCCAAGGCCGCTCCCAAGGCCAGCGCCGCATGATCGGCCGCAGCTTCGTCATCAGCGCCTATCGCACGCTCTCGGCCCTGCTGGAGCCGGCAGCCGCCGGGCTGCTGCTCTGGCGGCGCCGGCGCGGCAAGGAAGACCCGGCAAGGCTATCCGAGCGACGCGGCTATCCGAGCGTCGAGCGGCCAGCGAAGACGCTGGTCTGGCTCCACGGCGCCAGCGTCGGCGAGACGATGACGCTGCTGCCGCTGATCGAGCGCCTGCAGCGGCGCGGGCTCGCCGTGCTGGTGACCTCGGGCACCGTGACCTCGGCGCGGCTCCTGGCTCAGCGGCTGCCAGCCGGGGCGATCCATCAGTTCCTGCCGCTCGACGTGCCGCGTTATATGCGCCGCTTCCTCGACTACTGGCGCCCCGATCTCGGCCTGATCTGCGAATCCGAGATCTGGCCGAACCTGATGATCGAGGCCGGCAAGCGCAGCGTGCCGCTCGTCCTGGTCAATGCGCGCATGTCGGAACGCTCCTTCCAGCGCTGGTACAAGTTCCCCAAGACCTCGCGCTACCTGCTCTCGGGCTTCGACCGCTGCCTGGCGCAGTCCCAGGAGGACGGGCAGCGCCTCGCCCAGCTCGGTGCGCCGCGCGTCAGTATTGCCGGCAACCTGAAATTCGACGTTCCCGCCCCACCCGCCGATCCCAACACACTTGCTCTACTTGATGGCTTGGCGGCGGGCCGGCCGGTCTGGGTCGCGGCCTCGACCCATCCGGGTGAGGAGGAGGATGTGCTCGCCGCCCATCTCGGCGTCCAGGCGCATCTGCCCAAGCTCCTCACCATCATCGTGCCGCGCCATCCCGATCGCGGCGGCGAGGTCGAAGCGCTCGCAAAGGCCAATGGCGTGGCCAGTGCCCGCCGCTCGCTCGGGCAGCTACCGGAGCGCGACATCGACTTCTACATCGCCGACACGCTCGGCGATCTCGGTCTGTACTACCGGCTGGCGCCGGTCGCCTTCATCGGCGGCTCGCTCGCGCCGATCGGCGGGCACAACCCGATCGAGCCGGCCAAGCTCGGCTGTGCCCTGCTGCACGGCCCACTCGTCCACAAATCCGCCGAGCTCTTCGCCGCCTTCGACGCCGGCGGTGGTGCGATCCAGGTTGCGGACCGACAGGAACTTGCCCAGGGCGTGCATCGCTGGCTCAGCGATCCGGCGGCGGCGCGCCAGGCCGCCCGCGCCGCGGCCCGGACCAGTACGGAGCTCAGCGGCGCGCTCGACCGGACGGTGCAGGCGATCGAGCCGCTACTGCTACGCGCGGCTATCGGTCAGCGCGAGGCGATCGACTAATGCGCGCCCCGGGCTTCTGGTGGCGCTCGCCGCCATCCGCCCTCGCCCAATTGCTGCGTCCGCTCGGGGCGCTCTACGGCGCGATCACGCTCAACCGGATGCAGCAAGCGGGGGTGCAGGCCGGCATTCCGGTGATCTGCGTCGGCAATTTCGTCGCAGGCGGCGCCGGCAAGACACCGACCACGCTGGCGCTGGCGGCACGGCTGGCTGCGATGGGCGAGACGCCCTTTGCCCTGACACGCGGTTATGGCGGCAAGCTGCCCGGCCCCCTTCGCGTCGATCCAGCCCGGCACATCTCCGCAGATGTCGGCGACGAGCCGCTGCTACTCGCCACCCGCCTGCCGACGATCGTCGCACGCAAGCGGCCAGCGGGTGCGGTGCTCGCACGCGACGCCGGCGCCAGCCTCATCCTGATGGATGACGGGCTGCAGAACCCCTCGCTGCACAAGGATCTGCGGCTGGCCGTCGTCGACGGCGCGGTCGGCGTCGGCAACAGTCTGTGCCTGCCGGCGGGGCCGCTACGCGCGCCGCTCGCTGGCCAGATGGAGCAGGTCGACGCCATCGTCCTGATCGGAGACGGTCCGGCAGGCGACCATGTCGCCACGCAGGCTCTCGCCCTCGGAAAACCAGTGCTGCGGGCGAAGCTTACACCGCCGGCCGAGATCCAGGCGGAGCTCGCCGAGCTGCCGGTTCTGGCGGTCTCAGGGATCGGCCGACCGGAGAAGTTCGCGGCGACGCTGCGCGCCGCAGAAGCGCGCCTCGTCGGCGAACGCACCTATGGCGACCACCACGCCTATACGGCGGGCGAGGTCACCGCGCTGATCGCCGAGGCGAAGGCTAAAGCCTGCTGCATCGTCGTCACCGAAAAGGACATGGTCAAGCTCGCCCCACTCTGGCCGGCCACCGAGCGTTCGCTTCTGCTCTGTGTGCCGGTCACGCTGGCCTTCGAGGACGAGCCGGCGCTCGATGCGCTGCTGCGCGCGAGCCTCGCACGGGCTCGTTCAGCCGCGGCCTGAGCGGCGGACCCGCAGCAGCACGGCCTCCGGCGAGGCATAGGCTTCCTGCCATTCCACCGACCAGTAGCGCAGATCCTCGAGCCGGATCACGGCGCCGGTGATGGCGCAGCGGACAAAGGCGCCGGGACGCACGACGCGGAACTCGCCATGGCCGTAATCGACCAGTGCTTCCGATCCGGAGGGAGGCAGGCGTTCGTTGATGTTCATCACGGAGCCGGACGATAGAGCGGCGAAGAGCTAGCGTAAAGGTTGCGATAGGGCGCAACCACTTCTGAATCAACGCATTGTTCCAACATGGTCTTTCTGTGATAGCGTCAGTTACGATGATGTCCAGCCTGACCCGCGCCGTGGCCCTGGCGATTGGTCTTGTTATCCTGCTCGCGGTGCCCGCGATGGCGGGGGGCTATGAACGCGTCCGCATTCCGCACGATGATTACCAGCTCGATGCGGTGCTGTTCCGTCCCGCCGGCCCCGGCCCCTTCCCGGCCGTCGTCGCGCTGCATGGCTGCGGCGGCCTCTGGCGTGAGCCGGACAGGCTCTCGACGCGGCACAGCGACTGGGGAGAGCGACTGGCCGCAACGGGCCTGATCGTATTAATGCCGGACAGCTACGGCTCGCGTGGCCTCGGTTCGCAATGCGGCGTCAAGGAAGTGACCATCCGCGCCAGCCGCGAGCGCGTCGGCGACGCGATGGCGGCGCGGCGCTGGCTACAGGAGCGTGCCGATGTCCGCCGCGACGGAATCGCGCTGCTCGGCTGGTCCGGCGGCGGCTCGACCATCCTGGCCGCCATCCGCACCGATCGCCGCCCAGCCGACCGCCAGCCCGATTTCTCCCGCGCCGTCGCTTTCTATCCCGGCTGCCGGCTGCAATCGGAATCGCGCAGCTTCGAGGCTCGCTTGCCGACACTGATCCTGATGGGTGATGCCGACGACTGGACGCCTCCTGCCCCTTGCGACTTCCTCGTCAAGGCCGCCCGTGCCCGTGGCGAGCCGGTCGAGCTCGTGCTCTATCCCGGCGCGGTCCATGATTTCGACCATCCGCGTCTCGACCGGCGCGAGAAGGAAGGCGTCGCCTATTCCGCCTCCGGAACCGGCAAGGTCACGGTGGGGACCGACCCGGCAGCACGCGACGACGCGATCCGGCGGGTCAAGGCGTTCCTGATGGGCAAGTGACCGGCGGCCGAGAGCGGTCTGCCCAGCCGTTAGCGCACCGAGGCTGCGAGCGTCACCGTGGGCTTGTCGCCCAGAAGCGAGCGCGCAATGTCCTGCGCCAGGCAGGCATAGCCGGCATCGCTCATATGGAAGCGGTCGCCGGCGAGAGCGGCCATGAAGCCGGCCTCGTCTTGCCGATACCAGCCCAGCATCGCCTGATAGCGCGACAGGACCGGGACCGCCTGCGCCCTGGCGACCTCGGAGATGGCATCGACATAGGTACGGTAGCGTGCCGTCTCCTTGATGCCGGGGTAGAATTGCGGATCGAGGATGACGAGCCGGGTACGGGCCTGCCTGGCGGCTGCGATGCCATCGGCGACGAGCTGGCGGAAGGTCGCGAGATCGCCGCCTGTCACCGCATCATTGGTGCCGACCTGCCAGATCACCAGATCATAATGGCCGTCCGCCAGCGCAACCTTGAGGCGCGACAGCGTCTGCGGCGCAGTCTCGCCGCCGATGCCGGCATTGACCATCTCGATCGACCGGCCGGACAACCCTTCGCGCAACAGCGTGCCAAGGCGCGCCGGATAGGTCTTGTCCTTGCCGCTGGCGCCGATGCCTTCGGTCGAGGACGAGCCGATAGCGAGAATGCGCAGGGGAGCGCTACCCTTGTTCCAGGTCGAGGCGAGATTGGTAGCGTCGCGCGTGAGCGTCGACGGCTTGCAGATGAATTCGGAGGCGCTCGCCTGCCGGGACTGCAGGCCTGCGAATGCAAGCATGGCAAAGGCGCAAGCAAAGCCTGTCCGGAAACCGGCGAGCATCAAGGAGCATCCCCCAACCGCGATCACACAGCGATTAGCCAGAGCTAGCTGAACGCTATCTGAACAAGGCGAGGTTCATCCAAAACCGTGGTGAATCGCAGGTTTTCAGAGTGTTCAGAACAGATCGCCCTGCCCGCCACCCCCGGCCGGCTTGCGGCCCGCTTGCCGCGGCGCTTGTGGCGCAGAGGATCCGCCCGGCACGACGGCGCCGAAGCTGCCATCGGCAAGCGTGACCTGGAGGGCCAATCCCGGCTTTGCCGCTGCCGCACTGCGCAGCAAATTGCCGTCCTCATCGCGCACCAGCGCATAGCCGCGCGCCAGCACCGCCTGCGGGCCCAGCGAGGCGGCCAGCGCCCAGACGCTGTCCAGCCGGTCGCGGCGGCGCTGGATCTGGCGCGAGAAGGCCGCGACCGCGCGCGCAGCGACAGCATCGAGCCGGTCTCCGGCGCGAGCGATACGGTCGCGCTCGGTACGAAGAAGCGCGCCGCGTGCCGCCGCGAGCCGCTTGCCGAGCCCGTCGAGGCGAGCGGCATGGGTTTTCAGCCGTGCCACCGGCGACTGCGTATGCAAGCGGCGGTCGAGCTGGGTGAGGCGCTGTTCGTAAGCACGGGCATTGCGCGCCAGCGCCGGGCCGAGCTTGGCAGCGGCGAGATCGAGCCGCTGCCGCGGCGCCGCCAGCAGGTTCTCGGGCGTCGGCAGGGCGCGGGCGAGCGCGCGCAGATCGCTGCGCCGGCGCTCGGACAGGCGCAGCGTCGCGCCGGAGAGCCGACGCGACAGGTCGGTGACCTGCGCCAGCAGTTCGGCACGCACCGGCACGACCTTCTCGGCCGCGCCGGTCGGCGTCGGCGCGCGCAGATCGGCAGCATGGTCGATCAGGGTCACGTCGGTCTCGTGGCCGACGGCCGAGACCAGGGGGATCAGCGAAGCCGCGGCGGCGCGCACCACCGCCTCCTCGTTGAAGCCCATCAGATCTTCGAGCGAGCCGCCGCCGCGCGCCACGATGATCACGTCCGGGCGCGGAATGCGGCCGCCTTCCGGCAAAGCGTTGAAGCCGTTGATGGCGTTGGCCACCTCGGCGGCGCTGGTCTCGCCCTGGACGCGCACGGGCCAGACCAGGACGCGCCGGGGAAAGCGCTCCTCGAGCCGATGCAGGATGTCGCGGATGACGGCGCCGGTCGGCGAGGTGACGACGCCGATGGTCAGCGGCAGATAGGGGAGGAGCTGCTTGCGGCCCTCGTCGAACAACCCCTCGGCGGCGAGCTTCTTACGCCGTTCCTCCAGCAGCGCCATCAGCGCGCCGATGCCGGCCGGCTCGAGCGAATCGATGATGATCTGGTAGCTCGACTTGCCGGCGAAGGTGGTGATCTTGCCGGTGGCGATGACCTCGAGCCCCTCCTGGGGCTTGGTCTTCAGCCGGCCGAACACGCCCTTCCAGATCACCGCGTCGATCTTGGCGTTGGCGTCCTTCAATGAAAAGTAGACATGGCCGGAGCCGACCGGGCCGCGATAGCCGGAGATTTCGCCGCGCACGCGCACGAAGCCGAAGGCATCCTCCAGCGTGCGCTTGAGCGCACCAGAGAGGTCGGAGACCGACCATTCGGGGGCATTGCCGGGGGCTTGAGGCGATTCGCTGTCCATGGCGCGAACTTAGCGGCGCAACGACGCAAGCAGAAGCGTTGCCCCGCCAGCCTGCGGCAGCTATTGCGCCTTTGAGCAAGCGGAGAGATGCGATGAACATTCTTCTGATCGGGTCCGGCGGGCGCGAGCATGCCCTGGCCTGGGCGATCTCAGCCTCCCCGCTCTGCGACAAGCTCTTCATCGCCCCCGGCAACCCCGGCACCGGGCAATGCGGCGAGAATGTCGTGCTCGACATCGCCGACCACCGCGCCGTCGCCGATTTCTGCAAGCTGATGGGCGTCGGCCTCGTCGTGGTCGGGCCTGAAGGGCCGCTGGTCAACGGCATCACCGACGATCTCGAAGCCTCCGGCATCAAGACCTTCGGCCCGTCTAAGGCCGCGGCGCAGCTCGAAGGCTCGAAGGCCTTCACCAAGGAGCTCTGTGCCGAGTTCGGCATCCCGACCGCCGGTTTCGCCCGCTTCACCGACGAGGCTGCGGCCCGAGCTTACGTCGCCAAGACCGGCGCGCCGCTCGTGATCAAGGCCGACGGGCTTGCTGCCGGCAAGGGCGTGGTCATGGCAGAGACCGTCGAGCAGGCCAATGACGCCCTGGCGATGATGTTCTCTGGCGGCCTGGGCGCTGCCGGCGCCGAGGTGGTGATCGAGGAGTGGATGATCGGCGAGGAAGCCAGCTTCTTCGCGCTCTGCGACGGCACGCATGCCCTGGCCCTCGCCTCGGCCCAGGACCATAAGCGCGTCGGCGACGGCGACACCGGCCCCAACACCGGCGGCATGGGCGCCTATTCGCCCGCTCCCGTCATGACGAAAGCTCTGGAAGCGCAGGTCATGGCCGAGATCATCCAGCCTACGCTAGCGGGCATGAGCCAGCGTGGCACGCCGTTCAAAGGCATCCTCTATGCGGGGCTGATGATCACCGCCGATGGCCCCAAGCTGATCGAATACAACACGCGCTTCGGCGACCCCGAATGCGAGGTGCTGATGCCGCGCCTGAAGAGCGACATCGTGCCGGCGCTGCTCGCCGCGCGCGACGGCGTGCTGAATGCGGTCGACCTGCGCTGGTCCGACGATGTCGCGCTGACGGTCGTGATGGCGGCGAAGGGCTATCCGGGCACGCCCGAAAAGGGCAGCGTCATCAAAGGCATCGAGAAGGCAGCCGCCGAGAAGGACGTGCTGGTCTTCCATGCCGGCACGCAGGCGAAGGGTGAGGACATCGTCGCCAATGGCGGGCGCGTGCTCAACATCGTCGCGCTTGGCAAGACCGTCAGCGAGGCCAAGGCCAAGGCCTATGGCGCGGTCGACCTGATCGACTGGCCGGGCGGCTTCTGCCGGCGCGACATCGGCTGGCAGGCGGTCAAGCGCGAGCGTGAAGGCTGACAGGATCGGGCACGGTACCTAGATAGTCTGGCACGACGCGAGAACAGCGGAGAGCCCGACCATGACCAATATCGACAGCCTCTTCCCCGGCTTCAAACCGCATTGGATCGACGGGCCGATCGGCAAGATCTTCGCCCGCGTCGGCGGCGAAGGGCCGCCCGTGGTGCTGATCCACGGTTTCCCCCAGACCCATGCCGAATGGCATGAGATGGCGGGCGAGCTGGCGAAGACCCATACCGTCATCTGCCCGGACCTGCGCGGCTATGGCTGGTCGGCCGCGCCGCATGGCGATGGCGGCAAGGCGCTCTATAGCAAGCGCGGCATGGGCGAGGACATTGTCGCCGTGATGAGCGCGCTCGGCTTCAATCGCTTTGCGGTGATGGGGGCACGATCGCGGCGCCCGCGTTGCCTATCGCCTCGCGCTCGACCATCCCGGCCGGGTCGAGCGGCTCGTCTTGCTCGACATCCTGCCGACCGTGTCGATGTGGGAGGGCATGAACGCAGCCCGGGCCATGCAGGTCTATCACTGGACCTTCCTGGCCCAGCCCGAGCCTGTGCCGGAAAAGCTGATCCAGGCCGACCCCACCGGCTGGCTCGACCATACCATCGCGAGCTGGACGCGGGCGAAGGAGCTGAAGGCGTTCCACCCACTGGCGCTGGCCGCCTATGCCGAGTCCTTCAACGATCCCTCGCGCATCCATGCCGCCTGCGAGGACTACCGCGCCGGCGCCACCACCGATATCGAGCACGACAAGGCCGACCTCGGGGCAGGCAAGACAATCCTCTGCCCGGTGCTTGTGCTCTGGGGCGAGGCCGGCATCCCGGCCAAGGGCGCAAGCCCGCTCGATATCTGGCGCGAGACCTTCGCGCCGCAGGCCGAGGGGCAGGCGATCGCCAGCGGCCATTTCCTGCCGGAGGAGAATCCGCAGGACACGCTGGCTGCGGTGCAACCTTTCCTCGCAAGGGAGGTTGCCTGAGCGGCTCTCGCACCGCAACATCAGGTCATGACCAGCGTCTCCAGCCCCCTCGCTCGCCTGCCTGGACCGTCCGGGCCCGAGCTCGTCCTCGTGCTCGGCTCGGGCGGCGCGCGCGGCCTCAGCCATATCCCGGTGCTGGAGGCGCTCGACGAGCTCGGCCTGAAGCCGGCACTGATCGCGGGCTCGTCGATGGGCGCGATCGTCGGCGCGGCCTATGCCGCCGGCCTCTCCGGCAGCGATTTGCGCGCCCATGTCGAGGCGAGCTTCCGGGACCGTGCCCGGGTGATCGCAAGGCTGCTCGAAGCGCGCATCGGCAAGATCGCCGATCTCTGGCGCGGCGGGCTCGGCAATCCCGTGCTGATCGACGGCGAGCGCCTGCTCGACCTGTTCTGGCCGAAGGCCGTGCCGGACCGCTTCGAGGAGCTCGGCATCCCCTTCCTCTCGGTAGCCACCGACTACCATCTGCATGACGAGGTCATCATCGGCAGCGGGCCGCTGACGCCGGCCGTCGCCGCCTCGCTGGCGATCCCCGGCCTGGTCAAGCCGGTGACGATCGGCGGGCGGGTGCTGATCGATGGCGGCGCCATCAATCCGCTGCCCTATGACCGGCTGCTCGGACCGGGACGCCTCGTGCTCGCGGTCGACACCAGTGCGCCGGCGACGATCAGCGACAGCCGTGTGCCCGAACCACTGGAGGCGATGGTCGGCGTCTCGCAGATCCTGACGAGGGCGCTGGTCCAGCGCATGATCGAGCGCCAGCCGCCGGATATCCTGATCCGCGCCGGTGGCGAAGGTTTTGGCGGGCTCGACTTCTTCCGCTGGCAGGCGATCCTCGAGGCCGCCCAGCCGGCGAAGGAAGAGGTCAAGCGGAGGCTGTCAGAGGCGCTCGAACGGGCGGCGTGACGGCCTCCGGCTCGTCGCAGCGGAAGCCCGGCAGGCCCGCCTCCAGCGCCGCGCGCCCTTCATCAGTCAGGATGACGGCGCGGCTGTCCCTGATCCGCGTCACCCAGCCGGCGTCGAAGCAGCGGCAAGCCAGCGCCGCGGCGAGCGAGCCGGCGAGATGCGGGCGCCGCTCGCTCCAGTCAAGACAGGGACGCAGCGCCGCGCGCCTGCCCTTGCTCGCAGTGGCGGGATCGACCCCGAGCCCGGCGAAGAGCGCGACGCCGGAGCGGGTCAGCCCATAGCCGCCATCGGCGACGCTGAGATACCCGCCGGCGACGAGCGCATCATGGATCGCGATGCCCAGCCGTCCGGCGAAATGGTCGTAGCAGGTACGCGCCCGGGCGAGGTCCGCTCCAACGCGCGACGGCAGGCGCCGCCCGTTCGCCTGCCCACCGGAGAGCACCATCAATCCTTCGAGCGCCGCGGCAACCTCCGGCCCGGCCAGCCGGTAATAGCGGTGGCGGCCCTGTACGGCGACGCCGAGCAAGCCGCCCTGCATCAGCTTGGCGAGATGACCGCTCGCGGTCTGCGGCGCGACGCCGGCGAGGAAGGCGAGTTCCTTCGCCGTCAGCGCCCGCCCGTCCATCAACGCGTGCAGCATGTTGGCGCGCGCGGGATCGCCCATCAGATGGGCTATCTCGGCGAGATAGGGTCCGTGCATGGCCATGGCTCGACGCCTCCACTGTGGCTGCCATGATGACGCCCGCGTCCGCCGAGGCAAGCAGGGACGCTACGGCGAGGACCGTAGTGTCGACGAGCGACAGCACCGGTCAGGACTGCCAAAAGTCGCAGCAACGCAATCGACCGACAGGGCCGGCAGGATAATGGACCAGACGACGCTCCTCACCTTCATCGCCGCGACCTTCGTGCTCGCCGGCTTCGTCAAGGGCGTGATCGGGCTCGGCCTGCCGACGATCGCGGTCGGCGTGCTCGGGGTGGTGATGGCGCCGGCGCAGGCCGCAGCGCTATTGGTCATCCCCAACCTCGTCACCAACAGCTGGCAGCTGACCGGACCGAAGCTCAAAGCCATCGCCATCCGGCTCTGGCCGATGCTGGCGGGAACCTGCGTTGGCACCTGGGCTGGAGCGGGGCTGCTGGAGAAGGCCAAGGACGGCTCGGCCACGCTCTGGCTCGGCATCGCACTGGTGCTCTATGCATTGGTCGGCCTGAAGGCGGCGAAGCTGCGGGTGCCTGCCAATGCCGAGATCTGGCTCGGACCGTTGGTCGGCATCATCACCGGCGCCGCCACTGCGGCGACCGGCGTCTTCGTGCTGCCGGCTGTGCCCTATCTGCAGGCGCTCGGCTTCGACAAGGACGAGCTGGTGCAGGCGCTCGGCCTCTCCTTCATCGTCTCGACGATCGCCCTGTCCTTCGGGCTGGTCGGCGCCGGCGCGCTCGATCTGAAGGTCGCCGGCGCCTCGCTGCTGGCGCTGCTGCCGGCGCTGGCCGGGATGTGGTTCGGCCAGGCGATCCGCCAGCGCATCTCGGCGGCGACCTTCAAGCTCTGCTTCTTCGCCGGGCTGCTGGGGCTGGGCGGCTATCTGGTCGCCCGGACATTGCTCTGAGCTAGCGGCCGCGTCCGGCATAGGCCAGGCGGCGGCTGCGCTTCTTACCGTACCAGGCGATTTCGCGATCACCGACATCGACATGGACGAGGCCGTTCGAATAGGAGCCGACGCCGCCGACTGCCTCGATCTTCTTGGCAACGGCCGCAGCGTTCCGCGGCGAGGTGGCGAGCGGGCGGAAATCGATGGCGTTGCCGCGATAATGCTGGGAGTTGCGGGCGTGGCGGCCGCCGCAGGTCGAGGTGATCTGGATCGGGCCGATCTTGGCGGTGAGTTCCTTGATCATGCCGAGGGTCTCCGGCTTCAGGCAGTTCAGCCCCTTCACCTGCGGCTGGAACGAGATCTTCGCGAGATGGGTATCGGCGGCGAAGGCGGGGGACACAGACCAACAGGCCGCGGATAGCGCAGCCAACGCAACTTTACGCATAATGGAGATTTACCGACTTTGGGGAATGGAAGGCTCAAGCCACCATTCCTTGGTCTGGCTGAGCAGTGCATCGGCGACCTACGGGCGATACAAGGCAAAAACATGGCAGATTACGACAGAAATTCAGAAGCCGGCCAGCTCGGAAGCTTCATTACACCATCCGAATTAAACCTATCGAACTAACCAATCGGCTAAATACTGAATTACTCAACTATCAATCGGATTACGATATACGATCAAAATCCACATAATTACTTCTGAATACGGTTTTGCCAAGAACCGCTCAAGCATTCGCGCAGCCGCTCGGGAATCTGCCGCGACCGCGCAGTCCTGAAACCGTTTTGGCCGGCTAGAGTCCGAATGCGGAGGGGTAGCTGACCGAGCCGTGCTGCCCCGCCAGGGCTCCCGGCACGAGTTCCAGCGCCATGAAGGCCTCACCGGAGAAGGGCGAGGCCAGGTTCCGTGCCAGCGCCGCCGAGAAGCCGAAGCGCGGGTAATAATCGGGATGGCCGAGCACGATGACGGCCTCGGCTCCCGCCGCCTTCGCCTCATGGAGCGCCGCCACGATCAGCCGACCGCCGATGCCCTGCTTCTGCGATCCCGGCTGCACGGCCATCGGCGCCAGCGCCAGGGCCTTCACCGTGCGACCGTCCATCATCGTCGGCAGCCAGCTCAACAGGATATGGCCGATGATCACACCGCCCTGCTCCGCGACCAGCTCGACCGCGACAAGGCCATCGCTGCGCAGGCGCTCGACGATGCCGACCTCCTCCTCGCCGCCGAACGCCCCATGATTGAGCGCCGCAATGGCCGCGGCGTCGGCTGGATTCGCGGCTCGGATCATCTCCGCCATCAGCGCCTCTCTCGGAAGAACTCCCGCAACAGCTCCGCCGCCTCGCGCTCGCTCAGGCCGCCATAGACCTCCGGCGCATGATGGCAGCTCGGGCTGCGATAGAGCCGGACGCCGTTCTCGACCGCCCCGCCCTTCGGGTCGGGCGCGCCGAAATAGAGCCGCCTGATCCGGGCGAAGGAGATCGCCGCCGCGCACATCGGGCAGGGCTCGAGCGTGACATAGAGATCGCAGTCGATCAGCCGCTCCGATTGGATCGCTTCGCAGGCTAGCCGGATCGCCAATGTCTCGGCATGGGCCGTCGGGTCCTTCAGCTCGAGCGTGCGGTTGCCGGCGCTGGCGAGCACCTCGCCGCCCCGGACGATCACCGCCCCGACCGGCACCTCGCCACGCTCCGCCGCGGCGCGAGCCTCTGCCAGCGCCAGCGCCATCGGCACCACCTCGGCCTTGCTTGCGTCGATCGATCCCATAAAACCTTCATCTTTGCCGTCGCAGCGCGCGAAAGCGCCTGCTACAAGCGCCGGCTAATACCAGATTCAAAAGCCGCTGCCGTCCCGGATCGCTTCGCAACCCGGTCCGTGATGATCCGGCTTCAGGAGCCACCATGAGCGACGACAACAACCAGAAAAGCCGAGGCCCGCGCAAGGGCGGCGGAACCGGCGGCCGTGGCGGCGGACGCGATGGCGGCCCCGGACGTGGCGGGCCTGGCGGCAGGCCGCCCGCGCGCGGCGGCTCCGGCAAGCCGCCCTTCCGCTCGCGCGATGGCGAGGAGCGGCCCCGGCGCGCGCCTGCCGAAGGTGCCGAGCGTCGCCGCAGCGAGGGTGAGCGCCCGGCGGCGCCGCGCTTCGAGAAGAAGCCGTTCCGCGAGCGCCCAAGCGGCGAGCGGCCGCCACGCGAGGGCGGTGAACGCCCGTTCCGCGACCGTGGCAGTGACGAACGCCGTACCAGCCGCCCGCCTCGCGAAGGCGAGCGGCCACGCAGCGACAGGTCCGGCGGATTCGGGCGCCCGTCCCGCGACGGCGCACCATCGCGCCCACCGCGCGAGGGCGGCGAGCGGCCATTCCGCGACCGCGGTAGTGACGAGCGCCGCAGCAGCCGACCGCCTAGCGACAGTGAACGGCCTAGCCGCGACAGGACTGGCGGCGACAGGCCCGGCGGGTTTGGGCGCCCTTCACGGAATGGCGCACCGTCGCGCCCGCCGCGCGAAGGTGGCGAGCGGTCGTTCCGTCCGCGCGACGGCGAGGAGCGCCAGTCGCCGCGGAGCCGCAGCGATGAAACTGGCCGCAGCGAGCGTCCCTTCCGCGAGCGTAGTGGCGATGGCCCGCGCGCTGCCCGGCCGCCACGTCGCGAAGAACGCGGTGAGGGCCGCAGCTTCGGCGCCAAGCGTTTCGACGCGCCGCGCGGCAGCAATCCGACCCGCGCTCGCCCCGACCGGGCGCATCGCAACGCTGCCGAGATCGCCGAGGCCGTCTCGGTTCCGGCCGCGCCGCAGGAGCCCGAGCGCATCGCCAAGGTGATGGCGCGCGCCGGCGTCGCCTCGCGCCGCGACAGCGAAGCGTTGATCGCGGAAGGCCGCGTCAGCGTCAACGGCAAGGTGATCGAGAGCCCGGCGCTCGACATCGGCCCGAACGATGTCGTGCTGGTCGATGGCGAGCCGTTGCCGGCGCGCGAGCGCACGCGGCTCTGGTTTTATCACAAGCCGCGCGGCCTGGTGACGACCAACCATGATCCGGAGGGGCGCCCGACCGTGTTCGACGCGCTGCCCGAGGACCTGCCGCGCGTGCTCTCGGTCGGCCGGCTCGACATCAACACCGAAGGCCTGCTGCTGCTGACCAATGATGGCGGGCTGGCGCGCATGCTGGAGCTGCCCGAGACCGGCTGGCTCAGGCGCTACCGCGTCCGCGCCTTCGGCCAGGTCAACCAGGGCCAGCTCGACACGCTGAAGGGCGGCGTCACGATCGACGGTGTCCAATACGGACCGGTCATCGCCCAGTTCGAGCGTGAGCAGGGCTCGAACACCTGGCTCACCGTCGATCTGCGCGAGGGCAAGAACCGCGAGGTCAAGACGGTTCTCGAGCATCTCGGCCTGCAGGTGAACCGCCTGATCCGGGTCTCGTTCGGCCCGTTCCAGCTCGGCGACCTGCCCGAGGGCGAGGCCGAGGAGGTTCGCTCCAAGGTGCTGAAAGACCAGCTCGGGACCGAGCTGATGGCCAAGGCGGGCGTCGATTTCGACTCGCCACGGCGCGATGAGATCCGATCGGACGAAAGGCCCGCGCGCGGCAGGTCCGCCCCCGCCGGCGACGACCGGCCGCGCCGCCGTCCCCGCGCCGAGCAGGACGAGCGGGCCGAGGATGCCCGCCCGCTGCGCGGCGACAAGCCGTGGACACGCGGCGTCTGGCGCGATGCCGAAGCCGAGCCGCAGCGCGAGCGCAAGGCGGCTCCGCGGCGCGGCGCCGATCCGAAGGAGGAGAGGCAGGCGCGCGAGGCGACCGGCACCGTCAAGCGCGTGCGCGACAAGGCGATCGCCGATCCCAAGGGGCGGCGCGTCAAGGTCGAGCGCATCAGCGCCAGGCCTAGCGATGAGCCGCGCGAGGACAGGCCGGCGCGTGCGCCGCGCAGCGAACGTCCCGACCGTGCGCCGCGCGAGGAGAGCTTCGGCCACGATCGGGGCGGCGAGGCGCCCTGGCGCAGCAGCGGCGACTGGGCCGACAAGCCGCCGCGCGGCAAGCGCCCGCCGAGCGGCGGCGCTGGCGAGGCCCGGCCCGAGCGTCCGTTCCGCGACAGGCCTGCGGGTGACCGGCCGGCCGGGCGTGGCCCGCGGCCCGGTGGCGGCGGCAAGCCTCCCCGCTCCGGCCCGCCGCGTTCGGGCGGCGGCAATCGTCGCGGCTGAGGCCTGATCGATGCGCATCGTCGGAGGGCGCTTCGGCGGCCGGCCGCTCGCCAGCCCGAAGCCGGGTATCGGCGCGATCCGGCCGACCTCGGATCGCCTGCGGGAATCGCTGTTCAACGTGCTGGCGCATGGCCATGGCGATGCGGCAGACGGGGCGCGCGTGCTCGACCTCTTCGCCGGCACCGGCGCGATGGCGTTCGAGGCCCTCTCGCGCGGCGCCGCCTTCGCGCTGCTGGTCGATGACGGGGCCGAGGCGCGCGGGCTGATCCGCGAGAACCAGACGGCGCTGGGGCTTGCCGGCTATAGCCGCATCTTCCGCCGCGACGCGACGAAGCTCGGCCCGATCAGCGCGATGGCACCCTTCGACCTCGTCTTCTGCGACCCGCCCTATCGCAAGGGCCTGGGCGAGAAGGCGCTCGCCTCGGCCCGCGATGGTGGCTGGCTGGCGAAGGATGCGCTGGTGGTGCTGGAGGAAGCAGCGGACGTTGAGATCGCGCTGCCGGACGGGTTCGATGAGCTCGACCGGCGGGATTATGGCGAGACGCAGGTGAGGTTTCTGCGGGCGAGCTGAAAACGCGCGCCTCATGCTGATCGGCGGTGATAGAGCGCGATCTTATCCTCGGCCCTATTTTAGCGCTTAGTATCCGTCGTCGCGACATGACTATGGGACCTCGCATGAACGACCTGTTCGCCTGCGTCGAAGGTCGGCTTCGCTACAAGGAATTGATCGCGCGACGGACGAGAAACGCAAGCTGGAGCCGCCGCTCAAACTCGATATGGCGTTCGGCGAAGCACTGAGTCGTTTTGTCGCAACGAAGCCCGCCGAGGTCGAAGATAGTATTGAGCGGTCGAAGACGAAAAAGCCGCCGGGAGATGTACCCCCCGACGGCCAGTACGCCAAAGACGTGATACGCCAGCATCAGACCGCAATCGCAAGCCTTCTACCGACTAGGGCGCTGAAAGCCTCTCAGCAGCAGCGCCAGTGCCCGCAAACATGCTCAAGCCGCCCGAAGCGGATGCGCGTGTAAGCAGACACATAGTGACAAGCAATGATGCTCATCGGTGCCTCCTAGAGTGAAGGCACGTTGCGCCGAGAGGCGAGAGGGGCTATATTTCCGTAGCGAACTCTGGGAGCCCACTCCCGCGTTCCGGCATCCGGTCGTGCCACTACACCCCGGCTGCCACCTAAAATCGGCCCGGCTTTGGCGAGTGCAATCGCCTCTGTCCGGGCCGTACTCGTTTCAGGCCGACAATGAATTATTGCCGATGTCCTGAATGAGCACAAGAGCCATTCACACCGCGAGGCTGAATTCCCCAACAGATTCTTTTGTGCTATAAATTCCGCGAACATCAGGGGAACGATGAATGTCCGACAAAGCTCTAGAGAACGCTCTTCGTCAACGCGACGCGATAGCCGCGCAGATTAATCAGGCTCAACAGCAAATCGAGGAATGGCAGCGCTCTGCGGCCGAAATCGATGCGTTCGTCGCAGCTTGGCATAAGTTCGCCGATGCCGCGATTGCGGTCGGCACCAAGGCCCCTGTCGTGGTGTTCCCTATAAGGAATGACATTCCGCTGCCTGCTCCTTCGCCTCGAAAGCGTATGGCAACCCATAATTCAACAAAGGAAGAGGTCGCGCGCGTGACTCGCGAACTCATTGAAGTTCATGGCGCTCCAATCCAGCGGACAGTGCTTCTGAACTTGCTGCGCGAACGGGGACTGGTAATCGAAGGTACCGAGCCGGAGACAGTTCTGAGCACTATGCTGTGGCGCATGAGCAAGGAAGGTGCACCTATCGTGCACCTCAAAGCCATTGGCTACTGGGATTCCGAGAAGGATTGGCCAGAGGCGCGTCATTTTCCAAGCTTGGCCAAAAAGCTTGAGACTGAAGGTGCATTCAGCGGCCTGAACGAAGATTCACGCGACCCTGATCTCATGCGTGATGCCGTTATCGAACGGGCGGCAGAGGCCAAAGAGGAAGCGATTGAGGCGTTACGAGCCTCCGCTTTTGATAGACCTTTCGACAAATAGCCTCAACAACCGACCGTGAATATCCATGTAGGGAGGTCGCTTGGATCAAGAACGTATGTGGCCTCCCGTGATTTCGTACCGCGTTTTCAACGATTTTCGTATTGATACAACATTCGAGAGTTAAACCTCACCGCCGTCCGAACAGCTTCTCGATATCGCTGAGCTTCAGTTCGACATAGGTCGGCCGGCCGTGATTGCACTGGCCGGAATTCGGGGTCGCTTCCATCTCGCGCAGCAGCGCGTCCATCTCCTCGGGGCGCAGGCGCCGGCCGGCGCGGACCGAGTTGTGGCAGGCCATGGTCGCCAGCACATGGTCGAGCCGCCGTTCCAGCGAGCCGGCGTCGCCATGCTCGGCGAGCGCGTCGGCGACATCGCGGACGATGCCCTGCAGGTTGCCGCCGGCGATGGCGGAGGGCGCCTCGCGCACCAGCACGGCGCCGGGGCCGAAGCTCTCGATGACGAGGCCGAGCGAGGCGAGATCGGCCGCCGCCGCGTTCAGCCGGTCGGCATCGACGGGATCG
Organism: Bosea vestrisii; assembly: GCF_030144325.1. Lineage (NCBI taxonomy): Bacteria > Pseudomonadati > Pseudomonadota > Alphaproteobacteria > Hyphomicrobiales > Alloboseaceae > Allobosea > Allobosea vestrisii. Next base: position 4,622,955 of record NZ_CP126307.1, on the reverse strand, counting down.
AGCTCGACCACCTCGGGCAGCAGCAAGGGCTGGCTGATGATGCCGGCCCTGGCCCGCTCGGCCTTGAGGCGCTCATAGACCAGCCGTTCATGGGCGGCGTGCTGGTCGACGATCACCATGCCGTCGCGGGTCTGGGCGACGATATAGGTGCCGTGGACCTGGGCGCGGGCCGCGCCAAGCGGCCGGTCGAGCGCATCCTGCGGCGGCTCGGCGAGATGGGCGCGGGCATCGGCAGAAGGCATGGCGAGATCGGCGAAGCCGGCCTGCATCGGCTGGGCAGCCGCCTCCCGCATGCGCCAGTCGGCGACGCTGCCGAAGTGCGGGCGCTGGATCGTGGCCGGCCCGCCACCGAAGCCACCGCCTGAAAAGACCGCACGGAAGGCGTCGAGCGTGCGCGCGCCGCCGGTGGTGGTGGCGCGATGGCCGGCGCCGGCAAGCGCGGCCTTGAGGCTCGAGACCACGAGGCCGCGCACCAGCGCCGGATCGCGGAAGCGGACCTCGCTCTTGGCCGGGTGGACGTTGACGTCGACGACGGCGGGATCGCAGAGCACGTCGAGATAGAGCACCGGATGCCGGTCGGAGGGCACGACGTCGGCATAGGCGCCGCGCACGGCCGAAAGCAGCAGCTTGTCACGCACCGGCCGGCCATTGACCGCCATGTGCACGCCGGCCGAGGTACCGCGATGGAAGGTCGGCAGGCCGGCGAAGCCGGAGAGCCGGACGCCCTCGCGCTCGGTCTCGACCGGCAGGGCATTCTCCGGGAAGTCGCGCCCGAGCGCGCGGCCGAGGCGGCGCAAGCGGCCCTCGGCGCCGATCGGTTCGGCCGGCCAGTCGAAGGCGCCAGCATACTCGCCTTCGAGCGAGAAGCGGACCTCCGGATGGGCGATCGCCAGCCGCCGCAGCATGTCGGAGACGGCCTGCGCCTCGGCCCGGTCGCTCTTCAGGAATTTGAGGCGGGCGGGCGTGAAGATGAAGAGGTCGCTGACCTCGATGCGGGTTCCGGACGCGGCTGCTGCGGGCCGCATTGGCCCCTTGGCTCCAGCCTCAACCACGAGCGCCGAGCCCTGCGCCGCGTCGCGCGGGCGGGTGGTAATAGACAAGCGCGCTACCGAACCGATCGACGGGAGCGCCTCGCCCCGGAAACCGAGCGAGCGGATGGCGAAAAGGTCGCCATCGGGGAGCTTGGAGGTGGCGTGGCGCTCGACGCAGAGCGCGAGGTCGTCCGGGCTCATGCCGCTGCCGTCATCGACGACACGGATCAGCTCGCGCCCGCCAGCCTTGATGGTAACAGCAATGCTGGTGGCACCGGCGTCGATCGCGTTCTCGACCAGCTCCTTCACCGCCGCAGCCGGCCGCTCGATGACCTCGCCGGCGGCGATGCGGTCGACCAGGACGGGATCGAGACGGCGGACGGTCATGGCGGTGGTACGGCCGCCTCAGACCAGCCCGACCGGCCGGCCGACCGCCTGGACGAGCAGCTTGCCCTCGCCGAACAGGCGCTGCGCGACGCGCCGGACATCGGCCAGGGTCACCGCGGCGAAGCGCTGGTTGCGCGTCTCGACGAAGTCCGGCTGCTCGCCGCGGATCGCGAGGCCGAGCAGTTCGCCGGCGATCTTCGGCGAGGTGTCGAAGCGCAGCGAATAGGAGCCGATCAGATAGCGCTTGGCCTCCTCGACCTCATGCTCGCTCGGCCCTTCGCTCACGAGCTTGGCGATCTCCGCGCGGATCACGCTCATCGATTCGGCAACGCGGTCATTGCGGGTCGAGGTGCCGCCGACGAGGAAGCCGGTCTGGCGCAGCGGCATCAGGCTGGACGACACGCCATAGGCGAGACCGCGCTTCTCGCGGACTTCCATGAACAAGCGCGAGGTGAAGGCCGAGCCGCCGAGGATATGGTTCAGAACGGTCGCGGTGATGAAGTCGGGATCGTTCCACATTACGCCGGGACCAACGAAACGCAGCACGGTCTGCGGCACATCGAGATCGAGCACATGCGTCTGCCCGAGATCGCCGATCGGCAGCGGAGCAGCTGGCTGGGCGCGTGGCGTGCCGGCCGGCAGCCCCCCGAACAGGGCGTCGAGCCGCACCGCCAGCTCGGCCGCGGTGATGGCGCCGACCGCAACGACCTTCAGCCCGCCACGGGTGAAGAGGTCGCGCGTCAACGCCTTCAGCCCCGCCGGCTGCAGGGAGCCGACGCTGGCGACGTCGCCGCGCTCGGGCCGGCCATAGGCATGGCCGGGGAAGGCCGCGGCGAAGAGCGCGTTGCGGCAGATCACGTCGGGATTCTGCGCCTGGCGCTGCAGTCCGGCGATCACCTGCGCCTTGACGCGCGCCACCGCCTCAGCGTCGAAGCGCGGCGCGTTGAGGGCGAGGCCGAGCAACTCGAAGGCGACCTCGCGATGCTGCGACAGGGTCTGGAGCTGGCCGTGGAAATCATCGCGGCGGGCGTCGAAGGAGAGGTTGATCGCGTGGTCTGCGAGGCGGCCCTGGAACGCCTCGGCGTCGAGATCACCGGCGCCCTCGTCGAGCAGGCCTGAGACCAGATTGGCGCTGCCGGCAGCATCGGCCGGGTCGCGATTGGCGCCACCGTCGAAGGCGAAGTCGAGCGCGAGCAGCGGCAGGCTGTGCTCCTCGACCAGCCAGGCCTCGACGCCGCAGGCAGCGGTGACGCGCTGGACGGTGAGCGAGGGGCCGGGAGAGGCGACGGCGGGGGCAAGCGAAACGGTCATCAGCAATCCTCGATGGCAGCTCTGCGCTGCCCGTAATGGCTTGGTCGAAGCGTCAGGCAGCGGCCGGCAGCAGCAGGCCGGTGACCGAGCGGTCGGGCTTGAGATAGCGCCTGACCGCCTCGGTGACCTGCTCGCGCGTCACCGCCTCGACGCGCTGCGGCCAGAGCAGCACGTCCTCGACCGTCTCGCCGACGGCGAGCGAGGCGCCGAAGATGCGGGCGAGCGAGGACTGGCTGTCCCGAGCGAAGACCGTCTCGGCGACGAGGCGGGTGCGGGCGCGGGTGAGCTCGAGCTCGGTCGGCCCTTCCGCGATGAAGGCGGCGAGCGCGACGTCCAGCCCGGCTTCGAGCGCCGTCATCTCGACGCCCGGGCGCGGGCTGACCGAGAGCTGGAAGGTCGAGCGATCGACCATCGAGCCCATGAAATAGGCGCCGGCGCCGGCGGCAAGCTCCTGCTCGACGCAAAGCTTGCGATAGAGCCGCGAGGTCGTGCCACCGCCGAGGATCTCGGCCGCGAGCTCGAGCGCGAAGGCCTCGTCGCGCTCAGCCGAAACATAAGTCGGCGCCAGCCAGGCCCGGCGCAGCGAGGGCTGCTGCACGCGCGGGTCGTTGAGCACGACACGCCGGGCCGCACGCGGCTCCGGCTCGGCCGGGCGCTTGCGGCGCGGGGCCTCGCCGCGGGCCGGGATTACGCCATAGGTTTCCTGTGCCAGGGCCAGCACCTGCGCCGGCTCGACATCGCCGGCAACCACCAGGATGGCGTTCTCCGGCGTATAGAAGCGCTGGTAATAGGCGAAGGCGTCGTCGCGGGAGAGTTCCTCGATCTCGTGCTCCCAGCCGATGACCGGCGTACCATAGGGGTGGTGGACATAGAGCGCGCTGGAGAACTCCTCGCCGAGCTGGGCGGCGGGGTCGGCATCGACGCGCATGCGCCGCTCTTCCAAGACGACATCGCGCTCGGGCGCGACCACACTCTCGTCGAAGGCGAGGCCGGTCATCCGGTCGGCCTCGTAATCCATCATCGCGCGCAGATGTTCCTTGGGCACGCGCTGGAAATAGGCGGTGTAGTCATAGGAGGTGAAGGCGTTCTCCTGGCCGCCATAGCCCGCGACGATCTTCGAGAATTCGCCCGCCGGCCATTTTGCCGTGCCCTTGAACATCAGGTGCTCGAGGAAATGGGCGATGCCCGATTTGCTGGCCGGATCATCGCCGGAGCCGTTGCGATACCAGACCATATGGGTGACGACGGGCGCGCGATGGTCTGGTGCGACGACGATCTCGAGCCCGTTGGCGAGGCGGAAGGATTCGATCGGGCTGGCCGCGTTGCCGGACGGAACCTGGCCGGGCGGGGTATGGACCGTCATGATCGGATGAGGCTCCTGCGCGAATGGCGGCTTGATAGCAATCCGGCCCGGGCCCGCAAGGACCCGAGCCGGGAAAAGGCTCGTTCATAGATAGGTCGGCTGCGCCGGAAAACCAACGCGGCGCGGAACGATGGCTTGAGCCTACTCGTAGACCTTCTGGCCGGTGAGGAATTCGCGCTGGCCGACCGCCTGCTTGTCCTCGCGTGGGCCGGAGGCGCCCGGACCGAGAGCTGCCGTGCCGGCAGGGCGACGATAGCCGGTCGGCGGCTCGTGCAGATAGCGGCGCGAGGGTTCGGTGCCGTATTCGAGGTTGGAGGTATCGGTCTGGGCCTGGCGGGCCGCCATCTCGCGGCCGATACGGATCGGTGCGATCTGGTTGTTGCCGGTGTTGTGATCCGGAACGATACCTTCTGGTCCGTTCGTACGACCGGTGACGCGCCCGCGCCGAAGCTCTTCCTGCGACAGCAGCGGCCTGGTGTTGGCGCGATAGGATTCAGTGTTCGAGAACAGGATGTTGGAACTGTCGCGCTCGGCCTTGCGGCGGGCAACGTCCGGATCATCCGGCCAGGCGGCGCTACGGTTCGCGGCAGCCTCCTGCGGCTTGGGCAGGGACGAGGACGGCGGCACGACCAGCGGCGCGCGCTGCTTATACTCGATGTCCGCCTTGTCGGTGCCGAACAGGCCGAGCCCATTCACCAGGTTCTTGAAGAGCATGCCTTCCTGGGCGAAAGCAGGGGTCGTCGCCAGCAACAGGCCGCCCGCGAGCAGCATGCGCGAAGCGCGGATCCGATAAGCCATCTCACCTCTCCGTAGGAATGTCGGTCGCTGTCATGGAGCAGCGGCGCGGCAAAAGCATGGCGGGCCTTTTAACCCATATCCGGCAAAATCGGGAGCCCTTTTGCCGGAATGACGTAAATGGCCTGTGGCCAGCCGGTTTGCAGGCGGCCACAGCGCTGTTCAGGCGGATTTCGAACGGTCCGCTCCCGGCCGCAGCGACTCGTAGAGCAGTCCGAGCACGCCGAAGACGATCGCCGCGTCGGCGATGTTGAAGATGTACCAGCTGAAGCTGCCGACATGAAAATGCACGAAGTCGACGACTGCGCCGTAGACGATGCGATCGAGCCCATTGCCGAGTGCGCCACCGATAATGAGCGCCAGGCTCACCACCGTCAGCCGATCCCCTGTCCGCCACATCCAGCGCCAGAGCCAGATCGCCGCGACGATGGAGAGCACCACGAGCGCCCAGCGGCCGATATCGGTCGATTGCTGGAACAGGCCGTAGGAGATGCCGCGGTTCCAGGCGAGCACGATCTCCAGGAAGGAGGCGAGCTGGAACGGCCCCTCCTCGGCAAGGCGTGCGCCGAAGAGCAGCCAGAGCTTCAGCGCCTGGTCGAGCACGAAAGTCAGCGCGACGATCCAGACGCCGAGGCGACGCGCCGGCGTCATCTCGGTCTTCATGCCGCGCGCCCGAGCTCGCGCAGCGCCTTGGCGTCGCGCGGCGTCACCTCGGGGAAACCCGGCTCGGCCGTGGCCGGATCGAAATACTTCCAGGAGCGGGCGCATTTGATGCCCGAGGCCCGTGTCGGCACGACCGCGACGCCAGGCACGTCCGGCAGGCGGAAGGCATCGGCCGGCCCCTCCCCGTCCGCGATCTTCGCACCGGAGGTGATGCAGATCTCGGCAAGGTCGAGCCCGCTTAGTGCCGCGCGCAGATCAGGATCGGCGATGTGGACGATCGACGCAGCCTCGAGCGAGGAGCCGATGCGCTTGCCGGCGCGCTCCAGCTCGAGCGCGCCGGTGACGACGCGGCGCACGCGGCGAACCTTGGCCCAGCGCTCGGCCAGCTCGGGGGCGAGCCAGGCCTCATCCGCCTTGGCGAAGAGCTCGAGATGGACGGAAGCCTCGCCGGTCCTGGCGTCCGGATAGCGTTCGAGCCAGGCTTCTTCCGCGGTGAAGACCAGGATCGGCGCGAGCCAGGTCGTCAGGCAGCGGAAGAGATGATCAACCACGGTCAGCGCGCTCTTGCGGACATGGCTGGAGCGCGGATCGCAGTAGAGCGCGTCCTTGCGGACGTCGAAATAGAAGGCCGAGAGCTCGGTGTTCATGAACTGCGAGAGCAGGGTCACGACCTTCTTGTAGTCATAGGTCCGGTAGGCTTCCTCGACCTGCGGGCCGAGCTCGGCGAGGCGATGCAGCATCAGCCGCTCCAGCTCCGGCATCGAGGCCGGCTCGGAGATGCGGATCGCCTCGTCGAAATGGGCGAGCGTGCCGAGCATCCAGCGCATGGTGTTGCGCAGCTTGCGATAGGTCTCGACGAAGGTCTTGAGGATCTCCTTGCCGATGCGCAGATCGTCGGAATAGTCGGCAGCCGCCACCCAGAGGCGCAGAATGTCGGCGCCGCTGTCCTTGATGATGTCCTGCGGGGCGGTGACGTTGCCCTTCGACTTCGACATCTTCTCGCCCTTCTCGTCGAGGCAGAAGCCGTGGGTCAGCACCACGTCGAAGGGCGCGCGGCCACGCGTGCCGCAGCTCTCCAGCAGGCTCGAATGGAACCAGCCGCGATGCTGGTCCGAGCCTTCCAGATACATCACCTTGTCGCGGCCGCCATCGACGACGCGATGGGTCTTGAGATCGGCGCGCTTCTCCAGCGTGAAGGCGTGGGTCGAGCCGGAATCGAACCAGACATCGAGCACGTCGGTGACACGCTCGTACTTGGCTGGGTCATAGCCATGGGGCTTGAGGAAACGAGCGCCGTCGGTGTCGGTGAACCAGGCGTCGGCGCCCTCCTGCTCGAAGGCTTCGGCGATCGCGGCGTTGACCTTCGGGTCGAGCAGGATCTCCTTGCTCTCCTTCTCGACGAAGACGGTGATCGGCACGCCCCAGGCGCGCTGGCGCGAGACCACCCAGTCCGGCCGGTTGGCGATCATTCCGTTGATGCGGTTCTCGCCGGCGGCGGGAACCCACTGCGTCTGCTTGATCGCGCTCAGCGCCCGATTGCGCAGCGTGTCGGCATTGCCGCCGGCTGTCGGCGCGGGGGCCTCCAGGTCGGGGGCGCCCGCCTCGCCATAGGGCTTGTCCATGGCGATGAACCATTGCGGCGTGTTGCGGAAGATCACCGGCTTCTTCGAGCGCCATGAATGCGGGTATTGGTGCTTGAGGCGGCCGCGCGCGACGAGATTGCCCGAGGCAGCCAGTGCCTTGATCACGACCTCGTTGGCGTTGCCCTTCTCGCCCTTGTCGGTGATGACCTGTGCGCCCTCGAAGCCCGGAGCCTCCTTGGTGAAGCGGCCATCGGCGTCGACGGTGTAGGGGATGCGTGTCTCGATGCCGCGCTCGGCCAGCATGCGGCCATTGGCCGTCCAGACGTCGAAGTCCTCGCGGCCATGGCCCGGCGCGGTGTGGACGAAACCGGTACCGGCATCGTCGGTGACATGGTCGCCGTCGAGCAGGGGCACGTCGAACTCGTAGCCGTGGCCGCGCAGCGGATGGGCGCTGGCGAGGCCGGCGAGATCGCTCGCAGCAACATCGCGCACCAGCTCATACGCCTCGACCTTGGCGGCCTTGAACACCGACTCGGCGAGGTTCTTGGCCAGCACATAGCTCGCCCCGACCTTGGCCCAGTTGCCTTCCGGAGCAGCCGTGATCCGGTAGAGGCCGTAGGCGATCTTGTTGTGGAACGAGATCGCGCGGTTGCCCGGGATCGTCCAGGGCGTCGTCGTCCAGATCAGTACCGCCGCGCCGGCGAGCGTGCCGGAACCGAGCACCGGAAACGCGGCGAAGATCGTGTCGCTCGTATGCTCCTCGTATTCGACCTCGGCCTCGGCGAGCGCGGTCTTCTCGACCACCGACCACATCACCGGCTTGGAGCCGCGATAGAGCTGGCCGTTCTGCGCGAACTTCATGATCTCGCGGGCGATCTGCGCCTCGGCGCCATAGGCCATGGTCAGGTAGGGATCGTCCCAGTCGCCCTCGACGCCGAGGCGCTTGAACTCGTTGCGCTGGATATCGACCCATTTCTCGGCGAAGACGCGGCATTCCTTGCGGAACTCGACGACCGGGACATCGTCCTTGTTCAGGCCCTTGGCGCGGTACTGTTCCTCGATCTTCCACTCGATCGGCAGGCCGTGGCAGTCCCAGCCCGGCACATAGTTCGAGTCGTAGCCGAGCATCTGCTGCGAGCGCGTCACCAGATCCTTCAGCACCTTGTTCAGCGCATGGCCGATATGGATGTTGCCGTTCGCATAAGGCGGGCCGTCATGCAGCACGAAGCGGTCGCGGCCTTTGCCGGCCTCGCGCAGCTTGCGGTAGAGGTCCATCTTGGCCCAGCGGGCGAGCAGCTCGGGCTCGCGCTGCGGCAGCCCGGCGCGCATCGGGAACTCCGTCTGCGGCAGGAACAGCGTCTGCGAATAGTCGGTCGTTTCGGGCTTTTCGGCGGTCTTGTCGGTCATGATCCGGCTCGGTGCGGATGGCGGCTCGGCACGCGGCGCGCCCATCCTGGAATGTCACGAGGAAGCGATCGTCGTCCCGGCCTGCGCAAACGCCCGCGCATCAGCGCAGGGCGGCAGCCGGGCCGGTAATTCGCCGAAGCAGAACAAGGTGCGGAGCGGACATCAGCGGCTTCTAGCAAAGCCTCGTCAGGGAAGGAAGGCCGGCGTTTTCGCCAGGATGTCGCGCGCGCTCGCGCTGTCGGCATCCATCTGCACGATCAGTGCCTCGAGCGTATCGAACTTCGCCTCACCGCGCAGAAAGGCGACGAAGGCGACATCGACGGTCTTGCCATAGAGATCGCCGGAAAAGCCGAAGACGAAGGTTTCGAGCCGGGGCGCGCCGTCGTCGAAAGTCGGGCGACTGCCGAAGCTGGCGACGCCATCGCGCCAGACACCGTCGATCTTCATCCGGACCGCATAGATGCCGAAGCGCAGGCGACACTCGCGGGACAGATGCATATTTGCGGTGGGATAGCCGAGATCGCGGCCGCGCTTGTCGCCATGGGCGACCTCGCCGCGCACGAACCAGGGCCGGCCGAGCAGAGCCGCGGCATGGCCAATATCGCCGGTTTCGAGCGCAGCGCGTACGAGGGTCGAGGAAACCGGCTCACCCTGGAAGGCGAAAGGCGGGACGACAGCGACGGGAATACCGGCATGGCCGGCGCGCGCCTGCAGCATTTCGGGCGAGCCGGTGCGGCCCTTGCCGAAATGGAAGTCGTAGCCGCAAACGAGACCGGCAGCGCCGAGCTGGCCGAGCAGCAGTTCATCGACGAAAGCTTCCGCCGGGATGCCGGCGATTGCGCGATCGAAGGGGATGATGAAGCTGGGCGAGAGCCCAAGGCCGGCGAGGAGCGCGACCTTGATCGGCTCAGGCGTCAGCCGGAAGACGGGCTGATCCGGCCGGAACACGGTGCGCGGATGCGGCTCGAAGGTCAGCGCCGCGGCGCTGGTCCCCTGCTCCGCCGCCATCTCGCCGGCGACGCGCGCGAGCTCGGCATGGCCGCGATGGACACCGTCGAAATTGCCGAGCGCCAGCACGCGGCCGCGCAGGTCGGCCGGTATCGGCTTGCCGGGTTCGAGGACGAAGACGGGCTGCGCAACGGATCGCGGCGCGTCGAAAGATGAGGTCATGGAACGCAAGGTCGGCGCCGGGAAGCCCCGGCTAGGGCCGTGTTTGGCCCCAAGCAACGGTGAGCGTCAAGGCCGGACCTCAGCCCTTTGCCACCGCACGCGGCAACGCCACCCAAGCCTCGCCTTCCAGCACGGCCTTGCCGTCGACCAGGCATTCGCAGAACAGCCGGGCACGGCGGCGCTCGGCCACGAGCTCGACCACTTCGACGCTGGCGGTGACGACATCGCCGATCTTCACTGGCGCGAGGAAATTGAGTGTCTGCGAGAGATAGACCGCGCCCGGCCCCGGCAGACGCGTGCCGAGCAGGGCCGAGACCAGGCTCGCGGTCAGCATGCCATGGGCGATGCGCTGGCCGAACTTGGTCGAGGCGGCATAGCGATCACAGAGATGGATCGGATTGGCGTCACCCGAGAGATCGGCGAAGAGCGAGATATCACGCTCCATGACGGTGCGCATCAGGCTCTCGCGCTGCCCGACGACCAGATCCTCGAAGGCGTGAACTTGATAGAGCGTGCTCGCCATCATCGGTCAGCTCTCGCAACTGCAGCACGGCGGAGGACCGCCTGCATCCGGGGTTGAGTAGGGAAGGTCTCACAGTTCGCTGCACCGCACCATTGAACTTTGGTGCCTGTTGGGTCGTTCTGATCTCCCCCAAAGGTCGTATGCCGCTAGGTCACTCCGCGACCGGGTTAACGGCTTTGAAACGTCGCCGGCCTATCACAGTTGACCAAAGGTCGCCTCTCTGCGAGAGCGGCCCGCGTCGGCATCGTCGGCGCCGCGGACTACTTGCTTGGAGCGCCGTCATGGCTGTCGATCCGTCAATGCCGATCCTGGTAGTGGACGACTATCAGACGATGGTGCGGATCATCCGTAACCTCCTGAAGCAGCTCGGCTTCGAGAATGTCGACGACGCTTCCGACGGCACTGCCGCGATCGCCAAGATGCGCGACAAGAAGTACGGGCTGGTGATCTCGGACTGGAATATGGAGCCGATGACCGGCTACGAGTTGCTACGCCAGGTCCGCAACGAGGACGCCATCTCCGAGACGCCATTCATCATGGTGACGGCGGAATCGAAGACCGAGAACGTCATCGCCGCCAAGAAGGCCGGCGTGAACAACTATATCGTCAAGCCGTTCAACGCGCAGACGCTGAAATCGAAGATCGAGGCGGCCTGCGCCGCCTAAGCTTTTACCAGGCCAGATGCGGCATGGCGTAATCGGGCTGGTGGCTCTGCCGGCTGAACCAGTCTTCCAGCGCCTCCTCCGACAAGCCCGCCATCTCGCCGGCATGGATGCCGGCCACACACATCAGCGAATCAAGCCCATATCCGACTGCGCCGGCGATGTCGGTGCGGATCGCGTCGCCGACCGCCAGGATGCGTGCCTTTTCGACCGTCTCGCCGCGCAATTCCTGGCCGAGACGGATGGCGAGGTCATAGATCGGCGCATGCGGCTTGCCGGCATAGATCGCCTTGCCGCCAATCTTTTCGTAAGCGACAGCCAGTGAACCGGCGCAAGGGACGATGCGCCCGCCGCGATCGACCACGAGATCCGGATTGGCGCAGATCAGCGTCAGGTCACGGCGAGCGAAATCGGCGAGCTGACCGGCGTAGCTCTCGGCCGTCTCGGTCTCGTCGTCGAACAGGCCGGTGCAGACGACATAGTGTGCCTCGCCCGGCCCGACGCGCGGCGCATCGAGCCCGGCCATCAGCGGCAGATCGCGCGGCGGGCCGAGATGATAGAGCGGCTCGCCGGCGCGGTGGGCGATCAGGTCGCGCGCGACGTCGCCGGAGGTGACGATCGCGTCGAAGGTATCGCCGGGGACACCGAGCTTGCCGAGCTGGACCGCGATCTCGGAGCGCGGGCGCGGCGCATTCGAGACCAGCACGACAGTGACCCCGCCCGCCCGCATCCTTGCCAGGGCATCACAGGCCGCAGCGAAGGGCGCAACGCCGTTATGGACCACGCCCCAGATATCGCACAGGCAAAGCTCGTACTGACCGATGACGGACGAAACCCCGGACAGAAGGCGGGTCGATGACGGCACGGGGAAACTCCTGTCGGACAAGCGCCGCCTGTTTACGCGGCTTCGCCGGCGCGGGCCAGTGCTTCCGCCCTCACGGAAAGGTTCAAGCGGTGGCGCGGCGCAGGATGTCGCGGAAGGGCACGCGCTTCACGACAGGCGGCGATGCCAGGGCGGGATGCTCCACCACTTCGGCGGATGCGGGCGGCGGGACTGGAACGGCGGAAGCCTGAGCAGCCTCCGGCTGCGGTTCGGCGAAGACCTCGGGGCGGACCGGTCGTGGCGGCGAGAAGACGACGCCCTGGCCGTAAGCAATGCCAAGGTCGAGCATGTCGGCGACCATCGGATCGTCCTCGACCTCCTCGGCCACCAGCTGGATCGAGCCGCGGGCGAGCTGGACTGCGAGATCACCCACGGCGATGTCGGCAAGCTTGCCGCCGCGCGCCTCCGCCAGCAGCAACGCCGCCGGAGCCTTGACGAAGCGCACGCCGCGATCGTGCAGTGAAATCGGATCGAAGCGCAGGTCCGAGACATGGTCGAGCGCGAAGCGCACGCCATTGGCCGACATGGCGCCGAGTAGCCCGAGGCTCGCCGGCTCCAGCGACCTGAAGACCCGCTGCGGCATCTCGATGACGAGATTGCCGATATGCTCGTGGTATTTTTCCAGGATCCGCGACAACGCCGCCAGGGCGCGGGATGAACCCCAGGTCGCCGCGCTGAAATTGCAGGCGACGAAGAGCTCGCCCGGCTTGCCGCCGAGGTGACGGGCTATGGCAAGGGCGCGCGTCAGGACGAGCGCATCGAGCGTCGGCCCGAAGCCACGCTCCTCGACCGTAGTCAGGAACTCGGAGGGCAGCAGCAACGTCTTCTCGTCGAGCCGCAGTCTGACCAGCGCCTCGTAACCGCGGGTCCGGCGCTGCGGCAGGCTGACGATAGGCTGGAGATGGACTTCGACCTGCCCCTTGGCCAGCGCTTCGCTGATCAGGGCGGCGCGCTCCTCGGCGGCCCGAAGCCGCGCGGCCTCGGTCGGGTCCTGCCGGCTCGCGGTCAGGGGCTCCGGAATGCGGGGCTCGGTCCGCTCGGGCGTAAACGCCACGAGACGCGCCGGCTGCGGCTGTGGATTGGCGAGCCGCCCCTCGATCCGGCTGAGCTGGTCGTCATGCTCGCCCAGCGTCGTTGCGACCTGTTGCAGGAGATCGCCAAGCAGGCCTACCTCGGCCGTCAGCTCGTGGAGCATCGCCTTGGCGGGCGCAGCATCAGCCTCGGCCATCGGCAGCTGGTCGAAGCGCTTCGCCATCGTATCGACGCGGATGGCATTGGTCGCGAGACGGACCTTGACCTCGCCGATCGCCGCAAGCAGCTGCTCGCGCTCCTGCGTCCGGCCCCGACGCGCGAGAGCCGCGGCCCCGGCAAGACCGAGCCCTGCACTCAGGAGGCCGATCGCGTTGGCGAGATTCCCCGGCAGCAGCAAAATGGCGGCGGCGCCCAGCGAAAAGCCGGCGACGCCGCTGGCGGCCGGAGAGAGAGCGCTGAGGCGGATGCGAGCCAAGGGCTGAAATCGCGCAAGGGGTTGAAGGGGAACGCGACGCTACGAATCAGCTGCGACCAGCACAGGATAGCGGCCGGATTCATCGCCTGCGAGGCCCTTCGTCGAATCTCGCGGGCGCATCCAGAGGAGTTCACAGGATATCTTGCCCTAGCGGGGCTGCAGGCCGATCTGCCCGATGGCGGCGAGGATGCGGTCGCTGGCAGCCGGGGAAAACCCCTTGCGGGTCAGATAGAGCCGCGCATCGAGGGCAAACAGCGGCTCAACCTGCCCGAGCAGCCGCAGGACCTCCGCCAGATCGACACGATCGTCGGCGGCAGCGCTCGCCACGGCGCGCCCGATCAAGCCGAGGGGGGTCTCGTCCGACTTGATCAAGGCAGCCTGGGTCTCGGCCAGCTTGTCGGCGCCGGTCAGATGAGCGGCCAGGAACAGGTAGATATCGTACCAGGACGGGCGGCCAATGCTCAGGGCGACGGCGCGCTCGAGCAGCGGCAACCCTTCTGCCGCCCGATCGAGCTGGACATAGCGCGCGCCGAGATCCGCCATGATGTCGGGATCGTAAGGGTTGCGCGCCAGAGCCTCCCGGCCCGACTTGAGCGCCTCTTCCGTCATGCCGCGCAGAAACTGCGCCTCCATCATCGCCTGATGCGCGCGTGCACTCACCGGCGCCAGTCTCACCGCATTGACTGCGGCGGCAAGAAGGCGATCGAGCGGCGAGCCGGAACGAACGTTCAGGCCGGAGGCGTATTCGTCGGCGGTGAGCAGCGCCAGATGCGACCAGGCCGGGTGGAATTCGGGATCGCGCGCGATGAGCGCATCGAGGCAGTTGCGGGCAGCGAGGTGGTCTTCGGCCCGCATGTGCCGGCGGACGTTGAGCGCCTGATAGATACAGCTGGTCGCGGGCGGCAGCGTGGCCAGCCTGAGGTCGGCATGCAGGATGCCGTAAGGCTGGACGAGCCGGATCGCCAGCCGCTGCGCCATTTCGCGCAGTTCCGAACCGTCACCGAGTGCGGCAAGGCTGCGCTCGCCGGACGTCGTCCAGACGATGCGGCCGTCCTTTGCAGCACTGAGCCGCACGAAGCCCTCGATCTTGTCGCCGGCCCGCGCAGTGTTGAGGGTCAGGACATAATCGGCCCCATCCTCTGGCCGCAGCGCCGTGCCGGGTGTCTTGACCACGAGCAGGTCGTCGAAACGGGCCATGGTGTCGACGAGATGGCGCATGAACAGCCGCGCCGCATCCTCGATCGCGGGATCGGCGATGTCGCCAGCAACCACGACGGCGACCACTGGCAAGCTCGCCGCCACCGTGACCGGCTCGGCGGCGGTCTCCGACGCCATTTGCTCCGGCGCGACCGACAGGGCTGGTCGTGGCGCAAGCGCGTCCCCTTCGACATGGTCGTGCCGGGCTCCGATCCGCGCGAGAGATGCCAGGCGGCAAGCGCAATCAGAGCCGCCAGCAGCGCGATAGAGCCGGCGGCATAGAGCCGGAAGCGCGTCGGTGCGGCAACCGGCATCGCGGCCCGCCCTGCATCCGATGCCAGCCCGGTCAGCTCCGACTCGGACGCGGCGAGTCGCGTAAAGCTCGGCACATAGGCTCCGACCGCAATAGCGATCCGGACTGGATCGCGTACGCCATCAGCCGCGAAATAGAGGTTGAGCGCCTTGCGCAGCCGCCCCGCCTCGACCCGGACGATCGGATCGGATTGCGGATCGAAATCGGCGGAGCGACCAAACGCCTCGACGGCGATGGTATAGCCTTTCAGCTCGCCGGCACGGCCGGCCAGCGCCTGCTCGACGACATAGCTCAAGAAGGCGGTCAACTGCGGCGCGCTACGGAAGATATCCGACGCGAGTACGCGATCGAGCTGCGCGCGGATTTCCTCCGTCGCGATGGGCTCGGTCCCGTCCGGACAAGCGGCATCCTCGGCCATCGGGGCGTAGTCCAGTGTTACCCCCTATTGAGCCTACGCCACAAACGACGTTACGTCACCTTGCGTCAGCGAGCAGGCTGCCGCCCGCCGGGCGCAGGCATGCCCCGAGCCGATGCGGATTTACAGCCCCGACCGCGCTGCTAGGTTGAGGAAGCTTTAAAAAACTAAATGGGACCGGATCATGACCTCTGCGCCGCGCGCCATCAGCTCGCCGAACGATCTCGAAGCCTACTGGATGCCGTTCACGGCGAACCGGTCGTTCAAGCAGAATCCGCGCATGGTCGCCCGGGCCGAGGGCATGTTCTACTACACCCCCGAGGGCAAGCCGGTGATGGATGGCACGGCCGGGCTCTGGTGCTGCAATGCCGGCCATGCCCGCGAACCGATCATCGAGGCGATCCAGGCCCAGGCGCGCGAGCTCGACTACGCCCCGTCGTTCCAGTACGGCCACCCCAAGGTCTTCGCCGCCGCCGCCCGCATCGCGGCGCTGGCGCCGGGCGATCTCGACCATGTCTTCTTCGCCGGCTCCGGCTCGGAGGCGGCCGATTCGGCGCTGAAGATCGCCCTCGCCTACTGGAACGTCTCGGGCAAAGGCTCGAAGACCCGGCTGATCGGCCGCGAGCGCGGCTATCACGGCGTCGGCTTCGGCGGCATTTCGGTCGGCGGCATGGTCAACAACCGCAAGTTCTTCGGCGGACTTTTGACCGGCACCGACCATATCTCGCATACCTATGATCGCGAGAAGCAGGCCTTCAGCAAGGGCGAGCCGGAATACGGCGCCCATTTCGCCGATGATCTCGAGCGGGTGGTCGCTCTGCACGACGCCTCGACCATCGCCGCCGTGATCGTCGAGCCGATGGCCGGTTCAACGGGAGCGCTGCCGCCGCCGAAGGGCTATCTCAAGCGCCTGCGCGAGATTTGCGACAAGCACGGCATCCTCCTGATCTTCGACGAGGTCATCACCGGCTTCGGCCGCCTCGGCTTCGCCTTCGCCGCCGAGCGCTACGGCGTCATCCCCGACATGATCACCTTCGCCAAGGGCGTGACCTCAGGCACGGTGCCGATGGGCGGCGTGATCGTGCGCAAGCACATCTACGATGCCTTCATGGGCGGGCCGGACAACGTCATCGAGCTGTTCCACGGCTACACCTATTCCGGCCATCCGCTCGCCGCCGCCGCCGCGCTCGCCTCGCTCGACATCTATCGCGAAGAGGGCCTGTTCGAACGCGCCCGGGCGATGGAGGAGAGCTGGGCCGATGCGGTGATGAGCCTGAAGGGCGAGCCGAACGTTGTCGATATCCGCACGCTCGGCCTGGTCGGCGCCGTCGACCTCGCGCCGCGGGCAGAGGGCGTCGGCAAGCGCGCCTTCGAAGCGATGGACCGCCTCTTCCGCGATGAGGGCCTGATGGTCCGCACCGCGGCCGACACGATCGCCTTCTCGCCGCCGCTGATCATCACGGAGGCGCAGGTCGAGGAGCTGATCGGCAAGCTGCGGCGGGTGATCAGGGCTGTGGCGAACTGAACGGACCGGGCGTCATTCTCGGGCGAAGCGAAGCGCAGACCCGAGCATGACGCCATGCCCTCGGTGCTACCCCCGCCGCAGCTTGTTGTAGCGGGCGATCAGCCTGTCGCGCTTGAGCCGCGACAGGCGGTCGATCCAGAAGACGCCGTCGAGCTGGTCGATTTCGTGCTGATGGCAGATGGCGAGCAGGCCGTCCGCGTCCTCATTCTGCTCTGTCCCGCCGAGATCCTGATAGCGCACACGGATGCGGGCATGGCGTTCGAGCTCGTCGGTGACGCCCGGCATCGAGACGCTGCCCTCGGTATGACGGATGGTTTCGCGCGAGACCTGGTCCAGCTCCGGATTGACATAAGTGCGCACGTCTCCGGGCGTCAGCTCCAGCACGACGAGACGTGCGAGCACGCCGACATGCGGCGCCGTGATGCCGATGCCCGGTGCCGCCCGCATCGTGTCGAGCAGATCCTCGGCGAGCGCGCGCAGATCCGCATCGAAGCGCGTGACCGGAGGCGCGGGCAGTCGCAGGCGCGGGTCGGGAAAGCTCAGGATCGGACGTACAGGCATCGCAGTATTGTAGTGCGCTCCTCGATTGAAGCGTCATTGCGACCACAGCGTAGCGATCCAGATGGATGCGCTCCACGCTCCCCAGGTTGTTACTGCGCATCCGGCAGCGAGGTGATGCCGGACTACAGGGCCGAGCCGATGCCGGTCGCCCTGCTCTATCCGCACCGGCAGCATCTCTCGCGCCGCTTCAAGGCCTTCGCCGACTGGCTGGAGCCGCTCCTGAAGGAGCGGCTCTTCGCCTGATCAGGCCGCGGCCTTCTTCTCGGCGCTGCCGTAGAAGCTCTCGCCGGTCTTGGCCATGCGCTTCAGCAGCCGGTTCGGCTTGAAGCGCTCGCCATGCTTCTTGGCCAAGCTCTCGCAGAGCTTCACGAAGGCCGCCGCGCCCATATTGTCGATGTAGCTCAACGTGCCGCCCGAATAGGGCGCGAAGCCGAAGCCGATGATCGAGCCGACATCGGCCTCGCGCGGATCGGTGACGACGCCTTCCTCATAGGTCCTGGCCGCTTCCAGCGCCTGCGTGACGAGCAGGCGGTGCTTCAGCTCTTCCATGTCGACCAGCTCGGGCTCGAGCCGGTTCTTGGTGAGCTCGGCGAGGCCGGGCCAGAGCCGCTTCGGACCCGCTTCCGGATAATCGTAGAAGCCCTTCCTGTTCTTGCGGCCGAGGCGGCCATGCTTCTCGACCATCTCGGCCAGCAGCTTCTCCTGCGCCGGATCGACTGCGCCTTCGCCGAGCTGCGCCTTGGTCGCCTTCAGCACCTTGTAGGCGAGATCGACCGCGACCTCGTCATTGAGCGAGAGCGGTCCGACCGGCATGCCGGCCTGCTTGCCGGCGGCCTCGATCATCGCCGGCGGCACACCTTCCATCAGCATGAGGTGGCCCTCGCGGATGTAATTGCCGACGCAGCGATTGGCATAGAAGCCGCGGGTGTCGTTGACGACGATCGGCGTCTTCTTGATGGCGCGGACGAAGTCGAGCGCCATGGCGAGCGCCTTCTTGCCGGTCTTCTTGGCCATGATGATCTCGACCAGCAGCATCTTCTCGACCGGCGAGAAGAAGTGGATGCCGATGAAGTTCTTCGGACGCTCGCTGTGCTCGGCGAGGCCGGTGATCGGCAGCGTCGAGGTGTTGGAGCCGAAGATCGTCTTGGGGCCGACCACGGCCTCGACCTTGGCGATGACCTCGGCCTTGACCTTGGGGTCCTCGAACACAGCCTCGACGATCAGGTCGCAGCCCTTGAGATCGGCATAGTCGGCCGAGGCCTTGATGCGGCCGAGCAATGCGTCGCGATCGGCGGTCTTGGCGCGGCCCTTGGTGATCTGGTCGGTAATCAGCTTGTGCGAATAGGCCTTGCCCTTCTCGGCCGCCTCGAGATCGCGATCGACGAGGACGACCTCGATGCCGGCATTGGCGGTGACATAGGCGATGCCGGCGCCCATGAAGCCGGCGCCGATGACGCCGACCTTCTTCAGCTTCGAAACTGGAATATCGGCCGGGCGGCGGGCGCCCTTGTTCAACTCCTGCATCGAGACGAAGAGCGAGCGGATCATCGAGGCCGCCTCCTTCGTCCGCAGGATCTTGGCGAAGTAGCGGCTCTCGACCTTGAGGGCGAGATCGATCGGCAGCTGCAGGCCCTCATAAACCGCGCTCAGAATGGCGCGGGCGGCCGGGTAGTTGTCGTTGGTCTCGCGGCGATAGATCGCGCTGGCCGGCGGCCAGATCTGCATGCCGGCCGGCGAATGCACCTTGTTGGACGGCAGCTTGAACTTCGGATCGTCCCAGAGCGCTTTGGCCTGCGGATTGGCTTTCAGCCATTCCTTGGCGGCGGCGACGATCTGGTCACGCGGCACGACGGCGTGGACGAGGCCGGAATTGCGGGCCGGCAGCGCCTTGATCTGCTCGCCCTTAAACATCATCTGCAGTGCGTCGCCGGTCTGCATCAGGCGCGAGACGCGCTGGGTGCCGCCGGCGCCCGGGAACAGCCCGACCTTGATCTCGGGCAGGCCGACGCGGGTCGAGGCATCGTCCGAGACGACACGCAGCTGGCAGGAGAGCGCGAGCTCGAAGGCGCCGCCGAGGCAGACGCCATGGATCGCCGCCGCGAACGGCTTCCCGCAGGTTTCGAGCTTGCGATAGAGTTGGCTGAGCTTGCGGCTCTCGTCGAAGAAGCGCTGCATCGCGACCTGCTCGCCCTGCTCCTTGGCGAGCTTGACGTAGAGGTCGCGCAGGCCCTGCAGCATGGTGAGGTCGGCGCCGCCGGAGAACGCTTCCTTGCCGGAGACGATGACGCAGCCCTTGATGGCTTCGTCGCCCGCAACCTTGTCGACGACCTGGTCGAGTTCCGCCATCACCTGCGGGGTGATGACGTTCATCGAGCGCTCGGGCATGTCCCAGGTCAGGGTGGCGATGCCGTCGGCGTCGGTCTCGAAGCGGAAATTGACGAGGTTCATGGACGATCCCTCCGGGGAGCCTCCGTGCCGGAGGCGTTGTCAGGTAAGGCGCTTCCCCTCCCCCTTGTGGGGAGGGGAGAGGGGTGGGGGCGTCCCGCTTGGTGATCGCTCACCCGGTCGTTCGCCCCCATCCCCGGCCCTTCCCCACAAGGGGAAGGGAGGGAGGTTCAAACCCGCTCGATGATGGTGGCGACGCCCATGCCGACGGCGACGCAGAGGGTCACCAGCGCGACCTGCTTGTCGGTGCGCTCGAGCTCGTCGAGCACGGTGCCCAGGATCATCGCGCCGGTGGCGCCGAGCGGATGGCCCATGGCGATGGCGCCGCCATTGACGTTGAGCACGGCGTCGTCGATGTCGAAGGCCTGCTGGTAGCGCAGCACGACCGAGGAGAAGGCCTCGTTCAGCTCGAACAAATCGATGTCCTTGACGCTCATCCCGGCCTTTTTCAGCACCAGCTCGGTGACGTCGACCGGGCCGGTCAGCATCAGCGCGAGATCGGAGCCGGTGGTGGCGAAGGCGCGGATGCGGGCGCGGGGCTTCAGGCCCGCGGCCTTGCCGGCCTTCTTCGAGCCGACGAGCACAGCCGCAGCGCCGTCGACGATGCCGGAGGAATTGCCGGCATGGTGGACGTGGTTGACGAACTCGACATCGGGATGTGCCGCCGTCGCGACCGCATCGAAGCCGCCCATCTCGCCCATCTGGACGAAGGAGGCCTTGAGCGAGGCCAGCGCCTGCATGTCGGTGTTCGGGCGGATGGTCTCGTCGCGGTCGAGCAGGATCAAGCCGTTGACGTCGGTGACCGGGATCACCGAGTTCTTGAAGTGGCCGGCCTGCCAGGCGGCCGCGGCGCGCTTGTGCGAGCGCACGGCATAGGCGTCGACATCGTCGCGCGAGAAGCCGTATTTCGTCGCGATCAGGTCGGCCGAGACGCCCTGCGGCATGAAATAGGTGTCGATCGCGACTGACGGATCGACCGCGATGCCGAAGCCCGAGGCGCCCATGCCGATGCGGGACATGCTCTCGACGCCGCCGCCGATCGCCATCTCCTTCTGGCCGGACATGACCTGCGCTGCCGCGAGGTTGACCGCGTCGAGACCCGAAGCGCAGAAGCGGTTGATCTGCACGCCCGGCACTTCCTTGCCGTAGCCGGCCTTGAGCGCGACGGTGCGGGCGATGTCGGCACCAGCCTCGCCGACAGGATCGACGCAGCCGAAGACGACATCCTCGACCAGCTTGGTGTCGAGGCTGTTGCGCTCCTTGATGGCGCGCAGGGTCTGCGTGCCCAATTCGATCGCGGTGACTTCGTGGAGCGAACCGTCCGCCTTACCCTTGCCGCGCGGCGTCCGGACGTGATCGTAGATGAAGGCTTCAGCCATCAAGGCCTCCCGGGCTGGCCGCGATTGCGGCTCGTTTCGGTCCCCGCCGTCATGGTCGGGCTTGACCCGACCATTTCACGATGAGGCAATTCTGCAAGATGCCCGGGCCTGGGCCCGGGCATGACATTCACGTTCAGAACTGCTCGGCGTTCAGCGCCATGGTCGAATCCGCTCCCGTGGTGATCCGCGCCAGATGGGCGGCGGTCTCGGGCAGCGAACGCTCCATGAAGAAGCGGGCGGTGACGAGCTTGGCGTTCATGCGCTCGGCCTGGCCATTGGCGCCGGCCTTGAGCTTGTCCTGCGCGACCTTGGCCATCTTCGCCCACATGTAGCCGAGCGAGACCAGGCCGAGCAGGTGCATGTAGTCATGCGCGCCGGCGCCGGCATTGTCCGGTTTGGCGAGCGCGTTCTGCATGAACCACATCGTCGCCTGCTGGAGATGGCCGAGCGAGGCGGCGAGCGAAACCAGGAGCGGCTTCAGCGCCTCGTCGGCCTCGTTCTCCTTCACGAAGGCGCCGACCTCGTTGAAGAAGGCCATGATGGCGCGCCCGCCGTCGCGGCCGAGCTTGCGGCCGACCAGGTCCATGGCCTGCACGCCGTTGGCGCCCTCGTAGATCATGGCGATGCGGGCATCGCGGACGAACTGCTCCATGCCCCATTCGGCGATATAGCCATGGCCGCCATACATCTGCTGGGCTTTCACCGCGTTGTCGAAGCCGACATCGGTGAGGACGCCCTTGAGCACCGGCGTCATCAGGCCGAGCTGATCGTCGGCGGCCTGGCGCTCGGCGGCGTCGGTCGAGCGGTGGGCGACATCCGACTTGATCGCGTTCCAGAGCACGAAGGCACGCGCCGCCTCGTTGAAGGCCTTGATCGACATCAGCGTGCGGCGCACGTCAGGATGAACGATGATCGGGTCGGCGGCCTTGTCGGGGTTCTTGGCGCCGGTCAACGCGCGACCCTGCAGGCGGTCCTTGGCGTAGACGACGGCGTTCTGATAGGCGACCTCGGACTGGGCCAAGCCCTGGATCGCGACGCCGAGGCGGGCCTCGTTCATCATCACGAACATGGCGTTGAGGCCCTTGTTCTCGGTCCCGACCAGCCAGCCCCTGGCCCCGTCATAGTTCATGACGCAGGTCGAGTTGCCGTGGATGCCCATCTTGTGCTCGATCGAGCCGCAGGAGACATGGTTGTTCGCGCCGACCGAGCCGTCGGCGCCGACCTCGTTGCGCGGCACGACGAAGAGCGAGATGCCCTTGACGCCGGCAGGCGCGCCCTCGATGCGGGCGAGCACGAGGTGGACGATATTCTCGGTGATGTCCTGCTCGCCGGCCGAGATGAAGATCTTGGTGCCGGTGATCGCATAGGTGCCGTCGCCATTCGGGACGGCCTTGGTCTTGATCAGGCCGAGATCGGTGCCGCAATGCGGCTCGGTCAGGTTCATCGTGCCCGACCAGGTGCCTTCGGCCATCTTCGGCAGATAGGTGCGCTTCACCTCGTCCGAGCCGTGGACATAGAGCGCGGCCATCGCGCCCATGGTCAGGCCGGGATACATCGAGAAGGCCATGTTCGCCGACGAGGAGAACTCGTTCATGATGGCGCCGAGCGTATAAGGCAGGCCCTGGCCGCCATATTCGGGGTCCATGGCGAGCCCGACCCAGCCACCGGCAGCATAGGCCTCATAGGCCTGTTTGAAGCCCTTCGGCGTGGTTACAGAGCCGTCGTCGTTGCGCTTGCAGCCTTCCTTGTCGCCGGAATGGTTGAGCGGCTGCAGCACTTCCTCGCAGAGCTTGGCGCCCTCGCCGAGCACCGCCTCGACCAGATCGGGCGTCGCCTCGGCAAAGCCCGGCAGGTTGTTGTAGCGCTCGAACTGGAAGACGTCGTTGAGCAGGAACAGCGTGTCTTCGACGGGTGCCTTGTAAACCGGCATCGCATCCCTCCCTGGCGTTTTGACAACGATCTTGGACGAAGCTTGCCGGCTCGATATGACAGCGGCGCCTCGGAATAGTTCATATATAAACTATCCGGCCGCGACTTGCCAAGGGGCCGCGCTCATTTTTTCGTCCGGACAGCGCTGCCCAAGGAGATTGGCGCGCGCGGCGACAGGGGTGCAAACGAAAAATGCCCCGAACCGGCGAGGTTCAGGGCATCATGATCTCAGCGGGATGGGTCGGCGGGCGACCTGGCCGTGTCAGGCGTCGAGGCGCGCGAGAGTCGTCTCGAGCTCGGCGATGGCGGCCTCGATCTCGACGCGCTGGCTGCGCAGCAATTCGAGCTGCTCGGCGATCTGGCTGCGGCTGAGCTGCAGGCCACCGACCGAGGCGGACGGCTCCTTGCCCTTGATGTCCTTGCCTTCCTCATTGGCGAGCATGGCGCGGATCTCGACCAGGGTGAAGCCGAGCTGCTTGCCCTTCAGAATGAGCGTGAGGCGGGCGCGGTCGCGGCCGGAATAGATCCGGGTCAGGCCCGAGCGGGCCGGCGCGAGCAGGCCGCGCGATTCATAGAAGCGCAATGTGCGCAGGGTCACGCCGAACTCGCGGGCGAGGTCGCTAATGGTGAAACCACCGGCGTCGGTGTCGTTCGTCGTCTGAGAGGCGGAGCGGCCGTCGTGACTCGGTGTGGCCGCCAGAGCTGAGCCTTGGCGCGGCATTTCTGATCCTTGGAGGTTGTGAGGCGAAGCGGCCTGACCCATCGGAAGGCGCTCCTGCGTTGCCGGCAATGTAGGGGCAGCGGCTCCCTTACGTCACGTTATTCGTCTCCGGTTGGGGGTAAGTTACGGTTATGCCCCGTCTATATCCAGCCCCGGACGGGCTGTCCCGGCACATGTTTGGACAAAATTAACGTCCGTCCCCCCGATCTTAACGCTCTGTTTACCGTGAGTGCGAAAAGTCGGTGCCGCGATCTCCAGAGTTTTCCGCATCAACTTGATGTTCATGAATGCCGAGATCGCAGGGGCGCCGCCGTATGAGGGGGCAGCGCGCCTGCTTGTTAAAGACCGGCCCTCGAGGCGAAGGTGACATGGCGACCAGCCTGCCCTGGAGCGTCAAAGGCGTCGACCCGCGCACGCGCGATGCGGCGAAGGCTGCCGCGCGCCGGGCCGGGATGACGCTCGGCGAATGGCTCGACAACAAGATCCGCGAAGAGGCTGGTGAACCCGAATCCGTCGCAAACGAGACGGAAGATCAGGACATCGTCATGTTGTCGGAGCGCCTCGCACGCCTCTCCCAGGGCGGGATGCAGACGGCCGCCGCGCCGCAGGCAGTTGCGGCAAGGCCAGATATCGCGCGCGATCGCATGGACGCGTTCATTACCCAGGCCGCGATGGCGGAGCGTCTGACACGCGACAGCAATGCCAGGACGGCAAGCGCCCTCGACTCGATCGCCAAGTGGATGGAGCGCACCGAGAGCCGCTTGTCGCAAGGCGAGCGCGCCACGGTGGAGCGGCAGGAACGCACCACCTCCGTGATCGCCGATTCGATCAAGACGATGAGCGAGCGCCTCGTCGAGATGGAGCGCCGGGCCGAGGAGACGAGCCGCCGGCCGGTCGCGCAGCCCGTGCGTTCCGTACTGAGCCGCGACGGCCTGGCGGCCGCCGTTTCCGATATCCGTTCACGCCAGCGTTCCCTCGATGGCGAAGCGCGCGCTTCCGCCTTCGAGCGCCCTGCCCCAGCGCCATCGCTGGCAAGCCTGCGCGACGACCTGCGCCAGTTCAGTGATCGGATCGCCCCGGCAGCGCAGCCCGCGCCGCGCGCCGAGGAGCCTCGCAGCAGCTACCGGCCGCTGGAGCGCGCGATCGCCGAGCTCGGCGGCCGGCTCGATCGCTTCGACGGACGTGAACGGCTCGATCCGCTCCTCAAGCCTTTGGCGCGGATCGAATCCGAAATCGGCCGGCTGGCCGAGGCGCGCTCCAACGAGAGCTACAACCGCTTCGAGCTGGAGATCGCCCATCTCGCCGCCAAGGTCGATGCGCTCGCCACGCGCGGTAGCGACCACCAGACGGTGGCGCCGATCCTGCGCGAGATCGCCGAACTTCGCGACGTCGTCTCGGCGACCGACGGGCGGCGGCTCGACGATCTCTCGCTGCAGCTCAGCGCTCTGACCTCGGACGTCGGCCGCCTGCGCGACGACACCCGCGACCTGCACGGCCTGTCGCTGGCGATCGAGGATGTCCGCGAAACCTTGCACGCCGACCGCCTGCGCGAGCGGGCCGGCGACAGCGGGCCGCTACTGGCCTTGTCGCGCCAGGTCGAAGCGCTCGCCCAGAAGGTCGAATCCCTGCCGTCGATGCAGACCTCCGTCATCGATGGCCAGGTCGATCAGCTGATTGCCCGCCTCGGCGAGCTCGACGCCAGCGGACGCCCGGTCTCCAATAAACTGGCCGAGCGCATCGAAGCCCTGGTGATCAAGCTCGAACACCTCGCCGACAGGCCCCCGAGCCGGCTCGATGATCGGATCGAGGCACTGACCAGCCGCGTCGAGCAACTCGCGGCCTCGAGCACCCTCGCCCATATGGTCGACGATGGCGGAACCCCGCTGGCGCGGGTCGACATGCGGCCGGTCGAGGAGATGCTGCGCGGCCTTGCGACCAAGATCGACGAGGCTGGCCGGCCGGGCGCCGGTTCGGATTCCTTCGACGCGCTGGAACAGCAGATCGCGGGCCTGACGCGGCGGCTCGACGAGCAGGCGGCGACACGTACGGCCGAAAACGGCATCGAGCGGACGCTGCAGGATCTCGTCGTTCATCTGCAGAGCATGCGCGAGGACACAGCCGTCACCGCCGAGCGCGCTGCACGCGCCGCCATGGCCGATCTGGCGCCGTCACGCGGCGCGAGCCTGTCCGAGCTCAGCGACCTCATGACTGGCCTGCGCGAGACCAATGTCTCGGCCGGACGCGAGACGCAGGATGCCATCGGTGCCGTGCACCGGACGCTGGAAACCATTATCGGGCGCCTCGGCGACCTTGAAGCCGAGCTCGGCGTCGATCGCGGGCGGCGCGGCAGTGCGCCGGCACCGAGGGCTCAGGTCCCCACTGAGGCCGAAGACGCCAGGGCCCCCCGCCCTCACCGCTCCGATGATGGCCGAGCGCTTCGCCGCCGAGCCGCGGCTACCGCGCACGAGCGGGCTCGACCTGCCGCTGGAGCCGGGCTCCGGCCGGCCGCGCCCCGATGCGCCCGCACCGCAGGGCAATGATCCGCAGGCCGTGCGCCAGAGCCTGATCGCCGCGGCACGGCGCTCGGCCAAGGCCGCCAGCGAGGCGGCCTCCGCCAATCCGGCCGCCATGGCCGAGGCGACCAAGCCCGGCAAGCCTGCCTCCGGCGGGCGCCTCAAGGACATCATGGAGAAGCGCCGGCGGCCGCTGCTGCTCAGCTTCGCCGCGCTTATCCTGGCGGTCGGCGCCGCGGGAACCTACCTGTCCCAGCAGGGCGCCAAGAAGCAGGTGGCGAACGAGAGCATCCAGACTGCCCCGTCCAAGGTCGCGCCCGCCGAGACGCCGGCGATCCAGCCGACGCCGCAGTCCGCCCCGATCGAGCCGGCGGCTCCGCCGGTGAAGGACCAAAATTCCGCCCTGCCGCCGCTGCAGCTCGGCACGACACCGGCACAGGCAGCCGCGTTGGCGCCTGTCCCGACCTTGCCGGCAGCGAGCCCAGAGACGCCGGCGGCCACGGTGCCTTCCCTGGTCGCCGCACTGCCCCTGCAGAGCCCGTCCGAGGCGACCGAGACCGTCACCGGCATCGGCGATCTGCCGGCAGCGCTCGGCAGCGCCGGCCTGCGCAAGGCGGCGCTTGCGGGCGATGCGCGCGCCGTCTACCAGCTCGCCGCCCAGGCGGCAGACGCACCGGCCAATCGTGACCCGAAACTGGCGCTGCGCCTGTTCGAACGCGCCGCCGTCGCCGGCCTCACGCCCGCCCAGTTCCGGCTCGGCAACATGTTCGAGAAGGGCATAGGCACCAATCGCGACCCGGCTCTCGCCAAGGTCTGGTATGGCCGCGCCGCCGAACGCGGCAACGCCAAGGCGATGCACAATCTCGCAGTGCTCTACGCCGAGGGCGCCGGCGGCAAGCCGGACTACGCCACGGCGACCGAATGGTTCCGCCGCGCCGCCGAGCACGGCGTGCGCGACAGCCAGTACAACCTCGCCATCCTGCTCGGCCGCGGTCTCGGCGCGCCGGCCGATCTCGGCCAGTCCTATCGTTGGTTCGCGATCGCCGCCGCCCAGGGCGACGAAGACGCCGGACGCAAGCGCGACGAGGTGGCCGGTCGGCTCTCCGCGAGCGATCTTGCCGCGGCCAAGGCGGCGACAGAGAGCTGGAAGCCGAAGCCGCTGGAGGCGAACGCCAACGAGGTGACGCCACCGGCAAAGGGCTGGGACGAGCAGCCGGTCGCCGCCAAGAAGCCGGCGAAGCCCGGCCGCGGCTGAACCCGCGGGCGCAGACCACCCGGCCTGCGCCCGAGAGCCGCTCAGAACTGAACAAATTGAAAAGGTTTCGGCTGTAGCGTCACGATCTCGACGCTACAACGCGCTTTCGTTCGACCGGCACCGGCCGAACGACAGGAATTCGCGCCGGCTCAGTGAGCCGGGCACGTTCTCGTCGCAAAAGTGGTGTCCACTTCTGCGGACCATGCCTTGGCGCAGGAGCGTCGCTGGCGGACGGGGTTTGGAAGAGTGCAGATCTATCTCCCGATCGCGGAACTGCCGATCAGCGTTTTCCTCGTCCTTGGCCTGAGCGGCGCGGTCGGCTTCATCTCGGGTCTGTTCGGCGTCGGCGGCGGCTTCCTGTTGACGCCATTGCTGATCTTCCTCGACATCCCGCCAGCGGTCGCTGTCGCGACCGTGGCGGCACAGGTCGCCGGCTCATCGATGACCGGCGTCTTAACCTACTGGCGGCGCAATGCGCTCGACTTCAAGCTCGGCGGCATCCTGGTCGCGGGCGGCCTGTTCGGCACGATCATGGGCGTGCTGTTCTTCAACTCGATGCGGCGCCTCGGCCAGCTCGAGCTGGTCATCACTTTGTCCTATGTCACGCTCTTCACCCTGATCGGCGGGCTGATGCTGTTCGACGCGGTGCGCGCTGCGATGCGCGACCGGGCCGGCAAGCCTGCCCGTCTGCGGCGCGAGGCCGGCTCGCATCCGCCCTGGATGGGCCTGCCGCTGCGGATGCGTTTCCCGCGCTCGCAGCTCTACGCCAGCGCGATCCCGATCGCGGGCCTCGCCGTCATCATCGGTTTCATCGGCGCCGTGCTCGGCGTCGGCGGCGGCTTCATGCTGGTCCCGGCGCTGATCTACTTCTTCCGGATTCCGCCGGCGGTGGTGGTCGGCACCTCGCTGTTCCAGATCCTGGTCACCATGTCCGGCGCGACGGTGCTGCACGCGGTCACCAACCAGTCGGTCGACATCATCCTCGCCATGCTACTGCTGGTCGGCGGCGTCATCGGCGCGCAGTTCGGCGGCCGGGCAGCGCGCAACCTCAATGTCTCGTCGTTCCGCCTGCTGCTGGCGCTGCTGATCCTCTCGGTCGGCCTGCGCTTTGGGGTCGAGCTCTTCCTGCCGCCGAACGAGCCCTACTCCGTGGTCGTGCCGGAAGGAGCGCAGCGATGAGACGCGCGGCGCTCGCACTGGCCGCAACCTGCCTTGCGGCGCTCGCTACCGTTCCGGCGAAGGCCGAGACGCTGATCGCGGCACTGTCGACCCACCGGATCGCGATCGCCTCCAATTTCACTGGAGACCAGCTCGCGGTGTTCGGCCTGGTCGAGCGCGACGGGCGCTCGGTGGCACGCGCCGACCCCTTCGACATCGTCGTCACGGTACGCGGCCCGCAGCGCATGCTGATCGTGCGTGAGAAGGAGCGTGTCGGTCCAATCTGGATCAACCGCAACCAGCGGCGCTTCCCGGACCGCTCGATCTATCTCTCCGTCGCAACCAACCGGCCGATCAAAGAGATCCTGTCGGAGGACGCGGCACGGCGCGACCGGATCGGTCTCGCCAACGCGCAGCGCTCGCAAACCGGCTTCGATTTCGACTTCGATATCGGCCGCTATCGTGACGCGCTGATCCGAACGCTCGAAGGCAAGCGGCTTTACTTGCTCGATGAGCGCGGCGTCACCTTCCTGTCGCCGGCCCTGTTCAGCTCGCAGATCAAGATCCCTGCGACAGCGCCGACCGGTCCTTATGAGGTCGAGGTGCTGCTCTATGCCGGCGGTTCGGTGCTGGCGCGCCAGACCACCAATTTCGAAGTGGTGAAGACCGGCGCGGAACAGAGCATGGCCTCGGCCGCGCATGAGCGGCCGTTTCTCTATGGCCTGGCGACCGCTGTCCTCGCGCTGCTATTCGGCTGGCTTGCGACCGTGATCTTCCGGCGCGATTGACGCTTCAGCCGGTCAACATCTCATAGGCGAGGAAGGGCGCGATCGTACCCTCAGTAACGCCCGTCAACTCATCGGCGAGCTCGACCAGCCCGTCGGTTTCGGTCAGCGAGGTCAGCACGCCGGCCCCGTCCCGCGGGTGCTTCTGCGCCACCGCGATGCCGTCGGCGCCCGGCACAAGCATGACCCGGACATATTCACGCCGCCCCGCCTTCTTCTTGTAGGGAAAGCCAAGCCTGACCGGCAGGCCGTGCAGCCGCACTGGCGTCGTACCCGACAGGAGTGCGATCACAGTGCGGGCGACGAAGGCGAAGGTGACGAAAACCGCGACCGGATTGCCCGGCAGGCCGATGAAGGGGGTCCCGGCGACGAGCCCCATCGCCACGGGTCGGCCGGGCTTGATCGCGACCCGCCAGAAGGCGAGCTCGCCGGCACGCTCCACCGCCGCCTTGACGTGATCCTCCTCGCCGGTCGAGACGCCGCCCGAGGTCAGGATCAGGTCGCAGCTTTCCGCCGCCTGACACAGTCGCGCGGCGAGGCTCTCCGGCTCGTCCCTGAGAATGCCGAGGTCGACGACCTCCGCCCCGGCGCGAGACACCATTGCACGCAACAGGCTGCGATTGGCATCGTAGATGCCGGCTGGCGGCAGGGCCGTGCCCGGCTCGTTGAGCTCGTCGCCGGTCGAGAAGATCGCAACACGGACACGGCGACGCACCGCGACCTCGGTCAGGCCAAGCGCAGCGAGCAGCGCCAGGTCCTGCGGGCGCAAGCGCCGCCCGGCGGCGAGCGCAAGACTGCCGCACCCGATATCCTCGCCAGCGGGGCGCGCATTGGCACCGCGCTTCAGCCCGGCCGGGAGAACGACCGCACTGTCCTCCAGCGCGACATCCTCCTGCATGAAAACGGTTTCGGCGCCGGCGGGCAGCGGCGCGCCGGTGAAGACCCGCACCGCTGTCCCCGCCGTCACGACGCCGGCAGCATCTGCGCCAGCAGCAACGCGACCGGCCAGCGGCAGCCTCGTCTCGCCGCCTGCCGTCAGGTCGGCGAAGCGGACCGCATAGCCGTCGACCGCCGAGTTGGCGAAGGGCGGCAGATCGACAGGCGCAGTCACATCCTGCGCCAGCACGCGCCCGTCGGCCGCCGCGAGCGGGACTGTCTCGGTGCCGGCCACCGCAGTGATGTGCTCAGCAGCAAGCTCGGCCGCCTGCTCGATGGTCAGCATCGGCCCGAAGGCGTCGGCATCCGCGCTGAGCTGCGCCATCGTCAAAGACCCTCTTTTGCCCGCGCCAGCACAGCATCGAGCGGCTGCGCCTGCGCGAAGAGACAATCGGCGATGGCGGGGACGTCGTCGAGCCCGATCACCGGCCGGCCGGCATCCGGAAAAGCGGTGTCGCTGGCGATCGCGAGGATGCTGGGGTCGCCCGGGTGCAGCGGCGGCTTACCGTTGGCTGCACGATAAACCTCGAGCTTGGCGTGCGGATCGCGCTTGAAGCCCTCGACGATGACGAGATCGACCGGAGAGAGCCGCGCCAGCAGCTCCGGCAGCGCAAGCTCGGGCTCGTCGCGCAATTCGTGCAGCAGCGCCCAGCGTTTGGCCGACGAGATCAGCACCTCGGAGGCGCCGGCCTGCCGATGAGCCCAGGAATCCTTGCCGGGCATGTCGAGGTCGAAGGCATGATGGGCATGCTTGATCGTCGAGACCATGACGCCCCGGCGGTTGAATTCCGGGATCAGCCTGATGAGAAGGGTCGTCTTGCCGGCCCCGCTCCAGCCCGCCAGTCCGATCACACGCATCGACAAGGACATCCTCAAAAGACAAAGCCGGGCGCAAGAAGCACCCGGCTGTCATCGTGCAAATGGGTTCAGCCGGTCAAGCGCGGCGAAAGTTCACTCGGCCGGCTGCAGCTTGCCGGGGTGGACGTGGCCCTTGCGCATCTCGTCGGCAACCCAGAGCGAATGGTGCTCCTTGGCCCAGTTCAGATCGACCTCGCCGGAGCCCATCGCATCGAAGGCGCCCTCCATGCCGATCGTGCCGATATAGATGTGGGCAAGGATTGCCGCCATCATCAGCACGCCGACGATACCGTGAACCACGTTCCAGAATTGCAGGTTGAGCACACCGCCAGCAGTCGCCGGGAAGAGCAGGTAAACACCCGAGACCCCGAGCGCCGCGCCGCCGAGCACCACCGTCCAGAACACGATCTTCTGGCCGCCATTGAAGCGCTTCGCTGGCGGGTGGGCGTTGCCGACGATGCCGCCGCCGGCCGCGAACCAGCGGACATCGATCATCGAAGGGATATTGTCCTTGATCCAGATCAGGAACATCAGGGCGATGCCGAGCATGAACGGCCAGGCGAGATAGTTGTGCGCCCATTTCGCGACGATCGAGATGTTGGTGAAGGCCTCCGGCCCGATCAGCGGGAGCAACAACGACTTGCCGAAGGTGACGTTGAGCCCGGACAGCGCCAGCACGATGAAGCAGGCGGCGGTCAGCCAATGGACGAAGCGCTCGAAGCCGTTGAAGCGCGTCAGCGTCTGTCCGGATGGGCCGCCCTCGATCCGGATGCGGCCGCGGAAGAGATAGAAGGCGACGAGCAGGATCAGCATGCCGAGTACGGCGACCGCGCCGATCTTGGTCATGGTGTTCTGATGGAAGACGCGCCATTCGCGCCCGGCCGGACGCTCAAGCGTCGCCGCCTTGGTGTCCGGGATCGTAATACGACCTTGCAGCTCGGCTGAGGGATTGCCCTTCAGCGCGTCGAGGAACTGCTTCTCCTTGACCGAGTCGGCGGTCGGATTGACCTGCTGGGCTGCGCCGGGCTGGGCAAGGCCGACCGCGACGGCCAGCAGCAGCGCCGTGACGAGGAAGCGGAGATGAGCGCGGAGCGACATTGCGGCATCCTTTGCGAAGGCGGTATCGGACCCGGGAGAGAACGCACCCGACCCTTTTCAGGCCGTGATGCGCCCCCCTCCCCCAGCTCAGATCGTGATGGTTTCCCGGTAGGCCGTCTGCCAGCCCCAGGCACCCGAGCCGTAGCCGCGCTTGACCACACGCTCCTTGTAGATCTGTGCGATCACCTCGCCGTCGCCGGCGAGCAGCGACTTGGTCGAGCACATCTCGGCGCAGAGCGGCAGCTTGCCCTCGGCGAGGCGGTTCGAGCCATATTTCTGGAACTCGGCCGGCGAGAGGTCGACCTCCGGGCCGCCCGAGCAATAGGTGCACTTGTCCATTTTGCCGCGCGAGCCGAAGTTGCTGACCTTCGGATATTGCGGCGCGCCGAACGGGCAGGCGTAGAAGCAGTAGCCGCAGCCGATGCAGAGGTCCTTGTTGTGCAGCACCACGGCATCCGCCGTGGTGTAGAAGCAGTCGACGGGGCAGACCGCGGCGCAGGGCGCGTCGGTGCAGTGCATGCACGCCATCGAGACCGAGCGTTCGCCGGGCTTGCCGTCATTGATGGTGACGACACGCCGGCGGTTGATGCCCCAGGGCACGTCGTTCTCGTTCTTGCAGGCGGTGACGCAGGCGTTGCACTCGATGCAGCGGTCGGCGTCGCAGAGGAATTTCATCCGGGCCATGGTTCAGTTCCTCCTCACGCCGCCGCGATCTGGCAGAGCGTGGCCTTGCCTTCGTGCATGGCGGTCACGGGGTCGTAGCCATAGGTGGTGATGGTGTTGACGGACTCGCCGACCACGATCGGGTCCAAACCCTTCGGGTAATTGCCGCGCTGATCGACGCCCTGGAAGACGCCGCCGAAATGGAAGGGCATGAAGGCGGCGCCCTTGCCGACGCGGTCGGTGACCAGCGCCTTGACCCTGGCCTTGGAGTTGTTCTCAGGCCCGGTCACCCAGACGAGGGCGCCATCCCTGATGCCGCGCTCGGCCGCGTCCGCCGGGTTGATCTCGACGAACATGTCCTGCTGCAGTTCGGCCAGCCACTTGTTCGAACGGGTCTCCTCGCCGCCGCCCTCGTACTCGACGAGGCGGCCGGAGGTCAGCACGATCGGGAAGGACTTGGCGATGCCCTTCTCGACCGCCGCCTTCTGCACCGAGGTGTGCAGGTTCGGGATGCGCAGCGTCCGCTCGTCCGGCCTTGCCGGCCACTTCGCCACGAGGTCGACGCGCGGCGAGTAGATCGGCTCGCGATGGACCGGCACCGGATCGGGCAGGTTCCAGGCATTGGCCCTCGCCTTGCCGTTGCCATAGGGCACGCAGCCATGCTCCATCGCGACGCGCTGGATGCCGCCCGACAGGTCGGTCGACCAGGAGACGTTGTCGATCGTGTTGCCGCCGATCCAGGAGATCGTCGCGAGTTCCGCCGGCGTCAGGTCCTTGTCCCAGCCGAGCTTCTTCAGCACGCCCATGGTGAACTCGGGATAGCCGTCCTTGATATCCGAGTTGAGCGAGTAGGAGCCGCCCTCGGCGAGCAGCGTGTCCTCGACCTTGCTGCCATCGGGCAGCGTGCGCTCGCGGGTCAGGCCGAAGCGCGGGCGGAAGGTGCCGCCGCCATCCTTGGCGGCGAGCGAGGTGTTGTAGAGGATATGGGTGCCGGGATGCTTGTATTCGGGCGTGCCCCAGCACGGCCAGGGCAGGCCGTAGAAATCGTTCTCGACCGGGGAGCCCTTGGCGCCGCGCAGCGTCACGATGTCGAACTTGTCCTGGTTCGCCATGTGCAGCTTGAGACGCTCGGGCGACTGGCCGGTATAGCCGGTCGACCAGCCGCCGCGGTTGATCTCCCTGAGGATCGATTCAGCCGTCGGCTCCAGCCCGATCTTGCCCTGGACCATCTCGTAGGGTCGGAACATCTCGGTGGCGAAGCCGAGCTTCTGCGAGAGCTTGTAGATGACCGCGTAGTCGCTGGCGGATTCGAAGATCGGCTCGACAACCTTCTCGCCCCATTGCACCGAGCGGTTGGAACAGGTCCGTGAGCCCGAGGTCTCGAACTGGGTGCAGACCGGCAGGATATAGGTGCCGTTCTTGCGCCCGCCGAGCGAGACGAAATTGGTCGGGTGCGGATCGCAGACGACAAGCAGCTCGAGCTTCTCGAGACCCTTCACCGCATCGGGCATGCGCGGAATGGTGTTGCCGCCATGGCCCATGACGAACATGGCCTTGAGGTTGTCTTTCTGATCGACCTGCTCGGCCGGCAGGTTCGCAGCGTCGAACCAGCGGGTCGAGGTATGGCCCGAGGTCTCCATGTTCTGCTTGCGGTTCCGGGCGGCGCGACCGCCCTTGGCCGGAACCTCGTCGAAGCGCGAGACGAAATAGTCGTAGTCGACGCCCCAGACGCGGGCCCAATGGCGCCAGGCGCCTTCGACCAGGCCGTAATAGCAAGGCAGGTTCGAGATATCCAAACCGAAGTCGGTCGCGCCCTGGACGTTGCAGTGGCCGCGGAAGATGTTGGCGCCGGTGCCGCGCGCGCCGACATTGCCGGTCGCCAGCAGGAGCGTGCAGATGGCGCGGACATTGGCCGTGCCGACCGAGTGCTGCGTCACGCCCATGCACCAGACGAAGGTCGCCGGCTTCACCGTGGCGAAGGTCTCAGCGACGCGCTTCATCTGCTCGCCGGGAACCCCGGTGATGTCCTCGACCGTCTTGGGATCGTATTTCTCGACCTCCTTGCGGACGTCGTCCATGCCGTGGACGCGCGCGGCGATGAAGGCCTTGTCCTCCCAGCCGTTCTTGAAGATGTGCCACATCAGGCCCCAGATCACCGCGATGTCGGTGCCGGAGCGGAAGCGGACATAGTCGGTGGCGTGCGCCGCGGTGCGGGTCAGGCGCGGATCGAAGACGATGACGTTGGCGCGCTGCTGCTCCTTGCCGGTCAGGATGTGCTGCATCGAGACCGGATGCGCCTCAGCCGCGTTCGAGCCCATGAACAGCACGGTCTTCGAATTGCGGATGTCGTTATAGGAATTGGTCATGGCGCCGTAGCCCCAGACGTTCGCGACGCCCGCGACCGTGGTCGAGTGGCAGATGCGCGCCTGATGGTCGACATTGTTGGTGCCCCAGAAGGCCGCGAACTTGCGGAACAGATAGGAGCCTTCGTTGGAGAACTTGGCGGAGCCGAGCAGGTAGACGGAATCGGCGCCGGACTTGGCCCGGATCTCCATCATCTTGTCGCCGATCTCGTTGACCGCCTGGTCCCAGGACAGGCGCTGCCACTGCCCGTCGACCAGCTTCATCGGGTACTTGATGCGGCGGTCGCCATGGACGAGCTCGCGCACCGAGGCGCCCTTGGCGCAATGGCTGCCGCGGTTGATCGGGCTCTCCCAGGCTGGCTCCTGGCCCACCCAGACGCCGTTATTGACCTCGGCGCGGACGGTGCAGCCCACCGAGCAATGCGTGCAGATGTTCTTGACGATCTTGGTGCCGGTAGCCGGGCCGAAATCGGCGGCCTCGGCCTTGCGGACGGCGCCGATCTGCAGGGCGCCTGCGGCCGCGACGCCACCGGCGACCAGGCCGGAGCGGCGCAGGAAGGAGCGGCGATCCATCACGCCGGAGGCGAGACCCCCGAGGGCGCTCTGCAGGCGACCGCGCTGGACGTCGGCGGATTTGCGCTTGATCAGCATGACGCCGGCCTCCTCAGTAGCGGTTGACGCGGTAGAAGTCTTTGACGTGCTCGCTCTCGCGATAGCGCGCCTTGGTCTCGTCCTTGCCGGGATCGACGGCGGCGGCAGGCGTGACCACGACAGGGGCGACGGCTGCGGTCGCGCCGGCGCCGAGCGCCTTGAAGAAGTTGCGGCGGTCGAGCCCCGCATCCTTGTTCTTTTGCGACATCGTCGTCTCCTCCGTGCCGTAAGTCATGCGGGCAGGCTCGCGGCCTGCGTCTCGATCGAAAGATAGAGGCTGCCGACCCGGCCGACGGCGCGGTAGAAGCGCGCCGCCTCGGCGGTTTCGAGATCGGCGAAGAAGCGGTCGGCCCAGGGCCGGATATGCCGGGCGAAGAAGGAGGCCTCGTCGACCCCCTCGCCCATGACGTCGCCGCGGATCAGCCTGGCCTGGATGTCCATCAGCACGGCGATATGGTCCTCGGGCTCGCCGACGCGCTCGGCACGAGCGAGGCCGAGCTTGCCCATGTCCTCGCGCACCAGTGCGAGCGGACGCTCGTGCAGGAAGCCGGTGAGATAATAGGAGGCATAGGGCAGAAGCTCGCCGCGGCCGACGCCGATAAAGAGCTGGAAGTACTCGTCGCGTACCTGGTCGGGGCTCGCCTCGGCTGCGGCCTCCGCCAGCGCCAGATGGGCCATGCCGAGCGGCGAGGCGTCGCCGCGCAGGCCCTGCACCGCGGCCAGCGTCTCAGCCGTCGGCGCGCGCCAGAGCAGGGCACCGATCAACTCGAACTCGTCGGCGCGCGCCGCATCGATCTCGTCGATCGCAGGCGCCGTCGCCTCAACGACGATCGGCTCATGCGGGTAGAGATCGGGGCGAAGCTCGCTACGCGCGATACCGGTCAAAGCCTCGACGGAGAGCACGCGGTCGGCCGGGACGCGTTTCCAGCTCGAGATCGCCGGCTGCGAGACGCCGACCGCCCGCGCCAGCGCTCTTACGCCGCCGGCCGCTCCGATCGCCCGCTCCAGAGCCTGGTCCCGCATAAACGAAGGCGTCTCCAATCCCGCACCGGCACGTTCGGACGTGCTGGTACACGCGGTGATAATGAGACCTTATCGCGCTAGATTGCAATTGTTCTCAACTGAAACTCAGAGCGGTGTCGCACCGCCGCCGCGTCGCCTTGCCCGCTGTTGCGGCGGCTGAATTTCAGGTGTTTTTTGCGCTGCAGCAGAACCATCGCCCGGAGGAACACTCGATTCAGCAGCTTTTTCAGCGAATTTTCGAGAAACACCCTCGTCGCTCAGCCGCACTGGCTGGGCGGTATCAGCGGCTATTGCAGGAACCTGCTGCGCCGCAGCAGAATCAGACCCGCTCTCGTCATTAGACGAAGGTTGAACAACTGCGACGTCATTACGCACCGCCTCGTCCTGCTCGGTGGTGGGCTCAGGCGGTTTGCCGAAGATATTGGCCAGCATCTCCTCGACATTGTCCGACTCGCTGAGCGGGCCATAGCCCGGCGCGCCGCCCGGCGTGTTCCAGTCGAGCGCGTAGTCGCGCGCCGGGTCGAGATAGCCTGATATCGCCGGATCGGTCTCCCAGGCGCGGCGCAGCGCCTTGAGTTTCCATTCCTCCGGCACGTTCTGCTTCAGCCAATGAGCGAGGTCGAAATCCTTGTCGATCAGGTCGAGCGAGGGCGGCTCGACCATCTCGGGCTCGGCTTGGGCGGGGGAGCCACTGTGCGTAGCCCCTCCCCCTTGTGGGGAGGGGGTTGGGGGTGGGGGCGTGGGGCCGAGTTCGTCGATAGGGGGCTTGCCGTGGCCGCTCTGCCATTCCGGCAAACCGAGAGCCCTGCCCGCCGCCCCCCCACCCCTGCCCCTGCCCCTGCCCCTCCCCACGGGGGAGGGGTTGGCGCGTCACCGTCAAGCGATCGCTCAGGCTGCTGCGCCTCTTTCTTGCGGCGGGCCCAACGCCCGAGGAAGCCCTCCTCGCGATCTTCGTCGTCCGGGCGCGACATCAATCCTCTCCGCGATCGAGGCCCGGGCGCGGCCGCAAGCCGCCCTTGCGCGGATCGTGCTCCGTGCGCTTGCGCTTGATGAATTCGCGCTCGACATGATGCGCCTCGAAGAAGGCGAGCACGGCCTCGGCAATCGCAGCCGGCATCGGCACGGCCTCGACGATGTCGCCGACATTCTCCAGGAAGACCTCGCCCTCGGATGGATCGGCGGTGACGCCGACCAGCTCCAGCGCCGGCTCGATTCCGGTCGGACGGACAGCAACCCAGAGCCTGGCCTGGCCCGTCGCGAAATTCTCGCGGAAATGGGCGGTGTCGACCGAGTGCAACGTCAGCACGGTCGCGCCAAGATAGAACTGCTCACGCTTGTCATCGCCCGCAAGCCTGCTCCAGGGCGCGAGCGGCGGCGCCTCGGGGAGGACCGCGATCGGCGTCCAGGCGTGGTCGGCCCAAGGCGAGTCGAGCTTGCGCCGCTCGACCACGACACCAACCTCGTGATGCTGCTGCATGGCCTCGTCCTCAGTTCGCCATCTCGTGGACCGCGAGCGGCAGGCCGGTCACCAGGTTCTGCGGCTTCATCCGGACGATCCGGTCGCCGTCCATCGCCAGCATCAGATAGATAGGCGCTCCCTTGGCCGCCGGCAGCACCGGCACCTCCGGCGGCAGCGTCAGACGATAGAGCGCGATCAGGCGCGAGGCCTTGTCCTCGTCGAGGGTCTCGCCCTTCCAGAGCACATTGCCGATCGCCGTCGCCTGCGCATCGAGGCCGACGAACCAGCGCCAGTTGGCGTCACGGACGTTCTCGACGGCTTCGATCTCGACCGAAAAGCCATGGACCTGCGCGATCCAGTGCGCGATCGCCTTGCCGAGCGCGGCGCGGCCAGAGGGCTTGCCGCCGAGATCGAGCACCATGTCGAAGGCGTCGGAGCGCTGCCAGTAGCGGTCGGCCTCGGCCTGTTTGAGGATATCGAGCGAGGTCACGGCCGGGCCGCCCAGCATGGCGAGCAGGGGCGAGGCGTGCCGGTCGGTCTCGTGACCCTCGATCATCTCGGCGTCGGCGAGCAGGATCGTGTTCTCGTGCAGGGTGGCGCGCTGCGGCCGGAACAGGCATTCGGCGGCGCGCACCACGAAAGGGTCGCTCTCCGCGTCGAGCGCAGCGCGCAGGATGACGTGGACGAGTTGGTCGAGGAACACGGGCGGAATGCCGGAGACGCCGCCGCGAATGATCCCGGCATAGGCGGCCTGCAAGGTCGGCGCCGCCAGCAGCCGTTCGCGCCAGCCGAGCAGGAAGCGCCAGTTCTCGCGGGCATCGGCATCGGCGATGGCGGCGATCTCGCGATCGATGACCTCGGCCTGCGGCTCCGCCATCAACTTCGCATGCAACGCCCGCTCGGCCGCGCAGGCCTCTTCCGGCGGCAGCACTTCCGGCCGCGCCAGATAGGCTTTCAGGAAATCGTCGGTGACGACGAGGCCGCCGCCCTCCTCGCGGTCGAGCAGGAGATGGCCGGAGCTCGCCCAGAAATGGGTCATCGCGGCGCGTCCTTCATCAGCTGCATAAGGTCGACCTGCTCCTGCGGTTCGTCTTCGCCATCGGTCTCGACGAACTCGAAGGCGCGGAAGGCATCCTTCGGCGTGTCGCCACGCGGCATCAGGGTCCGGAAGCGTTCGCGGATCTCGCCATCCTCCAGCGTCCGGTGCAAGGCGAGCAGGGTCTGCGTGGGATGATCGCAGAGCGAGGCGGCAAACGCGATCTCTTCCTCGGCGGCAGCGCGCGCGGCAGCGAGATCGGGCGCCCCGAGTTTTTCGACGAGTTGTCCCGCAAGCTGCGCCACTGCTTGCTCACACTCCTCCGCCGTCACCTCGATGACGACGGCGAGCGTGCTCCAGCCGAAGCTGCCGATGCCGAGAAAGCCTGAGCGGAAGGCGACGCGCCCCTTGGTGTCGAGCCCGGCGACGCTCTCGGACGAGAACAGGAAGGAGCCGGTGACGAGCCATTCGCCCGGCTCCGCCGCCTTGCGGAAGACGAAACCGTCGGACGGATCGAGTCTGATGGCGCGCGGGAGCTTGAGGGTCGCGCTCACAGCTTGGGCGCTCCGCTGTCGCGGTCGAGCCAGTCGACCCTGGCCAGCGCCTCGCTGAGGCTCCTGCGCTCGACGCCGTGCTGCGAGGTCGCGACCAGATCGCCATTGGGCTCGATGCCGTGGCGGACGCCCACAATCTTCTCCAGCCGATCGAGCCAGCGCCGCGCCGCAGCCTTGGCGCCCTCTTCCTGCCAATGGCTGACGCCGAGCATGAGATGGCGGCAGAAGGCTTCGATCAGATCGACGGCATCGACCTCCTCGAAACCCTCCTCGGCCATGCCGACACCGGTCTGGCCGAGCTGGAAGGGCGACATCGTCGTCGCCCGGACCATCGCGCCGAAGACGAGCCAGTCCGGAACCTGCCCCTCCGGGCAACCAGCCGGCCAGCCGAGGCGCCCGCCGCCGATCAGGCCGAGATCATAGGTCAGCGCATCCGGCCAGCGGAACAGCACCGGCCGCTCCGGCGGCGAATGCACGGCAAGCGCATCGGCCAGAGCGTTCATGGCGAGGTAGTGCGCGAGCCGAGCCTCGGCGAGGATCGCGTCGGGCTCGAGTACCACCGCGAACTCGACGATGTCGAAACGTCGCACCCAGACCAAAGTCGCGGCGCCAGCCTCGGCCGCAACCGCCTGCGCATGGGCGAAGGCATCGCCGGATTCACGCAGCGTGACGAGCGAAAAGCCCGGCGGCAGCACCGGCTCGCGCCTGAGATCGTCCTGCCTGATCGGCCCTGCCGCCATCACCCGCCGCCTAACGTCTCATCCCAAGGAAGGCTTGCTTCTTTGGAGCCATTCCAATTCCATATAAGATGAGATTATCGCAAGCGCGACCTTGAGGATGCCTGCTCGATGACCGATGTCGCCCGCACGCTGATGGTCTGCTCGTGCGAAGACACAATGCCGCTCGACGGCAAAGCGATCCAGCGCGGCTGCGGCGGCGCCGAGATCAGCGAGCACCGCCATCTCTGCCGCAGCCAGGTCGAACGCTTCCGCGCCATGCTGGCTAAGAGCGATGCGATCACCGTCGCCTGCACGCAGGAGGCGCCGCTGTTCGAGGAGATCGCCGCCGACCTCGACTACGCAGGGGACCTTGCCTTCACCAATATCCGTGAGGCCGCCGGCTGGTCCAACGAGGCCAAGGCTGCCGGCCCCAAGATGGCCGCCCTGCTCGCCGCTGCGAGCGAGCCCATGCCGCCGGCCTCCTTCACCACGCTGACCAGCAAGGGCGTGGCGTTGATCTATGGCCGCGACGAGGTCGCGATCACACTGGCGCACCGGCTCGCCGAGCATCTCGACGTCACCGTGCTGCTGTCGCGCCCAAGCGAGATCGCGCCGCCGCGCAGCGACGAATTCCCGGTGCTGAAGGGCACGATCGCGCAGGCGAACGGCTGGCTCGGAGCCTTCGAACTCACCGTCAACGACTACGCCGCGCCGAGCCCGTCCTCGCGCGGCAAGCTCATCTTCGAGGCGCCGCGCAATGGCGCGGTCTCGCAATGCGATGTCGTGATCGACGTCTCCGGCGGCACGCCGCTCTTCCCGGCCGGCGACCTCCGCGCCGGCTATCTGCGCGCCGATCCACGCGACGCGGCCGCGGTCGAGCGGCTCGCCTTCCAGGCGAGCGGGCTCCTCGGCGAGTTCGACAAGCCGGCCTATGTCGCCCTGAACGAAGGCCTCTGCGCCCATGCGCGCTCGCAGAAGACAGGCTGCACGCGCTGCCTCGAACTCTGCCCGACCGGCGCGATCACCCCAGCGGGCGACCATGTCGCGATCTCCGCCGAGATCTGCGCCGGCTGCGGCGCCTGCGCCGCCGTCTGCCCGACCGGCGCGGTGACCTATACGCTGCCGCCGGCCGATGCACTGCTGCGCAAGCTCCGGACCCTGCTCGTCACCTATGCCGAGGCCGGCGGGCGCGAGCCGGTCGTGCTCCTGCATGACGGCGACCATGGCGAGCCCCTGATCGAGGCGCTGGCCCGCCATGGCGCCGGCCTGCCCGCGCGCGTTCTGCCCCTGCGCGTCAACGAAATCACCCAGCTCGGGCTGGAAACCTTCGCCGCCGCGCTCGCCTTCGGCGCCTCCGCCATCCGCGTGCTCGGCCGAGGCAAGCCGAAGCACGACCTCTCCGGCCTCACCCGCAATCTCGACTATGCCAACGCGCTGGCCGGTGCGCTCGGCTATGGCGAGGCCCGCGCCGCGCTGATCGAGACCGACGACCCCGATTTGCTGGCCGCCGCCCTCGCGAAAATCACGCCCGGCACGAGCGCCGCGCAGCCCGCGCGCTTCCGGCCGATGGGCGCTGGGCGCCCGCTGCTGCGCCAGACGATCGGCGAACTGCATGCCGTTGCGCCAGCGCCGGTCGCCAACGTCGCGATGCCGCCGCTCGCGCCCTTCGGCACGATCCATGTCGACGCGGATGGCTGCACGCTTTGCCTGGCCTGCGTCTCGGCCTGCCCGGTCAGCGCGCTCGGCGATAATCCCGAGCGCCCGACACTGACCTTCCAGGAAGACCTCTGCGTGCAGTGCGGGCTCTGCGCCGCGACCTGCCCGGAAAAGGTGATCACGCTGGAGCCGCGCATCGATTTCGACGCCTGGACCGGCGGCCGCCGGATCGTCAAGCAGGAGGAGCCGTTCCACTGCATCGCCTGCGCCAAGCCCTTCGGTGTCCGCAGCACGATCGAGAAGATCGCGGCAAAGCTCGAGAACAAGCACTGGATGTTCGCCGGCGAAGGGGCGAAGCGAGCCTCGATCCTGCGGATGTGCGAGGATTGCCGGGTCGAGGCCGTGGTCAATGAGAGCTTCGACCCGCACCTCTCGCCGCAGCGCCCACCGGTGCGCACCACCGACGATTATCTGCGCGAGCGGGCGGAGCGGGGCGAGGATCCGCTGGGGTAGATGACAACGCCGCAAATTCGTGTATCATAGTACACATACCTGAGCTTCGTCAGACGGCGGTCTTCTCGACATGGCTCGAGGACCTCCGCGACAACGCGGCCAAGGCACGCATCCTCGTTCGGCTACGCCGGCTCGAACTCGGCAATCCCGGCGACGTCAAGCCGGTCGGCGAAGGCATGAGCGAAATGCGGGTCGATTACGGGCCCGGCTACCGGGTCTACTTCGTCCAGCGCGGCAAAGAGCTGATCATTCTTCTCTGTGGCGGCGATAAGCGAACGCAGGCGAACGACATAGCCCGAGCCAAGCAGATGGCGGCGGAGTATTGAAATGGCAGACGAGACTCGCCCCTTCGACATCCAGAACCATCTCGCGACACAAGATGAGCAGGTCGCTTATCTGGAAGCCGCCCTTGAAGATGGCGACCCCGCTTTCATCGCGGTCGCGCTCGGCGACATCGCACGGGCACGCGGTGTCACCACATTTGCCGAAGAATCCGGTATCAGCCGCGAGACGATCTACAAGGCCTTCCGCGCCGGCGGTAATCCGACGCTGGAAACCTTGTCCAAGGCGACGCGCGCCCTCGGCATGAAGCTGACGCTGGTGCCGGCCTGAGGTTCGGCCTACTGCGTCACCTTCTCCAGCCAGTCGACCAGCGCCTGCCGGTCCTCAGCCGAGCCGATGGTCTGCTCCGGCATCTTGGTGCCGGGCGTGTAGGCGTTCGGGCCGATCTCGAACAATTTCGCCACGCTCTCCTTGCTCCAGACGATGTCCATGCCCTTGAGCGCGTCGGAATAGGCATAGTTTGGCGCGGTGGCGATGCGGCGGCCGAAGATGCCGTGCAGGGTCGGACCGGCCCGATTGCCATCCGCTGGCGTCAGGGTGTGGCAAGCCGCGCAGGCGCGGAAGACCTCGGCGCCGCGCTCGCCCCGGAAGGCGGCGAGCGCATCCTCGCCGGCGCGCGGCACCACCGCGCCGACATGCTCGCCAGTGACGGCGTTCCAGCGCCGGACCAAACGGTCGGCACCGCCGGAGAGCAATTGTCTGCCGTCCGGCAGGAAGGCGAGCGACCAGACCGGCAGGCCCGGCCCGACCAGCGTGGCGCGGATGGTGCGCGTCCTGCGATCGATCAGCGCGACCTGGCCGCGCAGGCCGCCGGCAGCGATGGTCGCGCCATCGGGTGAGATGGCGAGTGCAATCAATGGCGTCTCGCCGACTGCGATCTCGGCGCGCTGGGCTCCGTCCGGCCCGAACAGGCGAAGGCCGCCATCGGCGGCGGCTACCGCGATCTCGCCATCGGACGCAGTGACGACGCCGTT
Organism: Bosea vestrisii; assembly: GCF_030144325.1. Classification (NCBI taxonomy): domain Bacteria; kingdom Pseudomonadati; phylum Pseudomonadota; class Alphaproteobacteria; order Hyphomicrobiales; family Alloboseaceae; genus Allobosea; species Allobosea vestrisii. The sequence continues at coordinate 4,578,629 of NZ_CP126307.1, read as the reverse complement.
GAGCGGCACCGGCGTGGTGACGATCAGCGGCGCGCCGCCATCGGCGGGCCAGAGCCGCAAGCTCGCGTCATAACCTGACGAGACAACCATGCCGCCCGGCGCGAAGGCGACGCCGTTGACCGGCCCCTGATGGCCTTCGAGCACGCGCGCAGAATCGTCGGCGAGCGCTGTGACCCGGACCGTCCCGTCCCAGGAGGCGGAAGCGAGATGCTGCCCCTCCGGCGAGATCGCCAGCGCGGCGACCGGCCCCTTATGCCCCTCGATGACCTTGGCCGGCTCGGGCGCATCACCGCGCCAGAGCGCGATCCTGCCATCCTCGCCGCCGGTGGCGAAGCCGAGGCCGTTGACCGCGACGGCGGCGTTGACCGCCCCCTGATGGAAGCGCAGCACCTTGATGGCGCTGCCGCGCGCGAGATCCCAGAGGATCGCCGACTGGTCGAAGGAGCCGGTCAGGGCCACCGCGCCATCGGCCGAGACGGCAGCGGCGCGCACCGGACCGCCATGGCCGCGCAGTTCCTGGGCGGTGGCGATGCCGCCATAGGCGAGCGTCAGCAGCACAAAGGCGATCCTCATCATGCGCCGATCATGTCGCTTCAAATGGTCTTGGCAAGACGGCCCTCCCTTCTCCCCCTGCGGGAGAAGGTGGCTCGGCGAAGCCGAGACGGATGAGGGGTCGCGCAACGATTGCCGCGTTGGCAGTTGGCATGCGCAAAATCCGGACAAGGCAGCGCGACCCCTCATCCGGCGCTTCGCGCCACCTTCTCCCGCAGGGGGAGAAGGGATACTCGCCTGTTGCTCCCACGCGAAAAGCCATCATATGAAGCGCTGCCTCGTTCGATCGGCCTTCGCTCATGTCTGCCATTCCGCTCAACCTGCGCGGCCTGAAGTGCCCTCTTCCGGCCCTGCGCGTGCGCAAGGCGCTGAAAGGCGCAGCGCCGGGCGATCTGTTCCTTGTCGAATGCACCGATCCGATGGCGGCAATCGACATCCCGAATCTGATGCGCGAGACCGGCGACGCGATCGAACTCAGCAGCAGCGAGGGCGAGCTGCTGGTCTTCCACATCCGCAAGGCCGCGGCCTAGCGTCGCGCAACAATCGGAGCCCACCATCGTGGCCCTTTCGCAAAACGACATCCTGCGCGCGCTCGAACTGGTGAAGCTGCCGGCGAGCGGGCAATCGCTGGCGGCCTCCGGCCGCATCGGCGACATCCTCATCAACGACGGCAAGGTGATCTTCGCGATCGGCATCGACGCCACGGAAGCCGGCGCGATGGAGCCGGTACGCAAGGCGGCCGAAAGCGCGGTCGGCGGCATCCCGGGCGTGACGCAGGTGCTGGTCGGCCTCACCGCCGACAAGGCGCCGGGGCGTCCGGCGCCATCTCAGGCGGCGGAGGCGCGCCGGCAAGCGCATGGCCAGCCCGGCCCCGGCGGGCCGGTGCCGAAGGCGGCGGGCATCCCCGGCGTCAAGCAGATCATCGCGGTGGCGAGCGGCAAGGGCGGCGTCGGCAAGTCGACCACCACGGCCAACCTCGCCGTGGCCCTGGCGACGCTCGGTCTCAAGGTCGGCGTGCTCGACGCCGACATCTATGGCCCGTCCGTGCCGAAGATCTTCGGCATCACCGGCAAGCCGCGGCTGGTCTCGGGCCGCACGCTCGCACCGATGGAGGCCTACGGCCTGAAGATCATGTCGATCGGCTTCCTGATCGACGAGGAGACGCCGATGATCTGGCGCGGGCCGATGGTGATCTCGGCGATCACCCAGATGCTGCGCGAGGTCGCCTGGGGCGAGCTCGACGTGCTCGTCGTCGACATGCCACCCGGCACGGGCGATGCCCAGCTCACCATGGCGCAGCAGACGCCGCTCGCCGGCGCGGTGATCGTCTCGACGCCGCAGGACTTGGCCCTGCTCGATGCCCGCCGCGGCGTCGCCATGTTCAGGAAGGTCGAGGTGCCGATCCTCGGCATCGTCGAGAACATGAGCTACTTCATCTGCCCGGAATGCGGCCACCGCTCCGACATCTTCGCCCATGGCGGGGCGCGGCACGAGGCGGAGCGGCAGGGTGTGCCCTTCCTCGGCGAAATCCCGCTCGCCATGCCGATCCGCGAGACCTCCGATGGCGGCCGGCCGATCGTGGCGAGCGACCCCGACAGCCCCCATGCCAAGGCCTATGTCGCGCTGGCGCGACAGGTGAAGGCCGGCCTCGCCGGGCCGGCCAGGGCAGCGCCACGGATCGTGATCGAATAGGGTTCTAGTTCTGCAGGTTAAGGCTGCTCGGCCGATCAGCCTGCACTGCGAGCTGATCGGGGGCCACTCTCGTCGGCCCCTCCTGCCGCTCGATCAGCACCCAGATGTGCCCGAACGGGTCGAAAAGCGAGGCGACCCGTCGTCCCTCGACATCGGTCTGGACCCGGTCACGCAGCGCGGCCCCGGCGACGATCGCCTGTGCGAAGCAGGCCTCGATATCCGGCACCGTGAGCTGGACGATCGTGCTGACCGCGCCGGCCGCCTTGGGGAAGAACGGACCGCCATAGGACGGCTCCTCCTCGCGGCGCGGATTGGAGCCGGCGACGGAGATCCGCGTTCCCCCATCAGCATGTCGACCCCGGCGATCTCGCCGTCGACCCTGTATGTCTTGAGCTGCCGTGCTTCGAACGCCTCGCTGTAGAAGTCCGCGGCCTGCTGCTCGCGCCCATGCTGCACGAAAATCGTCAGGCCGACGCCGATACTCTGCTCCATCGCGAATCTCCTCATCCGTCGCCGCTGGCAAAAGGGCTGGCGAAGCCGGCGGAATCTTGATCGACCCGCGGCAGGCTCGGACACAGCCCATCACCGATACGCGATGACATCCGATTTTGTTCATGTTATGTTCTAAAGGCCAAAAGAGAGGAGAAGCGATGATGCCCGTCCTGCCAGCGCGTCATATCAGCATCGCGATCAACAGGCCGATCGAGGAGGTCTATGGCTTCCTCGCCGAGCCCATGAACTTCCCGAAATGGGCGGAGGGGCTCGGCGGCGAATTCCACCATGTCGAGGGCATGACCTATCGCGCGAAGACGCCGATGGGGCCGATGCGCGTGATGTTCAGCGAGCCCAACCCCTACGGCATCCTCGACCACGCCGTCGTTCCTGATGCGGGCGCAGCGATGCACAACCCGATGCGCGTACTCGGCAATGGCAGCGGCAGCGAAGTGGTGTTCACGCTGTTCCGGCGCCCGGAGATGACAGAGGATGCGTTCGCGCGCGACGCCGAATGGGTGGCCGCCGATCTCGCGCGCTTGAAAGCGCTACTGGAAGGCTAAGCCGGACGCGTCAGAGTCGAACGCTGCTGGTCGCGTAGGCGACGTCGACGGGGCGCTGATAGGTCGCCAGCACCAGGCTCGCGCCATAGGCGGCAATCGCAGCGAAGGCGACGGCGATGACAAAGGACTTCATGCGACTTCCCCCAGAGGCAGGCGAATAAGCTTCGCTTATCGGTTGAATCTAGGGGCGGTACCGTCCGCGATCAAGCGTCGCCGAGCGCGGCATGCAGCCGCTCGGCCTCGGCGAGATCATCGGGCCGGTTGGCGTTAAAGAACGGATCGACCGGCGTCACCGGCCATTCGACCGGAACGACACCGTGGCGCGCGGTCCAGCGGTCGATCTTGCGCTCGTCCTCGACAGTGAGCGCATGGCGCAGTTCCTCGCGCAGCGCGACCGGCCAGAGCCCGATCACCGGATGGGTCCAGCCGCCCGAGGCAGCGCAGGCGAGCGGGACATTCGCCTGCGTACGCGCCGCATGCAGCCGCGCCACCAGATCGCGCGGGATGAAGGGCGTGTCGGCGGCGACGCTGACCAGCCATTGCGCGCCCGGCCGGTTCGCCGCGAGCCAATCGAGCCCGGCTAGGATGCCGGCGAGCGGCCCGGCGAAATCCGGCACACTGTCGGCGACGACCGGCAGGCCGTAATCGGCGAAGCGGGCCGGGTCGCCATTGGCGTTGAGCAGGAGCCCGTCACATTGGGACCCAAGCCGCTCGATGACATGGGCGAGGATAGTGCGGCCGGCGATGGTGCGCAGCGGCTTGTCGCCACCGCCCATGCGGCGGGCGAGCCCGCCGGCGAGCAGGAGGCCGAGGGTTACCGGGCTGGTCTCAGTCATCACCAGATCCCTTGCGGCGATGCTTGCCGCCTTCCTCCTCGACGCTGTCCGGGTCCTGGTCGAAGACGATCCGATCTTCGCCGGCCAGCGCCAGGAAGCGCTTGCCGCGGGCCCGCCCGATCAGGGTCAGGCCGGCCTTGCGGGCGAGCTCGACGCCCCATTCGGTGAAGCCCGAGCGCGAGACCAGGATCGGGATGCCCATGCGCACCGTCTTGATCACCATTTCCGAGGTCAGGCGGCCGGTGGTGTAGAAGATCATCCTGCCGGGATCGACATCGTGGCGGAAGAGCCAGCCGGCGACCTTGTCGACGGCGTTGTGGCGGCCGACATCCTCCATGTAGACCAATGGCTTGTCGCGCTCGCAGAGCACGCAGCCATGGATCGCGCCGGCCTCCAGATAAAGCGAGGGCGTGGTGTTGATCTTGCGGGTCAGCGCATAGAGCCAGCTTGTGCGCAGCTCGGCCTTGGGCAGGACGATCTCGTCGATCGCCTCCATCAGGTCGCCGAAGGCGGTGCCCTGGGCACAGCCCGAGGTCAGCGTCTTCTTCTTCAGCTTCTGCTCGAAATCGGTGCGCTCGGGCGTGCGGACCACAACGACCTCGAGCTCCTCGTCATAGTCGACTGCCTCGACCGGGTCGCCACGCCTGAGCATGTTCTGGTTGAGGAGATAGCCAAGCGCGAGGTACTCGGGGTGGTCGCCGATCGTCATCATGGTGACGATCTCCTGGCTGTTCAGGTAGAGCGTCAGCGCCCGCTCGGTGACGACCCGGGTCTCGACGCGGGCGCCGCTATGGTCGATGCCGGCAACCGTCGCGCCGAGGCGAGCAGCCGCTGGATCGGGCCGGATCAGGTAGTCGTCGAGGAAGTCGCTGCCAACAGGCACGAGGTAGCTCCTTGCGAGCCGTCAGGCCGGCTGGCGCAGCGCTGCCATCGCCCAGTCCGTCACGGCGGCAGATTCGGGCGGCAGGCGCTGCCAGTCTTCGCCTGCGAACTCCGACCAGGCGGCGAGCATGTCGTCGCGCACGGCGGTCAGCAGCGGCAGTCCGGCGACGACGCCGGCGGCGATCTCGGCGCGCAGGCCCTGGCCGAGAACCTCCTGCTTGCCAAACTTGTTGACGATCACGAGGTCGACCGGACCGGAGAGCGCGCCAGAGACGGCGGCGCCTGCGGCGGCGAGCCCGGCTGCATCGAGCCGGCAACCGGCCGAGCCGGCGCCGCGATCCTCGCTGATCGGAAAGAGCTTGCCCGAGGCGAGATCCTCGAGCGCCATGCTGGCGCAACCGCTCGCGCAGTCACCATTGTTGTGCTGGACGACGCCGCCGAGCCGAACGGCCTCGCGCTTCAGGGTATCGGCCACCTCCGCCATCAACTCGTCGATGGGGAAGCCGGTGGAATAGACGATCGCGGCGAGCGGAGCAGTCATCGCCCTTTCATCCCACGGAACGGCTCGCGCGACCAGTGAACTTTAGGTGTTCCAAACTGCGCGAGATGCTTTGCCAGTGTTGCAGCGCACCTACAGTCGAAGCTCGAGGCAGGCGCTAGGGTGGCGTGGGCTGTTCCCGGCATCCTGGCCGGACGCGGCTCGCCGAGTACCCGCTTGCCCATGATCCGTCCGAACGCCCAGACGCCCCTCGATCCCGCGACCGATGCCGCGCTGCTCCTGCGCCGCATCGGCTTTGCGACGCTCGCGCTTGCCTTGCCGCTGGCCTCGCTGGTGTCACGCCGTGCCGCCGTCGTGCTGGTGCCGATCGGCGTCATCCTGCTGGCGATCGCCGCGTTGATCGAGGCGCCGCGCTGGTTCGCCGGCAATATCAGGGCGTCGCTCTTCAGCCGCGCCGGCGTGACGATCTGGGCGCTGGTCGGCTGGGCCGTGCTCTCGCTGGTCTGGAGCCCCTATACCGGCTCGGCCACCGAGAAGGCGGCCAATCTCTTCCTCGCCGTGGCGCTCGGCTTTGCCGGTGCCGCCGCTCTGCCCGAGCGCATGCGGGCCTCGAACCTCAACCTCGCGGCGCTCGGCGCCGGCGTCGCTGCGATCTTCGCGCTCGGCCTGCTCCTGACCGAGGCGCTGAGCCCGATCGACTCGCGAGCCGCCACCGCCGCCGGCAGCGTCGAGCGCGGCGTCAGCGTTGTCTTGATCATGGCCTGGCCGGCGCTCGCCTGGCTGCTCTCGCGTGAGCGCGGCCTGACCGCGTTGGGACTGGCGCTGGTGGTCGGCCTGCTCGCGCTCTCGCGGATCGAGGATGGCGAGGCGATGGCGATGCTGTGCGGCGCGATCGCCTTCGGCGCGGTCAGTGCCAACCGCGTCGTCGGCGCCAGGCTGATGGGCGGCATCATGGCCGGGCTGATGCTGCTCGCCCCGCTCCTGCCTTTCCTGCTGCTGCCGTTCTTCCGGCTCTCCCCCGCGGTGTTCAGTACGGTCGGCATCGGCCTCGACATCTGGGCCGACATCATCTCCAGCCGCCCGGTGCAGCTCATCACCGGGCATGGGCTCGATACGGTCCTGCGTGGACGCACCACCGGCGCACTGCCGCTCGAGGTGCCGACCACGATCCTGTTCGAGACCTGGTACGAGCTCGGCCTGGTTGGCGCGGCGACGAGCGCGCTCTGCCTCTATTTCGCGGTCAGCGCCGCAGGTCGCATGCCCGGCGCGCTCGCCGCCGGCGGCGTCGCGGCCTATGTCACAGCCTTCGCGCTGGCGGCCCTCGGCTTCGCCTCGTTCCAGACCTGGTGGCTGATGACGCTGACCGCGGTTGCCCTGCTGTTCACCGCGATCGCGCGCGGCCAATACCGCACCGAGCGGCCCGTAGCACCGCTCAGCCGGCGGCCGAAGGCGCCGAGCCCGCCCGCCGGGAAGTAGCGAGGCACCGCCGTCATGCTCGGGCTTGACCCGAGCATCTCAGGCAGGATGAGCCTCCGACCAGCGCCCTCTCGTCATAAGATTCTCGGGTCTGCGCTTCGCTTCGCCCGAGAATGACGCCTGTTTTCAAGCCGCCTCGCGGCCCGCATTCACCGCATGGCAGGCGACACCGTCGATCACCGGCGGGTTCTCGACGCGGCAGCGATCGAAGACCAGCGGGCAGCGCGGATGGAAGGTGCAGCCCGAGGGCGGATTGATCGGGTTCGGGATTTCGCCTTTCACGCCCTCGTGCCGCTTGCCGACCATGGCGAGGTCGGGCACCGCGTCGAGCAGCATCCTGGTATAGGGATGGCGCGGCGCGGCGAAGAGCTGCTTGCCGTCTGAGACCTCGACCAGGCGGCCGAGATACATCACGCCGATGCGCGTCGCCATGTGCCGGACGACCGCGAGGTTATGGCTGATGAAGAGATAGGTCAGCCCGAACTTCTGCTGCAGGTCGCGCATCAGGTTGAGGATCTGCGCCTGCACGGAGACGTCGAGCGCCGAGGTCGGCTCGTCGCAGACGATGAACTCGGCATTGGAGGCGAGCGCACGGGCGATCGCGATGCGCTGGCGTTGGCCGCCGGAGAATTCGTGCGGAAACTTCTTGCTGTCGTCAGGGTGCAGGCCGACCAGCGAGAGGAGTTCGCCGACGCGCTCTGCGATCGCCGCATCGCCCTGGATGATGCCGAAGGCGTGGATCGGCTCGGCGATGATCCGCCCGACACGCCAGCGCGGATTGAGCGAGGCGTAAGGGTCCTGGAAGATCATCTGGATGCGCTTGCGCAGGCGCTGGCGCTCCTGGCTCGCCTTCGCATCGGACATCGAGACGCCGTCGATCGAGACCGTGCCGCCGGACGGGTTCAGGAGGCCGACGACCATGCGCGCCACGGTCGACTTGCCCGAGCCGGACTCGCCGACCAGCGCGAAGGTCTCGCCCTTGCGGATGTCGAAGGAGACGCCATCGACGGCCTTGAGATACTGCTTCGGCGCGTTCTCCAGCACCCGGTTCAGCCAGGGCCTGGAGACGTCGAAGACGCGCTTGAGGTCGCGGACCTGGACGAAGGCTTTTTCGCTCACGCCGCGATCTCCGTCTTGCCGGCCGGCGCCTTGGCCTGATCGTAGAGATGGCAGGCGACCTGGTGGCCGCCGACATCGATGAGCTCCGGCCGGTCGATGCGGCAGCGCTCGAACACCTTGGAACAGCGCGGATTGAAGGCGCAGCCCCTCGGAATGCTGGAGAGCCTGGGCATCGAGCCCGGGATCTGCACAAGGCGCTCGGCATCGCCTGTGATCGAGGGGATCGCGCCCATCAGCCCCTGGGTATAGGGGTGGAGCGGTTCCTTGATGACGTCGCGGACCGGGCCGATCTCGGCGACGCGGCCGGCATACATCACTGCAACGCGGTCGGCCGTCTCGGCGATCACGCCCATGTCGTGGGTGACCAGCATCACCGAGGTGCCGCGTTCCTTGCAGAGCCGCTTGATGAGCGTGATGATCTGCGCCTGCACGGAGACGTCGAGCGCGGTGGTCGGCTCGTCGGCGATGATGAATTCCGGCTCGGCACAGAGCGCGAGCGCGATGACGACGCGCTGGCGCATGCCGCCGGAGAACTCGTGCGGATAGCCGTCGATGCGCCGCTCCGGCGCGGGTATGCCGACCTCGTCGAGCAACGCGATGGCGCGCTTGCGGGCATCCGCCGCGTTGAGGTCTGTATGGGTCTGGATCGTCTCGATCAGCTGCTCGCCGACCCGGTAGAGCGGGTTGAGGCTGGTCAGCGGGTCCTGGAAGATCATGCCGATGCGCTTGCCGCGGAGGCGCCGCATCTGTTCCAGCGGGAGATTGTCGACGCGCTCGCCGGAGAGGACGACCTTGCCACCGGCAATGCGGCCGGGCGGATCGATCAGGCCGATGATCGCCGAGCCGGTGACCGACTTGCCGGCGCCGGATTCGCCGACGACCCCGAGCACCTCGCCGCGGGCGATGTCGAAAGAGATCTTGTCGAGCGCGCGCAACGTGCCGCGGCGGGTGACAAACTCGACGGTGAGATCCTGGACGGAGAGAACGGTCTCGCTCATCGGCTCACCTCAACCGCGGGTTCAGGGCATCGCGCAGCCAATCGCCGAGCAGGTTCACCGCCAACACCAGGATCGCCAGCGTCACGCCCGGGAAGGTGACGATCCACCAGTCGCCAGAGAACAGATAGCGATTGCCGATCGAGATCAGCGTGCCGAGCGATGGCTGGGTCGCCGGCAGGCCGACGCCGAGGAAGGAGAGCGTCGCCTCGGTGATGACGGCGAGCGCGAGGTTGATGGTCAGGATGACCAGCACCGGGCCGATCACGTTCGGCAGGACATGGCGCAGCATGATCAGCGGCGCCGGCAGGCCGACGAGCCTGGCAGCCTGGACATAGTCCTTGTTGCGCTCGACCAGGGTCGAGCCGCGGATGGTGCGGGCGTACTGCACCCAGAAGGAGAGCCCGATCGAGATCACCAGCACATAGAGCGCCGTGTCCTCGCGGTTCGCGCCCTTGAAGATGCCGCGGACAACACCGTCGATCAGAAGCGCGATCAGGATCGCCGGGAAGGTCAATTGCACGTCGGCGATGCGCATGATCAGCGAATCGACCCGGCCACCGAGATAGCCGGCGAGCAGGCCAAGCGTGATGCCGATCGTTGCCGCCAGCGCGACGCCGAGCAGGCCGACAATCAGAGAGACGCGCAAGCCATAGAGGATCGCCGAATAGAGATCGCGGCCCTGGTCGTCGGTGCCAAGGATGAATTTCGGATCGCCGCCATCCTGCCAGGCCGGCGGGATGTTGGCGTCGGCGAGGAAGACGGTCGCCGGATCGAACGGGTTTGTCGGGGCGATCCAGGGCGAGAAGGCGGCGCCGATGAACATCACCAGCACGATGACGGCCGCGACCATCGTCACCTTCGAACGCAGGAAGCTCGCGAGGATGTCGCTGTCGAGGATGCGGGCCCAGAGCGAGGGCGGCTGTTTCGGGGAGGAAGCGGGTTGCACACTCATGACCGACCTCAATGCGCCCCGATCGTCGCGCGCAGGCGCGGATCGACCAGTGCGTAAAGCAGGTCGACGATCAGGTTGATGCTGACGAACAGGAAAGAGATCAACATGAGATAGGCCGCCATGATCGGGATATCGACCTGCTGCACCGCCTTGAGGAAGAGCAGGCCCATGCCCGGCCACTGGAACACCGTCTCGGTGATGATGGCGAAGGCGATGATCGAACCGAGCTGCAGGCCGGCGATGGTGATGACCGGCACCAGCGTGTTCTTCAGCGCATGGCCGAAATGGATGGCTCTCGTCTTGAGGCCGCGGGCGCGGGCGAACTTGATGTAGTCGGTGCGCAGCACCTCGAGCATCTCGGCCCGGACGAGGCGCATGATCAGCGTCATCTGGAACAGACCGAGCGTGATCGACGGCAGGATCAGCGCCTTCCAGCCCGAGGCGGTCAGAAGCCCTGTCGTCCACCAGTTGCCGATCTTGACGACCTCGCCGCGCCCGAAGGAGGGCAGCCAGCCGAGCGTCACCGAGAACAGGTAAATCAGGAGGATGCCGATCAGGAAGGTCGGCAGGCTGATGCCGACGAGCGAGACCGTCTGGAAAATCTTCGCCAGCCAGCTATCACGGCGCAGCGCCGTGTAGACACCCATGGGTATGCCGACCAGCAATGAGAACAGCGCCGACATGAAGGCGAGCTCGAGCGTCGCCGGCGCGCGCTCGCCGAGCAACGAGATCACCGGCAGGCGGAACTGGTAGGATACGCCGAATTCGAGCCGCGCGGCGTTGTAGATGTAGCGCGCGAACTGGACGACCACCGGCTCGTCGAGGCCGAGCGTCTGGCGCAGCTGCGCGACCTGCTCCTGCGGCGTGTCGACGCCCACCATCTGGTTCACCGGGTCGCCGACGAAGCGGAACATGGTGAAGGCGATGAGCGCGACCGCGAGCATCACCATCAGCGACTGGAACAGCCGGCGCAGAACAAATGCGAGCATGTTCGCCCTTACAAGGAATCCGAGGCCGCCCCTCGCGGGACGACGTCTGTGCTGCAGATAGAGAAAGGGCGCGTGGGCTCTTCGCCCGCGCGCCCTTCAGGCCCTCACTGCTCCTTGGTGGCGTAGTAGAGCAGCACCGAATTGTCGGCGCGCTGGGCGAGCTTCACCTTCTTCGAGACACCCCAGGCCAAAGCCTGCTGGTGAAGCGGGATGTAGGAGAACTCGTCGACGGTCATCTTGTAGGCCTCGCCAATCATCGCATTGCGCTTGGCGGTGTCCGACTCGACCAGGATCTTGTCGGTCAGCTCGTCGACCTTCTTGTTGCAGTAGTTGCCGAGGTTCGACTCGCCGCGCGAGGAGCCGGCGACATCGCGGCAGCCGAGGATGTCATAGAGGACATTGTGGCTGTCGAAGGTGCCAGGGGTCCAGCCGAGCAGGTAGAACGAGGTCTTGTAGCCACCCGGCTTCAGCACCTTGGCGAAGTACTGCGCCTTGGGCTGGGCGTTGAGGCTGACCTTGACGCCGATGCGGGCGAGCATGCCGACCACGGCCTGGCAGATCTGGCCGTCATTGACGTAGCGGTCGTTCGGGCAGTCCATGCCAAGCTCGAAGCCGTTGGGGTAACCGGCCTCGGCGAGCAGCTTCTTGGAGGCTTCGGCGTCGAACTTGGCGCGGGTGAAACCGGCGGTCGAGAACAGCTCCGGCGCGATCATCAGCGGCGACGGGGTCGAAAGCCCACGCATGACGCGGCTCTTGATCGTCTCGATGTCGATCGCCTGGTAGAAGGCCTGACGGACCTTCACATCCTTGAACGGGTTCTTGCCCTTGACGCTCGATTCCAGCAGCTCGTCGCGGGTCTGGTCGAAGCCGAGGAAGATGGTGCGCAATTCCGGCCCGGTCAGCACCTGGGCGTTGCCCGAGGCGTTGACGCGCTGGATGTCCTGGATCGGAACCGGCTCGATCACGTCGACCTCGCCGGAGAGCAGCGCGGCGACGCGGGTGGCGTCCGAGGAGATCGGCGTGAAGATGATCTCCTTGATGTTGCCGTCGATCTTCTTCCAGTAGTTCTCATTGAACTTGAAGACGGTCTTCACGCCCGGCTGATGGCTCTCGATCTTGTAGGGGCCCGTGCCGTTGGCGTTGAGCGAGGCATGGCTCGGGGTGGTCGCGGCCGCCGGGGTCGGGGCGACGGCGTTGTTCGCCTCCGCCCACTTCTTCGACATGATGTACCAGGTGTCCCACTGCGCGTTCAGGATCGGATTCGGCGCGGTCAGGACGACGTCGACCGTGTGGTCGTCGACCTTGACGAACTTGGCACTGGTCGGGATGCGGGTGGTGAAGTTCGAGCCCGTGGCGCGGACGCGTTCGGCCGAGAAGAGCACATCATCGGCGGTGAAGTCCGAGCCGTCATGGAACTTGACGCCCTTGCGCAGGAAGAAGCGCCATTTCAGGCCGTCGTCGGAGACTTCCCACTTCTCGGCGAGGGCCGGCTCGATCTTGAGATCCTTGCCGCGCGCCGTCAGGCCTTCATAGGGATGGCCGAGATGGGCGTTCGTGGTGGTTTCGTTGACGGTGTAGGGGTCGAGCGACTTCAGCTCGCCCTGGTTGGCGTATCGCAAGGTCTGGGCTTGCACAGCCCCGCACATCAAGGCCAGGGCCGCCACGGCTGCCAGGCAATTGGTCTTGAACGACATGTGAGACTGCTCCCGATTGGTTGAAACCACTCCTCCCCAGGAGCGGTGCCGGCTGCCTGCTTATTTTGGCGGCACGCCGACGAAGGCGGCAGATTAATGACGGTTCGAAGCCCGCGTCCAGTGCGTCCGATCGACTTCGTTCCAGATCGAACTTTGTTGCGAATCTTACTAATGCAACGCACGAAGCTGCGAAGGGCGCGCCAAAGGCTCGCAATGAAGCGCCCCGCCTTGCACCGTCAGCGGGCCAGCTCCGCAATCAGCGCGCGGACGAAAGCCGTCCCGGCGTCGAGCTGGGCTACTGTGAGGAACTCGTCAGGCTGGTGCGCCTGGGCGATATCGCCGGGTCCGCAGACCACGGTCGACCAGCCGGCCGCCTGGAACAGGCCGCCCTCGGTGCCGTAGGCGACGACATGGCTGGCATTGTCGCCGGTGATGCGGCGGGACAGCGTCTCGGCAGCGCCCTCCTTCTCCGGCGCCAGCGGCGGCGTCTGGGAGGTGATCTCCATTGTGATGCCGGTCTCAGGCGCGATCGCCTTCATCGGTGCCTCCAGCTCGGTGATCTTCGCCCGGTAGCGCGCGACATAGTCGGTATCGTCGCCCGGCATGACCCGGACCTCGTGGCTGAAGCTGGCATGCTCGGCAGTGATGTTGACCGCCGTGCCGCCGGCGACGACGCCGACATGCAGCGTCGAATAGGGCGGCTCGAACGCGATGCCGGCTTTAGCCTTCGCCTTGTTCTCCTGCATGACGTCATCGTGCCAGGCGATCAGCTTGCCGGCGACCATCACGGCGGGGACACCGATATCGACGCGGCTCGAATGCACGGCGTGGCCGCGCACCGTCGTCTTCATCCGGGTGCCGCCCTTGTGACCGGTGACGACCTGCATCATCGAGGGCTCGCCGACGATCACCGCGGAGGGCTTCAACCCGGCCGCTGCCATGGCATCGATCATGATCGCGGCGCCGATGCAGCCGACCTCCTCGTCATAGGAGAGCGCGATATGGAAGGGTCGCTTCAGCCCGGCCTCGAGCATCTCCGGCACCAGGGCCAGCGCGATCGCGTCGAAGCCCTTCATGTCGCAGCTGCCGCGGCCATAGAGCTTGCCGTCGCGCTCGGTCAGCGTCCACGGATCGGAGCTCCAGTCCTGCCCTTCGACCGGCACCACGTCGGTATGGCCGGAGAGGACGATGCCGCCGGCGGCCTGCGGCCCGACGGTCGCGTAGAGATTGGCCTTCTCGCCATCGGGGCTCGGCACGATCGTGCTCTCGACGCCATGGGCGGCGAGGTAGTCGCGGCAGAAATGGATCAGCTCGAGATTGCTGCGCCAGGACTCGGTGTTGAACGACACCAGCTTGGCCAGCATCTCCTTGGGGGAATAACGCACGGGTAAAAATCTCCGATGAACTGGCCGACAGGCATGAACCGTGCCGCAGGCTACGCTGGCATTGCCTGTCGTCAATCGGTTCTCCGCGCTTGACCGGGCTGCGCCCGGCGCGCTCATGTGCCGGCCAAGCAAGCATCCCTGTGAGTCCGCCATGTCCTTCGACGTCACCCTCGCCGATATCCAGGCCGCCGCCACCCGCATCGCCGGCAAGGTCAGGCGCACGCCGACCTTCCTGAGCGCCGGCCTTACGGCCAGGCTCGGCGTCGAGACCGTGGTCAAGGTCGAGAGCCTGCAGCTCGCCGGCTCGTTCAAGGTGCGCGGCTGCTACAACAAGCTGCTCGGCCTCTCCGAAGCCGAGAAAGCGCGCGGCGTCGTTACCGTCTCCGGCGGCAACCACGCCATCGCCGTCTCGCTGGTCGCCAGCATGCTCGGCATCAAGGCGCTGGTGCTGATGCCGAAGAACGTCGCACCACTCAATATCCGCCTGACGGAGGAAGCCGGCGGCGAGGTCGAGCTCTGCGAGGATGCGCTCGCCGCCTTCTCCAAGGCGGAGGAGTACGAGGGCAAGGGCATGACCCATGTCCACTCCTATGACGATCCGGCGATCATCGCCGGCCACGGCACGGTCGGCTTAGAACTTGCGGCCGATGCCGGCGGGCGGATCGACCATGTCTTCATCTCGATCGGCGGCGGCGGCTTCTCGGCCGGCGTCGGCGCGGCACTGAAGGGGCTCGACCCGGCGGTGCGCATCCATGGCGTCGAGACCGAGGGCGCGACGACGATGACGCAGGCGCTCGAAGCCGGAAAGCCGGTGCCGATCCGCCCGACCTCGATCGCCCGCACGCTCGGAGCGCCCTTCGCGACCGAACGGACGATGGCGGCCGCGCGCCAGTTCCTCGAGGAGATCGTCGTCGTGCCCGACGCCGAAGCGGTGCGCGAGCTGGTCTGGGTGCTGCAGAACGGGCGCGTCCTGCTCGAGCCAGCCGCATCCTGCACCGTCGCCGCCGCCATGGCGCGCAAGGATCAGTTCAAGCCGGGCGAGCGCGTCGCGCTGGTGCTGTGCGGCTCAAACGTCGCGCTCGACGACATCGAGCACTGGCGCCAGGAATTCGGGGTCTGAGCCGACCTGCGCGGGAGCGCCGACCGAGGCGCCCCCTCCCGGCTTCACGCTTCCGCTACGGGATCACGCTCCCGCGAGCCCGTCCACCCGCGACGCGGCAGGAACAGCCGGCGCCGAGATCGGCCGGGTTGATCAGCTGGCAGGTGCGAACAGGCGTCTGGCAGTAGTTGCCGATGCCTGAAGAGACCGGACCCCGATAGGTCTCGGCATAGTATCGCCGGGGGTAATAGGGGGCGGCTCTTCATAATAGGGCGTGCCGTAATAGTAGGGATAAGCCGCAGCGCCCCCGAGAATCGCGCCGGCCGCCAGGCCTCCGGCACCCCATCCCCAGCCACCGCCATAATAGCCGCGCCGCCCATAATAGCCGCCGCCATACCAGCGATTGGGCCGGTAGCCCCAGCCCGCGCCGCCGCGATTGAGGCCGCCGCGATAGCCATAGCCTCTACCGAGGCCAACACGGGAGCTGCCAAAACCTCCTCCAAGCCCGACGCGATTGCCGCCGCGGAAGCCTCCACCGGACAGCGCCCCGCCTCCACTGAGGGCGCCGCCCGCACGGACTCCCCCCGCCCCGGAAGGCACTGCCGCTGGTCTGCGCCGAGGCGTCATTGGCGGCGAACGCCAGCAGGGGGACGAGAGAAGCGGCGAGAACGATCAGGCGGCGCATGGCGGCCTCCCTTCAACACAGCGATGGTCAGCGCTCAACGCGCGAGCGTTGCGGCTGTTCCGTCTGCCATTGGCTGTGTCTGGTTGGCGCGCCTCGCCTCAGAAATAGCGCGCCAGGTTCCGCCTGATCCGCTCCAGCGGCGCCACATCAGCCGCCGGCGGCACGAAGGTCTGGCCGGTGATCGTCTCGAAGGCCCGGATATAGACCTGCGAGGTCTGCTCGATCAGCTCGTCCGGGATCTCCGGGATCGGCTCGTTATAGGGGTCGCAGCGGGCCGCGACCCAGTTGCGCACGAAATCCTTGTCGAAGCTCTCCGGCTTCTCACCCTTTGCGAAGCGCTCGGGATAGCTCCCGGCGAACCAGTAGCGGCTCGAATCGGGAGTGTGGATCTCGTCGGCGAGGATGATCTTGCCCTCGCCATCCGTGCCGAACTCGTACTTCGTATCGGCGAGGATCAGCCCGCGCTCGGCCGCGAGCTTCTGGCCACGGGCGAACAGCGCCAGCGCATAACCCGAGAGGGTCTCCCACTGCGCCTTGGTCAACAGACCCTGCTCCAGGATCTCGGCGGGCGAGAGCGGCTCGTCATGGCCGCCGTCGAAGGCCTTGCTGGTCGGGGTGATGATCGCCTGCGGCAGTGCCTCGTTGTCGCGCAAACCCTCGGGGAAGCGGGCGCCGTACATCTCGCGCCGGCCCTGCTTGTACATGGTCAGGATCGAGGTGCCGGTGGTGCCGGCGAGATAGCCGCGCACCACGATCTCGACCGGCAGGATGTCGAGCCGTTGCCCGACCACGACATTGGGATCGGGATAATCGAGCACGTGGTTGGGGCAGATGTCCGCCGTCTGCTCGAAGCAGAAGCGCGCCGTCTGCGTCAGCACCTGGCCTTTGAACGGAATACAGGCGATGGCGCGGTCGAAGGCGCTGAGCCGGTCGGTGGCGATGATGATCCGGCGCCCGTCCGGCAGGTCGTAATTCTCGCGGACCTTGCCGCGATAATGGTTCGGCAGCTCCGGGATCGTGACTTCGCGGATGGTGTTGGCCTCGGACATCGCAGCACTCGTCAGGTCGGGATCGTCCGGAGCGACACTCTCCGGGCCGGCAGCTCTTAACCCTTTCGCAGCGATGTGGACAGGAGGGCGCGACGCATTCGCCAGTCTCCGCCCCCTCATGCCGCAATCGGCTTGGACAGGACGCCCGGCTCCGCGCTAGCTTGCGCGGCTGGCAACCCGTTTTCTGCCAACCTTTTTTTGCAAAGCCGCGACCTGTCGAGGACACAATGCCCAAATCCGATCTCATCGCCGCGATCGAACCCGAGATCAGCGCGATCCGCCGCGACTTCCACCGCCATCCCGAGCTGCTCTTCGACGTGCAGCGCACCGCCGGCATCGTCGCCGACAAGCTCAGGGAATGGGGCATCGACGAGGTCGTCACCGGCATCGGGCGTACCGGCGTCGTCGGCGTGATCAAGGGCAAGGGCCAGAATTCCGGCAAGGTCATCGGCCTGCGCGCCGACATGGATGCGCTACCGATCCACGAGGAGACCAATCTCGAGCACCGCTCGACCGTGGCGGGCAAGATGCACGCCTGCGGCCATGACGGCCACACCGCCATGCTGCTCGGCGCCGCCAAGTACCTGGCCGACACCCGCGACTTCGACGGCACCGCGATCGTCATCTTCCAGCCGGCTGAAGAAGGCGGCGGCGGCGGCAAGGAGATGTGCAAGGATGGGCTGATGGAGCGCTTCGGCGTGCAGGAGGTCTATGGCCTGCACAACATGCCGGGCCTGCCGATCGGCCAGTTCGCCATCCGCAAGGGGCCGATGATGGCGGCAGCCGACAAGTTCCTGCTCAAGCTCGAGGGCCGCGGCGGCCACGCCGCCAAGCCCAACGAGACGATCGACCCGCTGGTTGCCGCCTGCCAGCTCGTCACCTCGCTGCAGACCATCGCCTCGCGCAATGCCGACCCGCTCGATTCCGTCGTCGTCTCGGTGACGGCGCTGCAGGCAGGCACGGCCTTCAACGTCATCCCGCAGCATGTCGAGATCAAGGGCACGGTGCGTACGCTCTCGACCGAGATGCGCGACCTCGCCGAGAAGCGTCTGCGCGAGATCGTCGCCGGCACGACCCAGGCTTTCGGCCTGACCTATACGCTCGAATACGATCGCGGCTATCCGGTCACCTTCAACCATGCCGGCCAGACCGACTTCGTCACCAGCGCGACGAAGAGCACCTTCGGCAAGGAAGCGATCGACACAACGGTGCCGCCGACCATGGGCTCGGAGGATTTCTCCTTCATGCTGGAAGAGCGCCCTGGCGCCTACATCTTCATGGGCAATGGCGAGTCCGCCGGGCTGCACCACCCCGCCTATGAGTTCAACGACAAGGCGATCCCGGTCGGCATGACCTACTGGGCGAGCCTGGTCGAGATGGCGATGCCGCAGCGCGCCGCGTGAGTCATCCTGCAATGGCTCGTGCCAGAAGCGCGACGCGCGCTCTCCCCCTTGTGGGGGAGAGTTGGAGAGGCGGGTAGTCAGCCGTGAGGCTGAAATCGAAAGCTCCCTCGCAAACGCTCACCCAGTCACCCCCCTCCCCATCCCTCCCCCGCAAGGGGGAGGGTGTGAGCGCGGCCGATATCGACTGCCTCGTCATCGGGGCCGGCGTCGTCGGCCTCGCGACGGCGCGCGCGCTTGCGCTCGCCGGCCGCGAGGTCGTGATCGCCGAGGCCGCTGACGGCATCGGCACCCAGACCTCGGCCCGCAACAGCGAGGTCATCCATGCCGGCATCTACTATCCGCCGGGCTCGCTGAAAGCGCGGGTCTGCGTCGAGGGCCGCAAGCTGCTCTACGCCTACCTCCACGAGCGTGGTCTGCCCCACAAGGCCTGCGGCAAGCTGATCGTCGGCACGCATGCCGGCCAGCGCCCGGCGCTGGAGACGATCGCGGCACGTGCCGAGGCCTCGGGCGTAACCTCGCTGCGCTGGCTTGACGGCGCGCAGGCGAAGGCGCTGGAGCTGGAGGTGACCTGCGAGATCGCCCTGCTCTCGCCCGAGACCGGCGTGGTCGACAGCCATGCGCTGATGCTGTCGCTGCTCGGCGAATGCGAGGCGGCCGGCGGCTCGCTCGCCCTCAATACGCCGATCCTGGCCTGGCGGCGCGAGGCCGATGGATTCAGCGTCGATTTCGGCGGCGCGGACCCTGCGACCTGCACCGCGAATACCGTGATCAACTCCGCCGGCCATGGCGCGCCGCGCCTGCTTGGCAAGCTCGACGGTTTCCCGGCCGAGCACGTCCCGAAGCAGTCCTTCGCCAAGGGCAACTACTTCTCGCTGCTCGGCAAGCAGCCCTTCAGCCATCTGGTCTATCCGGTACCGGAAGCCGCGGGCCTCGGCATCCACGCCACCATCGACATGGCCGGCCGGGTCAAGTTCGGCCCCGATGTCGAATGGGTCGAGCACGACCAGGACCTGATCGTCGATCCCGCCCGCGCCGAAAAATTCTATGCGGCGATCCGGACCTACTGGCCCGGCCTGCCGGACGACGCGCTCGTCGCCGACTATGCCGGCATCCGGCCGAAGCTGCATGGGCCGAGCGAACCAATGCCGGATTTCCGTATCGACGGGCCGGCGGTGCATGGCGTGCCGGGCCTGGTCAACCTGCTCGGCATCGAGAGCCCGGGGCTGACGAGCTCGTTGGCGATCGCGGATTTGGTGGTGGAGCGGTTGGCCGAAACCCGGCCCTGACGAGAAAACGCGGGATCCCCTCTCCTGGAAGGAGAGGGGTAGGGGTGAGGTGTTCGGAGCGGAAACGTTGGCCGGAACCTGGCCGCGCGGTGAGCGCTCGCGGAACTGGTCAAGGGGCCTACACCTCACCCTGCCCTCTTAACAGGAGAGGGTTCCCCGCAGTTTGCCTCACACCGCCTCCGCCCCAAGCTCCGCGCACCAATGCGCCAGCCGCACCTTCATGACGCGCTCGCGGCCGGCCTCAAGCGCCTTCTCGTCGAGCCGCTCCAGCTCCTCGAAGGCGAAAGCATCCTCGCCATGCGCGTTCCAGGCTGCCTGCAGCTTTCGCCCGCGGTGGCTGCCATGGCGCAGCATGAACCAGACGCGGTTCTGGATGGTCGAGAGATCCGGCGCCTGCCCGGCCCAGAGCTCGCCGGTGGCGAGGCAGCGCACCAGATAGATGCCGGCCACGACCTTGCGTTCCTTATAGGCCGCGACGACGGCCCTCCTGTCCTCATGACGCATCGCGTCCTCCTTGTGTGAGGCGCGGCAAATATCACCCGGACAATATTGACTCAAGTATTTTTATCCGGGTATTTTACTACCTCACTCAGGAAACGATGATGCCCGACGCCGACCACCTCTCGACCGCCTTCGACGGCAACACCATCCTCGCCCGTGGCCGACTGGCCGACGTGGCGGTCGCCGTGCAGCAGCGCCTGGCCGAGCGTCCAGAAGCGGCTGTCCTGACCTTCGACGACGCGACCGGGCGGGTGGTCGACCTCGACCTGCGCGGCACGCCAGCCGAGATCGTGGCGCGCCTCGGCGGCGAAGCCCGCGGGCGCGGTCGGCCGAAGCTCGGCGTCGTCGCGCGCGAGGTGACGTTGCTGCCGCGGCATTGGGAGTGGCTGTCGGCGCAGCCCGGCGGTGCCTCGCAGGCCCTGCGGCGCCTGATAGACGAGGCGCGGCGCGGCGACCGCGGCGAAACGCAAGGACGCATCGCCCGCGAGACAGCCTATCGCTTCATGAGCGCGCTCGCCGGCAACGTAGCGGGCTTCGAGGAAGCGACCCGCGCGCTCTTCGCCAATGACGAGATCGGCTTCTTCCGGCAGGCGGCGGGCTGGCCGGCCGACATCCGCACCTATGCGCAGGAGCTGGCGTGGAGCGCGGCGCGCAGCGAGGACTAGCCGCGCAGCTCGGCGACCTTCTCGCGCGCTTCTCGTGAGAGCTTCGTCACCTGCGCCCAGTCGCGATTCTTCACCGCATCGGCCGGGACGAGCCAGGAGCCGCCGACACAGATCACCTGCGGCAGACCGAGGTAATTGCCGAGATTGGCGAGCGAGACGCCGCCGGTCGGGCAGAACTGCATCTGCGGGAACGGGCCGGAGAGCGCCTTCAAGCCGGCGACGCCGCCCGCCTGCTCTGCCGGGAAGAACTTGCAGGTGAGACGGCCGGCCGAGACGGCGCGCATGCAGTCTGAGGCGGTGGCGACGCCTGGCAGCCAGGGCAGACCGGTCTTGCGCATGGCCTCGTCGACGCTCTCAGTGAAGCCCGGGCTGACCACGGCAAGCGCGCCGGCATTATGGACCTCGGCCGCCTGGGCCGGCGTCACCACGGTGCCGGCGACAGGCAGGATACCGGGTACCTTCTTCGCCACGATTTCGAGCGCCGCCATCGCGGCCGGACGGCGCAGCGTGATCTCGATCACGTCGATGCCGCCGGCGAGCAGGGCTTCCGCCAGCGGCACGGCGATTTCGGCCTCGTCGATGACGACGACGGGGACGACGCCGCAGGCCTTGAGGCGGGCAATCTCAGCGGGCACGGACATGGACATCTCTCCTGATTTCGTCCTCAGCCCTCATCCTGAGGAGCTCGCGTCTCGAAGGATGCTCCAGGAGGTTCCGGAGACAACTGGACCATCCTTCGAGACGCCGCTACGCGGCTCCTCAGGATGAGGGCTGAGGATGTCGCTTACGCCTTGGCCCAGTAGACGTCGAGCCCTTGCGGGCGGGCGAGTAGCAGGCCGACCGGAAACGCCGCCGGCATCTCGACCGCCGAAGCCAGCACGCGCTCCTTCTCCTGCCCGGAGATCAGCAAGGCGACATGGCCCGCGCCCTGCAACCGAGCAGGCGAGAGCGAGAGCCGCGGCGGCAGGTCAGGTGGGCTCGCGGCGACGGCATGCACGGAAGCCGGCGCAGCGAGCGCCGCCGTCTCGCCGGGGAAGAGCGAGGCGACATGCCCGTCCGCGCCCATGCCGCTGACGACGATGTCGAGCGCAGGCAGGCCCTTCAACACGCGATCGAGGCTGGCCGCGGCCATGGCGAGATCGTCGCCGGCATTGTGGAAGGAGACGAACGGGCTCCGCCCGTCGCGCAAGGGGCTAAAGGCTGCCCGGATCATGCGCTCGTTCGAGGCCTGGTCGCCGGGCGCGACGAAGCGCTCATCGGTCGGCATCAGCGTGATGCTCTCCCAGGGCAGGTCATGCGCGCCGAGCGCCGCGAGGAAACGCGCCGGCGTGGTGCCACCCGGCACGGCGATAAGCGCCCTGCCCTGCTGCGCGACGAGCGCCCGCAGCCTGACCGCGACAGCCTCGGCGAGGGCCTCGGAGGCGTCGGCCAGCGTCTCGAAGCGATGGCGGACCAGCGAGCCGGCCGCGCTCATTCCGTGAACTCCGGATCGGCCCAGGAGCGACTCTCGCGCTCGATCAGCCCGATCGCCTGCGACGGCCCCCAGGAGCCGGCGGCATAGCGATGCGGCTGCGGGTAGTACTCCTGCCAGCCGGCAAGGATCGGGTCGATCCAGCTCCAGGCCTGCTCGACCTCGTCGCGGCGCATGAACAGGGTCTGGTCGCCGCGGATCACGTCGGTCAGCAACCGCTCATAGGCATCGGGCGTGCGCACGTCGAAGGCGGTCTCGTAGCGCAGGTCGAGCTGGCGCGGCACGACCTTGAGCTTGCCGGAGCCCGGCACCTTCATCATCAGCTGCAATTGCACGCCGTCATTGGGCTGGAGCCGGATGACGAGGCGATTGGCGTAGAGCTCCTCGCAGCCCGGCGCGCGCCCGAAGATCGAGTGCGGCACCGGCTTGAAGGTGACGGCGATCTCGGAATAGCGCTGCGCCATGCGCTTGCCGGTGCGCAGATAGATCGGCACTCCGGCCCAGCGCCAGGTGTCGAGCTCGCAGCGGATCGCGACGAAGGTCTCGGTGCCGCTGAGATGGCCGAGCTCCTCGGAATAGCCTTTGACGCGCTGGCCGTCGATGACGCCCGGGCCATACTGGCCGCGCACGGTCATGCGCTGCACGTCCGGGCCGACGATCGGCCGCAGCGCCTTCAGCACCCTGACCTTCTCGTCGCGGACGGCGTCGGCCTCAAGCTGGTTCGGCGGCTCGATCGCGAACAGGCAGAGCAGCTGCAGCACATGGTTCTGCACCATGTCGCGCAGATGGCCGGCCTTGTCGTAATAGCCGGCGCGGGATTCGAGCCCGACAGTCTCGGCCACCGTGATCTGGACATTGTCGATGTCGCGGCTCGACCAGGAGCGCTCGAACAGCGTGTTGGCGAAGCGCAGCACCAGCAGGTTCTGCACCGTCTCCTTGCCGAGATAATGGTCGATCCGGTAGGTGCGGCTTTCCGGCAGGATGCGGGCGACGGCGTCGTTGATCTCGCGGGCCGAGGCCAGGTCGCGGCCGAGCGGCTTCTCGAGGATGACGCGCGAGGTCGGCGTCAGGATGCCGGAGTTCGCCAGGTTCTCGCAGATCGGGATGAACAAGTCGGGCGGCGTCGAGAGATAGAAGGAGCGCACGCGCTGGGAGTCGCCGAGCGCCTGCTTCAGCGCGCCATAGGTCTCGGGCTTGACCGCATCGAGCAGCACCATGGTCAGGCGGCGGCGGAAGGCGGCGATGCGATCCTGCGACAGGCCGGCGGCGGCGAGCTTGGCGGCAATCTCGTTGGGGATGCCCTCGACATCCTCCTGCTTGCGGACGATGCCGAGGATGCGGCTTTCCTCGGGCAGCACGCCCTCCTCATTGCGCTGGGCCAGCGCCGGGAAGAGCTTGCGCAGCGCAAGGTCGCCGCCGGCGCCGAAGATCACCAGATCGAAAGGCGGGACCGGCGTGCGCTCCGGCGCAGCCTCCGGCTTCAGCAGGCGTTCAGCGATAGCGTCCATGGTGGCATACTCCTGATCGGCCCAGTCGAACCGAATCCTGCGACGACAATGCGACCAAGCATGGCGCTTGCCAAACGCTTTGGGTGCAGAGTTGCCGTGACCTATCCCCTCTCCCCTTGCGGGAGAGGGTTAGGGTGAGGGGTCGCGCGACGCCGATCATGGCAGCGTTCCGCCATAGGCAAATGCGCCAGGGCAGCGCGACCCCTCATCCGGCCCTTCGGGCCACTTTCTCCCGCATGGGGAGAAGGGAAGCGCACACTATCCCGCCCGTCGAAACCCCTCGCTCGCCGTCAACAATTGCTGGGCATAGGCGGTCTGCGGGGCGCGCGCGGCGAGCGTTGCGGCGGTCATTTCCTCGACGCCGCGGCCGAACTGCATGACCAGCAGCCGCTCGCACATATGGCCGACCACGGCGAGGTCGTGGCTGACCAGGATATAGGTCAGCTTGCGCTCGTGCCGCAGCGCCTGCAGCAGGTTCAGCACCTCGGCCTGAATCGAGACGTCGAGCGCCGAGGTCGGCTCGTCGAGCAACAGGATGGTCGGTTCCAGCACCAAAGCGCGGGCGATGGCGACGCGCTGGCGCTGGCCGCCGGAGAGCTGGTGTGGATAGCGGAAGCGGAAGGAGGTCGGCAGGCCGACATCCTGCATGGCGCGGCTGATCTTCGCCTCGGCATCGCGGACGCCATGGATGGCGAGCGGCTCGGCCAGCGTGTCGTCGACGGTCTTCTTTGGATGCAGCGAGCCGTAGGGGTCCTGGAAGACCATCTGGGCGGCGCGGTAGAAGGCCTTGTCGCGGAGCTTCGGCTGGCGCTTGCCGAGGATGTCGACCTCGCCGCTCCAGTCGCGGTTGAGGCCGGCGAGCACGCGCAGCACGGTCGACTTGCCCGAGCCGGATTCGCCGACGATGCCGTAGCTCTCGCCCGGCGCGACCGCGAAGGAGAGGTCCTTCACGACATGCGAGTCGCCGAAGGAGACGTTGAGCTTATCGACGTTGATCGCGGGGTTCGTGCTCATGCCAGCCATGCCGGGTCGCGGGTGAGGGTGGCGAGCTTCTCGCGCGGATAGTCGAGATCGGGCAGGCAGCCGAGCAGGCCGCGTGTATAGGGATGCTGCGCCTTGTCGAGTTCGCCCGCGGGCAGCGTCTCCAGTGCCTTGCCGCCATACATGACGATGACGCGGTCGCAGAACGACCTCACCAGATGCAGATCGTGGCTGATGAAGATCAGCCCCATGCCGCGGCTGGTGACGAGGTCGTCGAGGATCTTGAGCACCTGCAATTGCACAGTGACGTCGAGCGCCGAGGTCGGCTCGTCGGCGATCAGGATCTCCGGCTCGGCGATCAGCATCATCGCGATCATCACGCGCTGGCCCATGCCACCGGAGACCTCGTGCGGATAGAGATCGTAGACACGCTGGGGCTCGCGGATCTGCACGGCCTCCAGCATGGTGAGGCTGCGCTCCTTGGCCTCGCGCGCGCTCGCCTTGTGGTGGACGCGATAGGCCTCGGCGATCTGGTCGCCGACGGCCTGGACCGGGTTCAGCGAGAACTTCGGATCCTGCATCACCATCGAGATGTGGCGCCCGCGCAATTTGCGGCGGCTCGCCTTGTCCATCGCCGTCAGGTCCCTGCCGCGGAATTCCATCCGCTTCGCCGTGACCACGCCGGGATGCGGGATCAGGTCGAGGATGGCGCGGCCGGTCATCGACTTGCCGGAGCCGGATTCGCCGACGATGCCGAGCCGTTCGCGGCCGAGCGTGAAGGAGAGGCCGCGCACCGCGTTGACGATGCCGGTCGGGGTATGGAAGTCGACGCGAAGATCGTCGAGCGTGAGCAGAGGTGCTTCAGAGGTTGCAGTCATCTTGGCGCTCACCTCGCATCCAGCACGTCGCGCAGGCCATCGCCGAGCAGATTGAAGCCGAGCGCGACGACGCAGATGGCGACGCCCGGGAAGGTCGCGACCCACCACTGGTCGAAGATCTGCTCGCGGCCGGTCGAGATCATCGCGCCCCATTCCGGGATCGGCGGCTGGGCGCCGAGGCCGAGGAAGCCGAGGCCGGCGGCGATGATGATGATGCCGGCCATGTCGTAGGTGGTGCGCACGATCAGCGAGGGCACGCACATCGGCACGATATGCTTGAGCACGATCCGCATCTGGCTCGCGCCCTGCAGGCGCATCGCCGAGATGTAGTCGGCGTTGCGGATGATCATCGTCTCGGCACGGGCGACGCGGGCATAGGGCGGCCAGGCCGTGAAGGCGATGGCGATGACGGCGTTCTCCAGCCCGGGGCCCAATGCCGCGACGAAGGCGAGTGCCAGCACCAGGCGCGGGAAGGCGAGGAAGACATCGGTGATGCGCATCAGCACGGTGTCGATCCAGCCACCGAAATAGCCGGCGGCGCAGCCGATGAGCAGGCCGAGCGGCCCGACCGTGATGACCACGAGCATGACGATCACCAGCGTGACGCGGGTGCCGTAGACGATGCGGCTGAAGATATCGCGGCCGAGCGCGTCGGTACCGAACCAGTGCTTGGCCGAGGGCGCCAGCAGGCGCTGGTCGAGCGCCTGGGCAAGCGGATCGTACTGGGCGATCAGCGGCGCGAAGGCCGCCATCAGCAGCAGGGCCAGCACGATCACGAGGCCGACCACGGCAGCCGGGTTCTTCTTGAAGGCGAGCCATTGCCGGTAGAGCTGGCCGAGCTTGGCCTGCCGGCGCGATTCCGGCGAGGTCGTGGTCAGCCAGGAATGCCAGCTGACGGGAGAGGTGGCGTGATCGCTCATGGCCATCCTCCTCAGCGTGCCCGCGGATCGGCCAGCCGGCCGAGGATGTCGGAGAACAGGTTGACCGCGATGAAGACGGCGCCGACGACGAGCGTGGCGCCGAGCACGGCGTTCATGTCGGCGTTGAGCAGCGCATTGGTGAGATAGCGGCCGAGGCCCGGCCAGGCGAAGATCGTCTCGGTCAGCACCGAGCCTTCGAGCAGGTGCATGTAGGAGAGCGCGATCACGGTGACGAGCGGCACGAGGGCGTTGCCCAGCGCATGGCCGCAGACCACGCGCCATTCCGACAGCCCCTTCACCCGCGCCGCCACGACATATTGCTGCTGCAGCTCGGTGATCATGAAGCTGCGGGTCATGCGGCTGATATAGGCGACGGAGAGCAGGCCGAGCACGGAGGCCGGCAGGATCAGGTGCCAGAAGGCGTCCCGGACGGCCTCCCATTCACCCTGCATGGCGGCGTCGAGCATGACGATGCCGGTGATCGGCGTGACGAAATCCTCGAAGGCGATCGAGAGCCGCCCGGGCCCGGCGACCCAGCCGAGCTTGGCGTAGAACAGCAGGAGTCCCATCAGGCCGAGCCAGAATACCGGGATCGAATAGCCGATCAGGCCGATCACGCGGGCGATCTGGTCGATCCAGCGGCCCTGGTTGACGGCGGCGAGGATGCCGAGCGGCACGCCGAGCGCGACGCCGATCAGGGTGCCGAGCGTCGCCAGCTCCAGCGTCGCCGGGAACACGGTCTTGATGTCGTCGGTGACCTTCTGCGCAGTCAGCACCGAGGTGCCGAGATCACCGGTGAAGACCTTGCCGATATAGACGGCGAATTGCTGCCAGTACGGCTTGTCGAGACCGAGCGCGAGCCGCGCCTTGTCGTAGACGTCGGCAGGCGCGCGGTCGCCGACCACGGCGAGCACCGGGTCGATCGGCATGACACGCGCGATCAGGAAGGTGACCAGCAGCAGGCCGAAGATCGTGATCGCGACCGTGGTCAACTCGCGGCCGAGGATCTTCGCCCAGCGCGCGACACTGCTCTTGGCGCGTGGCGGCGGCGCGGGCGGGGTCGGTGCAGTGATGGAAACCATCGTCGGCTCCGTTCTTCTTGTTCTTGGAGGGCGTCGGCCAAGCCAGGCCGGGGCCAATGGCAAGAACCCGCCGCAGCCTTGGGCTACGGCGGGTCCTGCTCGGCAAACGCCTCAGTTCTTGGTGATCGGAGCGTAGAAATTGGTGTCGGAGGTCGGTCCGATCACCCAGCCGGAAATGCCCTTGCGGTCGGCCGAAACCTCGACCTGCTGGAACATGATGACGAAGGGCGAGACCTTCTGGTGGTCGCGCTGCAGCTCACCATAGACGTTGGCGCGTTTGGTCGCGTCGCTCTCCAGCACGTTGGCCTGGGTCAGCTTGGTCATGTCCGGGATGTCCCAGGCATTGCGCCAGGCCAGCGTCTTCGACTTGGCCTCCTCGCCATTGTCTTCGTTGATGGCGAAGGTCTCGGCATTGGTGTGCGGGTCGAGATAGTCCGGGCCCCACTGGCCGATATAGATGTCGTGGGTGCGGGCGCGGTACTTGGTCAGCGTCTGCTTGCCGTCGCCCGGAAGAATCTCGAGCTTGATCCCGGCCTGGGCCCAGGTCGACTGGACCGCCTGGGCGATGTCGGTGATCGGGTTGACCGAGCGGGTGTCCATGGTGACGGTGAAGCCGTTCGGCAGGCCGGCCTTGGCGAGCAGTTCCTTGGCCTTGGCGACATCGAGCTTGTAGGGCCTGTCGGTGATCGCGCCGAGGAAGCCCTTGGGCAGGAAGCTCTCATGGCCCTTATAGGTGCCCTCGACGATGTTGCGCTCGATCGAATCGTAATCGACCAGCCACTTCAGCGCCTCGCGGACTTCGGGCTTGGCGAGGTTCGGGTTCTTCTGGTTCAGGCCGAGATAGAGGATGTAGCCCTTGTCGCCCTGGACGATCTCGACATTGGCGTTGCTCTTGACCGCGGCGAGCTGATCCTTGGAGAGGTTGCGGGCGATGTCGATGTCGCCCTTCTCCAGCAGCAGGCGCTGCGAGGCCGGCTCGGCGACATGGCGGACGATGACGCGCTTGGTCTTCGGCGCGCCCTTGTACCAGCCCTCATTGGCATCGAGCGCGTATTGCTCGTTCGGCCGATAGACGCGGACCTTGTAGGCGCCGGAGCCGGCCGAGTTGAGCTTGAGCCAGCCATTGCCCCAGTCGCCGTCCTTCTCATTGGCCTTGACCAACTTGGAGTCGACCACCGCAGCGACGCCCGAGGTCAGGCAGTTCAGGAAGAAGGTCGGCGCGAACGGCTTGGAGACGGTGACGGTGACGGTCAGGTCGTCGGTCGCCTTGACCTTCTCCAGCACGGTGTCTTTGGTCAGGCCGAACTGGGTGAGGATGAAGCCCGGCGACTTGTTCAGCGTCACCGCACGCTGGAAGGAATAGACCACGTCGGCGGCGGTGAGCGGATTGCCGGAGTGGAACTTGACGCCCGGCCTAAGCTTGAAGGTGTAGGTCAGGTTGTCCGGGCTGACCGTCCAGCTCTGGGCGAGCTCGCCGATCAGGGCGTTGTTGTTCTTGAGATCGACGCCGATCAGCTTGTCATAGAGATTGGCGCCGACCTCGACACCGGAGAACTCGAAGGCCTCGGCCGGATCGAGCGTGATGATGTCGTCGATCTGCTTGGCCATGACGATGGTGTCTTTGGGCGTCTGGGCCTGGGCGGTCGTCGCCAGCAGAGCGGCGAAGGCGGAAGCCGCCATCAATTTCGCAACATGACGCATGGAAAATCCCCATTGTGCTGTCTGCGAGCGCTCCCGGGCGCCCGTTGGCGCGCACTCTGTGGCCAGATCGTGGCGGATGTCCAGCAGGGCCAAAGCAGAGTTCGAACGATACCACGCAGCATGCACGCTTCTTGCGCAACAGCCTGAATTGCCGGCGCATTCCTGCGCACGAACCTGCTTGCTCCCGCGTCTCCTGCCGCTATCGTGACAGGGTCCGGCCGCTCCGGCCGGCTTCGAAGCAAAGCAGGCGCTCGCTCTTGGCCATCATCGCTGCACTGCATCACGTTACCCATTATCGCTACGACCGGCCGGTCACGCTCGGGCCGCAGATCATCCGGCTGCGACCGGCGCCGCATTGCCGCTCGGCGGTGAAGAGCTATTCGCTCAAGGTCACGCCGGCGCAGCATTTCGTGAACTGGCAGCAGGACCCCAACGGCAACTGGCTGGCACGCTACGTCTTTCCCGAACCGGTGACCGAGTTCCGCATCGAGGTCGATCTCGTCACCGAGCTTTCGATCATCAACCCGTTCGATTTCTTCGTCGCGGCCGAGGCCGAGGAGTTCCCCTTCGCCTACCCCGAGGAACTGCGCGACGAGCTCGCGCCCTATCTGGTCAAGGAACCGGTCGGACCGCTGCTGAGCGAGTTCATGGCGACGGTCCCGCGCGAGAAGACCAACACCGTCAACTTCGTCGTCGATCTCAACGCCCGCCTGCAGCGGATGATCGCCTATGGCATCCGCATGGAGGCCGGCGTCCAGGAACCGGAGCAGACGCTGGCGATCAGGTCCGGCTCCTGCCGCGACACATCCTGGCTGCTGGTCCAGATCCTGCGCCATCTCGGCCTCGCCGCCCGCTTCGTCTCCGGCTACCTGATCCAGATGAAGGCGGACGTCGATCCGCTGGAAGGGCCGCGCGGCACCGACAAGGACTTCACCGACCTGCACGCCTGGGCCGAGGTCTATCTTCCCGGCGCCGGCTGGATCGGGATGGACCCGACCTCGGGCCTGCTCACCGGCGAGGGCCATCTGCCGCTGGCGGCGACGCCGCATTACCGCTCGGCCGCGCCGGTCAGCGGTGTCGCGAGCTATGCCGAGACGCAGTTCGGTTTCGAGATGAGCGTCGCGCGCGTTCACGAAGTGCCGCGCATCACCTTGCCCTTCTCGGATGAATCCTGGCTCGAGCTCGATGCTCTCGGCGAAAAGGTCGAGGCCGACCTCCAGGTGCAGGACGTCCGCCTCACCATGGGCGGCGAGCCGACCTTCGTCTCGATCGACGACCAGACCGGCGAGGAATGGAACACCGCGGCTGTCGGCCCGACCAAGCGCGAGCGCGCCGATGTGCTGATCCGGCGCCTGCGCGAGCGCTTCGCCCCCGGCGGCATGCTGCATTACGGCCAGGGCAAATGGTATCCGGGCGAGAGCCTGCCGCGCTGGGCTTTCGCGCTCTATTGGCGCGAGGATGGCGAGCCGATCTGGCGCAATGCCGCGCTGATCGCGCGCGAGCCCGGCGCCAAGACCGGCGGCGACCGCGAACACGAGGTCGTGCCGACCTCGGCTGCGGTCGAGACGCTCGCTGCCGGCCTGTCCGAGCGGCTCGGCCTCGGCGCGGATTACGTGCTGCCGGCCTATGAGGACACCGGCCACTGGCTGGTGAAGGAAGGCCAGCTGCCCGAGAATGTCGACCCGCTCGACCCGAAGCTGTCGGATCCGGAGGAGCGCGCCCGCATGGTCCGCGTCTTCGAGCGCGGGCTCGGCAAGCCGAGCGGCTATGTCATCCCGGTGCAGCGCTGGCAGGCGGCGGCGGAGGACCGGCGCTGGCGCTCGGAGAAATGGAAGCTCCGGCGCGGCAAGCTCTTCCTCGTCCCCGGCGATTCACCCGTCGGCTTCCGGCTGCCGCTCGGATCGCTGCAGCATGTGCCTGCAAAGGCCTATCCGCATATCCATCCGCAGGACCCGCTGGAGCCGCGCGGACCGCTGCCGCCCGCCGCGGCCGGTTCGCGCGGCGCACCGCGCGCCGCTGATCCGCCGCCCGCTTTCGACGGTCCGGTCCAACCGACTCGGCCAGCCGGAAGCAGCGAGCCCCAGACCCAGCGCCAGGACATCGTCGAACAGGAGCTCGGCGCCGAGTCGGTGCGCACCGCGCTCAGCATCGAGGTGCGCGACGGCGTGCTCTGCGTCTTCCTGCCGCCGGTCGAGCGGCTGGAGGACTATCTCGACCTCATCGCCAGCATCGAGGCCGCGGCCGAAGAGAAGGGCCAGCCGGTCCATATCGAGGGCTATTCCCCGCCGCATGATCCGCGCCTCAACGTCATCAAGGTCACGCCCGATCCCGGCGTGATCGAGGTCAATGTCCATCCGGCGAGGAACTGGGCGGAGGCGGTCTCGATCACGCGCGGCGTCTATGAGGAAGCACGCCAGTCGCGGCTCTGCGCCGAAAAGTTCATGGTCGACGGCCGCCATACCGGCACCGGTGGCGGCAACCATGTCGTGCTCGGCGGCATGACGCCGGCCGACAGCCCGTTCCTGCGCCGGCCGGACCTGCTCAAGAGCATCGTGCTCTACTGGCAGCGCCACCCTCGCTGTCCTACCTGTTCTCCGGCCTGTTCATCGGTCCGACCAGCCAGGCACCGCGCATTGACGAAGCCCGGCACGACCAGCTCTACGAACTCGAGATCGCGCTGGCGCAGACGCCCGGCCCGCAGGATCCGGCGATCCCGCTCTGGCTGGTCGACCGGCTCTACCGCAACCTCTTGGTCGACGTCTCCGGCAACACCCACCGCACCGAGATCTGCATCGACAAGCTCTATTCGCCTGATGGCCCGACCGGCCGGCTCGGGCTGATCGAGTTCCGCTCCTTCGAGATGCCGCCGGATGCGCGCATGTCGCTGGCGCAGCAACTCCTGATCCGGGCGCTGATCGCCTGGTTCTGGCGCGAGCCGCAGATCGGCAAGCTCACCCGCTGGGGCACGAGCCTGCACGACCGCTTCATGCTGCCCGAGCTCGTCTGGCAGGATTTCCGCGACGTGCTCGCCGATCTGGAGCGGGCCGGCTACCGCTTCGACCCGGCCTGGTTCGCGGCGCAGCACGAGTTCCGCTTCCCCTTCTTCGGCAAGGTCAACCAAGGCGGCGTCGAGCTCGAACTCCGCCAGGCGCTTGAGCCCTGGCATGTGATGGGCGAAGAGGGCGCGATCGGCGGTACGGTGCGCTATGTCGATTCCTCGGTCGAGCGGCTGCAGGTCAAGGCGAGCGGGCTCACCCCCGGTCGGCATGTCATCACCTGCAATGGCCGGGCGCTGCCGATGAGCGAGATTGCCGCGGGCATCGCCATCGCAGGCCTGCGCTTCAAGGCCTGGCAGCCGGCCTCGGGGCTGCATCCGACGGTTCCGGTGCATGCGCCGCTGACCTTCGACATCGTCGATAGTTGGGTCGGCCGCTCGCTCGGCGGCTGCGTCTACCATGTCGCCCATCCCGGCGGGCGCAATTACGAGACACCTCCTGTGAATTCCTACGAGGCGGAGGCCAGAAGGCTGGCCCGCTTCGAGGCGATCGGCCATAGTCCGGGGCCGCTGGCGATTCCCGCAGAAGAGCGCAATCCGGAGTTCCCGATGACCCTCGACCTGCGCCGGCCGATCGGGGTTTGAGGTCAAGGATGGCTCTGCAGGGCCGATCGAGCTCGATACGGGTGCGCAACGAGCGCCGCAATGCCTTGCTTGCGGGCTATCGGCCGCTGCCCGGCGCCTATGACGAGCTCATGGCGGCGGACGGCACGATCCGGCCGCAATGGGAGCCGTTCCTGGCGGAATGGTCAGCGCTGTCGAGCGATGAGCTGCAACGCCGCTTCGGCCTTGCCGACCGGCATGTCCGCGACACCGGCGTCTCCTATCGCGTCCATGGCGATCTCGACGAGAGTGATCCGCTGGCCGGCGAGCGCGCCTGGCCGCTGAACCACGCGCCGCTGGTGCTCACCGGACAGGAATGGAAGACGATCGCGGCCGGCGTCGCCCAGCGCGCGCAACTGCTCGATGCCGTGCTCGGCGACATCTATGGCCCCGGCAAGCTCGTGGCCGGCGGCGCCTTGCCGGCCGCCGCCATCACCGGCAGCCCCGATTACCTGCGGCCGCTTCAGGGCACGGGCGGCGCCGGGCAGCTCCAGATCTATGCCGCCGATCTCGGTCGCGGCCCGGATGGGCGCTGGTGGGTGCTGAACGACCGCACCCAGGCGCCATCGGGCGCCGGCTATGCGCTGGAGAACCGGCTCGCCATCGGGCGCGCCTTCCCGGACCTGTTCCGGACGATGAATGTCGAGCGGCTCGCCGCCTTCTTCCAGGGCTTCCGCGCCGGCCTCGTTGCCCGCGCCAGGCGGGTCGAGCCGCGGATTTGCCTGCTGACGCCGGGCCAGCTCAACGAGAGCTATTTCGAACAGGCCTATCTCGCCCGCTATCTCGGCTTCCTTCTGGTCGAGGGCGGCGATCTCGTGGTGCGCGACGGGCTGGTGCATGTCCGCACCATCGCCGGCTTCAAGCGCGCCGATGTGATCTGGCGGCGCATCGACGGCGATTTCGCCGACCCGCTGGAGCTCAACGCCCGTTCCGCGCTCGGCGTGCCCGGCCTGGTCGAGGCGGTGCGTGGCGAGAACGTCATCGTCGCCAACGGGCTCGGCTCCGGCGTGATCGAGGCGCGGGCGCTGATGGGTTTCATGCCGCGACTGGCGCGCGAGGTCCTCGGCGAGGAACTGATCCTGCCGAATATCGCGACCTGGTGGTGCGGCCAGCCGCGCGAGCGCCAGATCGTGCTCGACCGACTCGACGAGATGAATGTCGCACCGGCCTTCCGCGCACCCGGCGACGGGCTCGACGGCGGCACCGTGCTGGTCGCGGACCTCAGCAGCGCCGAGCGCGAAGCGCTTCGCACCCGCATCACGGAGCGCGGGCTCGACCATGTCGGACAGGAAGTGGTCCGGCTCTCGACCATGCCGGTGATGCAGGGCGGCCGGCTCGAGCCACGGCCGATGACGCTGCGCGTCTTCGCTGCGGCGACGCCAGATGGCTGGCAGGTGATGCCGGGCGGCTTCTGCCGCGTCTCCGACGAATCCGATGCGCGCGCCGTGACGATGCGCTCCGGTGTGCGCTCCAGCGATGTCTGGGTGACCTCCGACGAGCCGGTCGAACAGGTGACGCTGCTGCCGAGCCCGGACCGGATCGGGATCCGCCGCGTCGTCGGCATCCTGCCGAGCCGGGCGGCGGACAACCTGTTCTGGCTCGGGCGCTATCTGGAGCGCAGCGAGGCGACGCTGCGCCTGGTGCGCGCCCTGCTCGGACGCCTGATCAACGCCGACGACCAGGCGCCTGGCCATGGCGAAACGATCAAGCGGCTCGCCAATCTGCTCGTCGCCTGGGGAGCGGCCCCGGCCACGCCCAAGAATCGTCCCGTCGCGGCGCAGGCACGGGCCGCGTTGCACGAGCTCGATCAGTACGGCTCGGCCGCCGCCTCGGTCCGCGAGGCGCGGCGCACCGCCTCGGTCATCCGCGAACGCCTCTCCGTCGACGCCTGGCGGCTGTTCGGCGACCTCCAGCGCCAGCTCACCCCGCCGGGCAAGGTGGAGAGCGAGGGCGAGGCCTTCGAGATCGCCGACACCGCGCTGAAATCGCTCGCCGCCTTCTCGGGCCTGTCCCAGGAAAACATGGTGCGCGGCGCCGGCTGGCGCTTCCTCGATATCGGCCGGCGCATCGAGCGCGGCGTCACCACCTGCCGCTTCGCCCGCCATTTCATCGAGAACGACGCGCCGGGCAATTGCCTCGACGCGCTGCTCGACCTGACCGACTCGCAGATCACCTATCGCTCGCGCTACATGCTCGGCGCCTCGCTGCAGCCGGTGCTCGATCTCGTCATGCTCGATCCCTACAATCCGCGCTCGGTCGCCTTCCAGGTCGAACGGCTCGATGCCGAGATCGCGGCGCTGCCCTCGCTCAACGACGACGGCATGCTCGAGGAGCCGCGCCGGCTCGCGCTCAAGCTGGCCGCCGAGAACCGCACCGCCGAGGCAAGCCGTCTCGACCGCACCGGCATCCTGTTCTTCGAGCAATTGCTGATGGGTCTCTCAAGCGCGGTGGCCGAGCGTTATTTCCTGCAGAACTCCAGGCCGGAAGGTTCGCGGATGACGCGACTCGCGTAAGGGAGACGGCGTGATCTACGACATCCGCCATCTCACCACCTATGCCTATAGCCGGCCGGTCCCGTTCGCGCGTTGCGTCCTGCGCGTGCTGCCGCGCGAGGGGGCGGGTCAGCGCGTCTTGACGAGTGCGCTGGCGGTCGCGCCGCGCGGAGCAGAACGTCGGGACGGAGTCTGCTTCTTCGGCAACCGCACGACGACGCTGACGATCGCCAGGCCACATCGCGAATTGCGCATCGAGATGACCTCGCGGGTCGAGGTGATGCGGACCGCCGCCCCCTTCCCCGCCATGACCCGACACTGGGAGGAGGTCGCCCAGCTTGCGCTCGCGGCGCAGAGCCTCGCACCCGACTCCCCGGCCCAGTACCTCTACCCGAGCCGTCTTGCACCGACCGTGCCCGAGATCACCGACTATGCCCGCAAGAGCTTCCGGGCGAAGCGGCCGATCTTCGAGGCGGGCTGCGATCTGATGGCCCGCATCCGCAAGGAATTCCGCTACGATCCCGAGGCCACCGAGGTCGCGACCCCGATCCGCGAGGCTTTTTCCGCGCGCCACGGCGTCTGCCAGGACTTCGCCCACATCATGATCGCCGGCCTGCGCGGCCTCGGCCTGCCGGCCGCCTATGTCAGCGGCTATCTGCGCACCATCCCGCCACCGGGCCAGGCCAGGCTCGAAGGGGCGGATGCGACCCATGCCTGGGTGATGCTCTGGTGCGGACCGGAGACCGGTTGGATCGGGCTCGACCCGACCAACGACCTGATCGTCGCCGACGACCATATCGTCACCGCGACAGGGCGCGACTATGCCGACGTCTCGCCGCTCGACGGCGTGCTCGTCGGACCGGGCAGCCAGAAGCTCGACGTCAAGGTCGACGTCATCCCGGTGACCTGATGGCCGATACTATGAGGCCTTGGCCCGCCGTTCGAGGCCTGCTGTTCGACAAGGACGGCACGCTGATCGACTACCAGGCGAGCTGGGCGCCGACCAATCTCGAGGCCGGACGGCTGGCTGCGCAGGGCGACCTCGACCTCGCGGCGCGGCTGCTGACCGTGGCCGGCGTCGACCCCGCGACCGGCTATGCCATCTCGGATGGGCTGCTCGCCTCGGGCAACACCGAAGACGTGGCAGAGGCCTGGGCCGAGGCCGGCTCACCATTCGGCGCGGCGGAGCTGACCGATCGGCTCGACACCCTGTTCCGCTCGGCAGTCGTCGCGGCGGTGCCGGTCTGCGATCTCGCCGCCCTGTTCGCCAGCCTCGCAGGTCGCGGACTTGCCCTCGGTATCGCCTCCAGCGACAGCGAGGCGGCTGTCGCGGCGACCGCCGAGCGCTTCGGCCTCGAACCGCATCTCGCCTTTCTCTGCGGCTATGATTCCGGCCATGGCGCCAAGCCGGGGCGCGGCATGGTCGACGGCTTCTGCCGCGCGACGGAACTGCCGGTGGAAGCCGTCGCCGTCATCGGCGATTCCAGCCACGACATGCACATGGCGGCAGCGGCCGGCGCGGGCTATCGCATCGCCGTGCTCACCGGCGCCGGCAGCGCCGAAACGCTGCGCCCGCTCAGCCACCTGCTGCTGCCGAGCATCGCCACGCTGGAGCAGGCGCTGTTCGCCTGAAGCTGCAGCTCAGGCCGGATTCGCGAATTCCTCGCCCTGCCACTCCGTCGGCACCTCAAATCGGCGCGCGGCGATCTCGGCGGCCATTGTTTCGATCCTGGCCCGCGTCTCCGCCGGCACGGTCGCGGCCATGGTCAAGCGCACGGCCTCGGGGGACTCAAGGCCGATCTGCCGAATCTGCCCGACCGCAAGGTGGCCCGAAATGGCATGCGAAACCGCGTTGAACACGGCCCGCCCGACATCGGCGAAGGCGGACGCGACGAACACCTCCGGCGCCACCAGCGTCCAGTCGCGGACATTGCCGATCTGCTTGGCGCCGCCCTCGCGACAAGCCTCGATCGCGCCGGTGCGGCCGGCATTGAGCATGGTGAAGATGATGTCGGCCTTTGCCGCAATCATCGCGGCGGCGACTTTCTTCGACAGCGCATTGTCGTCCTGGTTGCCGGAGAAGTTGGTCAGGATCTTCACGTCGGGATTGGCGTGGCGGACACCGGCGGCATAAGCCGCCCGCCCCTTCAGACCCGGCGTCACCCGGATGCCGGACATGTGGCCGACGACACCGGTCCTGGTGGTCAGCCCGGCGAGCATGCCGGCGAGGAAAGCCGAGTGCTCCTGCAGCACTTCGTAGCTCGCCAGGTTTGGACCAGTGACATTGCCTTGCGTTACGACGAAGCGGCTGTTGGGGAACTCAGCCGCGACCGTCTTGGCCGCGGCGTTGTTCTGCCCGCCATGGGCGATGACGAGAAGTGGGGTCGTCGCGGCGAGTTTGCGCAGCGCGGCCGCCAGCTCCTCCAGCTTCGGCGGGACGCCCTGCTCGATGATGGCCGCAACGCCGAGGCGGCTTTCCGCCAGCTTCAACCCGTCATAGCCGGCCTGCATGAAGCCGCCATCATCGATCTTGCCGGCAAACAGCGCAGAAACCATGGGTGCGGCGGCGCCGGCTCGTCCCGACAACGATGTCATTGCCGCCAGAGCGAGAAAGCTACGGCGATGAAGCGATCCTGGCATGGTCCTGTCCCCGAGAAGCCGATCGGCCAGCTCAGCAAGACATATACCAGCGTGGATCGCTGCGCGGCAGGCGGACACGAAAAGGGCCGCGCTTGCGGCGCGGCCCTGGCTGTCGGCCTGAAGGCTCGCCTCAGGCGAGCGTATAGGCGGTCTTCACCGTGGTGTAGAACTCGCGGGCATAGGCGCCCTGCTCGCGCGGGCCGTAGCTCGAACCTTTCCGGCCGCCGAACGGTACATGATAGTCGACGCCCGCCGTGGCGAGGTTGACCATCACCATGCCGGCCTCGGCATTGCGCTTGAAGTGTGTCGCGTGCTTCAGCGAGGTCGTGCAGATGCCGGAGGACAGGCCGAACTCGGTGTCGTTGGCGACCGCGAGCGCCTCTTCGTAATCCTTGACGCGGACGACGTTGGCGACCGGGCCGAAGACCTCCTCGCGCGAGATGCGCATGGCGTTGGTCGTCTCGGTGAACAGCGCCGGCTGGAGATAGAAGCCGGGCGTCTCCCGGTTGAGCAGCTCGCCGCCCCAGGCGAGCTTGCCGCCCTCGTCACGGGCGATCTGGATGTATTTCAGGTTCTGGTCGAGCTGGCTCTGGTCGACGACCGGGCCGATCGTGGTGCCGGCCTTCAGCGCGTCGTCGACGGTGACGCCCTTCAGCCGCTCGATCGCCGCCTCGACGAAGCGGTCATGGATGCCGGCCTGGACGATCAGGCGCGAGGAGGCCGTGCAGCGCTGGCCGGTCGAGAAGAAGGCGCCCTGCACCGCGGCCTCGACCGCGGTCTTGAGGTCGGCATCATCGAGCACGACGAGCGGGTTCTTGCCGCCCATCTCGAGCTGGACCTTCTTCATCGGGTTGCCGGCGATGCAGGCCGTCGCGACCTTGCGGCCGGTCGAGACCGAGCCGGTGAAGGAGATCGCGTGCACATCCTTGTGCTCGAGCAGCGCCTGGCCGACGACCGAGCCGCGGCCCATCACCAGGTTGAGCACGCCCTTGGGCAGGCCAGCGCGCTGGATGATGTCGACCAGTGCCCAGGCCGAGCCGGGGACGAGGTCGGCCGGCTTGATCACGACGCAATTGCCGTAAGCCAGAGCCGGGGCGATCTTCCAGGCCGGGATCGCGATCGGGAAATTCCAGGGCGTGATCATGCCGATGATGCCAACCGGCTCGCGGGTGACCTCGACGCCGACGCCGGGGCGCACAGAGGGGATGCTCTCGCCGTTCAGACGCAGGCACTCGCCGGCGAAGAAGGCGAAGATCTGGCCGGCGCGGGTCGCCTCGCCGATCCCTTCCGGCAGGGTCTTGCCCTCCTCACGCGAGAGCAGCTTTCCGAGTTCCTCCTTGCGGGCGAGGATCTCGTCCGAGGCCTTCTTCAGGATCTCGTAGCGCTCCTGCGGCGTCGCGCGGCTCCAGGCCGGGAAGGCAGCCTTGGCGGCGGCGACGGCGTTGTTCAGGTCCTCGACCGACCCCTGCGCGTACTCACCGACGACGTCGTTGGTGTTGGAGGGATTGATGTTGCGCGAGGCGTTCTGCGCGCTAGCCCACTCGCCGGCGATCAGGTTCTTGAAAGGAGCATTCATCGCAAAGCCTCGTGCGTAACCGAAAGAGGAGCCGGTCTTAACCGTTTTATGTCGGCAAAGCCATGCGAGCAGGCCCGATGAATGGCGATGCAGGCCCCGCCGCCAGCGCATGCGGCAGTCCGAACAGGCTTGCTTCGACGCAGTTTGCGCCCGCCATTTCAGCTTGCTTTCACCTTTGTCTGGTTTGTTCTGGCGGCAATGAAGCTTGCTAGCGACCTTTACGTTCTGCATGCCCGCAACCAGGAGCAGGCAACCGCGTCGCGCTTGCCCCCATGGGGTGCAGCGGTGCTGGTCGCGGGCATCGTCTTCGCCGCAGCATTGTTCGGCCATCTCACCCGGCCGCTCGGCTTCCTGTCGACCTTCTGGCCTGCAAACGCCCTGCTGCTGGGCCTGATGGTGCGTAATCCCGGCTGGGCCGGGCCGTTTGGCTGGACAGGTGCGGCGGCGGGCTATCTTGCCGCCGATTTCGCCATGGGCGGCGGCGTTGGCCTGACATTGTGGCTGACGGCAGGCAATCTCACAAACGCCTTCGTCGGTTATCTGTTGTTCCAGCGCGTCGCCGGTCCGGATCGCCAGCTCGGGCGGCCGCAATCCCTGTTGTTCCTGCTGCTGATCGCGCTTGTCTCGGCGACCTTGGCCGCCACCGTCGGCAGCAGCGGCCTCGTCATCTATTTCGGTCACACTCGATTGCAGGCGTTCGAGTTTTTTCTGACCAGCGAGTTTGCCAGTAACCTCGTGGTCCTGCCGGTCGTTCTGACGGCGCCCCCGCTCACGCGGATCGTGCAGGGGTTGGTCACGCGCCCCATGCCAATGCGCGACCTGGCCAAGCGACTCCTGCCGGTTGCGGTCCTGTTGGTCTCGACCCTCGTCGGAACCTTGATCGGCGGCCCGACCGCGATCGCGATACCCGTCCCCGCAATCCTCTGGTGCGCGCTGAGCTACGGTATCTTTCCGACCACGATCCTGACCCTCCTGCTCGGCCTCTGGCAGGGCACCATTCTGCTCGCCAGTCTGCCACCGGGAGCCGCCGAACATGCGAACATGATCAGCTCGCATCGCTTTGGCGTGGCGGTGTTCTCGCTCGGGCCGATCATGGTCGCTGCGATCAATGCCGCCCGCTCGCACCTGCTGAGCGAGCTCGATCTGGCAGCCAATCAGGATGTTCTGACGAAGGTCCTGTCGCGCCGCGCCTTCCTCACGCGCAGCGAGGCCATGCTGGCGGAGAGCTTCTCCGCGAACCGGCCGGTGGCCCTGCTGATGCTGGATGTCGATCGCTTCAAGCCGATCAACGATCAATATGGTCATGCGGTCGGGGACGAGGTGCTCGCGGCCCTCGCGGAGAAGGTCGCGGCAATGCTGCGCCAAGGCGATCTGTTCGGGCGGATCGGTGGCGAGGAATTCGCGATCCTGTTGCCGCATCTGAACCAATCTGCGGCGCTGGCCCTGGCCGAGAGAATGCGCAATGGCTGCGCCGAGCTCCGCGTCCCGGTCGAAGTGGGTGAGCCGCTTGCAATCACCGTCAGCATCGGCGTCGTCTGGGGCATGGCGAGGCCCGGCTTCTCCTTGCTGCACCTGATGCAACAGGCCGACGCTGCGCTCTATCGGGCGAAGCGCGCCGGCCGCGATCGCGTCATCGACACGATGCTCGAGGCGGCCTGAGGCGACGCTTCGCGCCCGGCGGCATCTGAGCTGGCCGCCTACTTCTCCTTGATCGACAGGCCGTTCTTGCCGACCGAGATCTCGACGCCCTCGGGCTGCTTCTTCTCCTGATAGAGCGCATAACTGACGGCCCCGAGGCCGACGACCAGCAAGCCGACCAGGAGAACAAGCGTGTTGCGAGACAGCGTCATCAGGAGCTCCGTTGCAGGCGCCAGAGCGGCGCGCCCATCAACGCTGGCGCGGGCGCCTGGTTCCAGCCCGCCTCATATGACGGGCTCGCCGCGTGCCGCAGCGGCCTGCGCGATCTTCGTTTCCCTCCGAGCCGCGAAACGTCCGATCAGGAAGAGGGCAAGACCGGACCAGGCGACGCCAAGGCACCAGCCGCCGAGCACGTCGCTCGGCCAGTGCACGCCGAGATAGATCCTGCTCACCCCGATCGCGATCATCAGGGCCCAGGCGATCCAGAGGCAGAGCCGGGCAATGTCGGCACGGCGCGAGGCGATGCCGACGAAGCCAGCGATACCGAGCAGCACCACCGCCGAGAGGAAGGCATGACCGCTCGGGAAGCTCGCGGTGAAGGTCAGCGCCGCATGCTCGACGATGCCCGGCCGCTCGCGGCCGAAGGCGAGCTTGAGCAGCGTGCTCGTCCCCGTCGCCGCCAGGACATTGACCACCAAGCCGATCGCCAGCGGTCGATGGCCGCAAAGTCTCAGCGTCAGCGCCGCGATCACCGTCGCGATCCCCAACCCGATGAAGCTGCCAAGCGCGGTCAGGTCGCGCATCATCTCCCGGAACCAGGCCGGTCCGATCGGCACGGAGGGGTTGGCCGGGTCGCGAAACAACATCACCAACGCGCTGTCGACGGCGGACGTGCCATCGGAGACAACGTAGAAGGCCAGCCCCAGAAAGGCGAAGGTAGCCGCGACAGGCAGGAGAAAGCGCGGCTGGAGGAGGAACATCGAACGCCTCATGAAGGGAACTTGTACTCAGCTGGATAGGACGGAAGCTCGGCCGGCCGGGCAGCGATCACCTGCAACGCACCTGGCAGCAGACGATAGGCGAATGGGCTGGCGCGGCGCTCGACCTCGCCGTCGAAGGTGACATGACCGCGGCGCTTGTCGCGGCGGGTCAGGGTGACGGCGGTGCCCGTCAGCGAGATCAGGTGCCGGGAGTTGCGCCAGCCACCGGTCAGCATCGAGAACGCCACCTTGGCGCGCGACAGCGGGCCACCGGTATCGAGGATATGGATCTCGAATTCGCCACCATCGAGGCTGGTGCGACGCCATTCTGCACCGTCGAACTGGTTGACAGTGACCAGAACCGCATCGGCCTCGACCAGACGACGCTCGCCGGCGATCTCCATCTCGATACGGATAGGACGAGTGAACAGGATCGAGCGCGTCGCGGCGAAGAGAAAGGCGATGAGGCGGCTGAAGGGAAAGCGTCGGCGCGCATATTCGCGCTGGCGGGCCATCAGGCTGAAAAAACCCATGCCCGAAATCGAATGGAACAGGTGGCCATCGACGCTGCCGAGATCCATCGACACGGGCTCGCCCTGGCAAAGCGCAGCGATCTGCTGCTCCACCGTGCCGATGAGACCCAGATCGCGGCCGAGCACGTTGACGGTGCCGAGTGGAAGCACGCCCACGGGCCGCTCGCAACCGACCAGGACTGGAAGAGCGCCGTTGATGCTGCCGTCGCCGCCGGCGATGACCGGGGTCACAGCCTTATCGGCAACCGCGGCCTGCAGGCGTTCCCGCAGTTGGCGCGGTTGCACCAGTTCGACCTCGCCTCGGCACCCGGCCGCTTCGAAGGCCGCCTCGATGCGTTGCGCGAAGGTGTCGGATCCAGCCTCCAGAACCGTGCCGGCGCGCGCATTGGCGATGACGCGGAAGCAGCGCGTTGGCGCCGGCGTTTCGAGCTCGGGTGACGGTTCCGACAGTTTCGCCATGTCAGGC
This sequence comes from Bosea vestrisii, assembly GCF_030144325.1. NCBI lineage: Bacteria > Pseudomonadati > Pseudomonadota > Alphaproteobacteria > Hyphomicrobiales > Alloboseaceae > Allobosea > Allobosea vestrisii. The sequence goes on along the minus strand of NZ_CP126307.1, from coordinate 4,535,288 downwards.
GGCGATATGGGCGTCTCTCTTGGCCGGAACAAGGCGGGCCGCCGCCGGCGCAATCCGCAGTAGCTCCTCCTCGACCTCTTCGGTGATCACCTCGAAGCGCCGCAGCCAGTGCGGACCGAAGGAGGTGAGCATCGGCACATCGGTCGCGTCACGACCGCGAGCAAGGACGATGCGGCCGATGCGGCGCTGGTTGTGGCGGGCGTCGAAGGTATGCCAGCGCCCGCCGAGCCAGACCTCGAACCAGGCGTTGAAGTCCATCGGCGCCGGGTTGGGCACGACGCCGATATCGCCGAGATAGCCGTTGCAATACCGCGCCGGGATGTTGAGGCAACGGCAGAGGGCGATGGCGAGATGGGCGAAGTCACGGCAGACACCGATGCGCTCTTCGAAGGCCTCGGCTGCGGTCCGGGTGTTGCGAGCGAACGCGTAACCGAAGCTGATATGATTATGGACGAACTGGGTCACGGCCTGAACGCGAGCCCAGCCCGGCTCGACCTGGCCGAACAGGCTCCAGGCGGTGCCAGCCAGCCGGTCGGTCTCGCAATAGCGGCTGCCGAGCAGATAGGGCAGGACCTCGTCCGGCAAGTCCGCCGGCATGGCCTCGCGGGCAGAGAGATCGGCCGCATCGGGCTCGCCGCTATCATGAATGAGGCCGTCGCATGCGAGCACGACACCGCCCGCCGGCGCGGTGAAACGGCGACAGATGTTACCGAACGGATCGAGATGCTGGCTGATCTCGATCGGCGCAGGCCGGGCCACGACGGGCGCCACGCGCATCTCGTCCGGGCGGATCAGATCGTGCCGGCGCGAGGGGTGAATATCAAGCAGCGTGAGCAGGGCGGTCGGCTGCTCGCAGACGACCTCGATCCGGTAGCCGTAACGAATGTGCATGATGACCTCGATGATGCACGAAGGGAGTTGCCCACCGTGGTGGGAGCGGTGCCCAGCCGGCACTCAATGACGCGCAGCTCCTGCCGAGGTTCCCGGTGAGGCAGCCCAAAAAAAGGTGCGGGCCTTTCGGCCCGCACCACGCAATCACGACGATCCGGCTGGGGGGATAGCGACCGCCGCGAGTTGCGCCTTTGTGTGGAACGCTGGCCCTGCGGCGCGCTCTCACATCATCCAATACGGCATCGTGCCGTAGTAATCGTGCACCCGCTTGCCGTATTCCTTGTCGTGCCAGTCAGGCTCGCCATCGGCGCCGTACATCGGGGCGGCTTCGAGCTTCTCGCGGGTCAACGGCACGACATAACCACCCTTCTCGACGTCGTAGTCGAGCATGCTCCACGGGATCGGGTGGTACTTCTCACCCAGGCCGAGGAAGCCGCCGAAGGACATGATCGCGTAGGCGACCTTGCCGGTCGCCTTGTCGAGCATGACGTCATAGATCGAGCCGAGATGCTCAGCGGCGGTGTTGTAGACTTCGGTTCCGGCAACACGAGCGCCGGCGATCAGCGGGTTGGCGGCGTGAGAGGCTGCGGTCATCGTAGCGCTCATCGGTCCCTCCATAAATAGCTTATTGGGCCGACCATCGAGCCGGCTCGTTCCATCAACCCGATGGGAGCAACCGGGTTCCCAACGCGAAAGACAAAAAGATCGTGCCGTTCAGACGGGACCCCGACAGCCGCGACGGCTCACACGGGGCAGGTGCGGAACAAATGCCGGCCAGCACGGTTTGAGGGTGGATTGAGCGTGCGGCTTCAGCCGACACGCTTCAGGCGGCAAGCGATCGCCAGGGAGGCGCTGCCGCACGACCCGCGACAACCACACGAGGATGCCGACGGCCCCTTTGCAAGTTCGTTCTTGCATGTCGCGCCGCGATGCCGCCGGAACTCGCCATGAAGGGAAGGAACGTCCTATGATGAAGAAGCTTCTACTGGTAACCGCTGCGGTGGCCGCGCTCGGCGCCTGCACGCCCCGCGAAGAGAGAACAGCCACCGGCGCGGTGATCGGCGCCGGCGCGGGCGCCCTCATCGGCGGCGCCGCGACAGGCCGTGCCGGCGGCGCGCTGGCGGGCGCTGCGATCGGCGGCGCCGGCGGCGCCATCATCGGCAATGCGACCTCGCCGGATCAGATCTGCTACGGCCGCGACGAGTGGGGCCGGCGCGTCCGCTACGCCTGCTGACAAACGCAACAGCGCGAATGGCGGCAATCACCCGCCATTCGCATGTCAAACCGCCCCATAAGGCCCGAAGCGCCCGACGAAGCGGTGACGACCGCCGGGATAGAGCAACCGCACGGCGGTGATCGGCTCGGACTGGTTCCAGGTCCGGCGCTCGACCAAGAGGCAGGGCTCGCCTGCATCGATCTTCAGCAGCTCCGCTTCCTGCAGCTCCGCCGCGATGGCGCTGATTGCATGCTCCGCCTGCGACCACAGGCTGTTCTGGAGGAGCCAGTCGCCGGGCGGTGTCTCGGTGAAGCTCTCCTCCAGGACCTGCGGCAGCGTGGCAAGGTGGATCACCCGGTCCTCCAGCACATGCGGCCTGCCATCGGCGAAGTGTAGCAAAGTCAGGTGCGTGATCTCCACGGAGCGGCGAAGTTCGAAGCGCGTCGCAACCTCGCGCTGCGCCTTGCCGTCACGCCGTTGCAGGATGCGATAGCTGTAGGCCTGCCCGAGTTCGCGAACCTCCTGCGGGATCGAGAGGATGTCGAGCATCGCATGGCTTGCCGGCGGGCTCGCGACGATCGTGCCCGAGCGGCGCCGGCGCGTGATCAGTCCCTCGCGGGCAAGCTGCGCGAGAGCCCGATGCACGGTCATGCGCGAGGCGCCAAGACGCTCCATCAGCGCATGCTCGGGCGGCACCGCCGTGCCCGGCGGCCAGGTCCCGGCCAGGATCAGATCGCGGACGGCGCGACGAATCTGGTCATAGAGCGGACCGGCTCCATCCAGCGCCACGGCATCGATCTGAGTGGCTGACATGGGCTCCCTGAGGCTCAGCTGAGGAGATTTCGGATCACCTTGCCATAGCGGGCAGCGATGCGGGCGCGGTCAATGTGCCGGCCGGCGCTGACCACAGGCTTTCCACCGACGACGACCTCCGCGACCGGCAAAGCGGGAGCGGCGAAGATGGCGCTGTCGAGGGCGAAGTCGCCAGCCTTGCCGACGATGGCGGGATGCTCGGCATCGAGCGTGACGAGGTCAGCGCGATGGCCGACCGCAATCGCGCCGATGCTGCGTCCGCAAGCCTGCGCGCCGCCGGCGCAGGCGTCCTGCCAGAGCCTCAAGCCAGCCGAGACGCCAGCTTCAGCCCAGAGCGCCCGCCGCCGATCCCGCAGGCGCTGCGAATATTCGAGAAGGCGCAATTCGCCACCGGCGCCGATCTCGACATTGGAATCGCTGCCGACACCGATGCGCCCGCCCGTCTCGCGGTAGCGCACGCCGTCGAAAATGCCGTCGCCGAGATTGGCCTCGGTGATCGGGCACAGGCCCGCGACAGCGCCGGAGAGCGCCATCGCATCGCGCTCGGCATCGCTCAGATGCGTCGCGTGGATCAGGCACCAGCGCTCGTTCACCGCGACGTTCTGCATGAGCAGCTCGACCGGGCGGCGGCCGGTGATGGCGAGGCTGTCCTCAACCTCGCGGGTCTGCTCGGCGACATGGATGTGCAGCGGCACGTCCTGGCGCAACTGCGTGAGCCAGCCGAGGTCTTCGAGTGCAACTGCCCGCAGCGAATGCGGCGCGAGGCCGACGCGGGCATCCGGCAGGCTTGCGACCGCCTTCTCGCTGCCCTCGATCAGGCGCGCATAAGCGTCGCGATCGTTGAGGAAGCGGCGCTGGCCCGGCGCGGCCGGCGCGCTGCCGAAATTGCCGTAGCGATAGAATACCGGCAGCAGGGTCAGGCCAATGCCGGTCTCCTCGGACGCCGCCGCGATCGCAGCGCCCATCGCGGCGATGTCGCCATAGGCGCGGCCGTCCTTGTCGTGGTGGAGGTAATGGAACTCGGCGAGCGCGGTGAAACCACCCTCCAGCATCTCGACCATGGCCTGGGCGGCGATCGCCTGGACATCGTCGGGGCTCAAGCGGTCGAGGAAGCGGTACATCACCTCGCGCCAGGTCCAGAAGGAATCTTCGGAGGCGCCGCGGCGCTCGGCGAGGCCCGCCATGCCGCGCTGGAAGGTGTGGCTGTGCAGATTGGGCAGGCCGGGCAGCGCGAGGCCGGCGAGCTTCGTCGCGCCAGCAGGCGCCGCCTGCCCCGCCGCGACCGACATGATCGTTCCATGATCGAGCGTCAGCGTGACGTTCTCGGCGAAGCCCTCGGGCAGCAGCGCCTGGGCGAGATGCAGTGTCGTATGTCCGGTCACGCTGGCGTCCCTCTTTAATTGCATATGCAAATGAAGCTTGCTATTTGCATATGCAATTGTCTAGCATAGCCACAAGGCAGATTAAGTCGAGAGGAGGCGACGTGGCGGCGACCCTTTCCCCCAGCGGACGAGTGTGGACCAACGCACGGCTCGCGACCATGGCGGCCGATGCAGGCACACCCTATGGCGCGATCGAGGACGGCACCGTCATTGCCCGCGACAGCCGCATCGTCTTCGCCGGCCCACGTGCCGAGGCGCCCTCCTTCGGCAGCGCCGAGGTGATCGATTGCGAGGGCCGCTGGATCACACCCGGGCTGATCGATTGCCACACCCATCTCGTCTATGGCGGCGATCGTGCCAACGAGTTCGAATTGCGCCTCAAGGGCGCGAGCTATGAAGAGATCGCCCGCGCGGGGGGCGGCATCGTCTCCAGCGTCAAGGCGACGCGCGCGGCAAGCGAAGATCAGCTCTTCGCCAGCGCCGACAAGCGCCTCGCCGCCCTGATCGCCGAGGGCGTCACCACCGTCGAGATCAAGTCGGGCTACGGGCTCGACACCGAGAGCGAGGTCAAGGTCCTCGCCGTCGCCCGCCGGCTCGGGCGCGAGCGTCCGGTCGGAGTGCAGGCCACCTTCCTCGGCGCCCATGCCGTGCCGGCCGAATTCAAAGGCCGTTCCGGCGACTACATCGACCTCGTCTGCGGGCCGATGCTCGACGCCATCGCGGAGCAAAACCTCGCCGACGCCGTCGACGTCTTCTGCGAGGGCATCGCCTTTTCGCCCGAGGAGACCGCTCGCGTCTTCACCGCGGCCAAGGCGAAGGGCCTGGCCGTCAAGATCCATGCCGAGCAGCTCTCCAATCTTGGCGGCGCAGCGCTGGCAGCCAGCTTCGGCGCCCTCTCGGCCGACCATCTCGAGCATCTCGACGAGGCCGGCGTCATTGCCATGGCCAGGGCCGGCACCGTCGCGGTGGTGCTGCCCGGCGCCTTCTACTTCCTGCGCGAGACACAAAAGCCGCCGATCGAACTGCTGCGCCAGCACGGCGTGCCGATCGCGCTCGCCACCGACGCCAATCCCGGCACCTCGCCGCTGACCTCGCCGCTGCTGACCATGAACATGGGCTGCACCTTGTTCCGGCTGACGCCTGAGGAGGCGCTGGCCGGCATGACCCGGAATGCCGCCCGCGCCCTCGGCCTCCAGGACGAGATCGGCACGCTCGAAGCCGGCAAGGCCTGCGATCTCGCAATCTGGGAGATCGAGCGCCCGGCCGAGCTCGCTTATCGCATCGGCTTCAACCCGCTTCACGCCCGCATCCGGAACGGACAATGACCACGCTCTCTCTCACTCCCGGCGAGGCCCGCCTCGCCGACTGGCGCCATGTCCTCGACGGCGCCACCGTCACCCTGACCCAGACCGGCGCCATCGCCGCCGCGCAGGCGATCGTCGACGACATCGTCGCCGCCGGCACCGTGACCTATGGCGTCAACACCGGCTTCGGCAAGCTCGCCAGCGTCCGCATTGCCGACAACGACCTCGCCAAGCTGCAGCGCAATCTCATCCTCTCGCATGCGGTCGGCACCGGCCCTGCTTTGCCGGACGAGGTCGTTTCCCTGATCCTCGCCATGAAAGCGGCGAGCCTGGCCCGCGGCGCGTCCGGTGTCCGCCTCGTCGTGGTCGAGGCGCTGATCGGCGCGCTGAAAGCCGGCGCGCTGCCGGTCGTGCCGGCCAAGGGCTCGGTCGGCGCCTCCGGCGATCTCGCCCCGCTCGCGCATCTCACCGCCGCGCTGATGGGCGTCGGCGAAATCAGGCTGAAAGGCGAAGTGCTGCCGGCAGCCGAGGCGCTGAAGCGCATCGGCCAGGCGCCGCTGGCGCTCGGCGCCAAGGAAGGCCTTGCGCTGATCAACGGCACGCAGGTCTCGGCCTCGCTGGCGCTGACCGGGCTCACCAGCATCGCCCGCGTCTTCGACGCCGCGCTGATCGCCGGCGCGCTCTCGGTCGATGCCCTCAAGGGCTCCGACACGCCGTTCGATCCGCGCATCCAGGCGCTGCGCGGTCAGCCCGGCCAGATCAAGGTCGCAGCATTGCTGCTGCAGTTGATCGCCGGCAGCGAAATCCGCGAGAGCCACCGCTTCGGCGATTCCAAGGTTCAGGACCCCTACTCGCTGCGCTGCCAGCCGCAGGTGATGGGCGCGGTGCGCGACCTGCTCGCCAACGTCGCCGCGACGCTCGCGATCGAGGCCAACGCCGTCACCGACAACCCGCTGGTGCTCGGGCCCGGCGAGATCGTCTCGGGCGGCAATTTCCACGCCGAGCCGGTCGCCTTCGCCGCCGATATGCTGGCGATGGCGGTCTGCGAGATCGGCAACCTCGCCGAGCGCCGCATCGCGCTGCTGGTCGATCCCGTCATGAGCGGCCTGCCGCCCTTCCTCGCCCGTGATGCCGGCCTCAACTCCGGCTTCATGATCGCGCAAGTGACCGCCGCCGCGCTGGCCTCCGAGAACAAGCAGAGGGCCTATCCGGCGTCGGTCGACACCATCCCGACCTCGGCCAATCAGGAAGACCATGTCTCGATGGCGACGCATGGTGCCTTCCGCCTGATCGAGATGGCGAAGAACGCGGCGAGCATCATCGCTGTCGAATTGATGGCCGCCGCCGAGGCGATCGAGCATCACCGGCCGATGAAGACCTCGCCGCGACTCGAGCCGGTGCTGGCGCTGATCCGCGGAAAAATCGCGCCGCTGACCGAAGACCGCTATCTCGCGCCCGACCTTGCGGCAGCGACGGAGCTCGTGCTCTCGGGCGCCCTCGGCAAGGCGGCGGGGGTCGACAGCTTCGCGGAGCTCTCCGCATGAGCAGCCCCACCGTCAGCGTTAGCCGCGCCTCGTCGCCGCTCGTCCTGTCGATGCCACATCCCGGCACCGGCCTGCCGGCCGAGGTCGCGGCGCAGCTCAATGCGCGCGGAAAGCTGGTCGAGGACACCGACTGGCATATGCGCCAGCTCTACGCCTTTACCGAGCGCTTCCAGCCGAGCATCGTCGAAGCACAGCTCTCGCGCTTCGTCATCGACCTCAATCGCGACCCGGCCGGCGTCTCGCTCTATCCCGGCCAGGCGACGACCGAGCTCGTGCCGACCACGACCTTCGACGGCGCGCCGATCTGGCAGACCAATCCCGACGAGGCCGAGATCGCCCGCCGGCGCGAGGCCTATTTCCAGCCCTATCACGACGCCCTCGCCGCCGAGATCGAACACGCCAGGGCGCAGCACGGCTTCTGCCTGCTCTGGGACTGCCATTCGATCAAGTCGGTGATCCCGCGCCTGTTTCCGGGCTCGCTGCCGACGCTCAATCTCGGCACCAATTCAGGCGCGAGCACTGCGCCTTCCGTCGAGGCTGCGGCTGCTGCGGCGATGGCCGGCGGCGCCTTCACACAGGTGGTCAACGGCCGCTTCAAGGGTGGCTGGATCACCAGGCATTACGGCCGCCCGGCGGACCACGTGCACGCGCTCCAGATGGAGATCGCGCTCTCGGCCTATCTCGACGATGAAACCGCGCCCTGGGCCTTCGCGCCCGCCAAGGCCGCCAGCCTGCAAGCCACCCTTTCCACCATGATCGAGGCGGCGCTCGCCGCCGCCACAAAGCTCGAACGGAGCAAGCCATGACCCGCATCGACAACAGCCGCGTCATCCGCGCGCCCCACGGCAACGAGCGCAGCGCCAAGTCCTGGCTGACCGAGGCGGCGCTGCGCATGCTGATGAACAATCTCGATCCTGATGTCGCGGAGAAGCCGGGCGAGCTCGTGGTCTATGGCGGCATCGGCCGCGCCGCCCGGACCTGGGAGGATTTCGACCGGATCTGCGCCTCGCTGCGCTCGCTCGAGGCCGACGAGACGCTGCTGGTCCAGTCCGGCAAGCCGGTCGGCATCTTCAAGACGCATCCGGACGCGCCGCGCGTGCTGATCGCGAACTCCAACCTCGTCCCGGCCTATGCCAATTGGGAGCATTTCCATCATCTCGATAAGCTCGGGCTGATGATGTACGGCCAGATGACGGCCGGCTCCTGGATCTATATCGGCACGCAAGGCATCGTTCAGGGCACTTACGAGACCTTCGTCGAGGTCGGCCGCCAGCACTACAATGGCAGCCTCAAGGGCAAGTGGGTCCTGACCGGCGGGCTCGGCGGCATGGGCGGCGCCCAGCCGCTGGCCGCGACCATGGCCGGCGCGTCGATGATCGCCGTCGAGTGCAGGCCGTCGAGCATCGATTTCCGCCTGCGCACCGGCTACCTCGACGAGAAGGCCGGCAGCGTCGATGAAGCCCTGAAAATCGTCGAGGCCGCCCATGCCAAGGGCAAGGCCGTCTCGGTCGGCGTGCTCGGCAACGCCGCCGAGATATTCCCCGATATGGTCCGCCGCGGCATCCGCCCGGATGTCGTCACCGACCAGACCTCGGCGCATGATCCGCTCAACGGCTATCTGCCGGCCGACTGGACGCTGGAAGAGTGGGAGGAGCGCCGGGAGCGCGATCCCGCCGGCACGATCCTGGCCGCCAAGACGTCGATGGCAAGCCATGTCAAGGCGATGCTCGACTTCCAGACAATGGGCGTGCCGACGCTCGACTACGGCAACAATATCCGCCAGATGGCGAAGGACATGGGCGTCGACAACGCCTTCGACTTTCCCGGCTTCGTCCCGGCCTATATCCGCCCGCTGTTCTGCCGCGGCGTCGGTCCATTCCGCTGGGCCGCTCTCTCCGGCGACCCGGAGGACATCTACCGCACCGACCAGCGCGTCAAGGAGCTGCTGCCCGACGACAAGCACCTGCACAACTGGCTCGACATGGCGCGCGAGCGCATCCAGTTCCAGGGCCTGCCGGCGCGGATCTGCTGGGTCGGCCTCGGCGACCGCCACCGGCTCGGCCTCGCCTTCAACGAGATGGTGGCCAAGGGCGAGCTCAAGGCCCCGGTCGTGATCGGGCGCGACCATCTCGATTCCGGCTCGGTCGCCTCGCCCAACCGCGAGACCGAGGCGATGAAGGACGGCTCGGACGCGGTCTCGGACTGGCCGCTGCTCAACGCCCTGCTCAACACGGCCGGCGGCGCGACCTGGGTCTCGCTGCACCATGGCGGCGGCGTCGGCATGGGCTATTCGCAGCATTCGGGCGTGGTCATCGTCGCCGACGGCACGCCGGAAGCGGCGAAGCGCCTCGAGCGCGTGCTTTGGAACGACCCGGCGACCGGCGTGATGCGCCATGCCGATGCCGGCTACGACATCGCTCTGGATTGCGCCCGGGAGAAGGGCCTGAAGCTGCCGGGGATTTTGGGCTGAGCCATCGTGTCATTCCGGGCTCCGCGTAAGCGGAGAACCCGGAACCCACGACTGGGTGAATCCTACCGATCACCACGTCGCACCCCGTCGTGGGTTCCGGGTTCGCCCTGCGGGCGCCCCCGGAATGACAAATGTTGAGCGCGAATACGAAGGACCGTTCCATGCGCATCATCCGCGCCGCCGACTGCCTGGTCATGCCGTGGAAGAACGGCGGCGGGACGACCACCGAGATCGCGGTGGCGCCGGAAGGCGCTTCATTTAACGATTTCGACTGGCGCATCAGCATGGCCCATGTCGGGCAGGACGGGCCGTTCTCGTCCTTCCCCGGCATCGACCGGACGCTGTCGGTGCTGACCGGCGCCGGGATCACGCTGGCCTTCGGCGATGGCGAACGCGTCAGGCTGGATCGCGCCAGCACACCCTACCCCTTCGCCGCCGACCGGACGGTCGACGGGATACTGGTCGACGGGGCAATCGACGATCTCAATGTGATGAGCCGGCGCGGCCGCTGGCGGCACCGGGTCGAGCGCATTTCCGACGCAGGCTCGCTCGCTACGAGCGAGGGCCTGCTGGTGCTCGTCGCCCGCCGAGGCGATTGGCTGGTGAACGGCGCGGCGATCGCCGCCGGCGACAGCGCGGTTCTCGATGCTCCCGGGCGCGTCGATCTTATGGCGAGCGACGGCGAGGCTGAACTTTATGCGGTTCGGTTGACGATCGAGGCGCGGGGAACCCTCTCCTGAAAGGAGAGGGCAGGGTGAGGTGTTCGGGAGGGATATCGCGAGCCTCAACCCAACCGCGCGGTCAGCATTCGCGGCACTGGTCGAGGGGCCTACACCTCACCCCTGCCCCTCTCCTTACAGGAGAGGGGTTCCCCGCGCATGACGCCTCAAGCCGCCCGCCTCGGCTGCGGGCCGACATAGACCGATTGCGGCCGGATCAGGCGGCCGGTCTCGATCTGTTCGCGGGCATGGGCGAGCCAGCCGGTGGTGCGGCCGAGCGCGAAGACGCAAGTGAAGGCCTCGGGCGGGAAGCCGAGCGCCTCGAGCAGCAGCGCGGTGTAGAATTCGACATTGGTTTCGAGCGAACGGCCGGGCTTGCGCTCGCGCAGGATGGCGAGGGCCGCCTGCTCGACGGCCTCGGCAAGGCGCAAGCGCCCGGCATCGGCGCCGAGCTTCGCAATCGCCTGCTTCAGCGCATCGGCGCGCGGATCGCGGACGCGATAGATGCGATGACCGAAGCCCATCAAGCGCTCGCCGCGACCCAGCGCATCTTCGAGCCAGGCACGTGCATTGGCCGGCTCGCCGATCGCGTCGAGCATCTCGATCACCGGGCCCGGCGCGCCGCCGTGCAGCGGGCCCTTCAGGGCACTGATCCCGGCCAGCACGGCCGAGACCAGCCCGGCCCGCGTCGAGGCGACGACACGCGCCGCGAAAGTGGAGGCGTTGAGGCCGTGATCGGCGACGGTGACGAGATAGCTGTCGAGCGCTGCCGCCTGGGCCGCGGTCGGCGCTTCGCCGCGCAGCATGCGCAGTGTATCGGCCGCCTGTGATAGCGCCGGATCGGGCGCGATCGGAGCAAGGCCGCGCCGCTTGCGGACAGCAGCCGCTGTGAAGACGGCCGGCGCGGCGAGCAGCTTTAGCGCCGTATCAGGTCCCTCGCCGTCAGCAATCTGCGCAGTCCAGGCGCGAATTGCCTCGACCGGGCCGAGACCATCCGCGAGCGCGGTGCGCTCGACCATGCCAAAGAGATCGGCTCGGGCACGGCCGAGCGCCAGCGAGAGCTCGCGGCCCTGTGGCAAGCCGGGCAGCAAGCCATCGAGCATCAACGCCGCCATCTCCTCGAAGCTGGTGCGGCCAGCGAGCTCGGCAAGGCTGTGGCCGCGGATCACCAGGCGACCGGCCGCGCCGTCGACCTCGGAGAGCACAGTATGGGCGGCGACGACGTCATCGAGACCATCGGACATGTCAGGAACTCCTCAAAACGTTCGTTTTGAAAATCGGCTCCCACATTGCAACAATCAATCTTGAACAATATAATCAATATATCTGAGGGAGAGGCGATGCAGGACTGGCTGACGGCACAGGAGGCGATGGCGCGGCTCGGCCTGAAGCCGCAGACGCTCTACGCCTATGTCAGCCGCGGGCTGATCGAGGCGCGCGGCGACGGCGAAGATTCGCGCCGCAGTCTCTACCGAGCCGAGGACGTCGCCCGGCTGGAGCATCGCAAGGCGCGTGGCCGGCGCCCGGCCGCGATCGCCGAGGACGCGATCGCCTATGGCGAGCCGGTGCTCGCCTCGGCCATCACCACGATCGAGCGCGGTGGCCTGTGGTATCGCGGTCAGGATGCGGCGCGACTGTCCGAGAGCGCCAAGCTGGAGGATATCGCGCGCCTGCTCTGGGATTGCGGCACGCAGCGCTTCCCGCCTTTGGCGACGATCGTGCCGCCGGGGAGCCGCTGGCGCGTGTCTTCGCGGTGATCGCGGCGCGGACCGCAACCGACCGGCCAATGGTCGGGCGAGCCAAGAAGGCGCTCTATCTCGAAGCCGCCGCCGTTCTCGACACGCTGGTCGACGCCATTGCCGGTGGGCCGGGCGAAGGGCCGATCCATGCCCGGCTGGCCCGGGCTTGGGGCTGCGAAACAGAAGGCGCCGAGCCGATCCGGCGAGCGCTCGTCCTGCTCGCAGACCACGAGCTCAACGCCTCGACCTTCGCTGCCCGCGTCACCGCCTCGACCGGCGCCTCGCTCGCCGCCTGCGCGCTGGCGGGGCTCGCAGCGCTCTCAGGGCCCTCGCATGGTGGTGTCGCGCCGCGCGTGCTGGCACTGATGCGGGACATCGAGCGCGACGGGCTGGAGGCGGCGCTGGCAGTAAGGCTGGAGACCGGCGCCAAATTGCCCGGCTTCGGTCACCCGCTCTATCCCGATGGCGACCCACGGGCGCGAGCCCTGTTCGCGGCGTTCGAGCCGCCAACCGCCTATGCGCAGGCGCAGGCCGCGATCGGCGCGCTGACCGGCGAGGAGCCGAATATCGATTTCGCCCTCAGCGCGCTCGCGGCGCGGCTTGAGCTGCCGGAAACCGCGCCGTTCCAGATCTTCGCCGCGGCGCGCTGCACCGGCTGGCTCGCCCATGCGCTGGAGCAGAATGAGACCGGCCGGCTGATCCGCCCCCGCGCCCGTTACATCGGCCCGGCGCCCGCCTGAGGCGACGCTACTGGACCTGTGCCCGCAGCGCCTCGAAATCCTTGTCGAGCCGTCCAAGCGAGGCCGCGATCCGCTCGTGCCCTTCCTTGATCCAGGCGCCCTGCTCCGCGATCCGCGCCTTGGCACCCGCCAGCATCCGCTCCATCTCGGCCGGCTGCGGGCCGCCGGCGGTGGCGCGGTTGCGCACGATCGCGACGGGGTCGAGCGTGGCGCGGAACTCGGCCTCGGCGATCGGAAGCTCGGCCGGATAGTCGGTACCTTTGACCGCCGCGGCATAGATCCGCTTCGCCTCGACATAGGGGAAATCGAGCGGCTTGATGTCGTGATCCTTGGCATGGGTGACGACCTCGGAGGCGAAATGGTGGCCGACGCGGAAGGGCAGCCTGTATTTGCGCATCAGGAGATCGGCCAGTTCCTGCGAGGCGGTCCAGTCGCTGTTCAGTTCCTCCAGCGCCCGCTCGGGGCTGATCACCAGCCCTTTCAGGATGCGGTCCCAGTTGGCGAGCACGGTGACCGCGCTCCTCACCATCGCGCTGTTGGGCTTGACGTCCTTGGGGTCGCTCATGCCCGGCGTGATGTTGTGGGCCTGGATCGCGGCTCCCATTGCCAGCGAGATCGCGGTCGAGGCCTGCTGGCGCGTGGTGTTGAGCAGGCCGGGATTGCGCTTCTACGGCATGGCGCTGGAGACATAGGTGTTGCCGTCGCCTTCCTGCAGCAGCATCCAGGGCCGCGCGAAGGCATATTGGGTCATGACGTCCTCGACGAAGGCGCCGGCATGGAGCGCGATGCTGGTGACGATCGCGCCCGCCTCGACCGGGTGCTCGGCCGAGGAGATCTGGCCGGCGTCATAGGCGTTGTCGACGATCGCCGCGAAGCCGAGATAATCGGCCATGCGCTTGCGGTTGAGCGGCCAGCTCGTGCCGTTGAGCACGGTCGTGCCCATCGCCGAGCGGTCGATCCGGGCATAGGCCTCGCGGATGCGCTCCGCGTCGCGTTCGAGGCCGGCGGCATGGCCGAGCAAAGTGTGGCCGAGGCTGTTCGGCTGGGCCGCAACGCCATTGGTGTAGTTCGGCACGATGGTCGCAGCGTGCTTTTCCGCCAGCCCGACCAGCGTTGCCGTGGTGCGATTGAGCTGGTCGGCGAGCGCCAGCATGTCGTCGCGCAGGATCGCGGCGCGGTAGGTCGCATGCATGTCCTGGCTCGAACGGCCGGCATGCAGGAGCGTGACTTCCTGACCGCCAGCCGCGATCAGCAGCGGTTCGAAGCTGATCACGGTCGAAGGTCGCTTCGCGCCGGGCTTGGCGCCCTCCTGCAGCACCTTGCCGAGACCAACCGCAATGCGCGGCGCCAGCGCCTTGTCGAGCAGGCCTTCATCCGTGTTGATCACGGCCGTGGCCTTGTTGATCTCGCCGAGCCAGAAGAACTCGTCGCGAGGCTGGCGTTCCTGGGCAAGGGCTGGAAGAGCTGACATCTGCGCTGCGAGCGCTAGCGCAATCATCGATGACCGCATGCTTGATCTCCGCTAGCCCCCGCCGGGCCGGAGCCTAGAGCCGGATGATCTCAAGTGGAACCGCTTTGCGGTTCCACTTGAGATCTGAATCCGTCTCTCATCAAAAAGTTAGAGCAGGACTATTGCGAAAAACCGGTTCCCACTTTTTCGCGTCCTGCTCTAGCGGGGGCATCGCGGCAGCTCAATCGCAAGCGCTCAGGCCGCCCGGTCGACCGGCTCGGCAGCCCTGCCCTTCTCGCTCATATAGTCCCGCGTCATCGGCAGCGTGCCCAGCCGCTTGGCGAGCTGGAGCTGGAAGACGACGAGACCGTCATAGCGGAAGCTCGCTTCGGAGGCGGCGAGGTAGAACTCCCACATCCTGGCGAAGCGCTCGTCATACATCGCGACGGCCTCCGGCCGATGGGCGAGGAAACGCTCGCGCCAGGCCTTCAGCGTCTCGGCATAGTGCAGGCGCAGCACTTCGACATCGGTGATGATCAACCCTTCCTGCTCCACCGCAGCGGCAACCTCCGACAGCGCCGGGATATAGCCGCCGGGGAAGATGTACTTGGCGATGAACGGGTTGGTCGCGCCGGGCGGCGTGCTGCGGCCGATCGTATGGATCAGGGCTACGCCGTCATCCTCGAGCAGCTCCCTGATCTTGCGGAAGTAGTCGCGATAGTAGCCGACGCCGACATGCTCGAACATGCCGACCGAGACGACGCGGTCGAAGCGCTCGCTCACGGCGCGGTAGTCCTGCAGCCGGAACTCGACCGGCAGTTTCGACTCTTCCGCTCGCTTGCTCGCCGTTGCGAGCTGCTCCTCCGACAATGTGATTCCGGTCACCCTGGCGCCGGTCTCGCGCGCGATCGAAAGCCCGAGCCCGCCCCAGCCGGAGCCGATGTCGAGCACGCGCTGGCCCGGCTTCAGGGCCAGCTTCGCCGCGATCCTGCGCTTCTTGGCGGCCTGCGCCTCCTCCAGCGTCGCGCCCGGATGCTCGAAGAAGGCGCAGGAATACTGCTGGTCGGCATCAAGGAAGAGCCGGAAGAACTCGCTCTTGAGATCGTAATGGTGATGGACGTTGTGCTTGGCCCAGGCCGGGGTGTTGTGCTGCTTCAGCCGCCTGACCGCTGTACGCAGCTTGGTCAGCGACCCGGCCCAGGCCGAGGGCGGCTGACGTGACAGCCCGCAGACCAGGGTCTCGAGCAATTGGTAGATCGTGCCGCGCTCGACGATGACGCGGCCATCCATCACGGCCTCGCCGAGCGCGAGCTCGGGATCGAGGGCCAATCTGAATTCGGTTTCACGGTCGGCAATACGCAACCTGATCGCCGGCACAGCACCTTGGCCGGCCGAATGGAGCGATCCATCGGCAAATACAACGTCAATCCTGGGTTCCCGGACCAACCGGGACAACATCTTCGCAATCAGCGCCCGCATGGCTCCACCTCGCGGCAGTGCCCCTTCGCCACCAAGATGGCAATCGCCCGCGGCAGCGTAACAGTGGGTTCGGCGCAGGGCCGATACACGCCCGCCGCATGCCGCAGCTGTCAGCCTCCTGACAGAAAAAATGGGGACTGCGGGCCATTTTCGCCAGTCCGCCCCCGTAAGGCGCCCTATCTGATCATGCCCATGGTGCGCGGCAACCAGAGCGTCAGCTCGGGGATGAAGGTGATCGCGAACAGCGCCGCAAAGAGCGGGATCAGCCAGGGCAGGATCGCCATGGTGGTGCGCTCGACCGAAAGCTTGGCGACGCGCGAGAGCACGAACAGCACCATGCCGAGCGGCGGGTGCAGCAACCCGATCATCAGGTTGAGCGTCAGGATCAGGCCGAAATGGATCGGGTCGACGCCGAGCTTGAGCGCGATCGGCAGCAGGATCGGCACGACGATGGTGATCGCCGCGATGGTGTCGAGGAAGCAGCCGATGAAGAGCAGCAGCAAATTGACCAGGATCAGGAACACCCACTTGTTCTGGGTGAAGCCGAGGATCAGGTCGGAGAGCAGTTGGGCCGTCTGCGACACCGTGAGCAGCCAGGCGAAGATCGAGGCCGCGGTGACGATGAACAGCACCGAGGCCGTTGTCTCGATCGTGTCGAACGTCGCTTTGGTCAGGCTGCGCATGGTCATCGAGCGATAGCGCACCAGGCCGAGGAAGAGCGACCAGATCACCGCCGCGGCAGCGGCCTCCGTCGGCGTGAACCAGCCCATGGTCATGCCGCCGATCAGGATGACCGGCGTCATCAGCGCCATCACAGCCGAAAAGTTGAAGTAGTAGTCCATGGCCAGCAGCACGGCGAGCGCGATGCCGATGGCGAGGTTGGGATCGAGCCCGGCGAAGACCAGCAGATAGGCCAGCACCGGGAAACCCATCACGACCAGCACCTCGACGCCGGCCGAGCCGAGTTCGCGCAGCGAGAACTTCGTGTCCGCCCCCCATTTGTAGATGCGGGCGAAGATCGCGACGGTGAGCATCATGAACAGCGTCATCACCACGCCGGGAATGACGCCGCCGAGGAAGAGCGCGCCGATCGAGGTGTTCGCCATCATGCCGTAGATGACGAAGGGCAAGGATGGCGGGATGATCGGCCCGAGCGTGGCGGAAGCGGCGGTGACGCCGACGGCGACCTCGGCCGAATAGCCATGGTCCTTCATCGCCTTGATCTCGATGGTACCGATGCCGGCGGCATCGGCGATCGCGGTGCCCGACATGCCGGAGAAGATCACCGAGCCGATGATGTTGACCTGGGCGAGGCCGCCACGCATCCAGCCGACGAGGGCCACCGCGAAGGCGTAGATGCGGCCGGTGACGCCGGCGATGTTCATCAGGTTGCCGGCGAGGATGAAGAAGGGCACCGCCAGCAATGGGAAGCTCTCGACGCC